>JBBQVL010000013.1:0-67486 GCA_038211615.1 Hyphomicrobiales bacterium
GGCGTCCTCGCTGACGACGCAATGCAACCCCCAGACGACGGAGAGGCGGCGCGCGGTCTGGCGGATCGGCGAGAGCGCGATGACCGGCACCGAGGGGCGCTCACGCGAGGCGCGCAGGCCGGTGGAGCCCGACGAGGTGTAGCATACGATCGCCGAGAGCCCGAGCGTCTCGGCGATCTGCCGCGCCGCCGAGGTGATCGTATCGGCTCCGGTCGATTCCGGGTCCGTGCGCTGGGCATGGATGATGCCGGAGAAGAGCTTGTCCTGTTCCACCGCCTCGGCGATCCGGTTCATCGTCTCGACCGCTTCGACGGGGTATTCGCCGGCCGCCGATTCGGCGGAGAGCATAACCGCGTCGGCGCCTTCGAAGACGGCGGTCGCCACATCCGACACTTCGGCGCGCGTCGGCACGGCGGCGGAGATCATGCTTTCCAGCATCTGCGTCGCCACGACTGCGGGTTTGCCGAGCCGCCGCGCGAGGCGGGTGATGCGCTTCTGCACGCCGGGCACCGCTTCGAGCGGCATCTCCACGCCGAGATCGCCGCGCGCCACCATGACGGCGTCGGCAAGCTCCATGATTCCGTCGAGATGCTGCAGCGCCTGCGGCTTCTCGATCTTCGCCATGATCCCGGCGCGGCCCTGCACCACCTTGCGCGCCTCGGCGATGTCGTCGGGGCGCTGCACGAAGGAGAGCGCGATCCAGTCAACCTCGGCGGCGAGCGCCGCGTCGAGGTCGCGCCAGTCCTTCTCGGTCAGCGCGCCGGAGCGCAGCATCGTGTCGGGGAGGCTCACGCCCTTGCGGTCGGAGAGCGTCCGCCCCTGCTCGACTTTGGTGACGGCGCGGCCGTTGCCGACCTCCTCGACCCTCAGCCGCACGCGGCCGTCGTTCAGGAGGATGGCGTGTCCGGGCTCGAGCGCGGCCAGAATCTCCGGATGCGGAAGCTGCACGCGCTCGCTGTTGCCGGGGCGTTCGTCGCTGTCGAGGATGAAGGTCTGGCCCTTCTGCAGCTCGACGGTCTCCGCCTCGAATTTCCCGATGCGAAGCTTGGGACCCTGCAGGTCGGCGAGGATGCCGATCGGGCGATCGTGCTTGGCCTCCACCTGACGGATCGCGGCGACGAGATCGCGCATCGCCTGGTGCGAAGTGTGGCTCATGTTGATGCGGAAGATATCGGCGCCCGCCCGGAAGAGCTGCTCGATCGTTTCGGCGGTGTTCGAAGAAGGTCCGAGAGTCGCGAGGATCTTGATCTTGCGCCTGCGTCTCATCGGCCCCCGACGCCCCGGCTGGTCGGCTCCGTCAGCTGGATGGTCCAGCTTTCCTGACTACCGGTGTCGACCTCGTAGAAGCCGGTTCGCTGGTAACCCCGGGCGACGCAATTGTTTACGCCCTCGATGGTGAATTCCTTCTCCTGGGTGCAGAAGAAGGCGCTGTTGCCGCTCCACTCGCCACCCTGGTCGTAGTCGACCGCGTACATGTAATAGAAACGGCCCACGAGCGGGCCGGCGAGAAGCGTAGCGCAGCTATCGGAACCGACGGTCCACCAGCCCTCGGTAGTCCAGTCCTTGTCGGATTTGTAGCCGATGGCGATGCCGACGCGGCTGGTCGTCTTGTTGCAGACTCGCAGGTCGGCCTTGGCGGAAGCAACGGCGAACACGAAGGACGCAGCGCACGGCAGAACGATGGTTCCGCAGCGGCGGAGAAGCCTCATAGCCCCACCCTTCTCCGTTGGGCGCATACCTAACCAACCCTTAAAACTTATGGCCCGTCGAAGTTTCGATTGTCAACGACGACACAGCGGAAGTCGTTGACGTTTGTCCCCGTCGGCCCGGTGACCAGGAGATCGTCGAGCCGTTCGAAGAATCGCCGGGAATCGTTATTTTGCAGGAAGTTGGCGGCATTGAGGCTCAATGCCGAAGCGCGCGCAACGGTCGTCGCATCGGCGAAGGCGCCCGCCGGATCGGTCGCCGCGCCGCTTCCGCCATCGGTGCCGTCCGTATCGGCCGCGAGCGCACTGATTCCCGTCGCGCCATCGACGGCGCGTGCAAGCGCCAGCGCGTATTCCTGGTTCGGGCCGCCGCTGCCGTTGCCGCGCACGGTGACCGTCAACTCGCCTCCGGAGAGGAGCAGGACGCGGCGGCCGGCGTTGAGCGCCTCAATCGCCATGCGCCCATGTGCGGCGCCGATCTCGGCGGCCTCTCCCTCGAGGGAATCGCCCAGCATCGCCACCTCGTAGCCCGCCGCGCGGCCGATTTCGGCGGCGGCCTCAAGCGAGTCGGCAGGGCGGGCGATGATGCGGAATTCGGCGCGGGCAAAGATCGGGTCGCCGGGCTTCGGTGTCTCGCCCTCCGGTCCCGCCAGGACGGCCTCGACCTGTGGCGGGATGCCGATCTTCCAGCGGCGGAGAACCGCCATCGCATCGGCGGCATTGGTCGCGTCGGGCACCGTCGGTCCGGAGGCGATGATCGAGGGATCGTCGCCCGGAACATCGGAGATGGCGAGGGTGAGCGAGCGCGCCGGATAGAGCCGCGCGGCGAGCCGTCCGCCCTTGATGCGCGAGAGATGCTTTCTGACGGTGTTGATGTCGGAGATCGGCGCGCCGGAGGCGAGCAGCGCCCGCGTGAGCGCCTGCTTGTCGGCGATCGTCAGCCCCTTCGCGGGTGCGATCCAGTTGGCGGAGCCGCCGCCCGAAACGAGGATGAGAGCGAGGTCGTCAGGCCCGGCCTCGGCGGCGAGCGCCAACACGTCGGCGGTTCCCTTGAGGCCTGCCTCGTCCGGCACCGGGTGGCCGGCCTCCACCAGCCGTATGCGCCGCA
Source organism: Hyphomicrobiales bacterium (assembly GCA_038211615.1). GTDB lineage: Bacteria > Pseudomonadota > Alphaproteobacteria > Rhizobiales > Afifellaceae > DASWJZ01. The sequence goes on from JBBQVL010000013.1 coordinate 2,815, forward strand.
GCGGCCTGCCGTAACCGTGGCGCGTGACGCAGATGCCGACAAGGCGGTCGGGCGGCAGCCGGCCGCCATCGAGATAATATTCCTCGCAGGCCTCCGACATCTGCGCGCCCGACTTGCCGCAGGCGAGCACCAGCAGCCGCCCGGGCGGTGGCTCGGGAAGATGCGGTTGCAGGCACACGGAAGGCTGCGCCCGCGCCACCGCCGCGTCGAACATCTTCCGGCAGAGCGCGCGCGGACTCACGCCACCCGCCTCGGCCTGGCGACGCTGATGCCGGCGAAAATTGCGATCGCGCCGATGAACTGGATCAGCCCGACCGGCTCGCTCAGGAGAAGCCAGCCGAAGCAGGCGGCGGCGATAGCCTCGAGGAAGATCACAAGCGAGGAGAAGGCCGCGGGGAGGTGACCCAGCGCGAAGGAGAGGAGCCCCTGTCCGCCGGCGTGGCTGACGAGCGCCATGGCGAGAAGCGCCGCGACGCCATAGAGCGTCGGCGGCCAGAGGACATTCTCGATCAGCAGCGCCTCGACCAGCAGCACCGCAGCCGTCACGACGCTTGAAAGGAAGAGCGTGCGGCCTGCGCCGTAGACGCGCCGCGCGCGCCTGACCGCGATGAAATAGGCGCCGAAGAAGGAGGACGAGGCGAGCGCGTAGAGATCGCCGTCGAGCTGAGCGCGATGGACCGACCACGTATCGCCGATCAGCGCCGTCGCTCCGACGAGGCAGAGCGCGATGCCGAGGAACACCTTCGCGGCGACGCTCTCGCCGAGGAACAGCCCCGAGCCGAGGACGACCCAGACCGGCGCGAGCGTCGCCAGGAACGTCGCGTTGGCGACCGAGGTGTTCATGATGGCGAGGTGCCAGAAGCTGAGGTCGCCGGCGAAAAGAAGCCCCGCCACGATTACGGAGACGCGGGCGGAAGTGTCCGGCCGGATGGGCTCGACCGGACGTTCGAGCGTCGACCACAGCCACAGGGCCGGAAGCGCCAGGGCGACCCGCCAGAAGGCGCTGGTGAACGGCCCGATCTCGGCGAAACGGACGAAGACCGGCGAGATCCCCATGGCCATTGCCCCGCCGACGAGCGCCAGCAGCGCGAGCGGCGCGGCGTCGAGGGCTGGGGCAAGCCGGGGGGCGGGAGCGACCATCGGGACTTTCGTGGGACTGCAGGGACGCGCGAGACTGGCACCCGGGCGCCGCAGCTCCTATCATGCCGGGGCGGTTCTCCGCGAGCCGCTCGCGTCTCGCCGGGAGTCGAAATCGTGCAGGAAGATTTCCCCGATAGGCCGGCGTCGCCGCCGTCCTTCCCCGTCGCGGATTCGTTCGAGGCAATCGAGGGAGACGATGCATGCGGTCTCCTCATCCTCGTCGACCACGCGAGCAATTCTATCGCGCCGGAATATCGGAGCCTCGGCCTGCCGGCGGGCGAGCTGCAGCGCCATATCGCCTATGACATCGGCGCGGCTCCGCTGGCACGCACGATCGCAGAGCGTTTCGGTGCGCCGGCGATCCTCACGCGCTTCTCGCGTCTCGTCATCGACCCGAACCGCGGCGAAGACGATCCGACCCTCATCATGCGCCTTTCCGACGGCGCGATCGTGCCCGGCAATGCCGCCTTCGACCCGGCCGAGCGGGAGCGGCGGCTCGACCGCTTCTTTCGCCCCTACCACGCGGCGATCGGGCGACAGGTCGATGCGATGCTTGAATCGGGCACGCCGCCGGCGATCCTGTCGCTCCACTCTTACACGCCGGTCTGGAAAGGGAGCCGGCGGCCGTGGCACGCCGGCATCCTGTGGGACCGCGATCCGCGCTTCGCCCGCCCGTTGATCGACGCGCTCGCCGCTTTGCCCGGGCTCCACATCGGCGACAATGAGCCCTATTTGGGCGCGTTGAAGAACGACACCATGTACAGGCACGCGACCGGGCGCGGCCTGGCGCACGCGCTGCTTGAGGTGCGGAACGATCTGATCGAGGCGCCGGCCGGCGTGCTCGAATGGGCGGACAGGCTGGAGCCGATCCTGAGGAGCATTCTGGCGGAGCCGGATGTGCACAGAATCAGCCACTTCGGCTCGCTCGCCGATAACGACTGAACGAAGGAGCCGACAATGCAGCAGCTTGACCAGATCACGCGCACGGAACTCGAGGCGGCAGCCTTCCGCCGTCTGGTCGAGCACCTGCGCGAGCGCACCGACGTGCAGAACATCGACCTGATGAACCTCGCCGGGTTCTGCCGCAATTGCCTCTCGAACTGGTACCGCGAGGCGGCCGAGGCGAAGGGCGTCGCGGTCTCCAAGGACGCGAGCCGCGAGATCGTCTACGGCATGCCCTATGACGATTGGCGGGCGAAATATCAGGCCGAATCGTCTCCCGCCGCGAAAGCGGCGTTTGCGAAGGGCAATCCCTCGCATGGCTGACCACTGAAGAGCGGGGATTCTCCGGCTCGAAGTGTTGACCTTTGCCCCCCTCCCGGGCACGCCCTTTCGCTTGAAGAGGAGCGTAAAGGCATGGCCGAAAACGGCGTCGCGGCGGCGGGTCCATCCACCAAATCCGTATCCATGTCCGGTGAGGCGGGAACGGCCGCCTCACGGCAGCTCAAGTCCTTCGTCGAGCGCATCGAGCGGCTGGAGGAAGAGAAGAAGGGGATCGCCGACGACATCCGCGACGTCTTCGCGGAAGCCAAGGGGCAGGGGTTCGACACCAAGGTCATGCGCCAGGTGATCCGCCTCAGGAAGAAGGATGTGGCGGAGCGGCAGGAGGAAGAGGCGCTGCTAGAGCTTTATCTGCATGCGCTCGGCATGCTGCTCGAGCCGTCAGGCGGCGCGCAGGCGGAAGCCGCGGAGTAGCGCCCCGCCGGCGCCGTTCAGAACAGCCGACCGGATGCTCCGGCGCGGCGGACGATCCGACCTGTGCCGTCAAAACCGAAGACCAGTCGCCGCCGCGCCATTGCGCGCGCGATGAGCCATGCCGCGCCACCGCCGAGCAGGCATCCGGCGGCCATGTCGGACGGGTAGTGGGCGAGCACGAAAAGCCGGCTCGCCGCGATCCAGAAGCCGAGGCACAGGAATACCCAGCGGAGGCGCGGGAAGAGGAGCGCCAGCGACACGCCAAGCGCCATCGCGGTGGTGGCGTGGCCGGAAGGGAAGCTCGCCCAGCTTGCATCGCCCGACAGGAAATCGAACGCCACGCTGCCGGTGTCGGGGAAGAATTTCGGGCGGGCGCGCCCGATCGCGTATTTGCTGACATTCGCGACGATGCCGGAGACTGCCACCGACCCGAACACATAAAGGGCCGCCAGCGAGCGGAGCGTGCGCCGCGCCCGGAGCCGTGCGCGAAGCGCGCTCGCATCGAGCGCCAGCATGAGGATCAGGAAGAGGCCGGTGCCGAGCAGGATCCAGTCCGACTTTCCGAAGCGCGTGACGTAGCCGAAGAACGTCACCACCCCCCTCGGAAGCCTCTCCTGCCAGGCGAAGAGGAGCGGATCGAGGACGACGGTGAGGATGGCGAGCAGCGTCAGGATGACGGTCGCTCCGTTCACGATCTGCAGGGCGTCGTAGGGAAGAACGCGGAACCGGAGATCGCGGCGGCGTCCGGCGATCAGCTGGCGCGACACCGTGAGGTTGGCGCGAAATCGGGCGCCGCGGTCGAGCGACAGCGCGCCGAGGCGGTCGATGATCCTGTTGCGCGCCGGTTCCGGTGCCATGCCGCGATTGATAGCAGGCGCGCGGCCCGGTCGATACGCGGACTGCGTCCAGGCGCCCGTTGCGCCGCTAGTATTGCGGGGTTCCGCCGAACGAGTAGCTCAGGCCGATGGCGAATTGCTGCGTGAGCACGTTGGTCTTCAGGTCGCCGCCGCCGACGAGGTCGGCGTGGTTGAAGGAATAGTTCGCCTTGTATTCGCCGAACAGCGAGAAGCCGTGGCCGAGCGTGAGGTTGGCGCCGATCAGCCCCTGCACGTCCGGGCCGCTCACCTGATACTCCCAGGTCGTGCCCTGGTAGGGGAGCGTCTTGACCTCGACATGCGGGATCGCGGCGCCCGCGCCGACGCCCGCATAGACCCCGAGCCAGTTGTTGACCGGCGCGCGGTAGAGGCCGTTCAGCGTCAGGGTATTCAGCCCGTCGGTGAACTCCAGGTGGGAGAAGGACGCCCCCACCACCGGATCGTCGAGATCAGCCTTGGCCTTGGCGTGGGTCAGGTCGATCGCCACGCCCCAGCGCGGCAGGTTGAAATCGGTCAGCCACCAGGTTCCCCGCGCGCCCCAGTAGGGAGGCGGCTCGAAGGAATCGCCGAACCAGTCGATGTCGAATGTGCCGTTCACCAGTGGGGTGTGGATGGTCGCATCGCTGCTGTTGGCGATGTTGACGCCGCCATAGCCCGAAAGCTGAAATTCGGCCTTCGCGGCCGCGGGCGCCAGAATAGCAACGGCGCCGACAATGTGAAAAAGAGTACGCATCGGGCCCCAGCCCCAACTGATCTCCGGATTGGTAACACGATGGATGGCAGGCGCGGAATTGCCCCGCGGCGGAACTTGATGCGCGTGGCGCATCCGCAACAGGGGTTTGCAGGAGCCGTGCAGTTGCAGGAACGAAGCCGGCCTTGCGGGGGCTCAGCCGGCGGTCGGATCGCTTATTCGACGAGGCTCGCGAAAAGCCGGGAAAGGAAGCCGGCCTCGCCCTGCTTGGCGCCGTTCCGGGCGAATTGTTCGACCGGCGGACCGGAGCGGCCGCGCAGGTCGGCCACGTCCGAGGCGCCGCCGGGCGCTACGAAAAGTCCGGAAGCCGGGGCCGGCATCGCCATCTGGCCCGAGGGCGGGGAGGTGACCGGAGCGGGATGCTTCGGCGGGTCGATCAGGGAGACAAGTTGCTGCTCGTCGCCATCATAGTGCGCCGGGGCGAGCACTATGCCCGCGCTGGGGCCCGCGCTGGAGCCCGCGCCGGAATCGAAGGCCGGAGCCGGCAACAGGTCGCTGCCGGCATAGGCAACCGCGATCGTCTGCGTCTGCTGTTCCGGCTGCGGGTTCGCGGCGGAAGCGCGGCGGGTGAGTTCCGCAGTGAGCGCGGCATCGGCGTCGTGGATGGCGTCGGTGCCGCTCAGCGCTGCAAAGGCGGTGAGGATCGCGCGGTCAGCCTCGGAGGGTTCGGGCGCATCCGAAGCGGCAGCAAAAGCGAGGGCGACCGGCCGCGCCGCGTCGGCGGACGCGGATTCCTGATTCATGCGTTCGGTCAGGGTGGCGATGGCGTCCTGGGCATCGACCGCCGCCATGCCCGCGTCGGCCGCCGGACGACGCCGCGGCAACGGGGGCTCCGCCGGAGCGGCCACATCGACGGACGCAACCACCGTCTCGGCACTCGCATCGGCGACGGGGCTCTCGACGGCGCTCGCCGGCCGCGCCTTCGGCGGGCGCGGAACGTCGCCGGTGTCCAATGCGGCGGACTGGACGTCAGGCTGGACGGTTGCCGGCGCGGGGGAGGCGGTCGCGACAGCGTTGTTCTGAGGGGAGCCCTTGAAGACGCGGCTGAGCCAGCCGTTTGAACTCGTGTCGGTGCCGGTGCGGTCGGTGCTGTCGTCGGAATCGTCCGCCCCGGTATCGAGATAGGCGAGCGCGGTGCCGCCGGCCGAAGCGCGACGGGCGACCGCCTGCTCGTAGCCCGGCAGCGGCTTGCCGTCGGCCGGAAGATGCAGGGTGTTGCCGTTCGGGAAGAGGGCGATCAGCTGCTGGCGGCTCATGCGGGGCCAGGCGCGAACATTGCCCGTATCGGTGTGCACGAAGGGCGAGCCGGAGGTCGGATAGTAGCCGACGCCGCCGCCCTGCATCTTCATCGCGGTGGCGCGCAGCTTGGCCAGAGGCACGTCGGTCAGGAACCAGTCCATCGCCTTTCCGAGCCGGTGCTGGCTGTTCTTGGCGACGCCGCGCGAACGTCGCCGCAGCATCTCGTTGGTGGCGGGCGAGCGGTAGGCGGACACGACGTGGATGTAGTCGTGCGATCCGGTCTGCTGGTAGATCGACCAGACGAGATCCAGGAGATGCGGATCCATGTGGGCGTCTTCCTCGCGCCGCCAGTCGCGCAGGAAGTGGTTGAGCCGGGCGAGCTCCGACTTATCGTAGACGCCGTTCCGCTTGAAGGTGAACTCGCCCTTCTCGCCGGTGTGCCCGAAGGACAGTCTGAGCGTCTTGTCCGGCTCGCGCGACTCGGCTGGGCCTGACGGAAAAGCGACGATGGATGCGAGCGAGAGGCTGATCGCGAGCCCAATGCCGAGGCCGATCGAAAGTGGCGCGGTCGGGAATCTCAAAACGCGGTCGCCCTCTGCATTTTCGGGGGCGCCCATCCCCCCTGATCAGGCGCAATCGTCGCGTAGCTTGATTAATCCGGAATTAAAATTTTGCGTATGGCAGAATTGCGGCGGGAGCAGGTGAATTACGGCGAAACCTGGGCGACGCGCGCCGTCTGCCTGGACTCCTCGAACGCCGCCATCGCGCTGTCATAGCCGTAGATATCGTCGAAATGGTGCAGCGTGCCGTCCGGGTCGGCAACGGCCGTAAAGTAGGCGAGATGCACGGGAACCGGCGTTTCGAGGTTCACGCGCTGCTCTGGGCCGCCGTAGAGTTTCTCGAGGCGCTTCGAATTCCACTTCGGCGCGGCACGGGCGAGGAGTGCGTCCGCGAAGTCGAGCGGGTTTTCCACTCTCACGCATCCATGGCTGAGCGCCCGGGCGTCGCGCTGGAAGAGTCGCTTCGACGGTGTGTCGTGCAGATAGACCGAGTGCTGATTCGGAAACATGAATTTGATTCGCCCGAGCGCGTTGTCATCGCCCGGCACCTGGCGGATCTGCACGGAGCGGGGATTGACCGAGTACCAATCGATGTAGCTCGGGTCGACCTGCCGCATCTTGCCGCCAACCCGGGCGAAGACCTGATAGCCGCGGCGGGCGAAGTAGCCGTAGGGGTCGGACTGGATTTCGGGCAGCATCTCCTTGCTGACGATCGAACTCGGGACGTTCCAGTAGGGATTGACGATCAGGTAGCTGATCGCATTGGAGAAGATCGGCGTGCGGTTGGTCGGTTTTCCGACGACTACGCGCGTCTCGTGCACGACCGCGTCGTTCTCGACGACCCGCACCATGAATTCCGGCACGTTGACGATCACGTGGAAGGGGCCGAGGTCGCGCGGCATCCAGCGCCAGCGCTCAAGATTGGCAAGCACCGACGCGATCTCCTCCTCGCGGCTCCGTCCGTTCAGCAGAGCGAGGGTGCGCGGCCCGACAACCCCGTCAGGATTGAGGCCAGCGCCGTCCTGCGCGGCTTTCACGGCATCGACCAGCGCCTCGTCGTAGGTGTCCTGGTCGGCATCGGTCGGGAGCGCCACACCAAGACGGGCGCGCAGGAGAGGAACGCGCTCGTCGGACTTGCCCGGCTTCAGAATAACGCCATCCGGCACATTGACCTGCTCAGGCCCGCCAGACTCCGAGCGCAGCTTCGCAAGCGCCGACTTCAGCGCCCGATACTCGGCGTGCTGCGGCTCAAAGCGGGCGATATCACCGGCAATCGCGGTGGACGTCGCAAGCTCCGTCAGCCCCGCCGCGATGTCCGGGCGCTCAGGCTCCAGCGTGATGAGCTTGTCGACGTCGGTCGGCTGGATCCGCCCGGACGCGATATGCGTCACGAAGCGTGCCACGGCGTCGCTGAATTCCACGTCCGCTTCGGCAAGCTGCGCCGGATCGTCGGAATAGCTCGGCGCGAGATCCGGCGTTGCGTAGGCCGCGGGGTCGAGCCCGTAGTCGGAGGCCTGATCCATCACGCGCCGCAGCTCGCTCATCTGCTGCGAAGGCTTGTGGTCGCCGAGCCAGAGGAGATCGAAGCCGCGCGCGGCATAAAGTAGGTGCACGCCCTCGCGCACATTTGCCTCGACCGGATCGCTCGAAGCGTCCGTCGCGCCAAGCGCGGTCTCGACGGCGTTCTGTTGCGGCGAGGGCAAGACAAAACCCGCCGGAAAATCGGCGATACGCCCGGCCGCCGGCATCGTCAGAAGGGCGAAGCCGGCAATCGCGACAGCAGCACGCAGTACGGTCATCTTCAACCCTTCCGCCTTGCGGGGAAAACGCCCCGCGCGCGCCGTCTCCGTCTCAGGACGCGATGGATTCCACCGTCGCGATCCCGTAATCCTTGATCTTCCGGTAGAGCGTCGACCGGCCGATTCCGAGCCGGCGCGCCACCTCGCTCATCCGCCTGCGGTAATGATCGATCGCAAACCGGATAGCCTCTTCCTCGAGGGCGCCGATCGGTCGCATCTCACCACGTTCGTCGAGGAGCCGCGATACACCATACCGTGCGAAGTACCCCCTGTCAGCGCGGGCGGCCGCGGCCGGCGGCCGTTCGCCCAGTGCGTGTTCCCGATCTGCAACACCCGTCCCGGCTGCGGCGTCGTGCGAGCCGTTGCGGACCTGTTCCAGGCCTGCTGCGTTCTCCGGCAGAAACTGGGGAAAATCCTGCGGCATGAGTTCTCCGCCCTCGCTCAGAATAACGGCGGCCAGCAGCGCGCGTTCCAACTGGAGGACGCCGGGCCAATGCTGCGCCTGCAGCAGGGCGAGGGCATCGACTGAAATCCCGCCGCCGCCGGGCCCTTCCACCGGCAGCCGCGCGAGCAGGCGGAGCACAAGCTCCGGCACGTCGGCGGACGCGAGCGCCCCCGAACGGTCGGCGCGCTTTGGAACAAGAGAGGGATGGTCGGCAGAATCGTCGCCGCCGATCAGGACGTGAGCTGCCATTTCAGTTTCCGCTACGAACGACCGGCCGGGGGGAAGCTTGAGACGCGCGGGCACTCTCGGGCAGCTACGGTTAAGAACGCCTTAGCGCGCATACCGGGCTCGCATTCGCGCGCGCGCCTCGCTATCTGCGGGCCTCGACCAGCACGGGAGAAGATTCGTGGCGCAGGAAGCACGGCGGTCCGCTGACGGTAACCACGACCTCGGAACGCTTCCCGTCTGGGATCTCTCCGACCTCTACCCGGCCATGGATGCGCCGGAGGTGGCGCGCGACCTTGAACGCGGCGCGGCGATGAGCGAGGCCTTCGAGTCCCGCTACAAGGGCAACCTCAAGGCGCTCAGCGAGGCGGCCGATGGCGGCGACAAGCTTGCCGCGGCGATCTCGGAATATGAGGGGATCGAGGAGATCCTCGGCCGGCTCGGAAGCTTCGCGAGCCTCGTCTATTCTGCCGACACCTCCGATCCCGCCCGCGCGAAATTCTACGGCGACCTGCAGGAGCGTCTGACCACCGTTTCGACCCACCTCCTGTTCTTCGGCCTGGAGCTCAACCGTCTCGACGACGCGGCGCTTGAAACGGCGATGCAGGCTCCGGCGCTCGCCGCCTACCGTCCGTGGATCGAGGATCTCCGGCTCGAGCGCCCCTATCAGCTCGAGGACCGGATCGAAAAGCTGTTCCACGAGAAGTTCGTCACCGGCCGCGGCGCCTGGAACCGGCTGTTCGACGAGACGCTCGCCGGCCTCAGGTTCGATGTCGAGGGCGAGAAGCAGCCGCTTGAGCCGACCCTCAACCGGCTCGTCGATCCCGACGAAGCGAAGCGCAAGCAGGCTGCCGATGCGCTCTCGGCGACCTTCAACGAAAATATCCGGCTCTTCACGCACATCACCAATGTGCTCGCCAAGGACAAGGCGATCTCCGACGAATGGCGCGGCTTCAAGGATGTCGCGGCGGCGCGGCATCTTTCGAACCGCGTCGAGCCCGAGGTCGTGGACGCGCTCGTCGCGGCCGTCCGCGCCGCCTATCCGCGGCTCTCGCACCGCTACTACGCGCTGAAGGCGCGCTGGCTCGGCAAGGCGCAGCTCGAATTCTGGGACCGCAACGCCCCGCTGCCGGAATCGATCGACCGGCGCGTTACTTGGGAAGAGGCGCGCCGCACCGTGCTCGGCGCCTACGGCGATTTCGCGCCGGACATGGCGAGGATCGCCGAGAAATTCTTCGACAGGAACTGGATCGATGCGCCGACGCGGCCGGGCAAGGCGCCTGGCGCCTTCGCGCACCCGACCGTCCCGTCGGTGCACCCCTATGTGCTCCTGAACTACCAGGGCAAGACGCGCGACGTGATGACGCTCGCGCATGAGCTCGGCCACGGCGTGCATCAGGTGCTCGCCGCCGACCAGGGGCTCCTGATGTCGCAGACGCCGCTGACGCTCGCCGAGACGGCGAGCGTGTTCGGCGAGATGCTGACCTTCCGCGCCATGCTCGACCAGGCGAGCGACAAGCGCGAACGGAAGATCATGCTCGCCGGCAAGGTCGAGGACATGGTCAACACCGTGGTGCGGCAGATCGCCTTCTACAGCTTCGAGCGGGATGTCCACCTGGAGCGCAAGAACGGCGAGCTCACCTCGGAGCGGCTCGGAGAGATCTGGCTCGCGGTGCAGAGCGAAAGCCTCGGGCCGGCGATCCGCCTCGGCCCCGGCTACGAGACCTACTGGACCTACATCCCGCACTTCATCCACTCGCCGTTCTACGTCTACGCGTACGCCTTCGGCGACTGCCTGGTGAATTCGCTCTACGCCGTCTACGCGCGCGCCGAGAGCGGTTTTCAGGATAAGTACTTCGCCATGCTGAAGGCCGGCGGCACCAAGCACCACAAGGAACTGCTCGCGCCGTTCGGGCTGGACGCCAGCGACCCCGGGTTCTGGCAGATGGGGCTGTCGGTGATCGAGGGGCTGATCGGCGAGCTGGAGGCGCTGGAGGGGGCGTAGGCGTTTCGGCGGCCTCCGCCGCTTAAGATATCCGCCGCCGGAGACTGGTTGATAGCAATTACTGGTTGCGTATATGCTGCCGCCACGGGGGCAGTGCGATGGCGGAAGTCGAGACAGACAGCGGAGCCCGGTGGCAACAGCGCTTTTCCATCGGGCCTGGGGCGGATCAATTCGAGGAAGAGATACGCTTCAAGGAGCTTGAGTCAGTCAACGCGCGCCGGAGGGCGCAGAGCGACCGCCCAGAAGTCGATCTTCCGAAAGGCAAAGACGATAAGAGCGTGATCGACGTCGTCGGTCTGGCGCTCTCCGGAGGCGGCATTCGTTCGGCAGCGTTTTCGCTGGGTGTGCTGCAGGCGCTCGACCAGTCCGACGTTCTGAAGCGGCTCGACTATCTCTCGACAGTGTCGGGGGGCGGTTACATGGGCTCGTCGCTGACCGCGACCATGACCCAGACGCACGGCGAGTTCGTGTTCGGCTCGGTCGCCAGCGCCGGCGCCGCGCTGCAGGGCGACATCAGCGACACCGATGCTGTCGGCCACATCCGCAACTATTCGAACTACCTCATCCCGTACGGCTTCCGGGATGTGCTGAAGGGGCTCGCCATCGTCGTCCGCGGCTGGGTGGCTAACCTGGGGATCGTGCTGCCGGCCATGTTGATTCCGGCTGCATTCACGATCCTGTGCAACCCCGATCGACCTTACCTGCGGCATTCCGAAATCCTCGGATACCCATCGCTGCCGTTCGTCCCGGATCGGAACTTCGGCGTTGCGATAGCGGTCTCGATAGTCGGCCTGATTGCGTTCTTCGTCTGGGCGTTGTGGCGGTCCTTCCTGACACTCGGCAAGTCAGGAGAGTTTCGGACTCCGTGGCCCAGGATTTTCGGCGCTTTCCTTGCGCTGCTTGCCCTGATTTTCTTCTTCGAGCTGCAGCCTGCTGTAATCTCGCAGATGTTCGATGTCGCGATGAGGGAAAAGGGGGGCGGCCTTTTTAGCGGTGTCGTTACGTCCTGGGCGCAGTGGGTCGCCGCGCTGCTGGCGCCGGTTGCCGCGCTCGTCACGTTCTTCAACAAGAACCTTGCTGATCTCATCAAGGTAGGGAATTCGGGAACCGGGTGGTCCGCCGCGCTGAAGGGAATTCTTGCGCGCGTCGTCGTCTGGGTCGCCGGAGCGGCGCTGCCGCTCATCATCTGGATCGGCTATCTCTACCTTTGCTATTGGGGCATCCCGAACAGCGAGGTCATCACGCGGTCGCAAGCATCTTCAAACGCGGAATGTCAGGCGACCACCGGCTCCATCGACCTGAAGTTCTCGATGGGGTCCGCTTCCGGTTCGGCGGAAGGGATGCTCACAGGCGACAGCGCTGTCGGCTGCGGAACGGCGGCGGCCGAGGGAAAGCCGCCGCCGACGCCGATCTCACACAGGCCGGACTGGCTCAACAAGGCCGCGGAGCTCGTCGGAACCGGGGACTCCGGGAAGCCCGTGATCGTTATCTACGTCGGACTGGGCATGTTGATCCTGTTGCTCGCGTCGCTGCTTCGGCCGAACGCCAATTCGCTGCATCGGCTCTATCGCGACCGCATCGCCAAGGCGTTCCTGTTCGATCCGCTGAAATCTGCGAGGCGGAGCAGCATCGCGAATAACCGGGACTTCGCGCCGCTCGATATGGAGCTCAGCGAGCTGAACAATGTGAACGTGCCCTATCACCTCATCAATGCAGCCTTGAATGTGCAGGGTTCGGACTTTGCCAATCGGCGTGGCCGCAACGCCGATTTCTTTCTGTTTTCGCCCCGTTATGTCGGAAGCGCCGCCACCTGCTACGTGCCAACCACGAGCTACGAGCCGCCACGCCCGCCGGCGGATGCGCGGGGCGAAAGGCCGGCGCCGCGCGGCCTCAATCTCGGAACGGCCCTGTCTGTCTCCGGCGCGGCGTTCTCCGCGGCGATGGGATCGAAGTCGATCCGGGCGCTGGCGCCCACCCTCGCGCTGCTCAACGTGCGCCTCGGATACTGGCTGGAAAATCCGCGGCGCGTGAAGGTTGACAAGGACGGGCTGCACCGGACCGAAATGCCGAGAGGTCCGCATCTTGCGCCCTGGTATATCTTCAAGGAGATGATCGGCTGGCTCGATGAACGCGGCAAGATTGTCTACGTCACCGACGGCGGCCACATCGAGAATCTCGGCATCTACGAATTGCTGCGACGGCGATGCAAGTTCATCGTCGTGGTCGATGGTGAGGCCGATCCGACCATGGACTTTCCCTCTTTCATCGACCTTCAGCGCTATGCGCGTATCGATCTCGGCATCCGCATCAGGATACCCTGGAAGGAGATCAGCGAGAGCACGCTTACCTGGATGGGCGCCGGTTCGCCCGCGAACGTCAAACCGAAGGCAGACCCCGGTTGCGGCCCGCACATCGCGGTGGGCACGATCCTCTATCCCGGCGACCAGGTAGGCTATCTCATCTACGTGAAATCGTCGCTGACCGGCGACGAGAACGATTCCATTCGCGACTACGCCCGGCGAAACCCGAATTTCCCGCACGAGACGACAAGCGATCAGTTCTTCAGTGAGGAGCAGTTCGAGGTGTACCGCGCGCTCGGATTTCACGCCATGGTCGGATTTCTCGATGGCAGCGCGGATGTGCTTGTCGATACGCAGTTGCCGCTTCCGCCGGGATTGCCCCCTTCGCCACCGCAGGTCCCGCCGTCCGCGCCGCCTGCCTCGTCACATTCGGGATGCTGTGCGGCACCGGCTCCTCCATCCCCGCCAGGCCGTAAGGAGAAAATGCCCGGCGCGATGATCCCCGGCAAGGACGCCTGTCTCGCGGAAATACGTGTGGCGCTGGGCCTCGGAAGTTCGACCAAGCCCACGGCAATGCCGCGCCGCGAGGAAAGTTGAGTGCTCGCGGAGGGTAACGTCGTTCCCGCAGCCGGCCCTCTGAACCGACGCCGTCGATCAGGCCGACGCGCGCCCGCGAAAATCGATTGGCAGCGGGGTTTCCGCCTCGCGGGCCTCCGCCAGTTCCGGCGATAGCGTCGCAGCGACCGCTCGGACCGCCTCGTCGAGCGACGTCGCCACACGGTCGGCGCGGGTCGCCTCCAGCGGATTGCGACGGCTCCCCTCGGTCTCCCCAAAGGTCCAGAAGCCCACGATGATCGTCGCGTTCGGCAGCCGCCTCCGGATGCGCCGCACCAGGAAACGGGCGTGGGCGAGGGAATCGGAGTTCATGTAGGAGAGAACCACCACCGCCGGATCGCCAAGCTCGCTATCGCGCAGCGTGGATGATTGCAACGCGTCGTGCGGGAGGAGGCGGACGGTCGCGCCCTGGCGTTCGAGCAGCTGCGCAAGCATTGCCGCTGCCGCGTCGTCGAGATCGCCGCGCGCCCCCGCGATGAGCGCCTCGACCCCGCGAAGCCGTTCGGGATCGGTGGGGGGCTCGGGGGGCTCGACTTCCACCGCAGCGTCAGTCCCCGGCCTTTCCTTGTCCTTGTCCTTGTCCTTGTCCTTGTCTTTGTCCTTCGCCTTGCTGATCTCGTCTTCCCAGTCCGCGAGATTTTCCACGAGCACCATGGCGCCTTCGCTGACATGGGTCCGCTGTTCCTCGGACAGGCGGCCGTCAACGCGATCGTCCTCGGCGAGCGCAAGCGCCGGTACCGCGACGTTGTCGTAGAAGGCGGCGAGCGAGTCCTTGGCGAGGAACTCCTCCGCGCGCTCCGTCGCCTCGTCCGGGTTACCTCCGAGCAGCCGACGGTAGAGAAGCTCGGGCGGCGTGAGCACCGGTTCGTTGCCGAGCAGCACGTCGAGGAAGGCGAGCTGCGGCACATGCCGCCCGAGCACGACCAGGCAAACCGTCAGCGGCGTCGAAAGGAGCAGCCCGATAGGCCCCCACAGCCAGGTCCAGAACACCGCCGAGGCGATGACGGCGATCGGCGAGAGGCCGGTGCTCGCGCCATAGAGGAGCGGCTCGGCGAAATTGCTGATGACGAGCTCGATGACGATGAAGAGCGCGCCGGTGAGGAGAAGCGTCGTCCAGCCCGGATCGACGGCAATCGCCAGCGCGAGCGGAAAGAACGCGCCGACGATCGGCCCGATATAGGGGACGAAGCGCATCGTTCCGCAGAGAAGCGCCCACAGGAGCGGGTTTGGTATGCCGATCAGCCAGAGCCCGATCCCGATCGGGATCGCGTACATCGTGTTCACGACGCACTGCATCAGCAGGTACTTCCCGACGCGCCGGGCGGCGTCGTCGTGCGCCTTGGTGGTGCGTGGCAGGTCGCGCGCGCCGGCGAGGCGCACGAGGCGATCGCGCAGATCGTCGCGTTTCAGCAGCATGAAGATGACGAAGACGATCACGATGGCGGCCGTGGAGAGCGGGCTGACGAGCGGCCCGAGCACGGTGCTGACGAGCTGCATCGCGGTCGGCGAAGGTTCGTGGATCTCGACCGGGATCGGCGCGCGCGCCTCGGGCGTCGCTGCCGCGCCGTCGGCAGGCACGGCATCGGTGCTTTCCTGGTCGATCTTGCGGCCGAGATCGCGCAGCATCGAAGTGGCGCGCTCGAAGAGGTGACCGCCGGGCGGCGACTGGCGCACCGAGTCGATCTTGCTCTCGATGTTGTAGCGATAGGTTGGAAGGCGCCCGGCAAGGTCGGCGATCTCCCATGCGAAGACCGAACCCAGTCCGACGATCACGACGAAGGCCATGACGACTGACGTGATGACTGCGGCGACGTTCGGAAAGTAGATTTTCCGCAACCACCGCACCGGCGGCGCCAGCGCGAAGCTCAGGAGCATCGCAAGCGCCAGGGGGACGAAGATGTCGCGGCCGAAATAGAGCGCCGCGATGACCATGACAACCATTGCGAGGACGAGAAGGGGCGACCGGTTGGTCTCCGGCGGCAGCTCGGCGCGCTGCGGGGCAGGCCGGTTCATGGAAGGAATAAGCGCCAATAGAGTGCCCCGATCAGAATTGTTTCGGCGGCAAAGCTGCAGCCGCGCCAGTAACGGAGCATAGGGCAATCGGGTTGCGTCGGGAGCCTTTCAAGCCCAGTTAACGCCCGATGTCTTCAACCGGCGATGATGAGGGGAACAGGCTTTCGGGCCGGCTGGCGCGCTATGCACGGGTCGGCTCGGGGGTCGGCGGCTTTGCGGCGCGGGTGATCGGCTCGCGGGCGCTCGGGCGCGACGCGGACCCGGCAGCCCAGGCCGCGGATCTCGCACGCATGCTGGGCGGGCTGAAGGGGCCGCTGATGAAGGTGGCGCAGCTTGCCGCCACCGTCCCCGACGTGCTGCCGCCGGAATATGCCTTCGAGCTGCAAAAACTCCAGTCCATGGCGCCGCCGATGGGCTGGGCCTTCGTGCGGCGGCGGATGCGCGCCGAGCTCGGGCCGGAATGGGAAGCGCGCTTCAGGGAATTCGAGCACGAGCCGGCCGCCGCCGCTTCGCTCGGTCAGGTGCACCGCGCGGTCGCGCATGACGGCACGGCGGTCGCCTGCAAGCTCCAGTATCCGGACATGAACTCGGCGGTGGAGGCGGACCTGACGCAGCTCACCGCGATCCTCGCCGTGCAGCGGCGCTTCAGCCCCGAGATCGATACGCGCGAGATTCTGAAGGAGCTGGGCGAGCGGCTGCGCGAAGAGCTCGATTACGAGCGCGAGTCGCGCCACATGCGGCTCTACGGCGCGGTGCTCGCCGACGCGCCGGAGGTGCACGTGCCGGCCGCGCTGCCGGAACTGTCGACGCGGCGGCTGCTCACGATGACGTGGCTCGAGGGGAAGCCGCTCCTCTCCTACGTCGATCACAGCCAGGAGGAGCGGAACCGCATCGCGACGGCGCTCTTCAAGGCGTGGTGGCGGCCCTTCGCGCGGATCGGCGTGATCCACGGCGACCCGCATCTCGGCAATTACACGATCTTCGAGGACGACGGCCGGCCGGCGGGGCTGAACCTCCTCGACTACGGCTGCGTCCGCATCTTCCCGCCGAGCTTCGTCGAGGGTGTCATCGAGCTCTATCGCGGCTTCCAGACCGACGATCGCGCCCGGATCGCCGCAGCCTACGCCATCTGGGGCTTTCGCGACCTGACCGACGCGCTGGTCGATACTTTGAGCGTCTGGGCGCGCTTCATCTACGCGCCCCTCCTCGACGACCGCGTCCGCACGGTCGCCGACGGAATCGCTCCGCATCTCTACGGCCGGCAGGAGGTGTGGAAGGTCAAGCAGGGGCTCCGACCGAGCGGCCGCCTTACCATCCCGCGCGAATTCGTGCTGATGAACCGCGCCGCAATCGGCTTGGGCGCGGTTTTCCTGCACCTGAAGGCGGAGCTGAATTTCCACCAGCTCTTCGAAGCGGAGATCGAGGGGTTCGAGCGCGCGAAGCTGGAGGAGCGGCAGCGGGACGCGCTGGTCGAGGCCGGGCTCGGGGCACGCGACGGGGTTTGAGCGCTTCGCGGCCGGCTGCAAGAGCCGCCGCCGTGGTCCCGTTACAAATCCCCCGGGAGCGCCGCCAGGACGCCGAAGGCGGTGAATTCCCGCCGAATGCGGCACCCGGGCACGTTGCTCCGTTTTCACGGCCTGTGTTAAGCCTCAGCAACACCAATCCGCTTGCGTCGGGGAAATCATGGCCGAACACACCCACACCGGACCCGTCGAGCTCGGCGCGCCGATGGACTACGTGGAGCACCGCAAGACCTTCGCCGCCTTCGTGGCGCTGACCAAGGTCACGACGCTTTCCTGCATCGCAATCGTGCAGGCGCTGGCGCTGTTCGGCCTTGCCGCCAACGCCTTCTGGCTCGGCGTGCTGATGATCGTGCTGATGATGGTCGCGGCGGCGATCGGGATCATGGGCAAGGGCAGCATCACGCCGCTGGTCGGCGTGGTGGTCCTCGGATTCGTGTTAATGGCGCTGACGCTCGGCTAGCGGGCGCATCCGATGCGCGTCGCGGTGCTGAAGGAAGACTCGTCGGTCGAGCCGCGCGTCGCGGCGACGCCCGAAACGGTGAAGAAGTTCGCGGCGCTCGGCGCGAGCGTCGCGGTCGAGGCGGGCGCGGGCACGGCGGCGGGGCTTTCGGACGCGCGCTACCGGGACGCCGGCGCGGAGATATCCCCGACCGCCGAGGCGGCGCTTGCCGATGCGGACCTGGTGCTGAAAGTCCGCCGGCCGGAAAATCTCTCCGGCTACAAGAGCGGCGCGGCGGTTGTTGCGCTGATGGATCCCTACGGCAACGAGGCGGCGCTGCAGGGCCTTGCCGCGGCCGGCCTGCAGGCTTTTTCGCTGGAGCTCATCCCGCGCATCACCCGCGCGCAGGTGATGGACGTGCTTTCGAGCCAGGCCAACCTTGCCGGCTACCAGGCGGTGATCGAGGCGGCGGCGCATTTCGGCCGCGCCATGCCGATGATGATGACGGCGGCCGGGACCGTTCCCGCCGCGCGGGTCTTCGTCATGGGGGCGGGCGTCGCAGGCCTGCAGGCGGTCGCGACGGCGCGGCGTCTCGGCGCGGTGGTGACCGCCACCGACGTCAGGCCCGCCGCGAAAGAGCAGGTCGCCTCGCTCGGCGCGAAGTTCATCGCGGTGGAGGACGAGGAGTTCAAGCAGGCCGAGACGGCCGCCGGCTACGCCAAGCCGATGTCGGCGGAATATCAGGCGAAGCAGGCGGCACTGGTGAAGGACCACATCGCCAAGCAGGACATCGTCATCACCACGGCGCTCATCCCCGGCCGCCCCGCGCCGAAGCTCGTGAGCGCCGAGATGGTGGCGTCGATGGCCGACGGGTCGGTGATCGTCGATCTCGCGGTAGAGCGCGGCGGCAACGTCGCCGGAGCGGTGCCCGGTGAGGTCGCGAAAGTGGGCGGGGTGGCGATCATCGGCTATCTGAACGTGGCCGGCCGGATCGCGGCGTCCTCCTCGGCGCTCCTCGCGCGAAACATCTATGCCTTCGTAGAGCCGATGATCGACAAGACGACGAAGGCGCTCGCCATCAAGCGCGACGACGAGATCGTCGCCGCGACGCTGCTGACCGCCGACGGCACGATCGTGCACAAGGCTTTTGCGCCGAAGCTCACGGTTGCATCGCTGCAAGGCGGGGGAGGTCAGGCCTGATGGAGAACGACACCCTCAACGCCGCCGTGCAGCGCGCACAGGAGGCGGCGCAGGCCGCCGGCCAGGCAGCGGAGCAGGCGCGCATCGCGGCGGAGCAGGCGGCGCAGATCGCGCTCGCGCACGACGCCAGCCTCGACGCGGCGGGCGCCGCGGCGCATGTCGCCTCGGGCGGCGTGATCGACCCGTTCGTCTTCCGGCTGTCGATTTTCGTGCTGGCGATCTTCGTCGGCTACTACGTCGTCTGGTCGGTGACGCCGGCGCTGCACACGCCGCTCATGAGCGTCACCAACGCCATCTCCTCGGTGATCGTGGTCGGTGCGCTGCTCGCCGTCGGCGTCGACCTGATGGGCGAAGGGACTGTTCTGGCGCGGCTCTTCGGCTTCCTGGCGCTGATGCTCGCCAGCGTGAACATTTTTGGCGGCTTCCTCGTCACGCAGCGCATGCTCGCGATGTACAGACGGAAGGAGCGCGCATGACGATCGATCGCGAGTTGGTCCTCGCCAAGCTGCGCGAGCAGCGCGAGCACATCGAGCGGGAGTACGGATTGCGGATGGTCGGGCTTGTCGGATCCGTCGCACGCGGCGGGGCGAGACCCGACAGCGACATAGATGTCTTTGTCGATATCATTCGGACACCCTCGCTGTTCGAGATTTCCCGCGCCGAGCGTGACGTTCGAGACGCCGCCAAACTCGACTTGCGCGTGGAGTTTGTCTTCCGCGAGGATCTACGGCCGGCGATGCGCACTCGAATGGAACGCGATCTCATTCCGCTTTAATGGAGGAAGAGGACCGTGAATACTTCGGAGACATGCTTCGATTTGCGGAGATGGCAGCGCGTGTTTTCGCGTCCGCAGACGTCGCAGCCGTTGTCTCCGACGAGACAAAGGTCCAGGCATTGCTTCGCGCTCTTCAGACGATCGGGGAGGCGGCCAATCAAGTCTCGGTTGGCGTGCGGGCAGAGCGTAGCGATATTCCTTGGGACGACATGATCGCCATGCGCCATCGTCTTGTTCACGACTACCGCAGAATTCGAATCGATATCGTTGTGAAAACGGTGCGTGACGACATTCCTCAATTGATTGCCGCTCTCCAGCGGGCAATCGAGGATGACACTCCATGAGCGCCAGCCTCACCGCCTTCCTCTATCTCGTCTCGGGCGTGCTCTTCATCCTGGCGCTGCGCGGCCTGTCGCATCCGGAGACGAGCCGGCAGGGCAATATGTTCGGCATGGTGGGCATGGCGCTCGCCATCCTCACCACGCTCTCCGGCGCGCCGCCGGCGGGCTTCTTCGGCTGGCTCTTCATCGTCATCGCGATGGGCGCAGGTGGCGCAACGGGCGCTGTCATCGCGCGGCGCATTCCGATGACGGCGATGCCGCAGCTCGTCGCGGCGTTCCACTCGCTGGTGGGTCTCGCGGCCGTGCTCGTCGCCGCCGCTGCGCTCTATGCCCCGCAAGCCTTCGGCATCGGTACGCTCGGCGACATCCACGGCCAGGCGCTGGTGGAAATGTCGATCGGCGTCGCGATCGGCGCGATCACCTTCACCGGCTCCATCATCGCCTTCCTGAAGCTCGACGGACGGATGTCGGGGAAGCCGATCCTGCTGCCCGCCCGGCATGTCATCAACATCGCGCTGGCGGTGCTGATCGTCGTCTTCATCTACCGGCTTGCCTCGACCGAAAGCCATCTCGCCTTCTGGCTCATCGTGCTCCTGTCGCTCGCCTTCGGCGGGCTGCTCATCGTGCCGATCGGCGGAGCCGACATGCCGGTCGTGATCTCGATGCTGAATTCCTATTCCGGCTGGGCGGCGGCGGGCATCGGCTTCACGCTCGGCAACACGGCGCTGATCATCACCGGCGCGCTGGTCGGCTCGTCGGGCGCCATCCTGTCCTACATCATGTGCAAGGGGATGAACCGCAGCTTCGTCTCCGTCATCCTCGGTGGCTTCGGCGGGGAGACGGCCGGGCCGGCTGGCGACACCGGCGACAAGACGGTGAAGCAGGGCTCCGCCGAGGATGCGGCGTTCCTGATGAAGAACGCGACAAAGGTCATCGTCGTGCCGGGCTACGGCATGGCGGTGGCGCAGGCGCAGCACGCGCTCCGCGAGATGGGCGACAAGCTGAAGGCGGCGGGCGTGGAGGTGAAATACGCCATCCATCCGGTCGCCGGCCGCATGCCGGGCCACATGAACGTGCTTCTGGCCGAGGCGAACGTCCCCTACGACGACGTGTTCGAGCTCGAAGACATCAACTCGGAATTCGCCCAGACCGACGTCGCCTACGTGATCGGCGCCAACGACGTGACCAATCCGGCGGCGCGCGACGACAAGACCTCGCCGATCTTCGGGATGCCGATCCTCGATGTGGACAAGGCGGCGACCTGCCTCTTCGTCAAGCGCTCGCTCGCCTCCGGCTACGCCGGCATCGACAATACCCTGTTCTACAAGCCGAACACGATGATGCTCTTCGGCGACGCCAAGAAGATGACCGAGGACATCGTCAAGGCGCTGTAGAACGTGGCCAGCGGACCGCGGAGCAACGACGCGCGGAGGTTTGTCTTTCGGGCCGCCGGCTTTCTCGTTGCCCTCGCCGCGGCCGTCTATCTCATCGCCTGCTGCTACCTCTACGCCTTCCAGCGCAGCTATGTGTTCGAGCCGGGCGGGGTGCTTGCGACGCCTTCGGAGAAGGGGCTGGCGCAGGTTGAGGTGGTCACGATCCGGGTCAGGGACGGAGCGGATCTGACCGGCTGGTACGGCGCGCCCGCGCCCGGGCGCCCGACGATCCTCTACTTCCACGGCAACGCCGGAAACGTCTCGGGCCGGGCGCCGCGCTTCAGGCAGATCCTGGATTCCGGCTTCGGCCTGCTCGCGGTCAGCTATCGCGGCTATCCGGGAAGCGGTGGAGACCCGAGCGAGACCGCGCTCTTCTCCGACGGGCTGGAGATCTTCGACTGGCTGGCGAAGAAGACGCCGGACATCGTGGTCTACGGCGAATCGCTCGGCACGGCCGTCGCTACCTACGTCGCCTCCGAGCGGGCCGGCCGCGCGCTCGTGCTCGAAGCGCCGTTCACAGCGGCGCTCGATATCGCTGCCGCCACTTATCCGTGGGTGCCGACGAGCCTGTTGATGCGTGACCCGTTCCTGTCGCGCGAGGCGATCCTGAAGGTCGACGAACCGCTGCTCGTCGTCCACGGCACGGATGACAAGGTGGTGCCGGTCGAGATGGGGCGGCGGCTCTTTGCGCTGGCGCATGAGCCGAAGAAGCTCGCCATCATCGACGGCGGCGCGCACAGCGATCTCTGGGACCGCGGCCTCTGGCCGATCGTTCTCGGCTTTCTGAAGCTGGAAGGCGTAACAGGCGGATCGTGACCGCCGGAACGGTTATGCCTTGCCCATCGTCCGCCGCATGCCGTCGCGCGCCGGTGCGTAGCTCTGGTTGAGGTTCGCGGCGCGGGCGAAGGCGGCGTTGGCCTTCTGCCGGTCGCCAAGCTGCTCGAGCGCGAGGCCCTGGTTTGTCCAGGCGATATAGCTGTCGCGGTCAAGCTTCACCGCCTCGTTGAAATCGTCGAGCGCGGTGCGCGCGTCGCCGACCGCCAGATAGGAGAGGCCGCGGCCGTTGTAGGGCTCCGGCGATTTTGGCGAGAGGCCGATGGCGGTGGTGAAGTCCTCGATCGCCGGCTGATGCTGGCTCTGCGCCTGATAGACGAGGCCGCGATTGTAGAAAGCCTGTGGATCCGTGCGGTCGAGCTGGATTGCCGCGTTGTAGTCGGCAAGCGCCAGATCGACCTGGCCGTTCTGGCGATACATGTTGCCGCGCCCGACATAGGCGGGAGCGTAGCGCGGGTCGGCGGTCACGGCGGCATTGTAGTCCGCAAGCGCGCGCTGCGTGTCGCCGTTCCGCCGATATATCAGCGCGCGGTTGAAGTAGGCGCGCGCGAAGTTCGGGTTGAGCTCGATCGCCTTGTTGAAGTCCGCCATCGCCTCGTCGTAGCGGCCGGCGCGGCCGAAGGCCGAGCCGCGCACGTTGTAGGCCTCCGGATTGCTCGGCTCGCGCGCGATCACGTCGGAGAGCGAAGCGATGTTCGCCTCCGAACCGGTCGCGGCATCGACGGAGACGGGGATATTGGCGATTCCCGTCTGGCAAGCCGCCAGCGGCAGCGCCAGCGCGAACGCCAGGCAGGCAGTCGGAAGGCGGGAAATGACAGCGCGCATCTTCAGCTCAACGTTCGTGACAGCGAGTATGGGGGAATCGGCCACGGAATGTAACGTGGAACGAAGAGAAAAGATCAATGCTCGCGGCTTTTGCTGGGGATGAGGCCCTCGCGCTGCGCGCGCTTGCGGGCGAGCTTGCGGGTCCGGCGCACCCCCTCCGCCTTCTCGCGCGTCTTCTTCTCGGAGGGCTTCTCGTAGTGGTCGCGAAGCTTCATCTCGCGAAAGATGCCCTCGCGCTGCATCTTCTTCTTCAGCGCCTTCAGCGCCTGATCGACGTTGTTCTCCCGGACGATGACCTGCAAGTGTCTACAAGCCTTTCCTTGCCTCGCTCGACCGGGGATTCGACAATCGCGGAGCGTCGTCCAGTCGGGGGTTGCTGCGCCTTAAGGTCCATGCCTCGCGGGTGCCCGCTATCATTGAGGGGCGCGGCAAGGCGGCCGGCATATACTGCTACTCGACTTGCCTGTCCACCGGCTCGCGAGCGGGCAGGGGGGTAACCGCCGCTTGCAATCGCGTTCCGACCTTGGACCACGCGTCCGCCGCCGCCCGCGCCGTGTCGAGTTCCTTCTGGCCAAGCCGCCGCATCCAGTCCTCCATGAAATCGTCGTCGAGACCGTGGTCCTTGGCGATCAGGTACCAGCGTGCCGCGGCGGCAGGGTCGGCGGCGACGCCGCGGCCGTCCGCCAGCAGGCGGGCGAGCCTGAGCTGGGCGGCGGGATTGTCGGCATTGGCGGCGCGCGCAAACCAGTAGGCGGCGGCCGCCTCGTCCTTCTTCACGCCCTTGCCGTTGAACAGGATGATCCCGTATTCGACCTCTGCTCCGACATGGCCGTTATTGGCCGCCTCGGCGAACCAGCGGGCAGCCTGCGCGTCGTCGCCGACGACGCCGACGCCTTCGACATAGAGCCCGGCGAGCGTGTATTGCGCGTCCATGTCGCCATAGCCCGCCGCGCGCCGCAGATAGGCCGCCGCGAGCATGGCGTTCTTCTCCTCGCCCTTGCCCTGCAGAAGGAGATAGCCGAGCTCGCGCGCCGCGCCGGCGTGCCCGAGGTCGGCCGCCTGCCGGAAGAAGTCCGCGGCCTTCACGGGGTCCTGCGGCACGCCCTGACCGTCGAGATAGAGCTGGCCAAGCGCGTAAAGCGCTTCGCGGTCGCCGGACTTTCCCGCGAGTCCATACCAGTCGGCGGCGGCCGCCAGATCCGGCTTTACGCCGAGGCCGCGCGACAGCAGCACGCCGAGCAGCGTCTGCGCGGCGGCATCGCCCGCCTTGGCGCGATCGAGCGCCATCGAGAACGCGGTCAGGAACCAGCCGCGCTGAAACGCGCCGAAGGCGTAGTCGGGCGGGAGCGTCGACTGCTCTCCGGCGGCGGTCATCCCCTTGTCGATGCGTTGCTCGATGTCGGGCGGATCGAGCGTGGTGTGAAGCCGCGAAGGACCGGTCGGGACTTCGAGCGAGGCGTCCGCGTCATCCGGCGCGGCGGGCGCGGGGGGTGGCGCGAGCGATTCCGGCACCATGCCGTTGTCGGAGGGGCGCGCCATTCCCTGGTCTATGCGCTGGTCGAGCGAAGCTGGCGCCCCGGCCTCCTGGGCGGCGGCCGGGCTTGCAACCGCCAGGGCAATAAGCGCAGCGAGCGCGAGCCGCATCGTGGGCCTCACGCCGCCCGGCGGGCCGCGGCGCTCAGCATGGCCTGCGCGATGCGCACCGCCTCGCCAGGCCCGCCGCCATGCGTCCAGACGGCGTCGTGCAGCGCCACGAATTCCGCGCCGGTCCCTGCCGCTTCGGCAACGCTGTCAATCGTCCTGCCCGCCATGATGACGGCCGGAATCTGCATCAGCTCCGACCACCACTCGGCAAGCTCGAGCGATTTCGGATGCGCGCTATCGTGGGAGTCGCCATGCGGGCGGCCGAACAGGAGATAGTCGATGTCGCGCTCACCGGCGAGCATCGCTGCGTCGCGCGACGCAAGATTGCCCGCCCCGACTATCCGCTTCGGCCGCAGCGATTGCACGACGAGGCGAAGGTCCTCGATGCCGCCCTCGACGTGGACGCCGTCGGCCTGGACGTGCCCGGCGAGCCTGGTGTCGTCGAGCACGAGCGCGGCGGCGCCCGCCTTCTGGATGAGCGGCACGAGGGCGCCGGCCGTGTCCGCGCCGCCTTCGCTCGCGATGAGCACGGCAGCGACATCGCCGCCGGCGAGCGCTTCCGCAAGGCGCGGCGCGAAGCGCTCCGCCTCGATACGGGGCGGCGTCACGAGAAAGAGACGCGGGCCTTCGGTGCTGTCCGTCATGACCGGGTATTCAAGGGAACGGGTGTCCGTTCCACCCCGTCATTCCGGCGTTTTTCGGGCCGGCGCTTTTCAGCCCGGCGCTCTTCAGCCCGGCGCTCTTCAGCACGGCGGCTTTTCAGGCGGCCTTCGTTTCCATCTCCTGCTTCCATCCGCCGGTCGCCGCGAGGCCGTTCATTTTCGCCCGATGCGCGAAGGCGTCCTGCGCGGCCTTGAGGTTCTCCGCCTTGCCGCCCCAGGCCTGCAGCGCCGCCGCCTGCAACGCGCGCCCGTAGGAGAAGGTGAGCTTCCAGGGGAGGTCATGCATGGCGTTCATGGCGGAGAGATGCGCGGTCGCATCCACGTCTGACTGTCCGCCGGAGAGGAAGGCGATGCCGGGCACGGCCGGCGGGACCGTCGCCTTCAGCGCCTTCACCGTCTTCTCCGCCACTTCCTCGACGCTCGCCTTCGTGCCGGAAAGCTGGCCGGGCACGATCATGTTCGGCTTCAGCACCATGCCTTCGAAATTGACCCTGGCGAAATGCAGCTGGCGGAAGACTTCCTGCAGCGTCGTCACCGTCACCTCGTAGCAGCGGTCGATCGTGTGCTTCGCGTCCGGCCCGTCCATCAGCACTTCCGGCTCAACGATCGGGACGATCCCCGCCTCCTGGCAGAGCGCGGCATAGCGCGCGAGCGCCTGCGCGTTGGAATGGATGCAGGTCCAGCTCGGGCGCCCATTGTCGCCGATGGTGATGACCGCCCGCCACTTCGCGAAGCGCGCGCCGAGGCCGTAATATTCCTTCAGCCTGCCGCGCAGCCCGTCGAGGCCTTCGGTGATCTTCTCGCCCGGAAAGCCGGCAAGGTCCTGCGCGCCGGCATCGACCTTGATGCCGGAAACCGCGCCCGCCGCGCTGATGAGATCGACCAGCGGCTTGCCGTTCTTCGCCTTCTGCCGGAGCGTCTCGTCGTAGAGGATGACGCCCGAGACGTGGCCCTTCATCGCCTCGGCCGCCGAGAACATCATCTCGCGATAGTCGCGGCGGTTCTCCTCAGTGTTCCCGATCTTGATCGAATCGAAGCGCTTCCCGATCGTCGCGGTGCTCTCGTCCGCGGCGAGAATTCCCTTCCCCTCGGCGACCATCCTGATCGCGATGTCTTCCAGCCGTTCGCTCATGGCTGTTCTCCCTTCTTGATGAATATTAGCGTTGGTTCTTGCCCTCGGCGCGAAGCGCCTCGACGCCCGGCAAAGGCTTGCCCTCCAGCCATTCGAGGAAGGCGCCGCCGGCAGTCGAGACGTAGCTGAAATCCCCAGCTACGCCTGCGTGGTTCAGCGCCGAGACGGTGTCGCCGCCTCCGGCGACGGAGAGAAGTGTTCCCTGGCGCGTGCGCTCCGCCGCATGCTTCGCGGCCGCAACCGTGCCGCGGTCGAACGGCTCCTTCTCGAAGGCGCCGAGCGGGCCGTTCCAGACCAGCGTCTTCGCCTTGTCGACCCACTGGTTGATCGCAGCAACGGTCTTCTCGCCGGCGTCGAGGATCAGCATTTCCTTCGGAACCTTGTCGGCGTCGACGGTCCGGTGCGGCGCGTTCGCGGCGAAGGCTTCGGCCACCACCACGTCCGTCGGGAGCACGATGGCGCAGCCGGCCTCAACCGCGTCGTGCATGATCTGCTTCGCCGTCGCCTGCAGGTCCGGTTCGTTCAGCGACTTGCCGATCTCCGCTCCCGTCGCCGCCATGAAGGTGTTCGCCATGCCGCCGCCGATGACCAGCGCGTCGACCTTGCGGATGAGGTTGGAGAGCAGCTCCAGCTTCGACGAAATCTTTGCGCCCCCGACGATGGCGACGACCGGGTGCTGCGGATGGCCGAGCGCCTTCTCCAGCGCCTCAAGCTCCTCCTGCATGGCGAGGCCGGCATAGGCCGGAAGGATGTGCGCGATGCCCTCGGTGGAGGCATGCGCGCGGTGCGCGGCGGAGAAGGCGTCGTTCACGTAGATGTCGCCGACCTTGGCGAGCGCGGCGGCGAAGGCCGGATCGTTCTCCTCCTCGCCGGCATGGAAGCGCGTGTTTTCAAGAAGCACGATGCCGCCGTCGCCGAGCTTCGCGACCGCGGCCTCGGCCTGCGGCCCGATGCAATCGTCGACGAACCTGACCGGGCGGCCGACGATCTCGGCGACCGCGGGCGCGATCGGCTCGAGCGACATTTCCGGAACGCGTTTCCCCTTCGGGCGCTCGAAATGGGCGAGCAGGGCGACCTTGGCGCCCTTGTCCGACAATAGCTTTATCGTCCCCGCCACGCGCTCGATCCGCGTGGCATCGGTCACGACGCCGTCCTTCACCGGCACGTTCAGGTCGACGCGGAGCAGCACGCGCCTGCCCTTCAGGTCGCCCGCATCCTTCAGTGTTCGAAACGCCATCTCGGCCCATCACCAGAATTGAACGCGCGCGTCTTATCATCCAAGGCGGGCGGTTGACAGAGGCCGGCGGCTTGCCGATCAGGGGGAAACGGAGACCCCCGTGCAGCAATCCGCGAACGCCTTGACGCGCCTCGACAAGGCCATCCGCCGGCTGGAGGCGCAGCGCGCCTGCCTCGACTGGGCGGTCGGGGAGATCGCGGCGGTTCCCGGCGTCGTGGTGGAACTCGGGCTCGGCAACGGGCGGAGCTTCGATCACCTCCGCGCCCGCCTGCCGGAGCGGGACATTTACGTCTTCGAGCGCAGTCCCGCGGCCCACCCGGCTTCCACGCCGCCCGCGGACCGGTTGATCGTCGGAAACCTCGAAGAGACGCTGCCGGCAAGCCGCCCGCGCTTCGCCGAAAAGGTCGCGTTCCTGCACTCCGACATCGGCACCGGCGACGACGACCGCAATCTGCGCTTCGCCGCCTGGCTCGGCCCGGAAATCTTGCCGCTGCTTGCCCCCGGCGCAATCGTGGCGAGCGACCAGAGGCTGCCCGCGCTGGAAGAGTTCAGGGTCGCAGCGCCTGCGGGTGTCCCGGAGGACCGCTACTACCTGTATCTATTCAGGTGAGGCAGCCTCAGGCGTCGTCGCGCCCGGACTTGGTCCGGGCATCCATTCCGTGACCGTTCCTGACCCGCCGGCACCGCTGCGGGACGGATTGCCGGGTCAAGCCCGGCAATGACGACAGGCAAATGTGTCCGTCTATCCGAGCTTGCCCATCGCGACAGTCGTATCGACCATCCGGTTCGAGAAGCCCCACTCATTGTCGTACCAGGCGACGACGCGGACGAAGTTGCCGCCCATTACCTTCGTCTGGTCGACGGCGAAGGTCGCCGAGTGCGGGTCGTGGTTGATGTCGGAGGAGACCAGCGGCTCCTTGGTCCAGCCGAGGATGCCGCCGAGCCGGTTCGACTTCGCCGCCTCGTAGACCGCGTTGTTCACCTCCTCGACCGTCGTCGCCTTCTTCGCAACGAACTTGAAATCGACCAGCGAGACGTTCGGGGTCGGAACGCGCATCGAGGCGCCGTCGAGCTTGCCGTTCAGCTCCGGGATCACCAGGCCGACGGCCTTCGCCGCGCCGGTGGTCGTCGGGATGATGTTCAGCGCCGCCGCGCGGGCCCGGTAAAGGTCCTTGTGCATCGTGTCGAGCGTCGGCTGGTCGCCGGTGTAGGAGTGGATCGTCGTCATGAAGCCGTGCTCGACGCCGATGGCCTTGTGCATGACGGAGACGACCGGAGCCAGGCAGTTGGTGGTGCAGGAAGCGTTGGAGACAATGACGTGGTCCTTGCCGAGCTTGTCGTCGTTGACGCCGTAGACGACGGTGAGGTCGGCCCCTTCGCCCGGCGCCGAGATCAGCACGCGCTTCGCGCCGGCGGTCAGGTGCGCCGCGGCCTTGTCCCTGGCGGTGAAGATGCCGGTGCATTCGAGCGCGATGTCGACCTTCAGCTCCTTCCACGGAAGCTCGGCCGGATTCTTGATCGCCGTCACCTTCATCGGGCCGCGCCCCGCGTCGATCGTGTCGCCGGCGACCTTCACCGCGTGCGGAAACCGGCCGTGCACGGAATCGTAGCGGAGCAGGTGGGCGTTCGTCTCCACCGGGCCGAGGTCGTTCAGGCCGACGACCTCGATGTCGGTGCGGCCGGATTCTATGATGGCGCGGAGGATGTTGCGCCCGATGCGGCCGAAGCCGTTGATGCCTACCCTGACGGTCATGGTGCTACCTCGATGATCAAGCGTTGTGCCGCTTGGCGATGGCGTCGGCCACTGCCTCGGCGGTGATGCCGAAATTCTTGTAGACGTCCTTGTAGGGCGCGCTGGCGCCGAAGCTGTGCATGCCGACGAAGAGCCCGTCGGAGCCGATGATCGCATCCCAGCCGAAGCGCACCGCGGCCTCGACCGCGAGCTTCACCGGCGCGTCGCCGATGACCGAGCGCCGGTAGTCCTCAGGCTGGGCGAGGAACAGCTCGAGCGACGGCACCGAGACGACGCGGGCGGCGATGCCTTTTTCGGCCAGGAGCTTCTGTGCGGCGATCGCGAGCTCGACTTCGGAGCCGCTGGCGAAGATCGTCGCGAGCGGCTTGGCCGAGGCCGGGGAGATCTCGTAGGCGCCCTGGGCGCAGAGGTTCGCCTTCCCTGCGGACGCGCGCGACGGCGTCAGGTTCTGCCGGGTAAGCGCCAGCACGGTCGGCCCGTCGATGCGCTCCAGCGCAAGCTGCCAGCACTCCGCCGTCTCCATCGTGTCAGCCGGCCGGAACACGCGCATGTTCGGCATGCAGCGAAGCGCCGCCAGATGCTCGACCGGCTGGTGTGTCGGCCCGTCCTCGCCGAGGCCAATGGAATCGTGCGTCATCACGTAGACGACCGGGATCGAGGCGAGTGCCGCGATGCGCATCGCCGGGCGGGCGTAGTCGGTGAACACGAAGAAGGTCGCGCCGGCCGGCTGCATGCCGCCGTGCATGGCGATGCCGTTCATCGCCGCGGCCATGCCGTGCTCGCGGATGCCATAGTGGATGTAGCGGCCGGAATAGTCGCCGGGCTTCACCGAGACGGCCTGTTTCGTCAGGGTGTTGTTCGAAGGCGTCAGGTCGGCGGAGCCGATCACCAGCTCCGGCATCGCCGGCACGATCGCCTCCAGCACCATCTCGCTCGACTTGCGGGTTGCAAGCGTCGGCTTCTCCGCCGCGATCTTGTCCTTCAGCGCAGCGAACGTCCCGGCGAGCGCAGCCGGACGCTTCCGCGCGAAGCGCCGCTCGAACTCACCGCGCGCCGTCGCGTCCTTCGCCGCAAAGCGCTTCTTCCATTCGGCGTGTGCCGGCTGGCCTCGCGCGCCCGCATCGCGCCAGGCCTTCAGGATGTCCTCGGGAATCTCGAACGGCCCATAATTCCATTCGAGCGCGCGCTTTGCGCCAGCC
Source organism: Hyphomicrobiales bacterium (assembly GCA_038211615.1). Lineage (GTDB taxonomy): Bacteria > Pseudomonadota > Alphaproteobacteria > Rhizobiales > Afifellaceae > DASWJZ01. Next base: position 33,474 of record JBBQVL010000013.1, read on the forward strand.
AGCTCCTCCGCGCCGAGCGCCTCGCCATGCGCCTTGGCAGTTCCGGCCTTCTTCGGCGCGCCGTAGCCGATGACCGTCTTGCACGCGATCAGGCTCGGGCGGTCGGACTTCAGCGCTGCGTCGATCGCCTCCGAGACGGCCTCCTGGTTCATCCCCGAGATGCCGACGGCGTTCCAGCCCGCCGCCTTGAAGCGCGCCACCTGGTCGACGGAATCCGCCAGCGTCAGCGGCCCGTCGATAGAGATGCCGTTGTCGTCGAAGAGGAAGATCAGCTTGTTCAGCTTCAGATGCCCGGCGAGCGCGATCGCCTCCTGGCTGACGCCCTCCATCAGGTCGCCGTCGGAGCAGAGCACGAAGGTGTGATGGTCGACGATATCCTCGCCGAACTCCGCCGCCAGCATCCGCTCCGCCAGCGCCATGCCGACCGAGGTGGCGACGCCCTGGCCTAGCGGGCCGGTGGTCGTCTCCACGCCGGGGGTCATGAAGCTCTCCGGATGGCCCGGCGTCTTCGAGTGGAGCTGCCGGAAGTGCTTCAGGTCGTCGAGCTGCATTCCGGCATAACCGGTCAGGTAGAGGAGCGAGTAGAGGAGCATCGAGCCATGCCCGGCGGAGAGCACGAAGCGATCGCGGTCGGGCCAGTGCGGGTCGGCAGGATCGAATTTCAGGTAGCGGGTGAAGAGCACGGTCGCCACGTCCGCCATGCCCATCGGCATGCCGGGGTGGCCGGATTTCGCCTGCTCGACCCCGTCCATGGCGAGGGCGCGGATGGCGTTTGCCATCGTCTTTGTGCTGACAGCATCGGTCATGATCTACCGCCGTGAAAAGGCGCTTCGCGACTACGCCGCGAAGGCGTTTATCCGCCTAACGCCCGGATTGCGGCGGCACTGATATCAGCTTGACCCTTCGAGTCAATTCGAAGGGCGTCAGCCGCGATCAGGTCGGGCAGACGGCGCCGGTATCCACCCAGTACCTGATCAGCGCGCCGAAGGCGTCCTGCGTGCCGGGAGCCGGTTCGCGCCCCGCCCCCGGGTTCCAGCCCCAGCCGACGAGGTCGTCGTGCGCCATGTGGTCGAGGATCTGGTCGAGGGTGCGGTTGCCGTTGCGGGCCGGATCCTTGAGCTGGGTGCAGATCTCGGCGAGCGACTTTCCCTGCCAAGCCATCTCGATCGGCGCAAGGTGCCATTTCGGGTTGCCGGGGATGCTCTTGATGTCATCCGCCTGGTTGGCGAGCGGTACGTTGGCGGGGCCGTGGCAGGTGTTGCAGGTCATGCCGACGAGGCCGAAGTCGGCGTCGCCGCGAAATACCGGCGGCTCGTGCGGCCGCATCGCCATGCCCTGGGTCGGCCGGTCGCCGGCCGGGTGACAGTTCACGCAGCGCGGATGCAGGATGACCTTTCCCGCCTCCTCGAAGAGCGCGACGGACCGCGCGCTCTTGTCGGCGATGGAATCGAACTCCGCGGCAGGACGGAGCGCCGCCTGCTCCTGCGCGCCCGGCGCGGAGGAGAACGCCAGCACGGAGAGGAGGCCGAGCCCGACCGCGGCGAATGCAAGACCGAGGAAATGCTTCACGAAAGACTCCCGGCAGGAGGGGCTGGACGGAAAGGCAACTGGCGAACGGGCTGGCCGGTCAGCTTCCGCCAGGCGTTGGCGACCGCCGGGCCGATCGGGGGCGTGCCGGGTTCGCCGACGCCGGTCGGCTTCTCGGTCGATTCGATCACCGCCACTTCCACTTCCGGCATCTCGTTGATGCGGATCGAACGATAGTCGTGGAAGTTCGACTGCTGGATCACGCCCTTGTCGCCGAGCGAGATCTCGCTGAACAGGATCGCGCCGAGCCCATACCCGACGCCGCCTTCCATCTGCGCGCGGATGATGTTCGGGTTGACGGGGACACCGCAATCGACGGCGACCCAGACCTTATGGACGCGCGGCAGCCCGTTGCCGTCGTCCGAGACTTCCGCGATTTCCGCCACGTAGGTGTCGAAGCTCTTGTGGACGGCGATGGCGCGCGCCCGCCCTTCTGCCACCGGCTTGCCCCAGTCCGCGATCTCCGCGACGCGCTTCAGCACGCCGATGTGCCGATCACCATCCTTCAGGAGATCGAGCCGGCCCTGAAGCGGGTCCTTGCCGGCCGCCGTCAGCAGTTCGTCGATGAACGTCTCCGTCGTGAAGCCGGTATGCGTGTGGCCGACCGAGCGCCACCAGAGCACCGGCACGCCGGTCTTCATCGTCTGCAGCGACACGCGTCTGTTCGGGATCGAATAGGGCAGGTCGCTCGCGCCCTCGACCGATGTCGGGTCGACGCCGTTCTGGATCATCGCCTCGAACGGCGTGCCGGCCATGATCGACTGGCCCACCACCACCTGGTCCCAGGCGCTGATCGTGCCGTCCGCGCCGATGCCGCCCTTCAGGCGGTGCACGTAGATCGGACGGTACCAACCACCGCGAATATCGTCCTCGCGCAGCCAGAGATGCTTGACCGGGCGCCCGCCGCCGGACGCCTTGAACACCTCGGCCGCTTCCACCGCGTATGGCGATCCGGCCTGCGCGCGCCGACCGAAGCTCCCGCCCGCGAACTGCACGTGCACGCGCACCTGACCCTGCTCAAGGCCAAGCGTCTTCGCGATGAGCGCCTGATCGCTCGTCGGGAACTGCGCGCCGGAATAAAAGTCCACCGTCCCGTCGTCGGCCTTCACCAGCACGCCGTCGAGCGGCTCCATCGGCGCGTGCGCGAGGTAGGGGAAGACGTATTCCGCCTCAACGGTCTTCGCCGCGCTCGCGAGCGCCGCATCGACGTCGCCTTCGGCGGAGGCGACCGTACCCTGGCTCTTCGCCTTCTCCTGGTACTCGGCGATGATCGCGGCGCTTGAGCGCGTCTCGGCGCCCGAGAGGTCCCAGTCGATCTTCAGCGCGGCGCGACCCTGCAGCGCCGCCCACATGGTCTCGGCGTAGACCGCAACGCCCTGCGGGATCGCCTTCACGTCCACGATTCCGGCGATCCTGCGTGTCTCGCTGTCGTCGAAGCTCTTGACCGTCGCCCCGAAGACTTCCGGATGCACGACGAGCGCGGTCAGCATGTCGGGCAGGGAAATGTCGATCGTGTAGACGGCCGTGCCGTTCAGCTTCACCGCAGTGTCGAGGCGATGGATGTCGCTGCCGATCAGCTTGAAGTCCTTCGGGTCCTTCAGCGGCGCTTCGGCTGCGAGCGTGACTTTCGCGGCCTTCTCGGCAAGCGCGCCGAAGCCGCTCTCGCGGCTGGAGGCGGCGTGGACGATGCGGCCAGCGGAGACCGTGATCTCAGCCGCGGGCACGCCCCATTCCGCCGCCGCGGCCGCTACCAGCATCGCCCGCGCCGTCGCGCCGGCGTGGCGGAGCTGGTCGTAGCTGTTGGCGATGGCGGTCGAGCCGCCCGTTCCCATCGTGCCGAAGGCGAGGTTCTTGTAGAGTTCGTCGTTGGCGGGCGCGGCCACGGCGCGCATCTGCGCCATGTCGGCGTCAAGCTCTTCCGCGACGATGGTCGTGAGCCCGGTGTAGGGACCCTGGCCCATCTCGATGTGCTTGCAGACGACGCTCACGGTGTCGTCCGGCGCGATGCGGACGAAGGCGTTCGGGGCGAATTGTGCGCCCTGTGCGTCGGCGGGGATGCCGGCCTTGACGGAAATCGCGGCGCGCGCCGGTCCGAGCGGCGCGAGGTAGAACCCGACGACCAGTCCGGCGGAGCCGGCGAGGAAGGCGCGGCGTGACGGGGTGATCTTCTCGATCAGCATGGCTCAGCCCTCCATCCGACTGGCGGCGTCGTGGATGGCGAGCCGGATCCGATGGTAGGTGGCGCAGCGGCAGATATTGCCCGCCATGGCGCCGTCGATGTTGGCGTCGGTCGGCTGCGGGATGTTCTGCAGGAGATTCACTGCCGACATGATTTGCCCGGACTGGCAGTAGCCGCACTGCGGCACGTCGATCGAGGCCCAAGCCGCCTTCACCGCGTCGCTCTCCGCGCCGGCCAGTCCCTCGATCGTGACGATGTCGGAGCCTTCGACAGTCGCCACCGGGGTGACGCAGGAGCGGCGCGTCATCCCGTCGACGTGCACCGTGCATGCGCCGCACTGCGCGATGCCGCAGCCAAATTTGGTGCCGGTCAAGCCGATGGTTTCGCGGATGACCCAGAGAAGGGGAGTTTCAGGAGCAACGTCGACAGAACGCTGCTCGCCGTTGAGCGTGAAGGAAATCATGGGGGCTCCTCAATTGCCCGCCGGCTTGCCGCATTCACGACATCCAGCCGGGCCCCTGACAACGCGCAATCCACGAAGAATCTCCGCCTTCGCCGATGTCACGCCGATGCACGACAGATACGAGCGCGCGGCCTCGCGACAAGTGCCGACGCGAACGCACCGTCAAGAAAACATGAGACGTTCTGGTTCCCGCTGCCTGCGGCGGAGGCATTTGCCCGATCTGCGGTCACCCACGATGGCCGAGGGAAGCGCCGCTGCCGGGCGCATGCGTCCGTGCCCTTCAAGTATCGCTGAATTTTCCTCCCGCAAGCGCTTGATTGCGCGGACCGTTCCGATACAAATCACTGGCCGGGGGCGGCGGAACGGACCGATCGAGGTCCGCGAAGAGGCATGCGCGGCGGATGCCATCGGCGATGGAAACAGCAGTAAGGCGGCTTGAGGCGGCCCTGCAGGGCCTGGAGCATGCCGTGGAGGAGCGCCTGTCGCTCGCGGTCGGCGCCGACGGGCTGGCGGAAGAAGTGCAGATGCTCACCTCGGACCGCGCCCGGCTCGCGGAGACGCTCGACCAGGCGGAAGCGCGCGCGGCGAAGCTCGAGACGATCAACCGCGACGTATCGCGCCGTCTCGACACCGCGATCGAGACGGTGCGCGGAGTGCTGGCCGACGAGGAGGAGAGCTGATGGCGCAGGTCAATCTCACCGTGAACGGGCGCGTCTACCGGATGGCCTGCGAGGACGGCGAGGAAGACCATGTGGCCGAGCTCGGCACGCGCTTCGACGAGGCGATCAACGAGCTGCGCGGCGTGCTGGGCGAGATCGGCGACCAGCGCCTGATGGTCATGGCGGGCATCCTGATGACGGACCGTCTCGGCGACGCCGAGCAGAAGCTGAGGCGCGCCGAGCAGGACGTGCAGAGCCTGAAGGACAGCCGCACCGACACCGCCATGCGCATCGACGGACTGGAGCAGAACTTTGCCGAGGGACTGAACCGGGCGGCGATACGTCTCGAGCGGATAGCCGAGCGGCTGCAGGGGCTCCCCGTTGCGACCGGCGAAGGCGGATAGCGCGAGACACCGGAGGCGTCGCCTTGAGCCGCTCCGCCTACAATGACGAGCTTCCACGAACCGCGGCCAATTTCCAGCCGCTGACGCCGCTCGCGTTTCTTGAGCGCACGGCGCGGACATTTCCGGAGCGCGTGGCGGTGGTGCATGGCGGGCAGCGGACGAGCTATTCGGCGTTTTTCGCGCGTTGCCGGAGGCTCGCCTCGGCGCTTGAGAAGCGCGGCGTCGGGATCGGCGACACGGTCTCGGTGATGCTTGCGAATACGCCGCCGATGCTGGAGGCGCATTACGGCGTGCCGATGCTGAGCGCCGTTCTGCATGCGATCAACACGCGGCTCGACGCGGCGGTCATCGCCTTCCAGCTCGACCATGCGGAATCGAACGTGGTCATCGTCGACCGCGAGTTTTCCGCGGTCATGGCCGAAGCGCTGAAGCGTTCGGCGCGCAAGCCGCTCGTGATCGACTTCGACGATCCCGAATATCCGCCGGACGCCCCTGCCGCGAAAGGCGAGCGCATCGGCACGCTGGACTATGAGGCGCTGCTCGCCGAAGGCAATCCGGATTTTCCCTGGCGGATGCCGGCCGACGAATGGGATGCGATCAGCCTGAACTATACGTCGGGGACGACCGGCGATCCGAAGGGCGTCGTCTACCACCATCGCGGCGCGGCGCTGATGTGCTACGCGAACGCGCTTGCCGGCAACATGGGGCCCGGCCAGACGCGACGCGACATCGTCTATCTCTGGACGCTGCCGATGTTCCACTGCAACGGCTGGTGCTTCCCCTGGGCGATCGCGGCGGTGGCGGGCACGCATGTGTGCCTCCGCTGGGTGCGCGCAAGGGCGATCTACGCCGCGATCGCCGAGCACGGCGTCACGCATCTCTGCGGCGCGCCGGTGGTGATGGGGACGCTGGTCAATGCACCGGAGGCCGACAAGCGGCCTTTCGCGCAGACGGTCGAGTTCCTGACCGCCGCCGCGCCGCCGCCCGAGGCGGTGCTCGCCGCGATGGCCGCGGCAGGCTTCGGGGTGACACATGTCTACGGGCTGACCGAGACTTATGGCCCGGCGGTCGTCAACGAATGGAAGGGCGAGTGGGACTCGCTCGACGCCGCCGGCCAGGCGGCGCGGAAGGCGCGCCAGGGCGTGCGCTATCCGGCGCTGGAGGACCTCGGCGTGTTCGATCCGGAAACGATGCGGCCGGTGCCGGCCGATGGCGAGACGCTCGGCGAAGTCTTCTTCCGCGGCAACATCGTGATGAAGGGCTACCTGAAGAATCCATCGGCCACCGCTGCCGCCCTGAAGGACGGCTGGTTTCATTCCGGCGACCTCGGCGTGCTGCATCCCGACGGCTACATCCAGCTCAAGGACCGCTCGAAGGACATCATCATCTCGGGCGGTGAGAACATCTCCTCGATCGAAGTGGAGGAGGCGCTTTACAAGCACCCCGCGGTGGCGGTCGTCGCGGTGGTAGCGAAGCCCGACGGGACCTGGGGCGAGAGCCCCTGCGCCTTTGTCGAGCTGAAACCGGGCGCCATCGCCACCGCCGACGAGCTGATCGAGCACGCGCGGAAGAACCTCGCCCGCTACAAGGTCCCCCGCGCCATCGTCTTCGCCGAGATACCGAGGACATCGACCGGGAAGATCCAGAAATTCAGGCTGCGGGAGATGGCGAAGGGAAGTTAGCCCCGCGTCTTCGGCCATTTGCCTTGATATTTGCGGCAAATGCCGGCTTCTGCCATATTCGCTCCATTCGGTTTTGGAGCATGACCATGGCGGGCCGGAGCAAGCGCCCGAAGCAGGGCGGACTGAGCACTGCAGCACCCGGGCTTGCCGAAGAAGAACGCCCGTTTCTTCACGAAGAGATCGTGCGCGGAGTGGAGGCCCGGCGGGTCAAGAAGCTCATCGACCGCGGCGTTCTCGGCGCGAAGCAGGTGTTTCGGGTCATACCCGAGCGGACGTTCAATCGTCGACTGGCCAACGGCGAACCCCTGAAGCCGGCCGAGTCCGATGCAATCGCGCGTTTCTTGCGCATCACCGAGGCCGCGACGAAGACGTTTGGCGATGCCGGATTCGCGCGCAAGTTCCTGGCGCTTCCAAATCCCGCGCTGGACGATCGCGTGCCGCTCGACCTGGCAGAAACCGACGCGGGCGCGCGCGAGGTGGAGGCCCTCCTCGTGCGCATTGCCCACGGCGTCTACGGCTGATGGCCGTCGTCTGGCGGCTGACACCGCCGGCTTACGCGCGGCTGCTGGACGGCGAGGGGAGCAAGATGGTCGGGGGGCGCTGGAACTCTCCCGGCCGGCCGCTCCTCTATACCTCGTCACACCTGTCGCTGAGCGTGCTGGAAGTCTTCGTGCACTTTCCTCCGGAACTGCGTGACAATCTTCCGGAACTGGAAGCCGTGCAAATCGCCGTGCCGGATGATGCGGACGCTGTGGACGTATCGACCGAAGAGTTTGAGGGCGCGATGGCAGACCCGAACCCGCTCGCCGCGTGCCGGGCGATCGGTGACGGATGGCTCGCCCGCGGCCTCGGGCTGCTCCTGAGGGCGCCGTCGGTGGTTATCCCCGAGGAGTTCAATGTGATGCTCAACCCCGCCCATGCGCGCATGCGGGACGTCGCAATCATATCCTCCAGGCGATTTCGTTTCGACCCGCGATTGGTCCGCCCGGTTTGAAGTCGCCGTCCGCCGGCGTGGCGCTCCAAAAGCAGAGGGCGCCTCGGTGGGCGCCCCTGCTATTCGACCTGTTCCTAGTGCACGGTCTCGGAGTGAGCGTGCTTCTGCAACTTCGCGATTTCATCCTTGATATGCAGCTTGCGTCGCTTCAACTGCGCGACTTCGAACTCGTCGAAACTCGGGTGCCTCTGAACCTCCTGGATTTCGCGCTTCAAAGCCTCGTGACGCCGTTCGAGCTCCGCAAGATGCGATTCAACGGACATTCGCGCCTCCATGTGGGTTTGAATGACAACAACATGACATAAACGCTGATTCGTGTCGAACGGGTTCCGCGAGTTACCTACTGTTACGTGAAGCGCTCCCCGACATTTCGCGGAAGCCCGGTTTCATGGTATTGTGGCTAAGTTTAACGCTCGATGGGCACCGGGATGGATGATGGCGGCCGGGTGGTCCAGGTCAGCGACGCGGCGGTCAGAAACGAGCTAGCCGGGCTGCGGCAGGAACACCGAGATCTCGACGTTGCGATCGAGGCGCTGCAGCGCCAGGCGCGGCCCGACACGCTGCAGCTCCAGCGGCTGAAGAAGCGCAAGCTGGTGCTGAAGGACCGCATCTCCGCGCTCGAGGACAAGCTGCTTCCGGACATCATCGCCTGAGGGCCGGATATCCCGACCGCCATTGGCAGAGGCAAAGGCGTGGAGCGCGGAAGGGAATTGTGGCATGCCGGGGCGTTGCAGCTCCGTTACAGTCCACAGGTTGATGCGCATGGATCGCCGGCCCCCGCTCGTCGCAATCGTCATGGGAAGCCAGTCCGACTGGGCGACGATGCGCCATGCCGCCGAGCGCCTCGATGAGCTTAGCGTCTCCTACGAGGCGAAGATCGTCTCGGCGCACCGCACGCCGGACCGCCTGACGGCGTTCGCCAAGGGCGCGCGCGACGCCGGCTATCGCGTGGTCATCGCCGGCGCGGGCGGCGCGGCGCATCTGCCCGGCATGGTCGCGGCGATGACGACGCTGCCGGTGCTTGGCGTGCCGATCGAGACCGGCGCGCTGAAGGGCCAGGACAGCCTCCTCTCCATCGTGCAGATGCCGGCCGGAATTCCTGTCGGCACGCTGGCGATCGGCAAGCCGGGCGCCATCAACGCCGGCCTGCTCGCCGCCGCGATCCTCGCGACGGCCGACCCGGCGCTGGCGGGCCGGCTGCAGGCGTGGCGGCAGGCGCAGACCGAGGCGGTGGCGGAACGGCCGGCTGACGTCGATGCCGGCTGAGCGTGGAATGGCCGCGGCGCTTCCGCCCGGCTCCACCATAGGCATTCTCGGCGGCGGCCAGCTCGGGCGCATGCTGGCGCTGGCGGCCGCAGAGCTTGGCTTCAAGTGCCACATCTACTGCCCCGACCAGGAAAGTCCGGCCTTCGACGTCGCGGCGGAGCGCACCGTCGCGGACTATGCGGACGAGGCCGCGCTCTCGGATTTTGCCGCACGGGTCGACGTCGTCACCTACGAGTTCGAAAACATCGACGTCAGAGCGATCGAGCTGCTGCAGGAGAATGTCCCGGTGCGCCCCGCCTCACTTCCACTGGCGGTTTCGCAGGACCGGCTCTCCGAGAAGGAATTCCTCCGCGACCTCGGCATCGGAACGGCGCAGTTCGCCCCGGTTGAGGACGCGGAATCGCTGCGGCTTGCGCTCGCCGCGATCGGCACGCCGTCGATCCTGAAGACGCGCCGCTTCGGTTACGACGGCAAGGGCCAGGCTGTTCTGAAAAGCGCTACCGCGCCGGAGCTTGCACTGGAAGCCGTGGGACACGCGCCGGCGATATTGGAGGCCTTCGTGCCGTTCGCGCGGGAGATCTCGGTCGTCGCCGTGCGCGCGCCGGACGGCGATTTCGCCCACTATGAAGCGGCGGAGAATGTGCACCGCAACGGCATTCTCCACACCTCAACCGTCCCGGCCGCGGTTCATCCCGGCACGGCGGCGGAAGCCGGGCGAATCGCGCGAACGATCGTGGAGGAACTCGACTATGTCGGGGTAATAGGCATCGAGTTCTTCGTGCTCGGCGAGGGGGAGGGCGAGCGCCTTCTCGTCAACGAGTTTGCCCCGCGCGTGCACAATTCCGGGCACTGGACGCAAGACGCATGTGCGGTCTCGCAGTTCGAGAACCACATACGGGCGATCGCCGGCTGGCCGCTCGGCCCCACGTCGCGCCATTCCGACGCGACGATGACGAATATCATCGGCGTCGAGGCGCATCATTGGCTGCAGCTCGCGGCCGAGCCCGGCGCGCGCCTGCATCTCTACGGCAAGCGAGAGGCGCGGCCGGGGCGCAAGATGGGCCATGTGAACCGGGTTGCCCGTCCGAAAGGCGCCTGAGGGATTCGCCCGCGGCGTCCCCTGCTGCGGCGACGGCGCGACGGCGACCGCGGGGTCTGCCACTGCAGGAGCGCCGCCTTGTGTCGCCTACTGAACTGTGGTGGATGGCGGCGTCCAGCCCCAAGCGAAGCATGAAGATCAGCGGCAACGAAGTCCGGCCCGGGAGCGTCATCGAATTTGACGGCTCGTTGTGGGTCGCGGTGAAATCGCAGACCGTGAAGCCCGGCAAGGGGCCGGCCTACAACCAGGTCGAGCTGAAGAACCTCATTGACGGCCGCAAGCTGAACAACCGCTTCGGCACCGACGAGCGGGTCGAGGCGGCGGAGATCCTGCGCCGCGACTTTCAGTTCCTCTACAGGGAAGGCGACATGCTCGTCTTCATGAACAACGAGACCTACGAGCAGATCAGCCTTGCGGACGATTTCGTCGGCGAGCGCGCGGCCTTCCTGCAGGACGGCATGATGGTGACGCTGCAACTGCATGGAGAGACGCCGATCGGCATCTCGCTGCCGCTGCAGGTCACGCTGACGATCAGCGAGGCGGAGCCCAGCATCAAGGGACAGACGGCCGCGTCGTCCTACAAGCCGGCGATCCTGGAGAACGGCGTGCGGGTCATGGTGCCTCCCTTCGTGACGACCGGCGAGCGGATCGTGGTGGACACCACGGAAGTCGCCTACGTCCGGCGCGCAGAGTAGAACCGGCATGGCGCGCTCGGCGATCCTGAATGTGATGGTGGCGGCCGCGACGAAGGCGGCGCGCGGCCTGAATCGCGACTTCAACGAAGTGGAAAACCTGCAGGTCTCGCGCAAAGGGCCGGCGGACTTCGTCTCCGCGGCCGATCATCGCGCCGAGGAGGTCATCAAGACCGAGCTGCAGCGGGCGCGGCCGGAATACGGTTTCCTGATGGAGGAATCGGGCGAAACGAAAGGGAGCGATCCGCAGCACCGCTGGATCGTCGATCCGCTCGACGGAACCACCAACTTCCTGCACGGCATCCCGCAATTCTGCATCTCCATCGCGCTCGAGCGGCAGGGCAGGTTGCACGCGGCGCTCGTCTACGATCCGATCGCGGATGCGCTCTTCACGGCGGAACGCGGCGGCGGCGCCTTCCTGAACGACCGCCGGCTACGGGTGGCGACCCGCCAGAACCTTGAAGATTGCGTGATCGCCACGGGCATGCCGTTCAAGGGGCGGGGCGACCATGCCCGCTACATAAAGGAACTCGAGGGGCTGATGTCGGAAGTGGCGGGCATCCGGCGCTTCGGGGCGGCGGCGCTCGACCTCGCCTGGGTGGCGGCCGGCCGCTTCGACGGCTTCTGGGAACGCAAGCTGTCGCCCTGGGATCTGGCGGCGGGCGTTCTCCTCATCCGCGAGGCCGGAGGCTACGTTACCGACCTCGAAGGCGGGGACGCGATGCTCGAAACCGGCGATGTGGTGGCGGGCAACGAGGTCGTCCACAAACAGCTTCTTACCCGCCTTCGTGGCTGACCTTCGCCTTTCGCTTTCATCTGCGGGCAGAAACGCGCTACAAATTCATCCTGAGGTGCGCCTCGGGCGGGAAGATTGATGGCACGCGACTTCGACCCCTACATGCTTTCGAGCCCGCGGATCTTCATGGTCCGGATGATCATCTTCCTGATCATCGCGGCTTTTGTGCCGGTCGTGCTCTATCGCGAGGTGGCCAAGGCGTTCATGGCCAATCCGGGCCTGAACGGCCTGATCGTCGGCGTGCTCGTCATCGGAATCGCCATGGCGGTGCGCAACGTCGTCGGACTGATCCCGGAAGTGCACTGGGTCAATTCCTTCCGCCGCCGGGAGACCAACCTCGAGCAGACGCCGCCACGGCTGATCGCGCCGATGGCGACGCTGTTGCGCGACCGGGCCGAGAGCCTGGCGCTCTCCACCTCGACCTGGCGCTCGATCCTCGACTCGATCTCCACCCGGCTCGACGAGAACCGCGACATCCTGCGCTATCTCGCCGGCCTCCTCGTCTTCCTCGGCCTGCTCGGCACGATGTGGGGCCTCGTCACGACGGTCGGCTCGGTCGGCGCCACGATCCAGACGCTCAGCGTCGGTTCGGGTGACGCCGGCGCCATCTTCGACGACCTGAAGCACGGCCTCGCGGCGCCGCTCGCCGGCATGGGCATCGCCTTCTCGTCCTCGCTCTTCGGCCTCTCAGGCTCCCTGATCCTCGGTTTCCTCGATCTGCAGGCGGGCCAGGCGCAGAACCGTTTCTACACGGAGCTGGAAGACTGGCTGTCGACGATCACCGATCCGGAGGAGCTTGGCTTCTCCGACGAGGAGATCGGCAACTCCACCCTCGAGATTAGGAGCTCGGTGGAGCGGCTCGCGAAGATCGTGCAGGAGGGTGGGGGCGGGCGCGCTTCCACCGCCGCCATGGCCAATCTCGCCGAGGGCATCCAGGGCATGGTGCAGCACATGCGCAAGGAACAGCAGATGGTGCGCGACTGGATGGAAGCCCAGTCGACCCAGCAGCAGGCCCTGCAGGACACCCTGAAGCGCCTCGCCAGCGCCACCGAGCGCACCGCTGTCACGCCGCTGAAGCGGGTGGGCGAGGGCGACGACGACTGGCGGGCGAAGAGCCTCACCGAGATCAGACGCGAGACCTGAGGTCGATTGAGGAATGGCGGCTGCGCGCGGACACCGGCTACGGAGCGTCGATTATTGGCCCGGCTTCGTCGACGCCATGGCGACGCTGCTGCTGGTCTTCGTCTTCCTTCTCTCCGTGTTCATCCTCGCGCAGTTCTTCCTCGGACAGGAGGTGACCAGCAAGGACACCGTCCTCACCCGCCTCAACGCCCAGATCGCCGAGCTGACGGACCTGCTGTCGCTGGAGAAATCCGGATCGCGCGACCTGCAGGAGACGCTGGCATCGCTGCAGGCCAATCTCGCCAATACGGAGGGTGAGCGGGACCGTCTGCAGGGGTTGATCGACAGCGGCAACACGGCGGCCGGCTCGGCTTCCGGTCGCATCACGACGCTCGAAGGCGAAGTCGAAAGCGAGAAGCAGGTGAGCCAGCGCGCGCTGGCCCAGGTGGAGCTTCTGAACCAGCAGATCGCCGCGCTCCGCCGCCAGCTCGGCGCGCTGGAGGAAGCGCTCAACGCTTCCGAGGACCGCAACAAGGAGAGCCAGACGCAGATCGCCGACCTCGGCTCCCGGCTGAACGTCGCACTGGCGCAGCGCGTGCAGGAGCTGTCGCAGTACCGCTCCGACTTCTTCGGCAAGCTCCGGCAGATCCTCGCCGACCGTCCGGATTTCCAGGTGGTGGGCGACCGCTTCGTGCTGCCGGCCTCGGTGCTCTTCTCCACCGGCAGCGATGACATCAGCGGCGATGCACAAGGCGAGCTCGACAAGCTCGCCGGCGCCATCGTCGAACTCGAAAGCCAGATCCCGCCTGAGATCAACTGGGTGATCCGCGTCGACGGACACACCGACGTGCGCCCGCTGCAGGCGTCCACCCATTTCCGCTCCAACTGGGAGCTGTCGGCGGCGCGCGCCATCGCGGTGGTGCGCTACCTGATCTCCAAGGGCATCAGCCCGCAGCACCTCGTGGCCGCCGGCTTCGGCGAATTCCAGCCGCTCGACACGGGCGACAGCGAAGAGGCCTACGCCCGCAACCGCCGCATCGAACTGAAGCTCACCGAGCGGTGAAGAGCGTCTCCCAAGCCTTCTCCCCTTGAGGGAGAAGGTGGCTGCGGAGCAGCCGGATGAGGGGGAAGTCTCCGATCGGGCTCGGCAGCAAATCGCAGAGCTCCCCCTCTCCCGAGGTCCGGCCAAGGCCGGACCCCACCCTCTCCCTCAGGGGGAGAGGGCCACGCCACGTCAGAGCAGGAGGTGCCCTAAGCGAGCCGTCGCGCCCGCTCCACGGCGCCGTCCTCGAACTGCAGTTCCGCCAGCCGCGCGTAGAGCCCGCCGCGGGCGACGAGGCTGGCGTGCGTGCCTTCCTCCACGATGCGGCCCTGGTCCATCACCACGATGCGGTCGGCGCTCTTGATGGTGGCGAGGCGATGGGCGATCACCAGCGTCGTGCGGCCCTGCATCAGTGTCTCGAGCGCCGCCTGAACCGCCGTCTCGCTCTCCGCGTCGAGGGCGCTGGTCGCCTCGTCGAGGAGAAGGATCGGCGCGCTCTTCAGGATGGCGCGCGCGATGGCGAGCCGCTGGCGCTGCCCGCCGGAGAGTGTGACGCCGCGCTCACCGATCGCGGTGCGGTAGCCGTCCGGCAGAGCGGAGAGAAAATCGTCGGCGTTAGCGGCGCGGGCCGCGTCGCGGATCGCGGGAAGTTTCGCCTCCGCGTCGCCGAAGCCGATGTTCTCTTCCGCCGAGAGCGCGAAGATCGCCGGATCCTGCGGCACGAGGCCGATCCTCTGCCGCAGCGCGCTTGGATCGAGCCGGCGGATGTCCACGCCATCGACAAGCACGCTTCCCGCCGTCGGATCGTAGTAGCGCATGAGAAGTGCGAAGAGCGTCGACTTGCCGGCCCCGGACGGGCCGACGATCGCCACGCGCTCGCCGCGCCGCACGTCGAGGCTGATCCCGTGCAGCACCGGCATCCCCGATCCGCCGTAGCTGAAGGAGACGTTGTCGAAGGCGATCTCGCCGCGCGCCGGCTCCGGCAAGGCGAGCGGCGTCTCGGGCGCGGCGATCGTCGGCCGGGTCTCCAGAATCTCGGCGATCCGCTCCGTCGCGCCAGCCGCCTGCGTGACCTCGCCCCAGACCTGGCTGAGCTCGGCGAGCGCGCCGGCGGCGAACACCGAATAGAGCAGGAACTGGCCGAGGGTCCCGCCGCTCATCTCCCCGGCAAGCACCGAGCGCGCTCCCAGCCAGAGCACGAAGACCACGCTGCCGAAGATCAGGAAGATGGCGAAGGCGGTGAGCCACGCGCGTGACCGCGTCGCGCCGCGCGCCGCATCGAAGGCCTGCTCCACCAGGCCCGAGAAGCGCCCGGTCGCCCGCGCCTCCTGCGTATAGGCCTGGACGGTCCTCACTCCGCCCACGGCTTCGGCGGCGAAGGCGGAAGCGTCGGCGAGGCGGTCCTGCGCAAAGCGCGACTTGCGCCTGACGCTTCGACCGAAGGCGACGATCGGCAGGATGATGACGGGGATCACGAGGAGGATGAGCCCGGAGAGCCGCGGACTCGTCGCCACCATCATGATCGTCGCGCCGACGAAGAGGACGAAGTTGCGGAGCGCGATCGAGGCGCTGGCGCCGACCGCCGACTTGATCTGCGTCGTGTCCGCCGTCAGCCGTGAGACGATGTCGCCAGAGCGGGCAGCGTCGAAGAAGTCCGGCGACAGGCTCAACAGATGCGCGAACACCTCATGGCGGAGATCGGCCACGATGCGCTCGCCGAGCGTCATCACCAGGTAGTAGCGGGCGGAGCTGGCCAGCGCGAGCACGCCGGCGAGCAGGATCAGCGCGATGAACACGCGGTTGACGAACGCCGCGTCGCTCGAGGAGAAGCCGACGTCGATCATGCGCCGGATGGCGAGCGGCATGGCAAGCGTCGCGAGCGCCGCCGCCACGAGCGCCGCGACCGCCCCAAGGGCGCGCCCCTTGTAGCGTGCGAGGTAGGGCAGCATCACCGAAAGGGTGCGCACGCCGGAGGGCTCGCTGCCGGCCGGTCGCGTGAAGCGCGTCGAGGAGGCCATTCCCGGTCAGGAGGAGCAAAGTTCCTCGGCCGGCGCAAGGGCGGCGGCCACGCCTTGATGCCGCAACCGAGGTCCTATATAGAGCCGCCCGAGAGAAAGCGGCGGGCGAGGGGGCCTGGCGCATCAATTTCATGGGCGCTTCGCGCCGCGCGGCCCCGGGCCCGGAACAATCGAGACCGACAATGAAGAAAGACCTGCATCCCGACTACCACGCGATCAAGGTGGTGATGACCGACGGGACGGAATACGAGACCCGCTCGACCTACGGCAAGCCGGGCGACGTGCTGCACCTCGACATCGACCCGAAGACGCACCCGGCGTGGACCGGCGGCGGCCAGCACCTCATCGACCGCGGCGGCCGGCTCTCGCGCTTCAAGTCGAAGTTCAACTCGTTCCTGGGCGAGAAGTCCTAGGCGCGGTGCGCAGAGCCGCTCAATTTGCGGCTCTTCTGTCATTTGCCGGCTATTTCGCATCCCGCAACGCGGCGGCAAGCTCGCGAAGCTGCATGTTTACCGGATTGTCGGCCGGATCCGGGTTGTCGTCCTCGAGCAGCGCGGCGTCGATGCGCTCGACCCGCTTCTGCAGCAGAAGCGAGCGGCTGATGAGGGCGCGGAACGCCTCCGGCAGTTCGTCCCAGCCCGGGCCGATCATGCTGGTGGCGAGCTTTTCCAGGCGGATCTTCTTCTTCTCCTCGCGGGCGCGGTCGGCGGTCATGTCGCCTTCGCGCACCGAGCGGTGCAGCAGCAGCCATGACGCGAGCTGCATCAGGCGCGTGGTCAGCCGCATCGATTCCGTCGCATAAACGATGGAGGCGGGGCGCGGCAGCTCGCGCGCGGCGTTACGCCCGTCCCCGTCAAGGTAGTCGGCGGTCTCCTCGACCAGCGTCATGCCCTCCTTGAAAAGAGTGCGGAAGGTTCCGGATTGCGCATAGGCCTTGCCGAAGGAGATCGGCTCCTTCCTGTCGGCCCGGCGACGCTTTGGACTGGGTTCCACGCTGTTACATCCCCCCACAGGCCCGCGCGCGACTGTCACGAGGCGGCCTTCAACGCCCCGACTGTCGCGTGCAGGCTTCCGCACAGCAATATCATAGTTAGGAAATGGTGAAGAAATACAACGGCCCACGAGTCCCGCGAGGCCGTGCCGGTCGCCCGCAAGGCAGACGAAAAAAGAGCCGCTACAGGAGCGGCTCTGAGAAAGTTTACAGGGAGGCGTCAAACAGAGTGGGCAAATCCACTCGCGTCCATCGCTGGACGGGTTGATTAGGCTCTCTAAAGGTTAATTCTCTGTAAACGCGCGCAAAGCTTCGGCAAGCGCCGGCAAGATTAGCGGCGGAAGAACGATTCCGCCGCCTGCATGTGCTTCTCCTTGGCGGCGATTTCCGCTTCGAGGCGCGCGATCTCTTCACGGTAGAGCGCGATTCGCGCCTTCAGCTCTTCGATCGAAAGGTCGGCGAGCGGCTCGCCGGGCTGCGCATTCGCCTTCTTCTTCGGCCTGTCGTCGTCAAGAAAGGTCATGGCGTCCTCCGGCCGGCCAAGAATAGCAGCCGACATTGTTCAATGTCAGCGCCCCCGGTGCTAGGAGTGCGCGCAACAGGTCGAGGAGAGAGAAAATGGCGCACGCGGCCACCATGCGGGCAGTCGCGATCAGCGAGCCGGGCGGTCCGGAAGTGCTGGTGGTGGAGGACCGGCCTGTGCCGGTCGTCGGCGAAGGCGAGGTGCTCATCGCGGTCGCCGCCGCCGGTGTGAACCGCCCCGACGTGATGCAGCGGAAAGGCCAGTATGCCCCACCGCCGGGGGCTTCCGACATTCCGGGCCTGGAGGTTTCCGGGCTGGTGGCGCGGGTCGGGGAGGGCGTCACGCGCTTCAGGGAAGGCGACGAGGTCATCGCGCTGGTGACGGGCGGCGGCTATGCAGAATATTGCGTCTCGCATGCCTCCACCACACTGCCGCTCCCCGAGCCGCTGACGCTGGTGGAGGGCGCCGGCATCCCCGAGACGACCTTCACCGTCTGGCACAACGTCTTCGAGCGCGGCGGGCTTCGGCCGGGCGAGTGGCTGCTCGTGCATGGCGGGTCGAGCGGCATCGGCACCACCGCGATCCAGCTCGCCAAGGCGTTCGGTGCCTTCGTGATAGCGACCGCGGGGTCGGACAGGAAATGCGAGGCGATGAAGCGGCTCGGGGCGGATGTCGCCGTCAACTACAAGAGCACCGATTTCGTCGAGGCGGTGAACGAGGCGACGGGCAACAACGGCGCCGACGTCATCGTCGACATGGTCGGCGGCGACTATCTTGGCCGCAACATGACGGCGGCCGCCGCCGAAGGCCGCATCGTGCAGATATCGACGCTCGCCGGCCCGAAGACGGAGATCGACCTGCGGCAGATCATGCAGAAGCGGCTGACCCTGACCGGCTCGACGATGCGCAACCGGCCGGTCGCCTTCAAGGCCGAGCTTGCGCGGACGCTGCACGAGACGGTCTGGCCGATCATCAAACAGGGCCGCTACAAGCCGGTGATCGACAAGATTTTTCCGCTCGACGAGATCGTCGAGGCGCACCAGCGCATCGATGGCGGCGAGCATGTCGGAAAAATCATCCTGACGATGACGGACTAGGCGAAAAGCCCGTCGCGACCCCCTCGCGGGGATCGCTGACGCGCCCGGCGATGGCGAGAAGCGCAAGCGGTGCGCTCGATTTTCTTGCCTGTCGACCCTCGGGCGAATATATGAGGTGCGAATTCCCGTCATTCCCTAGCTGGATGCGGGCTTTCCGGCGGCCGCCGCCCCGGGAAGCGAACAGGAGGATTTTATCTTGGCGACAGCACCCCTCATGCCCAAGGCGACCGCCGTCTGGCTGGTCGAGAACACGTCGCTGACCTTCGAGCAGATCGCGCATTTCACGGTGCTGCATCCGCTTGAGGTGAAGGCCATCGCCGACGGCGATTCCGCGCAGGGGATCAAGGGCATGGACCCGATCCTCTCCGGCCAGCTGACGCGCGAGGAGATCGAGAAGGCCGAGGCCGACCAGAGCTACGACATGAAGATCCTGGAGCCGAAGGTGCGCGTACCGGAAGTGAAGCGCCGCGGTCCGCGCTATACCCCGGTGTCGAAGCGGCAGGACCGGCCGAACGCCATCCTCTGGCTGGTGCGCAACCATCCGGAGCTGAAGGATTCGGCCATCATGCGCCTCGTCGGCACCACCAAGCCGACGATTGCCGCGATCCGCGAGCGGACGCACTGGAACTCGGCCACCCTGCAGCCGACCGATCCCGTGACGCTCGGCCTCTGCAGCCAGCTCGAGCTCGACATGGAAGTGCGGAAGGCGGCGAAGGCCGCGCCGCCGCCGCCGGAGCCGCAGGGCGCGCGGCTTCTTTCCGCCGAGGAGACGACGGCGCTCCGCGCCCGCGCCGAGGAGCAGGAAGCGGCGACCCGCGCCATGCAGGAGACGAGTCCCAGCGCCGACTCGCTCTTCTCGCGGTTCAAGTCGAAGGTCGACCAGGACTGACGCCAGGCGCGGTGGGATCACCGTGCAGGCATTCGGTTTTCTGGCGGCGCCGCTCTTCTGGGTAACGGCGCTCGCGGCGCTTGCGGGCGCGACGATCCGCGGCTTCTCCGGCTTCGGGGGAGCGCTGCTCTTCGTGCCGATCGCGGCCGCGTGCCTCGGCCCGAGGAACGCCGCCGGAATCCTCTTCGTCGTCGACACAGTGCTGATCGCACCCTTCGTGGTGCGCGCCCTGCCGATCGTCGAGTGGGCGGAGGTCCTGCCGCTCGGCATCGCCTCGATCTTCACGGTGCCGCTCGGGGTGGCGGCCCTGCTTTACCTCGATCCGGTGCCGCTGCGCTGGGGGATTTCCCTCGTCATCGTCGCGTTTGTCGCGGTGCTTGCTGTCGGCTGGCGCTATCGCGGTCCGACACGGGCCTGGCTCTCCGCCATCGTCGCGGCGTGGCGGGCTTTCTAAGCGGCGTCGCGCAGCTCTCCGGCCCGCCGGTGATCCTCTATTGGCTCGGCCGGCAGGCGGTGGCGAAATCGATGCGCGCCAACGCCATGGTGTTCTTCTGCTTCACCACAATCGTCGCCGGAATCGCCTATTTCACCAGCGGCATCTTCACCCGCGAGGTGATGCTCTATTCGCTGGCGCTGGTGCCGGTCTACGCGCTCGGCCTCTTCATCGGCAGCCGCATGTTCGGGCTGGCGAGCGAGCGAACCTACCGCGTGATCGCCTACGGCTCGATCGTGCTGGCGGCCGTGCTCACGCTGCCGATCTTCGGGTAGCCTGATCCCGCCCGGGGGAAGCTACGCCGCGCTGAGCTCGCCGAGCGTCGTCTCGTCGATGTCGTAGTTGGCGTAGACGTTCTGCACGTCGTCGTCGTCCTCGATGGCCGCGAGGAGCTTCATCAGCGTCCCCGCCTTGTCGCCCTCGATCGGGGTCAGCGTCTGCGGCTTCCACACCGAGTGCTGGTTCTCCGCCTCGCCCAGCTTCTCCTCCAGCGCCTTCGCCACGGGGTTCAGGTCCTCGAAGGCGGTGAGGATGACGTGCCCATCGGAATCGCTCGTGACATCGCTGGCGCCGGCCTCGATCGCCGCTTCAAGCACCGCGTCCGGCGTGCCGGCGGCGGCCGGATAGACCACTTCGCCGACCCGGTCGAACATGAAGCCGACGGAGCCCGTCTCGCCCATCGCCCCGCCGTACTTGGTGAAGTAGGAGCGCACCGCGCCGGCCGTGCGGTTGCGGTTGTCGGTCAGCGCCTCGATGATGATCGCGACCCCGCCGGGGCCGTATCCCTCGTAGCGCACTTCCTCGAAACCCTCGCCCTCACCACCCGCGCCCTTCGAGATGGCGCGTTCGATGTTATCCTTCGGCATGGACTGGGCGCGGGCGTTGATGACCGCAAGGCGGAGGCGGGCGTTGGTGTCCGGATCGCCGCCGCCTTCCTTCGCGGCGACGGTGATCTCGCGCGCCAGCTTGGAGAAGAGCTTGGACTTGATTTTGTCCTGCTTCCCCTTGCGGTGCATGATGTTCTTGAACTGCGAATGGCCTGCCATAGGCGCCCCTGTCACATCTCGGTCATAGGCGGAGATTGCGGAGGATATATCGCGGCGGCGGACCGGGCGTCCAGCCATCCGGCGTCGCCGGATCAGCCGCGCGACGGCTTCAGCCGGATCGGGGTGGCGGAGCCGGCTCGCGCGTCTCCAGCCCGTCCTCAAGATGCATCCAGAAGAGTTTCGACGTGACGTAGGCATGCGTGCCCGGGACGAGGCGATCGGCCTCTTCGAAAAGCCCGGCGTGGATGTAGATCTCGCCCGGCAGCTCGTCGTGCTCGTAGCTGATCGGCGTGCCGCATTCGGCGCAGAAGGCGCGGGTGACCTGCTCCGACGAGCGCCGCCGCTTCGGCACGCCTTCGAACGCTACCTCCCCAGACCGGAACCCCGCCCAGACGACGGCCGGCGCTCCCGTCTGCCGGCGGCAATCCTTGCAGTGGCACCAGGACACCTGGAAGGGCTCGGCGGAGGCGGTGAAGCGCACCGCGCCGCAGAAGCAGCGCCCGTTCAGGGTCTCGCTCATTGCTTCGCCCCGAAATCGGGTTCGGCATGCGACAGCCCCGGCCCGAGCCGCAGCGGCGCGACGCGCTTCGCCCGGCCGGTCCGGTCGTCCGTCTCCACCGCCAGCCCCGAGAGCGTGCCCGGCCCGAGCGCCGGGGTCAGCCGCCCGGAGGCGATCTTGGTTGTCGAGCGGCTGAGCGGCTCGTCCTTCTCCATGCCGATGATGGAATCGTAGTCGCCGCACATCCCGACGTCGGTCATGAAGGCGGTGCCGCCGGCAAAGATCTTCCAGTCGGCGGTGGGCACGTGCGTGTGCGTGCCGATGACGAGCGAAGCCTTGCCGTCGAGGAAATGCCCCATCGCCTGCTTCTCGCTCGACGCCTCGGCGTGCATGTCGACGATCGCCGCATCGCAGCCGGTGCCGAGGCCGCAGGCGGAAAGCTCGCGCGTCACCGCCTGGAACGGATCGTCAAGCGCCGGCATGAAAAGCGTCCCCATGACGTTGACGACGAGCACGCGCGCGCCGTTCTTCGCGGCGTAGACGTTGGCGCCGCGGCCGGGGGTACCGGGGGGATAGTTGACCGGGCGGAGGAACCGGTCATGGCGGTCGGCGAAAGTCAGCGCCTCGCGCTGGTCCCAGACATGGTTGCCGGTGGTGACGCAGTCGGCGCCCGCGGCGATCAGCTCCAGAAGAATTTCCTCGGTGATGCCGAAACCGCCGGCGGAATTCTCGCCGTTGATCACGACGAAGTCGAAGCCGTGCCTCGCGATCAGGCCGGGGAGGAGGGTGCTGACAGCCTTCCGACCGGACCTGCCGACCACATCGCCGAGGAAAAGCAGCCTCACGCGGAAAGCCCTTCCGCGGCCGGCGCCCTGACCTCGATCAGTTCGCTCTCGGTGGCGATGAATTGCAGGCGGATGTCGTGCGACTCGACGGGAACGTGCTCGACTTCCTGCACCGCGAAGGCGATGCCGGCGAGGCGGAACGGCCTGCCGCGCTGGATGAGATCGGCGATCGCCCGGTCGTAGTGCCCCGCGCCATAACCGATGCGGCCGCCATGCCGGTCGAACGCGGCGAGCGGAGCGACGATGCAATCGGGGTCGACAACCGGCTGCCCGGCGTGCGGATGGCTGGTGCCGAACACTCCGGCCTCGAGGCATGCCTCGCCGTCGAAGCGGCGGAAGAACATGCGGCGCTTCTCGACGACCGGCATGGCGATGCGGCCGCCTGAGGCGAGCACGTCCTCGATCAGGCCGCGCGGGTCAATCTCGTCGCGCATCGGCCAGAAAAGCGCCACCGTGCCGCCGCGCGACACGAACGGGCGGAGCCGCCCGGCTGCGCGGCGCGACGCCTCGATGCGAGCGGCCGGAGCAAGCCCGGCTCGCCGCGCGAGCGCGCTGGCGCGCAGTTCAGCTTTGGTGGACGGAACGGCAATCACCGGCGCGCGGCTCCAGGGAGGCGAGCCGCCCACCTCCCGGAGGACGGAACTCGAGACAAACACGCAGCCGCCTCGGCCGTTGGAGATTTCGATCCCGGGAACCTACTGACGTAGGTGGGCGCCGTGTGTCCGGACCCACGGGTCCGGTCAGGGACAGCTCCCTAGAGATCGATAAGGCCCCGAGAATTGTTCTCCTGACGAACCGCGCAGCCACGCGCGGCAAGATATAGGTTGCGCCGCGCGCCCGGGCAAACATGAATAACGGCGGGAGGAAAGAAATGACGAGCCGCTACGCTGAGGTCTACGATGACTGGCGCTGCGATCCGCAGGGTTTCTGGGCCGGGGTCGCTTCCGGGATCGACTGGCTGAAGCCTTGGGACAAGGTGTTCGATCCGGGCCTCGGCGTCTACGGCCGCTGGTTTCCCGGTGCTGAATGCAACACCTGCTTCAACTGCGTCGACCGTCACGCGGCGCGGCGCCCGGAGGCGACCGCCCTCATCCATGACAGCCCCGTCACCGGCACGAAGCGCCGCCTCAGCTATGGCGACCTTCTGACCGAGGTGCAGGCGCTCGCCGCGGTGCTTCGAGACCTCGGCGTCGGCAAGGGCGACCGCGTCATCCTCTATCTGCCGATGATCCCCGAGGCGGCGATCGCCATGCTCGCCTGCGCGCGGCTTGGCGCGGTGCATTCCGTGGTGTTCGGCGGCTTTGCCGCGCCGGAGCTTGCGACGCGCATCGACGACGCCACGCCGAAGGTCATCATCTCCGCCTCCTGCGGCATCGAGCCGGGGCGCACCGTCGCCTACAAGCCGCTGCTCGACGCGGCGATCGAGCGCTCGACGAACAAGCCAGACGCCTGCCTGATCCTGCAGCGCGACCAGGAACGCTGCTCGATGGTTGCCGGCCGCGACCACGATCTCGCCGAGGCGATGGAGAAGGCGCGCGGGCGGAGCGTCGATTGCGTGCCGGTCAAGGCGACCGACCCGCTCTACATCCTCTACACCTCCGGCACGACCGGCCAGCCCAAGGGCGTGGTGCGCGACAATGGCGGCCACATGGTCGCGCTTCAGTGGTCGATGCAGGCGATCTACGGCATCGACCCGGGCGAGACGTTCTGGGCGGCCTCCGATGTCGGCTGGGTGGTGGGGCACTCGTACATCGTCTACGCGCCGCTGCTGCATGGCTGCGCCAGCGTGCTCTACGAGGGCAAGCCGGTCGGGACGCCAGACGCCGGCGCCTTCTGGCGCGTCATCTCGGAGCACAATGTGGCGGCGCTCTTCACCGCGCCGACCGCCTTCCGCGCCATCCGCCGCGACGATCCGGACGGCCACCACATTCGAAAATACGATCTGAAAAATTTCCGCACGCTGTTCCTTGCCGGCGAGCGGGCCGACACGGCGACAATCGAGTGGGCCGAGCATCATCTCGGCGTCCCCGTGATCGATCATTGGTGGCAGACGGAGACCGGCTGGTCGATCTGCGCCAATCCGGCGGGGCTCGGGCTGCTGCCGGTCAGATATGGCTCCCCGGGCGTGCCGATGCCGGGCTACGACCTGCAGGTGCTCGACGATGCGGGACATCCGGTCGCCCGCGGCACGCTCGGCAACATCGTCGTGAAGCTGCCGCTGCCGCCGAGCGCGCTGCCGACGCTCTGGAACGCCGACCAGCGTTTTCGCGACGGCTACCTCGAAGAATTCCCCGGCTATTACAAGACGGCCGACGCCGGCATTATCGACGCCGACGGCTACGCCTTCGTCATGTCGCGCACCGACGACATCATCAACGTCGCCGGACATCGTCTCTCCACCGGCGCGATGGAGGAAGTGCTGTCGGGCCATCCCGACGTCGCCGAATGCGCCGTCATCGGCATTGCCGACCAGCTGAAGGGCCAGGTGCCCTGCGGTTTCGTGGTGCTGAAGGCGGGGAGAGCGCGCGAGACGGCCGAGCTGCAGGCCGAATGCATCACGAAGGTCAGGGCGGAGATCGGCCCGGTCGCCGCGTTCCGCATGGTGCACATCGTGAAGCGCCTGCCGAAGACGCGCAGCGGAAAGATCCTCCGCGCCACCATGCGCCAGATAGCGGAGGGCGAGACGCCGAGAGTGCCGGCGACGATCGACGATCCGGCGATCCTGGACGAGATCAGGGGAGTGTTGAACGTTCCGCGCGCGCTCGCTGGCAGGGACTAACGCTCCTTCGCGGCGGCGGAGGAACGTTCAGAGGCGGGCCCTTCCGAAATTCACCCACCAGAGGCCGATGACGCCCGCTACCACCAGGACGATGCCGATGCCGAGCCACATCGATTGACCGGACATGAAGCTGCCGAGGAGGATATTGGCGCCCTGCAGTGTCCAGACCAATCCGATGACGATGGCGACAACGGCCGCGATATTTCCCCAAACCTTCATGAGCGGGCTCCTCGTGTTACCTGAGGATTAGGGGAAATTGGCTGGCGCTGTCGACCGGCATTCTCTCGGATTGTCTCGCGCGGATGTGATGCGCGGTGCGCGCCCGGCGACCCTCCCAGATGTTCCCCTGCGGTGGCCTCCAGCTTAACAGTCGTTCGCAACGCGCCGATCTTTCGCCGGCTGCACGATCCGAGGAACCATCATGAAGCTCTACAACAGCAATTTCTCGCCCAATGCGCTCCGGGTGCGCGCCGTCGCGGCCGAACTCGGCATTCCGCTCGACGTTGTCGAGGTCGATCTCCGGAAGGGCGAGAACAAGACGCCCGCCTACCTGGCGATCAACCCGAACGGCAAGGTGCCGGTGCTGGTCGACGGCGATTTCGTGCTGTGGGAAAGCCGCGCCATCGACGCTTACCTTGCTAGTCTCAAGCCCGAACGCGGGCTCTATCCCGACGCGGCGAAGCAGCGCGCCATCGTCGACCAGTGGTCCTATTGGCAGGCGATCCATCTCGGCCCCGCGATGCAGCGTGTCGCGTTCGAGCGGGTGATGAAGGCGAAGTTCGGGATGGGCGAGCCGGACGAGAAGGCGATAGCGCCGCAGCTCAAGGACATCGACCAGTTCCTGCCGGTGCTCGAAGCGGATCTCGCGGACAAGGAATGGGTGGCGGGAGATATGAGCATCGCCGACTTCGCGATGGCGAGCACGTTCGTGTATCGCGTCCCCGCCGGCATTTCGCTCGACGCGACGCCGCGCGTCGCCGCCTGGATCGAGCGGATGGAGGCTCGCTCCTCCTGGCAGTCGGCAGCCGCGCCGCTCCTCGCAACGATGAAGGCGTGATGCGGGGGCGGCGATCGCCGCGTGTCGCGCGGGCGAAGCGCGATGAAGCGAGGGCATCGATTCTCGCGACGACTTTTTCCCCCTCCCTGCACGCGCATCGATCAGGCGCGCTGACCGCGTCGAGCGAAGCGATGCAGATTTTTTTCGTTAATGAGTCGTGAATGATCTTCGATCCCGGTTGCAATCGTGATACGTTGAACTTCTGACGCCGATAGCGATGAGCGTGACCTCCGACGATCGGCGGCAGCGGGAAAATCATTGATGCGCGGGGAGGCGTTTCGGGGAAATCGCGACACCTTCATTCTGCGTCCGAGAAGCCCCGGGACATGGCGGGCGATCGGCGGAAGGTAGTAAAGCGAACAGTAGAGACGAGGCTCGCGTGCGTTTGTAACGGTAGAGTACGATGACAAGTGTTGCGTTTCACTTCGTGATGCTTGTGGCTGTTGCAGCCATCAGCCTTGTTGCTTGGTACGGCTACCGGCTGGAGCCGTGCGAGCGAAGAACCGCCCTGAAATTCAATGGGCTGGCGGGGGTCTGGTTTCTCTACCTTTTCTGGAACGGACCGCCGGCTCTCCTTGAAGAGTCGTTCGTGCGCGGCGGCCTGTTCGTGTTGAGCCTCGTGCTTGCGATCAATGCGCGCCGTCTGCTCCTCGGCCTGGAATACGTGCTGGTCCGGCACTGGGCGGCGGCGCCCATCTCGTCGGCGCTGCGATCGGGGCGGGAGATCGACGTGCTGATCACCGCAAGGCTTGGCGATCGAACCTCCGACTTCTTCTTTCCCGGCCTGCGCATCTTCTTCCAGCGGCGGAAGGCCGAGCAGGCCCGGGCGTTGTGGGAGACGGTGCATGCGGATGCGCTGCTGCGGGAGGCGATCGTGCGGCGCGAGCGCGCGCGGCAGGAGGCGGAGACCCTGCTGGTACGCCGCCGCGCCGCGTCGAAGGCCTGGCAGGAGGCGACGCGACCCCGCCGCCGGGTCCGCAAGATCCGCCGACGGCTCCCCGCGGAGGAGAAGCGCGGCGCTTCCGTTTAGCCTCCGGCCCGGACGTCCTGGCTCGAAAGGAATTGTAAACCACGTTGCGGCGCGGTGGTTTCCGGGTTTGAACCGGTTAAGAGCGGCGATGTTACCCTTCTCCGCATGTGTTGGAGGGGTGGTTCATGCTGATTGGCGACGTCCTCATTGCCCAGGGGCTGGTGACGCCCGCGGATGTCGAGGCGGCGCTCGAGAGGCAGCGTGGGCAGGGCGGATTGATCGGCGAGCATCTCATCGCGATGGGAAAGCTCGCCCCGGCCGACCTCGATCGGGTGATGAAAAGCTCGCCGCCTTCGATCCGCAACATCGAGGACACCGGGCTCAGCCTGCCGGACCTTCTGAACCTCGTCACCAAGGCGATGTATTCCGGCGCCGAGATGCCTTCGGTGATCGGCGGCGTCCTGAAGCTGCCGCAGCGCGTGGTGCAGCTCGTCCTCGAGCAGGCGAAAGAGCGCAAGATGCTCGAGATCCTCGGATCGACCGGCACGTTCGCGGCGTCCGAGCTGCGCTATAACCTCACCGAGAAGGGACGCCAGTGGGCGATCGATGCGACGGCGCAGAACCAGTATCTCGGCCCGGCGCCTGTGCCGCTCGCTGCCTATGTGGAGCGCATCCAGCGCCAGCGCATCACCAATGAGCGCGTCGACAGGGCTTCAGTAGAGAAGGCGTTCGGAAACCTCATCGTCTCCGAGCAGTTCATCCATCAGGTCGGTCCGGCGATCAATTCCGGCCGCTCAATCCTGCTCTACGGCCCGCCCGGCAACGGCAAGACCTTGGTCGCCGAGCGGATCGGCGCGATCTTCAGCGACACGATCTACATTCCCTATTGTTTCGAGGTCGAGGGCCAGATCATCAAGGTCTTCGATCCCGGCATCCACAAGCGCATCGAGCGCAACATGGAGCCGGGGGCGCGCGGGACGCTGCGCCGCGAGGACTTCGACCAGCGCTGGGTCCCCTGTCGCCGGCCCTTCATCGTCACCGGCGGCGAGCTGACGCTCGAAATGCTCGACCTCAGCTTCAACACGATGGCGAAATTTTATGAGGCCCCGCTGCACGTCAAGGCGCTCGGCGGCATATTCGCGATCGACGATTTCGGCAGGCAGCTCGTCAGCCCGGAGGCGCTGCTCAACCGCTGGATCGTACCGCTCGAGAGCCGCGTCGAATATCTGAAGCTGCACACCGGCAAGAGCTTCCAGCTTCCGTTCGACGAGCTGGTCGTGTTCTCGACGAACCTGTCGCCGCGCGACCTGATGGACCCGGCCTTCCTGCGCCGCATTCCCTACAAGATGGAGATTGCGGGGCCGACGCCCGGCGATTTCCGGGAGATATTCCAGCGCGTCGCCAAGGCTTTCGACATGGAGGCGACAGACGAGATCGTGGCCCAGGTGATCCGCCATCTGACGGTGGATAACGACTTTCCGCTCGCCAGCTACCAGCCGAAGTTCATCGTCGACCAGGTGCGCTCCGCCTGCAAGTTCGAGGGAATTCCGCCGCAGTTCCGGCCTGAGCTGGTGACGATGGCGCTCGGCAATCTCTTCACCAAGGATACCCCGGGCTTCAGGGGCGCCGGGGCCCTGCACCAGGCCGCGGAGCAGATGAGCGCCGCCGCATAAGCGAGACCGGCCGGTCCGGGCGGCAGGCTCAGCCGCCCGTCTTGTTCGGATCCCGCCAGGCCCGCTCGAACGGCAGCCGCCAGGCGTGCGGGGCAACGAGCTGGTGGATCGACTTCGGCCCCCACGAGCCCGGCGCGTAGAGGCGGACCGGCGGAGGGTTTTCCAGCAGCGGCGTCGACACCTCCCACAGCCGCTCGATGCCTTCGGCGGTGGTGAAGAGCGTGTGGTCGCCGCGCATGGCGTCGAGGATCAGCCGCTCATACGCCTCCAGCACGTCGCCGATCAGGCCGGTGTCATGCATGGCGAATTGCAGGCTGAGCTTGTCCAGCCGCATGCCGGGACCTGGGCGCTTGCCATAGAAGGAGAGAGACATCTTCGAGGCGTCCGCAAGGTCGAAGGTCAGGTGATCGGGGCCTTGCGCGCCGACGCCCGAGCCGACGGGGAACATGCTCTTCGGCGGCTCGCGAAACGCGATGGAGATGATGCGCTGCCCTTCGGCCATGCGCTTGCCCGTCCGCAGGAAGAAGGGCACGCCGGCCCAGCGCCAGTTGTCGATCGAGCATTTGAGCGCGATGAAGGTCTCGGTCTCGGATTCCGGATCGACGCCCTCCTCGGAGCGGTAGCCGGTGTACTGGCCGCGCACCACGTCCTTCGGATCGAGCGGCAGCATGGAGCGGAATACCTTGTGCTTTTCCTCGCTGATCGGCGCCGGCTCGAGCGCGGTCGGCGGTTCCATCGCCATGAACGCGAGGATCTGGAAGAGGTGCGTCACCACCATGTCGCGGAAGGCGCCCACCGCTTCGTAGAAGCCGGTGCGCATGCCGAGGCCGAGCGTCTCGGGAACGTCGATCTGGACGTGGTCGATGAAATTGCGGTTCCAGATCGGCTCGAACAATCCGTTGGCGAAGCGGAAGGCGAGGATGTTCTGCGCCGCCTCCTTGCCGAGAAAATGGTCGATGCGGAAGATCTGGTTCTCGGCGAAGACCTCGTGCAGCTTGGCGTTCAGCGACACCGCGCTCGCAAGGTCCACGCCGAACGGCTTTTCCATGATGACGCGCGAGCGCTCGACTAGCCCGGCCTGCGCCAGCATATGAACGGCCGGCAGGGCGGCGCTCGGCGGAACGCTGAGATAGTGCACGCGCTGGCTTTGCGCGCCGAGCGACTGCTCGGCCCTTTCCACGGCGGCCTTGAGAGGGCCGGCGCCGGAGGACATCGGAACGTAGTCGAGCGTTGCCGAAAAAGCCTCCCAGTCGGCATCCGTCACCTTGCGGTCGGAGAACTGATCCAGCGCCGAACGCGCGATCTTCCTGAAGCCGTCGACGTCGATCTCGTCGAGCGAGATGCCGATGATCCGCCAGCCGGGGATGAATCCGGCCGCGCAGAGATGGAACAGACCCGGCAGCAGCTTTCGGCGCGCCAGATCGCCCGTGGCGCCCACCAGGACGACCACCTGCGGATATTTCGGACCGACGCGAGAAGCGTTCTTTGCCAATTCGCCCATCCCAGTCACTTACCCCATGCCGGTGAACAAGCATAACCAATGCCACTCTGCGCGGCGTCCCGCGCGAAAGAATAGCATCGCCCCTGCATGCGAGCGGGTTACCGGGCCGACGATCGAATTAATTTTTCGACCGATACCGAACCGGCTCGTGCTTTCGGAGTTTGTGCTCAAAACCGTCAGCAATTCAGCAGGAGAGAGATAATGGCCGTTCCCGCGCGCCCGGTGAAACGAGGCACCGCCACGGTGGCCGACGCAAAGATATTGCGGGGCGAGGGCGGGGAGACACATCAGGTCGCCGGGGGCGACGTGCCGGTGCTGACCACCCAGACCGGAATGCCCATTGCCGACGACCAGAATTCGCTGCGCCAGGGTTCCCGCGGACCGACGCTGCTCGAGGACCAGCATTTCCGCGAAAAGATCTTTCACTTCGACCACGAGCGGATTCCCGAGCGCGTGGTGCACGCGCGCGGGTTCGGCGCCCACGGCTTCTTCGAGACCTATGAATCCCTCGCGGACGTGACCCGCGCCGACATCTTCCAGCGCGCCGGCGAGCGGACACCCGCCTTTGTCCGCTTCTCGACCGTCGCCGGCAACAAGGGCTCGCCCGACGTCGCGCGCGACGTGCGCGGCTTCGCCGTGAAGCTCTACACCCAGGAAGGCAACTGGGACATCGTCGGCAACAACATCCCGGTGTTCTTCATCCAGGACGCCATCAAGTTCCCCGACCTGATCCACGCGGCCAAGCAGGAACCGGATCGCGGCTTTCCGCAGGCGCAGACGGCGCACGACAATTTCTGGGATTTCATATCGCTGAGCCCGGAATCGATGCACATGGCCATGTGGATCATGTCCGACCGGACCATCCCGCGCTCCTTCCGCTTCATGGAAGGGTTCGGCGTCCACACGTTCCGCTTCGTCAACGCGAAGGGCAAATTGACGTTCGTCAAATTCCACTGGAAGCCGAAGCTCGGGATGCAGTCAGTGGTCTGGAACGAGGCGGTGAAGCTGAACGGCGCCGACCCGGACTTCCATCGGCGTGACATGTGGGACTCGATTCAGGGCCGGCGCCTTTCCCGAATGGGAACTCGGTGTGCAGCTGTTCGACGACAAGTTCGCCGACGCGTTCGAATTCGACGTCCTCGATGCGACGAAGATTATCCCCGAAGAGCAAATCCCGATCCGCCGCATCGGACGGCTGGTGCTCGACCGCGTGGTCGACAATTTCTTTGCCGAGACCGAGCAGGTGGCGTTCCAGACTGGCAATATCGTGCCGGGCGTCGACTTCACCAACGATCCGCTGCTGCAGGGGCGCAACTTCTCCTACCTCGACACGCAGCTCAGCCGTCTGGGCAGCACCAACTTCAACCACCTGCCGATCAACGCGCCGAAATGCCCGTTCCATCATTTTCAGCAGGATGGGCATATGGCGTTCGTCAACCCGAAGGGGCGCGCGAACTACGAGCCGAACTCGCATGGCGGCGCTCTGGGCGGGCCGCGCGAAGATCCCGAGCGGGGGTTCCGCAGCGTAAGCGAGGAAGCGTCGGGGCCGAAGGCCCGGGTGCGCAGCGCGCTTTTCGCGGATCATTACAGCCAGGCGCGGCAGTTCTTCGTCAGCCAGAGCCCCGTCGAGCAGACGCACATCAAGGACGCCTTCGTCTTCGAGCTAAGCAAGGTCGAGGCGCCGGCAATCCGCGAACGTATGGTGGCGCATCTCATGAACGTGGACGGCGCGCTGGCCGAAGGCGTCGCCGAGGGCCTTGGGCTGGCGAAGATGCCGAAGGCCGCGCAGCCGGCGCGTGAAGTGCTCGGCGACCTGCCCGCCTCCCCGGCGCTCAGCATCCTCCTGAACGGCCCCCAGAGCTTCGAGGGTCGCAAGGTCGGCGCGCTTGTCACCGACGGCGTGGACGCCAAACTGCTCGGGGCTCTGCAGAATGCCCTCGACGCGGAAGGGGCGCTTCTGGAACTCATCGCGCCGACCGTCGGCGGCGTCACGTCGAGCGATGGGACGGCGCTCCTCGTCAAGCAGAAGGTGAATGGCGGGCCATCGGTCCTCTATGACGCGGTGGCCATCCTGCCGTCGGAGGAGGGCGCCGCGCAGCTCTTGGACGAAGCGACGGCGAAGGACTTCGTAAGCGACGCTTTCGCGCATGCGAAGTTCATCGCCTACAACGATGCCGCCGGGCCGCTGCTGCAGAAGGCCGGCGCCGTGCCCGACGACGGCTTTCTGATGCTGCGGAAGCCGGGCGATGCGAAGACGTTCGTGGAGATGTGCCGCGAACTGCGGTTCTGGCCGCGCGAAGCCAAGGTCCACGCGGTCTGACGCTCACAAGCCGGCGGCGCGATCGCAATTCGCGGCTCGGCCCGGGGGGTGGGCTCCCGATGAGCAATCCAGGCGGCCGCCCTCCGGCGACCGCCTGGATGAACGTTACAAAGCCTTAAGGCGCCCTGTCAGCCGGTTGTCAGCTTGATTCTGGGATAGTGCGGTTTGTCGCGGGCAAAAGCGCGCGCACATAGCGAACCGCTCCCATGAAGAAGATTGCACTCTCCCTTCTCGTCCTTGCTGCCTCCGGGGCCTACGTCTGGAGCCAGTCCGGTCCCCACGACGCGGCGGTTTCCTTGTCGCCGCCCGACGCGCTGCGGACCGGCAGCATAGGACACACCGCGCCGGGCGAGGGCGGCGATGCGCCGCTCACCGGCACGCAGCTCCTTCCGGCGGTGATGCGCGAGGCGAACGGCGCGAGCGAACCCGCCCGCGCGACAAGCGCCGCGTTCGTGAGCCGGCCACCGGCCGAACCACCGCCGGTGTCGATGATCCCGCCGCCGGCGCCTGTGCCTCCACCTCCGCCTGCTCCCATCGCGGCAGTCGTTCCGGAGAGCCCGTCGCCGCCGACTTCCCCGAAAGCCGTCCAGCTCGAGGCGCGGCTCCCCCGTCCGCGGCCCGATTTCTGGGCGGCGCCGGCCGCAAGGAACATGCGCGTTACGCCAGTCGCGATGAAGGTGGCGAAGCGCTCGGGCTATGCGGACGGAACCTTCACCGGGTCGGAAGCCGACGCATATTACGGCATCATCCAGATCCAGGCAGTCGTGCAGAACGGCCGGCTGGTCGGCATCCATGTCCTGCAATACCCCTCCGACCGCCAGACTTCGGTGCGGATCAACCGGCAGGCATTGCCGTGGCTCCGCGACGAGGTGATCAGCGCGCAGAGCGCCAACGTCGACATTATCTCGGGCGCGACGCTGACGAGCGAAGCCTTCATCCGCTCGATCGGCTCGGCGCTTCGGCAGGCGGCGCAGTAGTTGCGATGGGCGCGGTGCGGATCCTCATGGGCATGCCCATCACGGTGAAGACGGTCGGCGATTCCGATGTGAGCCTGATCGACGCCGTGTTCGCCTATTTCGACGCCGTCGACCGGCGGTTCAGCACTTACCGGGCCGACAGCGAGATTGAGGCCATAAACCGGGGAGAGCTTGCCGTTGCGGACTATAGCGACGAGATGCGCGAAGTTCTGGCGCTGGCCGAGCAGACTCAGCTGGAGACCGACGGGTTCTTCGACATTCGCACCCCCGACGGTCGGCTCGATCCCTCCGGCGTCGTGAAAGGCTGGGCGATCCGCAACGCGGCGGCGATCGTTGCCGGCGCGGGCGTC
>JBBQVL010000014.1:0-64352 GCA_038211615.1 Hyphomicrobiales bacterium
GGGGGATTCGCTTTGCTTCACCTTGGGGGCTGTGGGTGACGCTTCTCGATCGAATGTTTTTGGTTTGGGGGGTACACGCAAAACGGGTTTTTCGCGTGGTGGGGGCGGGCCGCCCCGCCGCCGCGGCGCCCTCTTCCCGAATTCTAACCTGCCCTTAATCGTGCTCTAACCGGACCTGTCGTCGCTAGGGGCGCGTTTGGTTAGCCTGCAACCCTGGACAACAGGGATCGAAGAAATTGAGGAAGCCGCTAGCCCACTCGACCCACAGCCGCCGCCGGTCCCTGCCGGCGCGGCTGGGTCTTCTCCTCCTGCTCGGCCTCGCGCCTCTCGCCGCGGCGGCGCAGACGCAGCCTGACGCCCAGAAAATCGTCATCGCCTATCTGCGGGCGCCGCTCCCGGCGCGCACGCCGATTTCGCTGGTCGAACGTCCGGCGCCCGATAACGGACTCGCCGGTGCGCAGCTTGCCATCGAGGACAACAATACGACAGGCAAGTTCACCAGGCAGCAATTCGAACTCAAGGACGCCATTGCGGGCGACCCGCAGCAGGCGACCGACGCCCTCGCCGGTTTTGCGGCGGAGGGCATCCATTTCGTCGTCGCCGACCTCCCGGCCGACACGCTGCTGGCCGTCGCCGATGCGGCGGCAAAGAGCGGCATCCTTGTCTTCAATGCCGGCGCCACCGACGATGTGCTGCGTCAGGAACAATGCCGGGCCAACGTGATCCACGTCGCCCCGAGCCGCTCGATGCTCACCGATGCGCTTGCCCAGTACCTGGTGGTGAAGAAGTGGACGCGCTGGTTCCTGATCGCCGGCTCGCACGATGCCGACAAGGAATACGCTTCGGACATCAAGCGCTCGGCGATGCGCTTTGGGGCAGAGATCGTCGAGGAGCGGGAATTCAAGGATACCGGCGGCGCGCGCACGACGGATTCCGGGCTGGCGCAGATCGATCCGCAGATAGCGACATTCACACAGTCCGCGCCGGATCACGACGTTGTGGTCGTCGCCGACGAGAGCCAGGTCTTCGGGCCCTATATCCCGTACCACACATGGACGCCGCGGCCGGTCGCCGGCACGGAGGGGCTGAGGCCTTCGATCTGGTCGCCGGCGCACGATCAATGGGGAGCGGTCCAGCTGCAGGACCGCTTTCAGAAAGGCTACCGTCGACCGATGACCGACAAAGACATGGATGCCTGGACCTCGGTCAGGATCGTCGGCGAGGCGGCCACCCGCACCAACAGCGTCGATCCCGCGAAGATGGTGGAATTCATCAAGGGGCCGCACTTCGAGGTAGCGGCCTTCAAGGGGCAGAAGCTGACGCTCCGGGCATGGGACTGGCAGCTTCGCCAGCCGATTATATTGGCCGACGGCCGCAACGTGGTGTCGGTGTCGCCGCAGGACGGCTTCCTGCATCCGACCTCGACGCTCGACACGCTCGGGTTCGATCAGCCGGAAACGAAGTGCAAGCTTCAATGATGCTGCTGCTGCGAAGCGGTTTGGAGGAAGCGGTATGAGCAAGTGGACAGCCGTCCTGCCCGTCGTCGCAATGGCGCTCGCGCTTCCCGCGCCGGCCTTCGCCTACAGGATTTTCGTCTCCAACGAGGGAGACAACACCATCTCGGTGATCGACTCCGACAGCATGGAGGTCGTGAAGACGCTGGAGGTGGGGCAGCGGCCGCGCGGCATCACGATAACCGGCGACGGCAAGTTCGTGCTGCTGTGCGCCAGCGACGACGACACCGTCCAGATCATTGACACGAGCACCTACGAGATCGTGGGCACGCTGCCTTCCGGTCCGGACCCCGAGCTCTTCGTGCTCAGCCCCGATTCCAAAACCCTCTATATCGCCAACGAGGACGATAACCTCGTCACCGTCGTCGATGTCGCCTCGCGCGCCCTCGTCACCGAGATACCGGTCGGCGTGGAGCCGGAGGGGATGGGCATATCGCCGGACGGTTCGGTGATGGTGAACACCTCCGAGACCACCAGCATGGCGCATTTCATCGACACGAAGACCCACGAGATCACCGCCAACGTGCTGGTCGACACGCGCCCGCGCTTCGCCGAGTTCAAGCACGACGGTTCCGAGGTCTGGGTGTCGGCGGAGGTCGGCGGCACGGTCAGCGTGATCGACACCGCGACGCATGAGGTGAAGCACAAGATCAGCTTCGAGGTCTCCGGCCTCAGGCCGGAAGCCATCCAGCCGGTGGGCATCAACATCACGAAGGATGACAAGACCGCCTTCATCGAGCTCGGGCCGGCCAACCGCGTGGCGGTGGTGAACACCGAAACCTACGAGGTGAAGAACTACCTGCTCGTCGGGCAGCGGGTCTGGCACGGCGTCTTCTCGCCGGACGAGTCGCTGCTCTACGTCACCAACGGCGTTTCGAACGACGTCTCGATCATCGACGTGGCCAAGCAGGAAGTCATCAAGACGATCCAGGTCGGCCGGCTGCCCTGGGGAGCTGTCGTTGCGCCATAGCGGCGGCCTGCGCGCGAAATCAGTTTCGGAAAATCAAACGGGGAGAACGCCATGAGACCAGTGGAAACGCTTCGCCATCTCGCGCGGCTCGCGGTCGTCGCCGCGGCGCTCGCTCCCTGGGCGGCGCATGCGCAGTCGGGCCTGCTGACGAAGGGGATCGACCTTGAGCCGATAACGCTCTCCTCCGGCCAGCCGCTCGCCGCGGCCCCCTATGAGCTGCAGGCGGGCAAATATTACCGCCTCAGCATCAAGTGCGACGGCTCGGACTCGCTGGCGGTCGGCGGCGCGGAATTCTTCCGCAACATGTGGATCAGGGAAGTCGCGATCGAGGAGGTTGCCGTGCGTCCCATCGGGCTCGATTCCATCAGCTTCGAGGGAGAAGGGGAGGCGGAGATTTCCTTCATCCCGATCCGCCCGGGAACCTTCACGCTCCGCATTCCCGGAACCACGGGCGAATCGCAGGCGGCGACGTTCGTCGTCAAATGAGCCGGTTTGGAAGGCTTTACGAAAACGGGGTTTAAGGATTGGCGCGCGCCAACTACATTGCCGGATGATGAAGCACTTTTCGCCTTTCGCCGTTGCCGCAACTTTCGCCTGCGCGCTCTCGTTTGCGGCTCTTCCTGCTGCGGCGCAGCAGCAGAAGGCCGATCCGGACTGGCCCTGCATGCAGGCGAAAGTCCCGGAGCTTTCCATGGCGTCGGTCTGGTCGGGTCCTTCGACCGATGCTGCGCTGGAGCACTGGCAGGACGACAGGGACGTTGCCACGGTCGCCGGGCAGATCGCGAGCCGCCGGGTGCCCGTCGCAGAGGCGACGGCTGCTGTCGCGACGTTCGCCAGGACGCTGAAGCCGGAAGAAAAGGCTGAAAAGCTGACGCAGCTCTTTGCCGGGGCGTTCGCCCTGCTCAATCGCGAGCGCGGCGATGTGATGAACGGCATCGACCGCTACGCCCGGTCGCAGAAGGCGATCGCCGAACAGATCCGCGCGGATCAATCGCGTCTCAGCGACCTGAATTCCGCGGGTGACGATCAGCAGGCGAGCGCGCTGACTTCGCAGCTCGAGACGCAGGTGAGGATATTCAACGACCGCCGCTCCTCGCTGTCGTTCGTCTGCGAGGTGCCGACCATCATCGAGCAGCGGCTGTTCGCGCTGGCGCGCGCCATCGAGGCGGAGATTCCGGGCTGATCCTTCGGCGCTTGCGTTCGGCGCCCGGGCTCAGTGCCCGATCCAGTTGCCCTTCTCGTCGATCAGCGGCACGCCGTAATCGGCGAGGAGCTTGTCGATATCCGCTTGGTTCTCCTCGATCAGCTTGTTCAGCTGCCGCTTCCACTCCTGGTCGGAGGGACGGACGCCCATGGTGATCCTGAAGGTCATGCGCGAGCCGCCCTTCTCCTTCAGGAGCGGCACCACGGTCAGCGGCGGGTTCTGCTGCTTCGCATAGTAGCCGGCGAGCGGCCCCCAGAGCACGGCGACGTCGATCTGGTCGGCTTCGAGATCCTTGATCATCGCCTCCGCCGAGGTTCCGAGGCGGGTGTCGACGAAGAGCGGGTAGGGGCGGGCTTTCCCCATCAGCCCGTTCATCGCCATGTTGGTCGCCGGCGGTGTCCGCGCGACGATGCCGATGACCTTCTCCTTCAGCACAGGATCGGCGAGCGATTCGATGTCGTCGAGTCCCTTGCCCGGCTTGAACACCAGCGCGTAGGCCGTCTGGTAGTAGGCGTTGGTGTTCTGAACGAGCTCGTCGCCCTGCGCGTAGCTCATGATCACGTCACACTTGTAGGCGCCAAGCGTCTTGCGGACGAACCCGGTGACCTGCGGGAAATAGGTGTAGGAAACGGTCTTCCCGAGCTTGCCCGCGAGCAGCTCCGCCAGCTTCTGCTCGTATCCCTCGCCCGCCTGGTTCGAGAACGGCATGTCGTTCGGATCGGCGCAGACGCGGAACACCTTCGGGTCCACGAGCTCGATCGCGGCGCCGAGGCCGGCAGCGGCATGCGCCGCGATCGGCGTCGCCGAGAGGAGCGCGGCGAGGACGAGCGCCTTGCTCATTGCGTCGTGCCCATGCACTCGCTCTCCGCCTTCGTGTAGGCATCCGGCTTCGGATCATGCTTCGGCGGGCGCCCGCGCGGGATATCGCCCTGCGCCCGGGCGCGGAGGTAGACGTAGAGATCGTCGATGTAGCACATGACGTTGAGGTTCGTGCCGAACGACGGCATTACGTTCTCCTTGCCGCCGCCGACATTCTGCCGGCCGCCGGCGACGATGGCGAGAAAGTCGGTGTAGCCGATGCGCTTCAGCGAATCGGCCAGCGCTGGCGCGTAGCTCGATCCCATTCCGTCCGGCCCGTGGCACACATGGCACTCGGAATGATAACGGCGATAGCCGGAGTAGGTGTACCAGTCGACGGTTCCGTCGGGAGCGTATTTGTAGGTCGGGTTGCCCTCCGCATCGAGGTTCTTGCCGTCCTGCTCGCTCACTGCGGCCGGATCGCCTGGCGGCGTGTAGCGCGGATCGTCGGCGAGGGCGAAGCGGGTGGTCGGAAGGCAGGCAGCGGCCGCGATGACAATGACCGCCATGCTACGCGCAAGCATGGGAACTCCCTGGATTTGTTTTTGGTCTGTTATTGCGTCTTGGCAGAAAGGGGCCCGGCCAGGCG
This sequence comes from Hyphomicrobiales bacterium, assembly GCA_038211615.1. Classification (GTDB taxonomy): domain Bacteria; phylum Pseudomonadota; class Alphaproteobacteria; order Rhizobiales; family Afifellaceae; genus DASWJZ01. The sequence continues at coordinate 5,136 of JBBQVL010000014.1, forward strand.
ATTAGCCTTGCCGGACCCCCATTCAAGTCACACCGATCTGAACAGTTCCGCTCGGATCAGTTCGGAAGCGCGAAGACCGTCATCGTGCCGCCGAGGTTGGTGAAGTTGGCGAGAGCTGCATAGCCGCCGACCGCGCCGAGACCGGCAGTTGCGACCTGCGTTGCTGCATCGCCCTGTGCGCGGCCCTGGTCGACCGCGCCGTGCCAGCCGGCAGCCGTCTCCGGGTTAAGCAGGCCAGCCGCGAGGCCGATGCCCGCCCATCCGCCGACACCCGAGTAAACGGCGACGTACTGCTTGCCGCCGTGGGTGTAGGTGACGACGTTGCCGATGATGCCGGACGGGGTCTTGAACTTGTAGAGCAAGTCGCCCGTCTGCGCGTCAACTGCCTTCAGGTAACCCTCGAGCGTGCCGTAGAACACGACGTCGCCGGCCGTGGCGAGCGCGCCGCCCCAAGCCGAGAACTGCTCGGGAATCGACCACACGATCTTGCCCTTGCTGGCGTCCCAGGCGATGAAGTTGCCCATGCCGCCATGGCTGTTCGGCGCCGGATACATCGCCAGCGTCGCGCCCACATAGGCCTGACCAGCCGTATAGCTCACCTTGAACGGCTCGTAGTCCATGCAGACGTGGTTGGTCGGGACGTAGAACAGCTGCGTCTCCGGCGAGTAGGCCGCCGGCTGCTGGTCCTTGGTGCCGAGAGCGGCCGGGCAGATGCCCTGCACGTTCACGTCCTCGCCCTGCACTTCGGTCGAGTACTGGTCGAGCACCTTCGGACGTCCGTAGGTCGGGCTGTTCTTGTCCATGTCGACGCCGGAGGTCCAGTTCACCACCGGATCGAACTTTTCGGCTACGAGGAGTTCGCCCGTCTCGCGGTTCAGCGTGTAGCCGAGACCGTTACGGTCGAAGTGGACGAGGGCCGGCACCGTGGCTCCGCCGATGTTGAGGTCGGCGAGAATCATCTCGTTGATGCCGTCGAAGTCCCACTCGTCATGCGGGGTCATCTGATAGACCCACTTCGCCATGCCGGTATCCGCATCGCGTGCGAAGATCGTCATGGACCAGCGGTTGTCGCCCGGACGCTGATTGGGGTTCCAGGTCGAGGGGTTGCCGGAGCCGTAGTAGATCAGGTTGAGCTTCGGATCGTAGGAATACCAGCCCCACGTCGCTCCGCCGCCGATCTTCCACTGATCGCCTTCCCAGGTGTTCGTGCCCGAGTCGGGACCAACCGGCTTGCCGAGGTTCATCGTCTTCGCCGGGTCGAGCAGCGTCTGGCTGTCCGGACCCATCGAATAGGCCCGCCAGGCTTCCGAACCGTCCTTCAGATTGTAGGCGACCAAGTAGCCCTGGACGCCGAACTCGCCGCCCGACACGCCGCTGATGACCTTGTCATGCACGACCATCGGAGCGTTGGTGCCGGTCTCGGCGCGGCTCGGATCGCCGGACTTGACCTTCCACACCTCTTCGCCGGTGTCGGCATTCAGCGCCACGACCGTCGTGTCGGCCTGGTGGAGGATGATCTCCGCCGGGTAGCCGTCGCCAGCCGGGGCGTAGGCAACGCCGCGATTGACCGTGTCGCAGCACATGACCGGGATGACGTTCGGATCCTGAACCGGCTCGTACTTCCACTTGATCGCGCCGTCGGCGTTGAGATCGAGGGCATAGACGATGTTCGGGAACGGCGTATGCACGTACATCGTGTCACCGATGACGAGCGGTCCGCCTTCGTGCCCGCGCAGCACGCCGGTGGAGAAGGTCCAGGCGACCTGCAGGTTCTTTACGTTCGACTTGTTGATCTGATCGAGAGTCGAGAAGCGCGTGTTGGCGTAGTTCTGCGTCGGAGATACCCACTGATTGGCATCCCCTTCCATCTGGACGAGTTTGTCGTTCGCGAGAGCGGGCATTGCCAACATGGCTACTCCCGCACTCAGGCAAAGCGTTTTCAAGATGCGACCCATTGGGCCCTCCCACATGCGACATTGCTGTCGTTTTGTGTTCGACCACGCAGCAAGCTGCACGCCCGAACGTTGCTGGGAAGGGTCTCCGACAGCGTGTCACGGCTAAGGCGTCGGGGTCTTGTCGCTCCGAACACTGCCTTCGACGGCACCCATGTCCCTGCATGGGTGTTTTTGAAGCCGGAAACCAGGAATGCAGTCTAGGGGCGTTCTACCTGCTCGGCAAGGACAATGAGCGGCGGCGAGCGAGTTTCAACTGGTTCACGAAACGGTCATGGCAGTGATGCGGAGACGATCGCTCTAGCTGCGCGCGGAGGGGGCAGTCGTTGCGTCCGGGCGGTTGCACGGGCGTCGCCGATGGACGAGGAACTCCGGTCAGTGGCTGTTGAAGCAGCGCACGTCGCCTTCCGCCTGGGCGCGGCGAAGGTCCTGGATGGACGCCTTCGATTCCGGGCTGTTGCGGAAGATCTCGCCGCCCTCGCCCTGCAACTGCATCATGCTCAGGAACGTGCTCGCCTCGACATAGCGGTCGTAGGTGAGGAGCGAGGCGACGATGTCGACGGAGCAGGAGCAAGACTTCAGCACCGGGCTGCTCTCGCCGTTCACCTTCATGCAGGCATAGACATATTCGGCGATCGCCTCGCTCGGATAGTCGTTGTTCAAGGCCGCGAGAGCCGGCAGCGGCAACGCCGGAGCCGCAAGCGCGGCGGTAACCAAAAGGGCTCGGAGGGGAAGGGGCACGGCGGTTTCCTCTGATCCTGCTGAACTGTTCTTTGCGATAACTCTAACAGCCCGCGCGCCGGTTCCAAAGCGGGACAGGGCTTAGGGGCTGCGCGGGTCGAAATCGTGCGCGTCGCGAATCTTCTCCGAGAGCGCCGCGAGAAGCGCCTCGACCCGCCCGGGGTCACGGCCCCCAAGCGCCCCGCCGTCAAGCGATTGCACGGGAGAAACGAGGCGCACGCTGTTGGTCAGGAAGACTTCGTCGGCGGCAAAGACGTCCGCGATCTCGAGCGACCGCTCGGCCGCCTCGATGCCAGCCGCAGCGGCTATCTCCAGCATGAGCCCGCGCACGATTCCCGCCAGCACGCCATCGGCGGAAGGCGGTGTGAAGAGCCTCGCACCGGAAAGGACGAAGAGGTTCGCAATCGTCGAGCAGGCGATCCTGCCGGCGGCATTGAGAAGGAGCGCGTCGTCCGCGCCTTTCCCGGCGGCCTCGCGCGCAGCGAGGATATTGTCGAGATAGCCGATCGTCTTCAGCCGCGAAGCCGGGGAGCCGGCGTTACGGACGATGCTGCTGGTGGCGAGCCGCACTGGCCGGCCGACATTGGCTCCGCTCCACGGCGTTGCCGAGACCATGATCGTCGGCTGTGCGGGCCCCGTCGGCCACAGGCCGCGCGCCGTCACGCCGCGCGTCACCGTCGTCCGCAGGATGAGATGCTCGCCCTTCGCCGCGCCGATCATGGCATCCCATCCGGCGCTGACGCTCGCCGGATCAATCGCGATGCCGATCGCGGCGGCGTGGACCGCGAGCCGCGCCAGATGCCGGTCGGCGGCGAACGGCTTCCGCCGGAAAGCCACGGCCGTATCGAACACGCCGTCGCCGAGCGTCATCCCCCGATCCGATGGATCGATCCGGCCGCCGAGCGCGCCGTTGACCCAGACCGGATCGCCGCTCACGCCCCGGTCCGATCGAGGAAGGTGCCGAGCAGGTCATAGCCATGCTCGGTCAGCACCGATTCGGAATGGAACTGCACGCCATAGGTCGGGTGCGTGCGGTGGCGGACGCCCATCACCTCTCCATCCTCGCTCCAGGCGCAGGGCAGTATCTCCGCCTCCTCGGATGGCGTCGAAACAATCAGCGAATGATAACGTCCGACGCGGAACGATTGCGGCAGGCCGGCGAAGATGCCGCTGCCGTCATGGCGGACGGTCGAGGCCCGCCCGTGCATCGGCGTGCCCGCGCGGGTCACCTCTGCACCGAACGCCTCGCCGATGCATTGATGGCCGAGGCAGATGCCGAGGATTGGAATTTTCCCCGAGAGTTTTCGCACCGCCTCGGTGGAGATCCCCGCTTCGCCCGGCGTGCAGGGGCCGGGCGAGATGATGAGGCCGGTCGTGCCGCAGGCGAGAATCGCGTCGACGTCGATGCGGTCGTTGCGCTCCACCTCCACCTCGCGCCCAAGCTCCTCGACATAGCGGGCGATGTTGAAGACGAAGGAATCGTAATTGTCGACGACGAGGATCATGGCGCGGCCTCGGCCAGACGGACCGGCTCCAGCGCCTGGAACATGCGCTCCGCCTTCACCAGCGATTCCTCGTACTCCTCCTGCGGGTCCGACAGCAGCGTGATGCCGCCGCCGGCGCGGATCGATGCGATCCCGTCTTCCACGACGAGGGTGCGGATGGCGATGTTGGAGCGGAGCGACCCGTCATAGCCGAAGTGCACGATCGACCCGCAATAGACCGCGCGCGGCTCCGGCTCCAGTTCATGGATGATCTCCATCGCGCGGATCTTGGGCGCCCCGGTGATCGAGCCGCCCGGAAAGCAGGCGGCCATCAGGTGCAGCGCATCGAGGCCGGGCTTCAATCTCCCACGTACCACGGAGACGAGATGGTGCACCGAGGCGTAGCTTTCCAGCCCGCAGAGCACCGGCGCCTCGACCGTCTTCGGCAGGCAGACGCGCGAGAAGTCGTTGCGCATCAGGTCGACGATCATGATGTTTTCCGCACGGTCCTTTTCGCTCGCGAGAAGCTCTTCCGCGAGGCGGCGATCCTCCCGCCGGTCGGCGGAGCGCGGGCGCGTGCCCTTGATCGGGCGGGTCTCCGCCAGGCCGTCGTGAAGCAGGAGAAAGCTTTCCGGCGATGTCGAGGCCACGAGCCGCTCGGGCGTGACGATGAACGCCCCGAACGGCGCGGGGTTGGCGCTCCGCAGTTCGTCGTAGAGCACGAACGGATCGAAGTTCTCCGCAAGCTTCGCGCTCCAGCCCTGCGTGAGGTTGGCCTGGAAGATGTCGCCGGCGGCGATGTATTCCCGCGTCCGCTCCACCACCCTCCGGAAGCCACGGGCGCTCATGTTCCCCTGCCAGGCATCGCGCGGGATCGTCACGGGCACGGTCCTGCGGCGGGCGGAGCCGCTCGCAATCCGCTCCTTCAGCCACTCCGCGCGCTCATAGATGCGCCGCCCGCGCCGCAGCGAATCCTCCTCCGGCCAGCCGGTGGAGACGATGAAGGCGCGGCGGTCGACGACGTCGAAGGCGACGCCGACATCGTGGAACCAGAGATCGATCTCCGGCCGGGGGGAGCGGCCTCCCTTCGGCTGCGGCAGCCGCTCGAAGAGGCGTCCCGCCTCATACGTGAAGAAGCCGGTCGCGCCGCATTGGAACGGCATGCGCGGATCGGGCCGGATGTCGGAATAGCGGGCGAGCTGATGCCGGAGCGCGTGGATCGCGTGCCCCGCGAGCGGCTCGCCGTTCCAGGAAGCCGCGCCTTCGTGGCTGGTGAAGCGCCCGAACGGATCGGCCGCGAGCCACGACCAGCGCCCGAGCTCCGGATGCGCCATGGCGCTGTCGAGCAGCACCAGCCCGGGGTCGGGCGGCAGCCTTCGCGCCGCCTCGAACGGATCGCGGAAGTCGATCTCCTGGATCAGCGGCTGCAACGGCATTCTTCGGACCTCGACGGTCCCAGATATCAGCCAAACGGCTTCAGCGCACGTCTCGCTATTTCCGCCAGGCGCGCCTGAGATTGTAGGCCTTGTCCATGGCGATCGCTTCCGACTCGCCGGTCAGATCGATCAGCCGCGCCGAATTCAGGTCGGCGTGGTCGAAGATCGCGCCGGTGATGTTCGCTCCCGTCAGGTCCGCGCCGGCGAGCCGCGCCGCGGACATGTCCGCCCCGGAGAGGTTCGCGCCCTTCAGCGACGTGAACCGGAGGTCGACGAAGCGGAGGTTGGTGCCGGAAAAATCCGCGCCGTCGGCCTTGGCCGATTGCAGCACCGCGCGCATCAGTCCCATCGACTGGTTCTTCATGTCCGCGCCGAGATCGGCCCCGGAAAAATTCGCCTTGAGCAGCGAGGCCTTTGTCAGGTCGGCGGTGATCCGCGCGCCGGTCAGGTCGACACCGTCGAGGTCCGCGCCCATGAGCTGCGCCGCGAAGAGGCTCGCTTTCCGCATGCTGGCGCCGGAAAAATCCGCGTTGAGCGCCCACACCGCGTCGAGCACCGCGTTGTCGAGGTTGGCGGAGGCGAGGCTGGTCTTGTTCAGGTACGCGCCGCGCAGCGTCGCGCCGGCGAAATCGAGGCCGGAGAGGTCGAGCCCGTTCAGCCGCTTGCCGGTGAGGTCGAGGGGCTGACCCGCTGGCGCCGCCGCAAGCATCGCCGCCAGCGCTTCCCGCGTCATCTCCGCCTCGGTCATGTTGGGCGAGGAGAGGTCGAGGTTGCGCATCATGTCCTGCGCTCGCGCCGCGCCGGGAAGCACCGCCCCGGGCAGCGTTGCAAGGAGAAGCGCCGCGGCGACGACGGCGCCCCGGCCAAGCGCCGGGCAGGCTCGCGAAAGGGCTCTCATGCGCTTCATCCCTGGTGAGCCGTCGGGCGGCTTTTCTCGTATGCGGGAAGGCTAGAGAAGTTTTCCCGCTCCCACAATTGCGCCAGCCGGCGACGCGTCGCACGGGCGTGCCGGCGACGGTGCGGCGTTCTTGCCAAATTCTAACCTTCGCTTAATCGCATTCTATCCGATCCCGTCGTGGCTTATAGGCTCAGGCGCCGCTTTCTCCGGTGAAGGAGCCTTTAGGTCTCGGCATGGACGACTTCGATCCGCACGACCTGACCCTGCGTCAGCTGCAGATATTGTGGACGGTCGCGCATGCCGGTTCGCTGACCCGCGCCGCGAAGCAGCTCGAGATGCGCCAGCCCTCGATCTCGCAGCAGATCAGCAAGATGGAGCGGGCCCTCGGCGGCAAGCTCGTCCGCTTCGTGAACAACGAGATGCGGCTGACGCCGGCCGGCGAGTTCCTGGTGGAAGAGGCGGGCCGCATCCTCGGCGCCGTCGATCACGCCAAGGCGGGGCTGTCGGAGTTCTTCTCCGGCGAACGCGCGCGCATCGTCATCGGCACGCTCCCCTCGCTCGCCCGCAACGTGCTGATGCCGACCTTCGCGCGCCTGCTCGAGGCCAAGTCCGGCTACGTCATCGACATCGTCGAGATGACGCCGCGCGAGGCGATCGAGCAGCTCGATGGCCGCATGATCGATATGGCGCTGATCTCCGGATATGCTGCGGCAACGCGGCTTTCCGCCGGTCTCCGCCATGTCGCGCTGATGGAGGACGCGCACTTTCTCGCCGTGCCGCGCGGCGTAGCCGACCTGACCGAAATCGAGGAGCCGGAGCGCGAGCTTGATCCGGGCGACTGGGACATCCTGAATCGCACCATCCGCTACGCCTTCGCGAGCGAGCATTCCGACCGCGTCAACATGTGGTACGAGCAGCTCCTCCCGAGCAATCGCGTGCTGGCGCGCTGCCGTTCGTTCGAGAGCGCGCTGGCCTTCGTCGAGATGGGTCTCGGCACCGCCATCGTGCCGGAGCTGGCGGTGCACCAGAACGGGCGGCAGCTCTTCGACGTTGCGCTTTATTCCGTGCCGCTCCCGGCTCGCAAGACGCTGCTCGTCGCGCCGGACCATTACTTCAACCTGCCGTATCTGAAGGCCTTCATCGCCGCCTTCAACAGCTGCTCCGCCGGGCTGCTTCGGCCGAAGGCGCGGCCCGCGCCGCTCTTCGTGACCGCGCGGCTCAAGGCGGAAGCCCCGCACGTGGCATCGCTGCTTCCCGGATCTCCATAGGTGCGACCTATGCGACGTATCGCTTGAGGGGCGGGCAGCACCGACCAACATTATCGTCGTCTCCTGACCATCGGAGGCACACGGCAAGTCGAAAGGTCATCATCATGAAGAAGATCTGGACCCGCCCCGTCGTCGCTGAGAAGCAGACGGGCATGGAAGTCACGGCGTACCTGCCGGCCGAGCTCTAGAGCACGGTGGCCATCCGCCACCGCACCCTTACCGGCCATGCTTCATGTTCGGGTTCTTGGTGCGGCGGCGGGTGGCGGCTTTCCCCAGTGGAACGCCAATTCTGAGGCATGCAGGCGCGCCCGCGCGGGCGATCCTCTTGCGAAGGCCGCCACGCAGGCCTCGATCGCCGTCTCGGCGGATGAGCGCCACTGGTTCGTCGTCAACGCCTCGCCGGACCTGCGCCAGCAGATCGAGGCGAATGGCTGCCTGCAGCCCTCGAGCGGTCTGCGCTCGAGCCCGATAGCCGGCGTGGTGCTGACGAATGGCGACGTCGATGCGATCGCCGGCCTGCTGCATCTGCGCGAGGGGACACCGTTGGCGCTCTATGCCCACCCGGCCGTGCTGAAAGTCCTCGACGATAATCCGGTCTTCGAAGTGATCGACCGGTCCGTCGTCCCGCGGCGCGAGTTCGAGATGGACAGATGGCAGACGCTTTGTCTTGCGAGCGGGATGGAAAGCGGCATTGAAATTCTCCCCTTCGTGGTGGCTGGCAAGGTGCCGCTCTACCGCGAGGGCGAAGTGCAGGGCGACGCGATGTTCGACGCGGACGGCTTCACGCTCGGCCTGGAGGTGCGCGGCGGCGGCGCGCGCTTCGCCTATGTCGCGAATTGCGCGGAGATCTCCGATGCGCTCGCGGCAAGGGTGCGCGGGATGCCGCTTGTCTTCATCGATGGCACGCTCTTCACCGACGACGAGATGATCCGCCAGGGGGTCGGCGGGAAGACCGGCCGCCGCATGGGCCATGTCAGCATATCGGGCGACGAGGGAACCCTCGCGCGGCTGAAGCCGCTCGGCATCGGCCGAAAAATTTTCATCCACATCAACAACACCAACCCGATTCTCCTGGCCGACTCGCCGGAGCGTCGCCACGTCGAGGCGGAGGGTTTCGAGGTGGCTTTCGACGGAATGGAGGTGCGTCTGTGATTTTCCCCGGCATCGACAATCTGCGGAGCGGGGAGGAACTGGAGGCCGCGCTGCGCCGCATCGGCGCCGAGCGCTACCACAACCGTCATCCGTTTCACCGGCTGCTGCACGGCGGGCGGCTGACGCGCGGCCAGGTGCAGGCGTGGGCGCTCAACCGCTATTACTACCAGTCGCGCATCCCGATGAAGGACAGCGCCCTGATGGCGCGGATCGTGGATCCCGAGCTCAGGCGCGAGTGGTCGCAGCGCGTAATCGACCATGACGGTACACGCGAAGGGCAGGGCGGCGTCGCCCGCTGGCGGAAGCTCTGCGTCGCCGTCGGGCTCGATGAGGAGATGGTGAAGCGCGAGGAGGGCATCCTGCCGGCGACGCGCTTCGCGGTCGACGCCTATGTCCGCTTTGTCGCGGAGAAGTCGCTGACCGAGGCGATCGCCTCGTCACTGACCGAACTTTTTTCGCCGGGCATTATCAAGGAGCGCGTCACCGGCATGCTCGCCGGCTACGATTTCATCGACGAGGAGACGCTCTCCTATTTCAAGCCGCGGCTCGACCAGGCGCCGCGCGACGCGGAGTTCGCGCTCGCCTACGTGAAGGAGCATGCGCGGACGCCTGAGGAGCGGCGCCTGGTCTGCGCGGCGCTGCTCTTCAAGTGCGATGTGCTCTGGTCGCAGCTCGACGCGCTCAATCACGCCTACGTGCTCGGAGGCGGCATACCGCCCGGCTGTTTCGTGCCGGCCGAGACGGCTCAGGCGGTCGGGAAGGTCGCATGAGCGCGCTGACCGCCGACACGGTTCTGGTGCGCCCGACCTGGGCGCGGCTGAAGCATTGCGATGTCCGCGATGCCTGGTTGCTCCTGGTGCCGGAGCGTGTGCTGTTTCCCTGCGCCACCACGACCGACATCCTGCAGCGGCTGGAAAAGCCGCAGGCGCTCGGTGTGCTCGCCGCCGATCTTGCCAAGGAATATGACGCGCCGGCCGAGGAAATTCTGGCCGATGTCGTGGGGCTGCTCGGCGACCTGGTGGAGAAGGGCTATGTCCGACGTGCTGGCGCCTGAACCCGAGGCGCGGACGGCTGCCGCGCCGCCGCTCGATGCGCGGCCCGCCCCGGCGGTCGAGACTCCGCTCGGGCTTCTCGCCGAGATCACGCATCGCTGTCCGCTTCAATGCCCCTATTGCTCCAATCCCGTCGCGCTGGAGCGGCCGAAGGGGGAGCTGACGACGGCGGAATGGGCGCGCGTTTTCGCCGAAGCCGCGGGCCTCGGCGTGGTGCAGCTGCACGTGTCGGGCGGCGAGCCGCTGGTGCGGCCCGATGCCGCCGACATCGTGCGCGCCGCGCGCGGCGCCGGGCTCTACGTCAATCTCATCACGGCGGCGGTTGGGCTGACGCCGGAGAAGGCCGACGCCCTCGTCGAAGCGGGCGTCGAGCATGTTCAGATCTCGGTGCAGGATGCCACGAGCGAAGGCTGCAACCGCATCACCAACTACAAAAATGCCTTCGAGAAGAAGATGGAAGCCGCGAAGCTCGTCACCGAGCGCGGCCTGCCGCTCACCATCAACGCCGTCGTTCACCGGCAGAACCTCGATCACATCGAGGAGATGATCGCGCTGGCGGAAAAGCTCGGCGCGCACCGGCTGGAGGTGGCGCACGCCCAGTACTATGGCTGGGGCTACCAGAACCGCGCCGCGCTCATGCCGGAGCCGCGCCAGGTGGACCGGGCGACCGCGGCCGTCAACGCAGCGCGCGAGCGGCTGAAGGGCCGGCTTCTGATCGACTACGTCGTGCCCGACTACTATGCGAAGTTTCCAAAACCCTGCATGGGCGGATGGGGTCGGCAGTTCCTCGCCATCACGCCGTCTGGTGCGGTGCTGCCCTGCCATTCTGCGGCTAGCATTCCGGGGCTCGTATTCGACAATGTGCGGGAGCGGTCGCTCGACTGGATCTGGAAGCGGTCGGAGTCATTCAACCGCTACCGCGGCAACGGCTGGATGCGCGAGCCTTGCCGCGGCTGCGCGCGCGCCGAGCAGGATTTCGGCGGCTGCCGCTGCCAAGCGCTCCTGCTGACGGGCGACGCCGCCAACACCGACCCGGTGTGCAGCCTCTCGCCGCATCATGCGATCACGCGCGATCTGGCGGACGGCTGGGCGCGCGAGACTGTCCCGGACTTTATCTATCGGCGCTACCAGTAGGCGCGCCTGCGCCCTTGCCGTTCCTCGGAACGAAGAAGCCCGGCCGACGGCCGGGCCTCCTGACTAACACTCTCCAGAAAACGAGTGCTTATTTCTTGGCCATCGCGAGCGCGATCTTCTGCGAGATGTACCCGAGGACCGCGCCGATCACCATGGAGACGATCACCGCCACCAGCGGGTTGGTGAAATTGCCCGCGGTGACATTGGCGTTCGCGCCGGACAGCAGGAAGAACGCCGCAACGGCTGCATAGCCGTAGACCATTGCGGGGATGGCCGAGAGCGCAGGGACCTTGGCAAGCAGGACCAGGATGAAGACCGTTACGCCAACGACGATTCCGGCCCATACCCCCGCCGGCATCGATCCTCCGATGCTGCCCGTATTGACCACGATCACCAGGGCAATCCAGGCGATGATGGCGCCCACGATGTTGCAGATGATCGTATTCTTCAGACCGGTCTCGCCGCCGCCGCAGTGGTAAAAGCAGGCCCAGGCGATGAAGATCGCCCAAATCTGCAGCGAGGCTCCGGCAAGCAGGCCGAGACAGACCCAGGTGGCGATGCCGCCGAGCACGCCAATACTGATCGCTAAAGCGACTATCAAATCCATGGCAGTTTCCCCCGTGTGAAGCCGCACATGATGCCGAAGGGCGATCCAGCCGCTCCTTGTTGTCGGACATGCCCGCGCCCAATGCTTAGGCGTCCGCATAAGAAACAATCATAATGCAAGTTTAACGGCCTTTCAAAACTTTCCTTTCAAATGCCCGTCACATTGCAACTCCAGGTGCCGCGACGGCGAGGGTCCCTTTCCCGGCTTTTGTTGTCACCCGGGGAGCCCTCCGCTACCAATCCGCCTCATGGCGGCGACCGGACAGAAAGTGGCTGAGCGAAAATCCAACGTCGGCGAATCCTTCGCCGCGCTCCTCGGCGCATGGCGAAGCGGCGGCGCGGCGCGGGCGCCGATCGTCATGGGCATCGTCAACGTGACGCCCGATTCGTTCTCGGACGGCGGGCTGTTCCTCGATCCGGCGGCGGCGGCCGCGCAGGGCGCGCGGCTGGCGGAGGAGGGCGCCGCGATCCTCGACATTGGCGGCGAGTCGACGCGCGGCAACGCCAGCCCCGTCCCGCCCGACGAGGAGATGCGCCGCGTCCTCCCCGTCATCGAGGGTCTCCGCGCGACACCGGCGCTCCTCTCAATCGATACGATGAAGGCGGCCGTCGCCGCCGCGGCGATCGATGCCGGCGCGCACATCGTCAACGACATTCGCGGTCTGCAGGGCGACCCCGAGCTTCCCGGGATCGCCGCGCGCCACGGCGCAGGCGTGATCGTCATGCACAATCCCGGCCTGCTCGGCTCGGCGAAGCCCATGCCGGGGGATCCGGTGGCCGAGTGCCTTGCCTATTTCGAGCGCTCGCTCGACATCGCCCGCCGCGCCGGCATTTTGGAGGACCGTATCGTGCTCGACCCCGGCTTCGGCTTCGGCAAGTCGCCGGAGCAGAGCCTGGAACTCCTCGCGCGCTTCTCCGAGCTGAATGCGCTCGGGTTTCCGGTGCTGGCGGGAACATCGCGGAAATCGTTCATCGCCAGGATCATCGGGCGCGACGTTCCCGGCCGGCTGGTCGGAACGCTGGTGACCAACGTCGCCGCCGCCTTCGCTGACGCGGCGATCGTGCGCGTCCACGATGTCGCCGAGCACATCGACGCCATGCGCATGGCCGCCGCGATCCGCGGCGCGGCGAAGCACGGCGCCCCGGCTTGAGCGTCGCGGTCCTCGGCCTCGGCGGGAATATCGGCGATACCCGTGACCTCATGCGCGAGGCGATCGAACGTCTGGCGCAACATCCGGAAATCGAAGTGCAGCAAGTATCCGCGCTCTATCGCACGCCGCCGTGGGGCAAGACCGATCAGCCGCCCTTCCTGAACGCCGCCATCAGGATCGAGACACGGTTCCCGCCAGCGGCGCTGCTGGCGGCGGTACTCGACATCGAGAAGGGACTCGGGCGCGAACGGTCGGAGCGCTGGGGACCGCGCACCATCGACATCGACATCCTGCTCTACGGAAAAAACGCGGTGGATCAGCCCGGCCTCCGCATCCCGCACCCGCGCCTGACGGAGCGCGCGTTCGCGCTTGCGCCGCTGGTGGATGTCATGCCGGAGGCGGAGATTGCGGGCAGGCCTGCCCGAAAGTGGCTGGCGGAGAGCGACCGCGCCGGCATGGAGCGTGTCGGCGAGCCGGGCTGGCAGGAGCCGGAATAGCGCTTGAGCGCCGCGACTGCGGAGCTCGCAAAAATTTCGCGCCGCCTGTCGATTTCCCAAAACCTCGTTCGTTGTGACGGTAGAGCCGCGGTTTTGTGCTGCTTCAAACAGTGAGGAGGAACGACGATGCGCTTCATGATTCTCGTCAAGGCGACGAAGGACACCGAGGCCGGAATCATGCCGGAGGGCCAGGAGATGGAAGAGCTGATGGGCTCGATGGCCGCCTTTCATGAGGAGATGGTGAGGGCTGGCATCTTGCTCGACGGCTCCGGCCTGCAACCGAGCGCAAAGGGCTGGCGTATCAAATACGACGGCGGGAAACGCACCATCGTCGATGGGCCGTTCACCGAGGCAAAAGAGCTGGTCGCCGGCTACACGCTGATCCAGGTGAAATCGAAGGAGGAGGCCATGGAATGGACGCGCCGCTTCCCCAATCCCGCCGGCAACGGGAAGCAGGCCGAGATCGAAGTGCGACAGCTTTACGAGCTCGACGACTTTCCCCCGATCGAAGCGCGCGACCGCTTCAAGGAGATGGAAAAGTCGATGCCGCGGAAATAGGCGGACTTGCGACATCGACTGAAAAAGTTTCGGCGGCGTGTCGATTTCACGAGACCGCGTTCGTCGAGAAACGAACCCCGAGGGAGATGGAAAATGCGAGTGATGGTGATCGTCAAGGCGAACAAGGATTCCGAAGCGGGCGTCCTTCCCGACGAGAAGATGCTGACCGCGATGGGCAAATTCAACGAGGAGCTCGTGAACGCCGGGATCATGCTCGCAGGCGAGGGGGTGCAGGCGAGTTCGAAGGGCGCCCGCGTCCGTTTTTCCGGCGGCAAGAAGACCGTGATCGACGGGCCGTTCACCGAGGCGAAGGAGTTGATCGCCGGCTTCTGGCTCTGGCAGGTCAAGTCGATGGATGAAGCGATCGAGTGGCTGAAGCGTGCCCCGTTCGAGGACACCGAAGTCGAGATCCGCAGGGTGTTCGAGGCGGAAGACTTCGGCGAGGAGTTCACGCCGGAACTGCGCGAGCAGGAAGAGCGCATGCGCGCCAAATCCGGGATGGCGGAAAAGCCCAGCAAGCATTGAAAGCGGTTCCTGACACAAGGTTTGGAGGAGATGAAAATGCGCGTTGAGCCCTATCTTTCCTTTGAAGGCCGCTGCGAGGAGGCTCTCGACTTCTACAAGAAGGCCGTTGGGGCCGAGGTGACCGCGCTTATGCGCTACAGCGAAATGCCTCCCGGCGGGGGTGTCACGCCCGGCACCGAGAACAAGGTGATGCACGCGGCGATGAAAATCGGCTCTTCCGTGGTCATGGCGTCGGACGGCATGAACTCGGGCAAGGCGAGTTTCCACGGCATCGCACTGACGATCAGCGCCGCTGATGACGTGGAAGCGAAGCGCTTGTTCGACGCGCTCGCCGACGGCGGCCAGGTCAACATGCCGCTGACAAAGACCTTCTTCGCATCGAGCTTCGGCATGCTTGCGGACAAGTTCGGCGTGGGCTGGATGATCATGACGCCGGCGCCCACGTCCTGATCGGCATGCAACTCATCTCTGGAGAGCGAACATGCGATTCATGACGATTGTCCAGGCGGCGGAGCCTTTCGGGATGCCGCCGCCCGCCCTCATCGAGGCGATCGGGAAGCTTGCCGCGGAAGCGACACGGGCAGGAGTGTTCGTTGAGACTGCGGGCCTCGCCCCGACATCGGAAGGCGCCCGCGTTCGCCTCTCCGGCGGCAGGATCAGCGTCACCGACGGCCCGTTCGCCGAGGCGAAGGAAGTCGTCGGCGGCTATGCCATCTTCGAAGTCGGATCGAAGGACGAGGCGCTCGAATGGACGCGGCGCTTCATGGAGCTGCACCGGCAGCACTGGCCGGACTGGGAAGGCGTGACGGAGGTCCGCCAGATGTCCGTCATGGGGCCACCTCCGCATCTGTAGCAGGTCGGCTCGACGGGAGCGGACCGCGCTTGCACCGGCGAAGCGAAGATGGTGTGTCCCGTCGCCATGGCGGCGGACACACATCGCGCGATCGAGGCGGTCTGGCGGATCGAGCAGCCGAAGCTCATCGCCGGCCTGACGCGCATGGTGCGCGACGTGGGGCTCGCCGAGGAGCTGGCGCAGGACGCGCTCGTCGCGGCGCTCGAGCGCTGGCCGCAGTCGGGCGTGCCGGAGCGGCCGGGCGCCTGGCTGATGGCGACGGCGAAGAACCGCGCGCTCGATCGTTTCCGGCGCAACAAGCTTCTGGAGCGCAAGCACCGGGAGCTCGGCCATGAACTGGAGATCGAGCAGGAGACGGCGGCGCCCGACCCCGATGCCGCGCTCGACGATGCGGTCGGCGACGATCTTCTCGGCCTCATGTTCACCGCCTGCCATCCGGTGCTCGGCACGGAGGCGCGCGTCGCCCTCACGCTCCGCCTGCTCGGCGGGCTGACGACGGCTGAGATCGCCCGCGCCTTCCTCATTCCCGAGGCGACGGTCGCGCAACGGGTCGTCCGCGCCAAGCGCACGCTCGCCGAGGCGCGGGTGCCGTTCGAGGTGCCGCGCGGGGAGCTTGCCGAGCGCCTGTCGTCGGTGCTCGAGGTCGTCTACCTCGTCTTCAACGAGGGCTACGCGGCAACCGCCGGCGACGACTGGATGCGGCCGCAGCTATCGCAGGAGGCGCTTCGCCTCGGGCGGACGCTGGCCGAGCTTGCCCCCAACGAGCCGGAAGTGCACGGGCTCGTCGCGCTGATGGAGATCCAGGCGTCGCGGTTCGCCGCCCGCACCGGCCCCGATGGCCAGCCAATCCTGCTCTTCGACCAGAACCGCGGGCGCTGGGACCAGCTGCTCATCCGCCGCGGCCTCGCGGCGCTGGCGCGCGCCGATAGTATCGGAGGCGCGCCCGGCCCCTATGTGCTGCAGGCCGCCATGGCCGCCTGCCACGCGCGGGCGAGGACGCCGGAGGAGACGGACTGGCCGCGCATCGTCAGCCTTTACGAGGCGCTGGCGAGGATCGCGCCCTCGCCGGTCGTGGAGCTCAATCGCGCCGTGGCGGTGTCGATGGCGTACGGCCCCGACGCGGGGCTGGCGCTGGTCGACGGCCTTGTCGCCGAGCCGGCGCTGAAGGGCTATCACCTGCTGCCGAGCGTGCGCGGCGATCTTCTCAGGAAGCTCGGCCGCCTGGACGAGGCGCGGGCGGAATTCGAGCGCGCCGCATCGCTCACCGGGAACACGCGCGAGCGCGAGCTGCTGCTGGAGCGCGCCGCGGCCACGCGCCGGTAGTTCTCTCTCAGGCGTCGCCGCCGTGCGCCGCTCGAGTGCGGGCGTGCAGCTCGCGCAGCACCGCGAGTTCCTCGGCGGACGGTGCCGGCGTTTCCGCGAGGACGGCGGCGAACCTGACCGGCCAGCCGCACTCCGCGGCAATCGTGTCCCGCGTCGCGCCGGGATAGAGCTCGGTCACCGTCAGCTCGCGCGTCTCCGGATCCGGCTCCATCAGGCAGAGGTCGGTGATGACCTTGGTCGGCCCCCTGGTCTTCACCCCGAGCGCCTCGCGGCTCTTCGGCCCGGTCCCGTGCCCGAGCGATGTAATGAAGGGGAGCCTGTCGACGAAGGCGCGCTTGCCCATCGCCATGGTGATGAAGATTTCCTGGCAATTGGTCGCGATCTCCGGCGCGCCGCCTCCGCCCGGCAGCCGCACCTTCGGCTTCGCGTATTCGCCGACGATTGTGGTGTTCAGGTTGGCGAAGCGGTCTATCTGGGCGCCGCCCAGGAACCCGACCGTGATCCGCCCGCCCTGCAGCCAGTAGCGGAACATCTCCGGCACGGCGACGGTGGTGAGCGCGGTCTCGGCAAGCTCGCCGTCCCCGATCGACAGCGGCAGCACGTTCGGCCGCGTGCCGATCGTGCCGGATTCGTAGATGAGCGTGATGCCGGGCGCATGCGTGAGCCGCGCAAGGTTGCACGCCGCGGAAGGCGCGCCGATCCCGACGAACACGACATCGTCATTCTTCAAGGCCCGCGCCGCGACGACCGTCATGATCTCGGTGGGGGAGTAGGAAACGAGAGCGCTCAAGTGTTCCCCTCCCCCTTGCGGGGAGGGGCTAGGGGAGGGGTCCCCCAACGCTGGAGATGCGGTGGCACTGCAGGGAATTGGGTGATCGCCGATCGACGCACCGCGCTACCCCTCCCCCAATCCCTCCCCGCAAGGGGGAGGGGAGTGCTCGCGCTCGTCCTCATGCCGCCCGCCTCGCATATTGCGCGAAGCTGTCGGGAGTAGCGTTCATCACATTCTCATCCATCCAACGCCGAAACGTCTCCCGCTCGCGCGCAATCGCATCCCACGCCTTGTAGAAGCCGTTGGCGCGCTTGTAGTAGCCGTGGGCGTAGGAGGGGAAGGCGCCGCCCGGCACCGTCGCGATCGCGGTGATGGTCCAGGCCGGCAGGATGATTGCGTTCGGGCTGCGCCGCCCGAAATCCTCCACCACTTCCTCCACCGTTACGATGGCGCGCTTCGCCGCGAGCGCCGCTTCCTTCTGCACGCCGACGATCCCCTCGATCATGACGTTGCCGGCGCGGTCGGCGCGCTGCGCGTGGATGATCGCGACGTCCGGGCGGAGCGCCGGCACCGTCGCCAGCACCTCGCCGGTATAGGGACAGGTGACGGAGCGGATCGTAGGATTGACGTTCGGCAGGTCGACGCCCTTGTAGCCGCGGAAGGCCGCGAAGGGGAGGTTGGCGGCGCCTGCCTCGTAGGCACTCGCCATCGCCGCGTGGCTGTGCTCCTCGAGCTTCAGCGGCGCCGGCCAGTCGTTTTCCACCGCGTCGCGCAAGCGATGCAGAGACCCGACGCCGGGATTGCCGCCCCACGAGAAGACGAGTTTTTCCGCCGCCCCCATCCCGATGAGCTGGTCATAGATCAGGTCAGGCGTCATGCGGATCAGCGTCAGGCGCTTCAGCCCCTGGCGGATCACTTCATGGCCAGCGGCAAAGGGGATGAGGTGCGTAAAGCCCTCCATGGCGACGCTCTCGCCATCGTGAAGGTGGCGGGCGATCGCATCGGAGAGGGAAAGGAATTCGGCCATGCGGCTCTCTTCTGAGGATCGATTCAGACGTTGAAGAACACTGTCTCGTCGTCGCCCTGCATGTGGATGTCGAAGCGGTAGAGCGGGGTCGGCGAGGCTGCGTCGCGGCGCGCGATCAGCGTGGCGCGGCGCTCCTCGGAGACGCTGCGCAGCACCGGGTCGCGCGCGTTCGCCGCCGCCTCGTCGGAGAAGTAGAGCCGCGTATAGGCGTGCGTGAGCATGCCGCGCATGAAGATGATGAGGCTGACATGCGGCGCCTGCTCGCCATCGACCCGCCCGGGCCTGATCGTGCGGAAGCGGAAGGTGTTGTCCGGCTCGGTGCCCGTGCCGAACCGTCCGAAGCCGCGGAAATTCTGGTTCGAGGGACGGCCGTCGGCCGGATGGGCGTAGCGGCCCTCCGCATCCGCCTGCCACACCTCGATCATCGCGTCGACGATCGGCACGCCGGCGCCGTCCAGCACCTGCCCAAAAATCTCGATCCGCTCCCCGGGGACCGACTCGTCGGCGAGGTCGCCGGAGGCGATGCCGTCATGCGCGTAGCCGTATTGCGGCGCCGTCAGGCCGAAGGCGAAGAACGGCCCGACCGTCTGCGAGGGGGTCTGCCCGGAGCTCAACGGCGTGTCTCCATCGGCGTCTCCGCCGGGCCGCGGAGCACGATGTCGAAGATGTAGCCGAGTGCGAATCCGGGCTGCGTCACGTCGAGCGAGAATCGCGAGACCAGCCGCTCGCGCGCGCCCTCCGGCGTCGAAAGGTAGATCGGGTCGAAGGCGAAGAGCGGGTCGCCGGGGAAATACATCTGCGTGACGAGCCGCGCCGCGATCGTCGGGCCGAAGAGCGAGAAGTGGATGTGGTTCGGCCGCCAGGCGTTGTGGTGGTTCTGCCATGGATAGGCGCCGGGCTTCACCGTGGTGAAGCGGTAGCGCCCTTCGCCATCGCTCACGCAGCGCCCGCCGCCGAAGAAGTTCGGATCGAGCGGCGCGGCGTGCTGGTCGACATGGTGCACGTAGCGCCCGGCGGCGTTCGCCTGCCAGATCTCGATCAGCGTGTCGGGGACCGGCCGCCCGGCCTCGTCGAGGACGCGGCCGGCGACGATGATGCGCTCGCCGAGAGGCTCCCCGGTCCTTGCGCCGTTGCGGGTGAGGTCGCTGTCGAGCGGCCCGACGCTCTCGTGCCCGTAGACCGGGCCCGTCAGTTCCGACAGCGTGTGGCGAAGCGGGACGAGGGGGCGGGTCGGGCCTCGCAGCGCGGTCGAGCGATAGCCGGGATAGAGATAGGGCGGGTGGGCGCTCCAGTCGCGCGTGGAAAGCGCCGCGCGCGGCGTCTCAAGCGGCATCGCTCCATCCTCCTCTCCGCACGTTACGCTGCTCCTTCCGCATCAATCAAACGCGCCGCTCAGTCGAACGGCAAGCCGACATAGTTTTCCGCCAGCGCCGTCATCGCCGCGCGCGAGCCGACGAGATAGTCGAGCTCCGCGAGCTGCATCTTTCTCCCGAAGGCGCCGCTCTCCGGGAAGAGGTGCAGGAGCGAGGTCATCCAGAAGGAAAACCGCTCCGCCTTCCACACCCGCTTCAGGCACGATTCGGAATAGGCTTCGAGGCCTGCCGGGGAGCCCTCTCGAAAATGCTCGATCAGCGCGCGGGCGAGCCGGCCGACATCGGCGGCGGCGAGGTTCAGCCCCTTCGCGCCGGTCGGCGGCACGATATGCGCCGCGTCGCCGGCGAGAAAGAGCCGTCCGCAGCGCATCGGCTCGGCCACGAAGCTGCGCACCGCAGCGATGCCTTTCTCGATCGAAGGCGCGGCGACCAGCGCCTCCGCCGCTTGCCGGTCGAGCCGCCTGCGCAACTCGTCGAAGAAGCGCCTGTCCGGCCAGTCTTCAGCCTTTTCCCCGCTGCCGACCTGCACGTAGTAGCGGCTGAGCGTGGGCGACCGCATGCTGCAGAGCGCGAAGCCGCGCTCGTGACTGGCATAGATCAGCTCGCGCGAGACAGGCGGAGCCTTTGTCAGCACGCCGAGCCAGCCGAAGGGATAGTGCCGCTCGTAGGTCTGGACCTTCGCCGCCACGCTCCTTCGCGCCACGCCGCGAAACCCGTCGCAGCCGGCGACGAATTCGCAGGAGATTTCGCGCTGCGCGCCGTCCGGATCGACCGCTGCAACGGTGGGGCGGCTTCCGTCGATGCCGCGGATCTCGATCGCCTCCGTCTCGTAGAGCGGCGGCACGCCATCCTCGGCCAGCGCATCCATGAGGTCGCGCGTGACCTCGGTCTGCCCGTAGATCGTGACCGACTTGCCGCCGGTCAGCGCACCGAAATCGATGCGATGCCGGCTGCCCTCGAACGACAGTTCCATGCCCTGGTGGACCAGTCCCTCGCGATGCAGGCGCGCTCCGGCGTTCGCCTCGTCGAGGAGCTCCACCGTGCCCGCCTCCAGCACGCCGGCGCGGACGCGGCCGAGCACATGCTCCTGGCTGCGGCGCTCCAGCACGATATTGGCGATGCCGTGGAGATGCAGGAGGCGCGAGAGGAGCAGTCCCGACGGACCGGAGCCGACGATGACGACCTGCGTGTCCACCATGGCGTCCCGCTCACGGCGCTTGTCGGCCGGCTATCCCTGCGTTCCTGCTTATCGCGCGCCTGGTTTGAAATCAAACCACGAGGGTCGGCTTCGGTGCCGTTTGCGGACGCGTTTCAGGCCTGTGGTTTCAGGGACGCGACGGGTATGTCGAGGACGCAAACAACGCCTGTAGGCTCGAACGACAGGTGAGCCTTCCCCTGAAGCTGGCTCACGAAGCTATGTTCGATCAGCCGCGTGCCGAAGCTTGTGCGCTTGGGCGTCTCGACGGGCGGCCCTCCCGTCTCGACCCATCGCAGCCGAAAGTTCCCGCCTGTCATGTTGACGGCTGCACTGATTTCCACGCGGCCGTCGGCGTTCGAAAGCGCGCCGTATTTGACGGCGTTTGTGCCGAGTTCGTTCAGCACCATCGCCAGAGGAAGGACGGCGGTCGAGCTTACGTCGATATCCGAGCTCTGGATGAGGAAGCGGCCCGCGCCCGACGTATCGAAGGGCTTCACGGAGTTGTTCAGAATCGCGGCCAGCGGCGTGCTTGCCCAATTTGTCTGCAGGAGCAGGTCGTGCGCCCGCCCCAGAGCCGACAGGCGATCCGCGATGGCCTTGCTTCCGTGCTCCATGCTCTCGGCGGTCCGCAATGTCTGCGAGGTTATCGCCATGACGGTGGCCAGCGTGTTCTTCACGCGATGGTGCAACTCCTCCAGCAGGAGGCGCTGCAGTCCTTCCAGGGTCTTTTGTTCGGCAGCCTCCATGCCGGCCTGCGCGAGAAGGCGGCGGAGGTCCAGGTTTTCGCCTTCGAGCTGAATCTCGTGCTCGGTTATCGCACCCCGTTCGCGCCGCATCGAACGCTGGTCCCGCGCTTGATTCAGAGCCGGCGCGTCAGCACGAGGACGACCCGGACGAAGAGGATGACGCCAACGATGCCGCCGCCGCCGTGACCATATCCGTAGCTTTATCCGCCGAAGCCCCCGAGAAAGGTGATGAGGAGGACAATAACCAGAATAAGCCCAGGGACATCGATGTCAGCCCTCCCTGCTGCGCGGCCGCGCAGCGGCCATTTCCTGCAACTCAGGCCATCGGCGCACGCCGGTCTGAGCAAGATTGAACACACTCACGGCGATCCCTTGCAGAGTCGGCGGTCTTCATCAAGGACGGGCCGCGCTTTCGTCGCGATGGCGCAAGAAGGCGCGCGGCACTCCTCAGGCCCGCAACCCGGCCTTCAGCAGTCCCGCGCGGCAATGCTCGCTGTCCTCCTCGCGATTGTAGTGAAGGGTGGAGAGGAACGCGGCGACGGTGAATTCCGGCGCGGCGGCGAGCACCGCCCGCGCATGCACGCCGGCGCCCGCAGCGTCGCCCATCTGGGCGGCGGCGGCAGCCATGAAGGCGTGATGGCCCTGGTCCGGCGTATTGATGCGGCTGTAGGACTGGATCGCGTTGGCATATTCGCGCGCGGTAAACTGCGCGCGGCCGAGGTGGCTCCAGAAGCGCTCCGGGTGATAGGGGTTAAGGCGCATCGCCTTGCGGATCCATTCGATTCCCTCCGCCGGCCTGCCGAGCCATGTCAGGAGCTCGCCCTGCTGGACAACCACGAGATCGTAGTTCGGGCTCAAGGCGAGCGCGCGTTCCTGGTGGTAGGTCGATTTGTCGAAGCGGTTGAATGCCAGGTTGAGCGCTGCCAGGATGCGGTGCACGTCGGCGTCGTTTTCGTCGAGCGACAGGGCGATCTCCAGCTCGCCTGTGATCCCCTTCAGCAGCGCGTCCGCGTCGGTGAACCAGCCGTAGACCCAGCGCTGCCCGAGCACGCAGGCCTTCCATGCGTGCGCGTGTGCGTATTTCGGGTCGAGCGCGATGGCCTTCTCCAGCATGCCCAGCGCTTCCTCGTTCGCCTCGCGCTGCGACCGGTGATGCAGCACCTTGCCGGCAAGCACGTATTCGTAGGCGGCCATGTTCTCGGTGCGCTTGCGCTTGGCGCGCTCGTGGCTCGCCGCCTCGACGCGGCCGCGGAGCGTGGAGACGATCGCCGCTGTCACCTCGTCCTGGATGGCGAAGATATCCTCGAGCTTGCGGTCGTAACGCTCCGCCCAGACATGCGTCTCCGTCTCCCCGTCGATGAGCTGCACGGTGACGCGGACACGGTCGGCGGCCCTTGCGAACGCTGCCCTCCACCACGTAGTCGACGCCGAACTCCTTCGCGATGCCCTTTGCCGTTACCGGCTTGCCCTTGTGGACGAAGACTGCGTTGCGCGAGATGACCATGAGGTCGCGGAAGCGGGACACTTCGGTGATGATGTCCTCGGTCAGACCGTCGGCGAAGAACTCCTGTTCCGGATCGCCGCTCATGTTGGCGAAGGGGAGCACGGCGATCGAGGGCACCCGCGCCGCGGTAGTGGAGACCGCCGGCTCGGCCCTGCTTCGCGCTGCGGCTTCGCCCCGATCGAGCAGCACGCGATAGGTTCGAATCGGCCGGCTTATATTCTTGACGGTCTGCTCGCCGAGATCCTCGAACCCGATATCGAGCCGGTCGCCGACCTGGTCGCGCACCGCCGCTGAGATGCAGATGCCGCCGGGCTCGGCCATCGCTTCAAGGCGCGCCGCGACGTTGACCCCGTCGCCAAAAATGTCGTTGTCCTCCACGATCACGTCGCCGAGGTTGATGCCGATGCGGAACAGCATGCCGCTCGCCGGCGCGGCCTCGGCGTTGCGGTGGGCCATGCTGCGCTGGAATTCCGCCGCGCAGGCGAGCGCGTCGGTGACGCTCGGAAATTCCACCAGAAAGCCGTCGCCCGTGGTCTTGATGAGGCGGCCGTTGCATTTGGCGAGGGCAGGCTCGATCAGCTCCAGCCGCACCGACTTCAGCCGCGCGAGCGTGCCGGTCTCGTCGCCCTCCATCAGGCGGCTGTAGCCGACGACGTCCGCCGCCAGGATGGCTGCGAGCCTCCGCTCGACGCGCTGTTCCATTCCCGTGACCTCGCTCGGCCGAATATATCGCCCGCGATCGTGGCTAAACAAATAGGCCTTCCTGGTCTCCGAAACGAGGCGTCCGCAAAAATTGACTGTTTGATAAAAAATTTGACCGCCACGGAAACCCGGTTCATCTTTTGCATGACACCGTTGGCGGCGGGGGATTGCCGCGACCGTTCGCGTGGATTTCAGGGTAGGGCCAATGGCGAATATCGGAGAGCGTACGCCGGACATTGCCGCCGCGCGGCTCATGGCGGACGACTACATTCGCAATTTCTCCGACCTGCATCCGCCGCTGACGCGCCACGAGGCGTTCGTCGAGGCCGACCGCTGCTATTTCTGCTTCGACGCGCCCTGCATGCAGGCCTGCCCGACGCATATCGACATCCCGCTCTTCATCCGCGAAATCCAGGCGGACAACCCGGGCGGCGCCGGCACGACGATCCTCGATTCCAACATCATGGGCGGCATCTGCGCCCGAGTCTGCCCGGTGGAGACGCTCTGCGAAGAAGCGTGCGTCCGCAATCTTGCCGAGGACAAGCCGGTGAAGATCGGCGAGCTGCAGCGCTACGCCACCGATTTCCTCATGGAGCGTGGCGAGCACCCCTTCACCCGCGCCGCGCCGACGGGCAAGCGCATCGCGGTTGTCGGCGCCGGGCCGGCCGGCCTCGCCTGCGCGCATCGTCTCGCGCTGCACGGCCACGACGTGACGATCTTCAACGCGCGCGAGAAACCCGGCGGCCTCAACGAATACGGCATCGCCGCCTACAAGGCCCCGGGAGAGTTCGCGCAGCGCGAGGTCGATTTCATCCTCTCGATCGGCGGGATCACGATCGAGAACGGCAAGGCGCTCGGCCGCGATTTCTCCCTCGCTGACCTGAAGCAGGATTTCGACGCTGTGTTCCTCGGAATGGGGCTCGCGGGTGTGAACGCGCTCGGCGCGGAAGGTGAAGGCGCGAAGGGCTCGGAGGACGCGATCGCGTGGATCGCCGAGCTTCGGCAGGCGCGGGACGTCGCGACGCTCCCCATCGGCCGGCGCGTCGTGGTCATCGGCGGCGGCATGACGGCGGTCGACGCCGCGGTGCAGTCGAAGCTTCTCGGCGCGGAGGAGGTGACCATCGTCTACCGCCGCGGCCAGCCGGAGATGAAGGCGAGCCTCTGGGAGCAGGAGCTGGCGCAGACGCGCGGCGTCAGGATCATGCACTGGGCGAAGCCGGTTCGGCTGCTCGCCGGGTCGATGGGCGTCGTGCACGCGCTGGCCGTGGAGCGCACGCGTCTCGACAACGGCAAGCTCGTCGGCACCGGCGAGATCATCACGCTTCCGGCCGACATGGTGTTCAAGGCGATCGGCCAGACCTTCGTGCCGGCCCCACTCGACGGGTCGGCCGCCTCCATCAAGCTTGAGGGAGGGCGGATCGCCGTGGACGAGGAGCGCCGCACCACGATGCCCGGCGTTTGGGCTGGCGGCGACTGCGTGGCCGGTGGCGAGGATCTGACGGTCGCCGCCGCGCAGGACGGCAAGCTCGCGGCGGAGTCGATCCACCGCGCGCTTATCGTGTGAAGCTGGAGATGCGTCTTTCCCGCTGCGTCCCTTTGTCATGTTAATCTTGGGGTTTGATCCCGGTGGCAAGAGCGGCGTGGCAATTGGACGACTGCAAGGCAGGAAGATAGCGTTGGAGACCGCATCGGTTGCCAGCGTCCGCGATGCCGAAGAGTGGTTCTCGGAAACGACGAGGGGTGATGTCCCGGCGATAGTTGGGATTGATGCATTCCTTTCATGGAGCACCCTAAAGGGCGGTTGGCGCCCGTGTGATCGACTCTTGCGAGAGCGCTACCCGAAGGCGAGGAATAGCGTCCTCTGCACGAATAGTGCCTATGGAGCTATGGCGATCCAAGGTATCGCTTTCGCATTGCGAGCTAGATCGCGATGGCCAGATGCAGAAATCAATGAGGTGCATCCGAAGGTATTGATGCACGCGCTCAGACCAGAGTCGAAGTACCCGAGAACTTGGCCCTCCAGGGAAAGTAGGAGTGCATGCAAATGGCTGCATAGCGTCAAGTGCACATTCCCCAAGGGCCCGCCACGTGACGAGCATGAGTTCGATGCCGCGCTGTCAGTGTGGGCTTCCTATCGAGGGTGCTCAGGAGCTTGGACCTCCGACTTGGCGAGAGTCTCTATGCCCGATTC
This sequence comes from Hyphomicrobiales bacterium, assembly GCA_038211615.1. GTDB lineage: Bacteria > Pseudomonadota > Alphaproteobacteria > Rhizobiales > Afifellaceae > DASWJZ01. Next base: position 31,279 of record JBBQVL010000014.1, read on the forward strand.
GGAAGTTCACCCTATTGAAGATGTCCATTTCTACTGGCCGGTGAGCCTAAGTCGGAGGGAAGCGCCGCCAGCGTCTCCACTCGGTAGGCAGGTGGCCTCTCAAGGAGAATTTCATGGCTGATCTCCGTAGCGAATTCGTCGGCATCAAATCGCCGAACCCCTTCTGGCTTGCCTCGGCGCCGCCGACCGACAAGGCCTACAACGTCGTGCGCGCCTTCAGGGAAGGCTGGGGCGGCGTCGTGTGGAAGACGCTCGGCGAGGATCCGGCCATCGTCAACGTCAACGGCCCGCGCTACGGCGCGATCCACGGTCCGGACCGAAGGCTGCTCGGCTTCAACAACATCGAGCTCATCACCGATCGCCCGCTGCAGACCAACCTTCGCGAGATCAAGCAGGTCAAGAAGGACTGGCCCGACCGCGCGCTCGTCGTCTCGCTGATGGTCCCCTGCGAGGAGAGTAGCTGGGCCGCGATCCTGCCGCTCGTCGAGGAGACGGGCGCCGACGGCATCGAGCTGAACTTTGGCTGCCCGCACGGCATGAGCGAGCGCGGCATGGGCGCGGCCGTCGGGCAGGTTCCCGAATACATCGAGATGGTGGCGCGCTGGTGCAAGCAGCACACCCGCATGCCGGTCATCGTGAAGCTCACGCCGAATATCACCGATATCCGCCGGCCGGCGCGCGCGGCGTTGAAGGGCGGCGCCGACGCGGTGTCGCTGATCAACACCATCAACTCGATCACCTCGGTCAACCTTGACACCTTCTCGCCCGAGCCTTCCGTCGACGGAAAGGGCAGCCATGGCGGCTATTGCGGCCCGGCGGTGAAGCCGATCGCGCTTTCGATGGTCTCCGAAATCGCGCGCGATTCCGAAACGCACGGAATGCCGATCTCCGGCATCGGCGGCATCACCACCTGGCGCGACGCGGCGGAGTTCATGGCGCTCGGCGCCGGCAACGTGCAGGTCTGCACCGCCGCCATGGCTTACGGCTTCAAGATCGTGAAGGAGATGGTCTCCGGCCTTGAGCGCTGGATGGACGGGAAGGGCTATTCCAGCATCTCGGATTTCGCCGGCCGCGCCGTGCCGAACGTCACCGACTGGCAGTTCCTCAACCTGAACTACATCGCGAAGGCGGTGATCCATCAGGACCTCTGCATCAAGTGCGGCCGCTGCCACATCGTCTGCGAGGACACCTCGCACCAGGCGATCACCAGCAGCGTCGACGGGAAGCGCCACTTCGAGGTGATCGACGCCGAGTGCGTCGGCTGCAATCTCTGCGTCTCCGTGTGTCCGGTGCAGGATTGCATCACGATGGAGCCGCTGCCCGCCGGCGCGATCGACCCTCGCACCGGCCGCGTGGTCGACCCGCACTACGCCAACTGGACCACCCACCCGAACAACCCGACGGCGCGGCAGGCGGCGGAGTAAGGGTGCGGCCGCTTCTATCGCGACGCGGCGCCGGACAGGGTCGGCGCCAACTCGCTCAAAGGGAGTGCGGGAAATGCCTGCGCTCCCTCCACACTAGAACGCGACCTGGACAAGCGCCCGATCCACTTTCTGCTGCGGCCATTGCGTGACCGGGCCGGGTGCGGCGCCGGGTCCGGCGATGTTGGTGCCCTGGCCCGGCTGGTCGAGCACCACGGATCCCGCGGAGTTGGAAACGGTGACCGCGCCCGCGACGAGCAGCACGCCGAACTCTCCGTCGATCGGACCGAACCAGAAGTCGGTGCCGCGGACGCCGATCTCCACCACCGGCGTCGTGACGGTGACTTCTGCCCCGGCCGGCTTGTTTCCGCCGCTGATGAAGCGCAGCGCTCCGACCGCGGCGAGCCTGAGGACGCGCGTGTGGCTTCCGTCGTAGACGAACTTGTCGATGGTCACATTGGCGCGCTCGCCGAGCGTCAGGCGCGTCGTGTCGAGGAAGGTGATTTCGAGCCGCGCCGCCGCGCCGGTCGCGAGCGCCTCGTTCAGGACCACGGGATTGCCCGTCTCGAGCGGCATCGACGCGCCTTCGATCGTGCCGGTCGCCTCGCCCTTCCTGTGGCTGACCTCTCCGGCGGCGTCCGCGGCACGCGCGGGGCCCGAAGCCAGGCACGCTGCGACCAGCGTCGCGATGATGGTCGTTCGCAGCATGCGATGCTCCATCTCTTGCGCCCTTCAGTTCTCCAGCGCGCGAACCTCGGCGGTCATGCGGCGCAGCCGCTCGGAAAGGTCGCGCGTCATGTTGGCATAGATCGCCGTGATGATCTGCGGGTGCTCCCGGCCGAGCTCCTTGAGCTGCTCGACGGAGAAACCGTAGCAGACGACGCGCTCGTTCGCGACGACGTTCGCGGAACGATGCCCGCCGTCGATCACCGCCATTTCGCCGAAGGAAAGGCCCGGCCCGATCGAGGCAAGCCGGATGGACTTGCGCGAATCGCCGCCCGACCCCGGAAGCTGGACCGAGACCGAGCCCCGCGCGATCACGAAGAATAGGTTCGCGGCGTCGCCCTCGCGGATCAGCACGTCGCCCGCCTCGAACATGAACGAGCGGGCGAGCGCTTCGAGCTGCCGGATGTCGGCAATGGGCATGCCGCGGAAAAGGTCGAGCGACGCCAGCGAGAAGCGCGTGCTGTCGTAGGTCACGCCCGCCTCTGTGATCAGCCGGTTCTCGAACCATTCGAGCGCCGCGTCGCGATCGTCGAAGACATGTCCGGAGAGTTCCCCAAGCTCGGCCGCCAGCCCCTCGTGCAGCGCCTGCAGCGGACCGTCGGCCGTGAGGTGCGCGAAGGCGAGCGAGTGCTCCGAATCGCCGAAGCTCGCGGCGAGCCGCACCAGCAGCCGCTGCGACGCCTCGTCGACGGAAGGTACGCGTCGGAAGTCGAGGATCAGATGGTCGGCCTCGGCGGAAAGCTCGCCCAGCCGTCGGATCAGCCGCTCGGTGGAGCCGAAGAACAGCGGTCCCTGCACTTCGAGGATGCAGACGCGTCTGCCCGCTTCGTCGAGCACGCGACGCTCGACCGGATCGCGCACGCGCTTGGAGCGCACTACGTCGGCGCGCAGCTCGCGGCGGATGACGGTGCGGGCGGTGATCTGAGTCTTGAAGATGTTGAGGCCGAACGTGTTGGCGATGTCGCGGCAGGCGGCGACGCCGCGCACGCTGTTGCCGTGCTCGTCGATCGGCGGCGAGAAGATCGCGACGCCCACCTGTCCGGGGATGACGCCCATGATCGAGCCGGCGACGCCGCTCTTTGCCGGGATGCCGACGTCATAGGACCATTGCCCCGCGTAATTGTACATGCCGCAGGAGTTCATCACGGTGAGCACGTCGGGGATGTATTCCTGCGCGATCGCGCGCTCGCCTGTCACCGGGTTGACGCCGTTGTTGGCGAGCGTCGCCGCCATGATGGCGAGATCGGTGGCCGTGACCTTGATCGCGCACTGGCGGAAATAGATGTCGAGGATGTCCTCCGGCGCCCGTCGGATCATCGCGCTGTTCAGCATCATGTAGGCGATGGCGCGGTTGCGGTGGCCGGTGGCCTTTTCCGACTCGAACACAGCCTGGTCGATCTCCAGCTGGCGTCCGGCGAAGCGCGAGAAGAGCGCCAGCATCGTTGCGACGCGCTCTTCCAGTGTCTTGCCCTTGATCGTCTCGGCGATGGCGATGGCGCCGGCATTGACCATCGGGTTGAACGGCCGGTTGTGCACCTCGTCGAGCATGATGGAGTTGAAGGCCTCGCCGGTCGGCTCCACGCCGACGCGCTGCAGGATGGTCTCGCGCCCGTAGCGCTCCAGCGCGTAGCCGTAGACGAAGGCCTTCGACACCGACTGGATAGTGAACGGCACGTCGGCGTCGCCGGCCTTGTAGATCTTGCCGTCTACGGTCGCGATCGCCATGCCGCAGAGGTTCGGGTCAGCCTTGGCAAGCTCCGGGATATAGGAGGCGACGGTCCCGCCGCCCCTGCGGCTGACGCGAAAGTGCAGGTCGTTCAGATAGTCCTGAATCGGATCGGCGAAGCTCCCGTTCGCCGCCGTCGCAACATCCGCCTGCGCCATCAAACTCCCCCAAGCCCGTGTGCGGCCACTCTTCTACGACACGCGCCCGCGGCGCCATGCGGCTTTCTATACAAGACGCATGCCAGCGGCGTGGAGCGGCCAGCCGCCTCGGCTGCCGAAAGTCAGTGGCGCGGGCGGAGCCCTTCAAGCACCACGGCGATAACCGTCGCCCGGGCTTCCTTGAACCGCCGCGCCGGCGCTGCGTCATCGCCGAGCACCGCCTCCACCTGCACGTTGAAGTCGGCATAGTGCTGCGTCACGGCCCAGATCATCATGATCAGGTGGCGCGGATCGATGGCGCGGATGCGTCCCTCGGCGATCCATGCCGCGATGACCGCTGCCTTGTCGTCCACAAGAGCTTTCAGCGGCCCCGCGAGGAATTCGCCGATCGCCGGCGCTCCGTGCAGGATCTCGTTGGCGAAGAGGCGCGAGGCCTCCGGCCGCGTGCGCGACATTTCGAGCTTTGCCGCGATGTAGCCTCCGATCTCGACGATCGGATCGCCGGCCGGGTCGAGATCGCGCAACGGCCGCAGCCACTCCTCCAGCGTATCCTCCAGCACCGCGAGGTAGAACGCGTCCTTGGAGGGGAAGTAGTAGAGGAGGTTCGGCTTCGACAGGCCGGCCCGCTCGGCGATGCGGTCGATCGTCGAGCCGCGAAACCCGTGCGCGGAGAAGACCTGCAACGCCGCCTCGAGGATCGCGCGGCGGTTCTTCTTCTGGATGCGCGTCGCCTGCTTCGGAGGCGGCTCGGGTTTGTTCATCCGCGACGTCAGATGGTTTTCGCCTTGACCGGTCGCGGAACGTAGCGTTGATTTTGACCAATCAGTCAAGTTTGGCTTGAGGCGCGAAACCGGGTAAGGGACGCGCGGAAATCCTGACGCCGGAACGCGGCGGAAAGAGCATCGACCCATGCAAAAGCCACTCGCCCCGATCACCAACAATCTCGAAGCCCACTGGATGCCGTTCACCGCGAACCGGCAGTTCAAGAAGAACCCGCGCTTGCTCGTGCGCGCCAAGGGCATGCACTACTGGAGCCATGACGGCCGCCAGGTGCTGGACGGCACCTCGGGCCTCTGGTGCGTCAACGCGGGCCATGCCCGGCCCGAGATCGCGACAGCGGTGCATGACCAGCTTCTGGAGCTCGACTACGCGCCGGGATTCCAGATGGGACATCCGAAGGTGTTCGAGCTGGCGGCGCGCCTGACGGCGATGGCGCCGCAGGGCCTCGACCACGTGTTCTTCACCAATTCCGGTTCGGAGTCGGTGGAGACGGCGCTGAAGATCGCGCTCGCCTATCACAAGGTGAAGGGGGAGGGCGGCCGCACCCGGCTCATCGGGCGCGAGCGCGGCTATCACGGCGTCAATTTCGGCGGCGTCTCGGTCGGCGGCATGGTCGGCAACAGGAAGCAGTTCGGGACGCTGCTCGCCGGCGTCGATCATCTGCGCCATACGCACGACCTTTCGAAGAACGCCTTCACGCGCGGCCTGCCCGAGCATGGCGCCGAGCTCGCCGACGATCTGGAACGCCTCGTCGGCCTGCATGACGCCTCGACGATCGCGGCCGTCATCGTCGAGCCGGTGGCGGGATCGGCGGGCGTGCTGCTCCCGCCGAAGGGCTACCTGCAGCGCCTGCGGCAGATCTGCGACAAGTACGGCATCCTGCTGATCTTCGACGAGGTCATCACCGGCTTCGGCCGGCTCGGAGCGGCCTTCGGCTCGGATTTCTTCGGGGTGGTCCCCGACATCATGACCACCGCCAAGGGCCTCACCAACGGCGTCATCCCAATGGGCGCGGTGTTCGTGAAGAAGAACATCTACGAGGCCTTCATGAACGGCCCCGAGCACGTGATCGAGTTCTTCCACGGCTACACGTACTCGGGCAATCCCGCCTCCTCGGCCGCGAGCCTCGCGACCCTCGACATCTATCAGCGCGAGGATCTGCTGACCCGGGCTTCGGAGGTGGCGAAGCACTTCGAGGATGCGCTCTTCAGCCTGAAGGGCCTGCCGCACGTCATCGACATCCGCGCCCTCGGCCTTGTCGGCGCGGTGGAGCTGGAGCCGATGCCCGACGCGCCGGCGAAGCGCGCCTTCACGGCCTTCCTCAATGCCTACGAGGCGGGCTTCATGATCCGCACCACCGGCGACACCATCGCCATGTCGCCGCCGCTCATCATCGAGAAGCCGCAGATCGACGAGCTGATCGGCAAGCTCGCCGGCGTCCTGAAGACGCTGCAGTAAATGAACCGACGGCTGTCATCCTCGGACGCGCGAAGCGCGATCCGAGGACCCAGGGAAGGCGCATGGCGGTCCCTGGGTTCTCGGGTCTCCGCTTCGCTTCGCCCGAGAATGACGGCTGGCAAGGCCACCGGGGCGGCATAGCAGGCAGGGAACAATGGAGCGCATCGCAAACGCCATCAATGGCCGCGTCGAGCCTTCGGCATCAGGTCGCTTCGCGCCGGTCTTCAACCCGGCGACCGGCGAGCAGACGGCGGAGCTGGGCCTGTCGAGCGCGGCGGAAGTCGGCAAGGCCGTCGCCGCCGCCAGCGAAGCCGCGCCGGCCTGGGGACGCACGCCGCCGCTGAAGCGCGCGCGCTACATGTTCAAGTTCAAGGAGCTCTTGGACAAGCATGCCGACGACATCGCGCGCGCCATCAGCAAGGAGCACGGCAAGACCCACGCCGATGCGCTGGGAGAAGTGCAGCGCGGCATCGAGGTGGTGGAGTTCGCCTGTGGCATCCCGCATCTCCTGAAGGGCGAGTTCTCGCGCAATGTCGGTCCGGAGATCGACACGCATTCCGACCGCCAGCCGCTCGGCGTCTGCGCCGGCATCACGCCGTTCAACTTCCCCGCCATGGTGCCGCTCTGGATGCATCCGGTGGCGATCGCCTGCGGCAACACGTTCATCCTGAAGCCCTCGGAGCGCGATCCTTCCGCCCCGATGCTGGTCTTCGATCTCTTCAAGCAGGCAGGCTTTCCCGACGGCGTGCTGAACGTCGTGCACGGCGACAAGGAGGCGGTGGACGCGATCCTCGACCATCCGGACATCAAGGCGGTGAGCTTCGTCGGGTCCACGCCGATCGCGCAGTACGTCTACACGCGCGGCACCGCGGCAGGTAAGCGCGTGCAGGCGCTGGGCGGCGCCAAGAACCACATGATCGTGCTTCCCGACGCCGACATGGACAAGGCCGCCGACGCGCTGATGGGCGCCGGCTTCGGCTCCGCCGGCGAGCGCTGCATGGCGATCTCCGTCGCGGTGCCGGTCGGCGAGGAGACGGCGAACAGGCTGATCGAGACGCTCGCCCCAAAGGTGCGGGCGCTCAAGATCGGCCCGGCGACCGATCCCGACGCCGAGATGGGCCCGCTCGTCACCGAGCAGCATTTCAAGAAGGTGCTCGGCTACATCGACAAGGGCGTCTCCGAGGGCGCGGAGCTGGTCGTCGACGGCCGCGGCCTGAAGCTGCAGGGCTACGAGAAGGGCTTCTTCATGGGCGGCTCGCTCTTCGACCGCGTGACGCCAAAGATGACGATCTACAAGGAAGAGATTTTTGGGCCGGTGCTCTCGGTGCTGCGCTCGCCCTCCTACGAGCACGCCGTCGATCTCATCAACAAGCACGAGTACGGCAACGGCACCGCGATCTTCACGCGCGACGGCGACGCCGCGCGCGACTTCGCCGACCGCATCGAGGTCGGCATGGTCGGCATCAACGTGCCGATCCCGGTCCCGGTCGCCTACCATTCCTTCGGCGGCTGGAAGCGTTCCCTGTTCGGCGACCATGCGGTCTACGGGCCGGAGGGGGTGCACTTCTACACGCGCCTGAAGACGGTCACGACGCGCTGGCCGGCAGGGATCGCGCACGGCGCGGTGTTCACCTTCCCCAGCATGCATTGAGGCGTTGATCGTGAGCCGTCCGCCCGCAACCTCCGTCGCCCTGCTGGAGGACGCCAGGGTCAAGGTCACGCGCTTCGATTTCGTGCCCGGCGCGGAAACCGGCTGGCACCGGCATGCTCTGGACTATGTGATCGTGCCCATGACCCCGTGCCATTTTCTGCTCGAGGAACCTGGCGGGCACCGCAACGCCGACATGCAGGCCGGGGATGTCTACCGCCGCGATGCCGGCGTGGAGCACAACGTGATCAACGCCGGCACCGCGCCGATGTCCTTCATCGAAATCGAGCTGAAGCCTACGAATTCTCCCTGATGCGCGGGAGTGGGTTTAGACTTCTTGTGCCCTCGCGCAGGTCAGTCCCAAGCCAGCAGGCTCAGATTGTCGATGCGGCTGGTCCCGCCGTTCTGCGGGGTCACCTTGACCTGGATGCCGTGAATTCCTGCGGTGACGGATAAGGCCGTGACCACGGTGTGCGTGTCCAGCCCCGCCGTCGCGGTCGTCGCGCCAGCCGTGCTGCAGAACGCGTCATCCTGCTGGTTCGAAGGATAGATATAGAGGCCGTCCACAAGAATCCGGACCGTAGTGTACTGATCGGTCGTGCCGCTCGTCGAGCAAACCGCCGAAAATGAAATCATCACGGTTTCAGCTTTTGGTGCGGTGAAGCTTTCGATGTAGGGCCCGCCCACGGATCCGGTGCCGATCTTCACAAGGGCGGTCGTGGTGAACACCTGCGCCGCGCCATATCTTGCATTGAGAAGGTTCTTGGCGTTCGCCGACGTAACGAGCGTCGCCAGGGCGCATGCGCAGAACAGAAGTCTTCCGAGGTTCAGACCAGTCATTTTGCCCCCCAACACCGAATCGCAACTGGCCCGACTGAGCCGTTGCATCTGCAGCATTCCAAAATGCTTTTCTTGACCGGAGCGCTCGGCAAGGCCGCGGATCCGATCGACCTGCTTTACCCAGGAATGGACGCGCCTTTTGATGGGACGAAACATACTGGACAAGTGGGCGCACTGCAAACGGCAGAAAACTGGGAACAGGCGATTAAGCCTCCCTCGCCGCCGTGCTACAGTTTTCCGGCAGCAGGGGACAGGCCGCGTCGCCGGTCTGTCCGCCGCAGCAAGGGATGGAACGACAATGAAAGAGGTTTCGAGTGCCCGCACCCGGAAGCAACCTTAAGATCAACGGCGAGCGTCTCTGGGATTCGCTCATGGAGATGGCCAAGATCGGCCCCGGCGTGAAGGGCGGAAACCGGCGCCTGACGCTGACCGATGTCGATCGTGAAGGCCGCGATCTCTTCAAGTCGTGGTGCGAGAAAGCCGGCGCCACGGTCGCGATCGACACGATGGGCAACATGTTCGCCCGCCGGGAGGGGACTGACCCGTCACTCCCGCCGGTGATGGTGGGCAGCCACCTCGACACGCAGCCGACCGGCGGCAAGTATGACGGCGTGCTGGGCGTGCTCTCGGGCCTTGAGATTTTGCGCACGCTGAACGACCTTGGCATCAGGACCAGGCATCCGATCGAAGTGGTGAACTGGACCAATGAGGAAGGCTCGCGCTACGCGCCCGCCATGATCGCCTCCGGTGTCTTCGCCGGCGCCTACACGCAGGAACACGCCTACAGGCTGAAGGACGCCGAAGGCAAGGAACTCGGCGAGGAGCTGAAGCGGATCGGCTATATGGGCAGTGAGCCGGTGGGAAAACGGCCGCTCAAAGCCTTCTTCGAATACCACATCGAACAGGGCCCGATCCTTGAGGCGGAAAAAATCGACATCGGTGTCGTCACGCACGGGCAGGGCCAGCGCTGGTTCGACGTAAAAATCACCGGCTTCGAGAGCCATGCAGGCTCCACCCCGATGCCGCGCCGCCGCGATGCGCTGCTCGGCGCGGCGAAGCTCGTGCAGGCGGTGAATGAGATCGCGCTGAGGAACGCACCGAACGCCGTCGGCACGGTCGGCGTGCTGAAACCCTATCCGGGCTCCCGCAACGTCATCCCGGGCTCGGTGGAGATGACCATCGACTTCCGCCACCCGAACGACGCGACGTTGTCGTCGATGAAGGCGGATTTCACGGCGGCGGTCGAAAAAATCTGCGCCGACGCGAAGCTAACCTCCGAGGTGAAGGAGGTTTTCAACTACGCGCCCGTGGAATTCGACAAAAACTGCGTCGCCGCCGTCCGCCGCGCCGCCGAGCGCCTCGGCTACTCGCACCGCGACATCGTTTCCGGCGCCGGGCACGATGCTTGCTACATAGCTCGCGTGGCCCCGACCTCGATGGTCTTCTGCCCCTGCGTCGATGGCATCAGCCACAACGAGGACGAGAAGATCTATCCGGAATGGGCGTCAGCGGGCGCGGATGTGCTGTTCCACGCGGTGGTGGAGACGGCGGAGATCGTGGGTTGAGTTTTCCCTCCCCCCTTGCGGGGGAGGGCAGGGAGGGGGGATGGACGCTGCGGCGCCGTCGTCGCGTGGAGGCAGCGGGCTTCCCCTCTCCGTCTCTCCCCGCAAGGGGGAAGAGGGAGGGTGATCTCCTGGCCCGATCAGACGCTGTCGAGCTGCTCGCCCGATGGGCGCCATAGAACGTAGGCTGCGATGATAGCGAGCAGCAGCGACCCCGCGATTGCCGGAGCCTGCCAATCCCCTGATGCGACCCGCACGATCACCATGAGGACGCAAACCGCCATGCCAAGGAGCGGCACGACGAGCGGTACCTCGAAGCGTCCCTTCAACTCGCCCTCACGCCGCTTCAGGACGACAAGCGCTCCATTCACCACCGCGAAGACGATAAGCAGCAGGAGGACGGTCGCCGAGGCGAGCTCCGCGATGCTTCCCAGAACTGCGAGCGGAACAAGCAGCAGCAGCAGTGCCGCGGTCGCCACGTGCGGGGTGCGACGGCCGGAATGCACCCGCGCAAGCGGTTCCGGCAGCAGGCCCTGGCGCGACATGCCATAGAGCAGGCGCGAGGCGGTGATGTAGTTCACCAGGGCGGTGTTGGCGACGGCGAAGAGCGTGATACCGGAAAACACCGCGGCGGGAAGCCATGGCGCCGCGCGCCGCATCACCTCGGTCAACGGGCCGGGCGCGTCCGCCAGATCCCGCCAGGGAACCACGGATACCGCTGTAACCGCCACGCCTATGTAGAGGATCGCCGCGATGGCCATCGCGGTAATCAGTCCGACGGGAACCGTTGTCCGTGGATTGCGGCATTCCTCGGCGACATTCAGAGTGTCTTCAAAGCCGATGAAGGCGAAGAAGGTCAGCACCGACCCCTGCAGCACGAGCAGGCTCGTTGCTGTATCGGTCACCGGCGTCTCCATGTAGTCGACGCCGCCCCAATACGACGCGCCGACCGCGACGACGATCACCAGACCGGAAGCCTCGATGATCGTGCACGTCACATTCATCCACATCGATTCGCGGATGCCCCGGAACACGATCCCGGCGAGCACAAGCAGGAATCCCAGGGCGAGCGCCGGCGCCGGCAGTGCATCGAAGCCCAACAATTCCGCGAGGTTGGCGGCAAAGACGCGGGACTGGGTGGCGACCGAGGTCAGTCCCGAGCAGACCATGGCGAGCCCGACCACGAAGCTCAGAAGCGGCAAGCCGAAGGCGCGCTGGGCGATGTAGGCCGCGCCGGCGGCGCGGGGATGGCGCGAGCCGAGCGAGGCATAGGATAGGGCGGTCAGCAGCGCTGCTACCATCGCGACGAGGAACGAAAGCCAGACCGCGTTGCCGACCTGTCCCGCCGCCTTGCCGATGAGCCCGTAGATGCCCGAGCCGAGCATACTGCCGAGACCGTAGAGGGTCATCTGCACAGGTCCGATCGAGCGGCGCAGGCCGGAGGCGCCATCGGTGTCCAGGTCAGTCATGCAGGCCGTCTGCGGAAGTGCCGCGGCGACCGTAGCACGGCGACGGTGCTCATGGGGCTAACGAATGCCAGGCGTGTGCCGGGCGGAGCATCGCGCGGCCACGGAGGAAGCATCTAGCATTCCGGGGTTTTCTCCGGCACTTTCAGGCATGCGCGGCGCGCAGGATCGCCTGCGCATGGAGGTGTTCTGGTAGAATGTCGAAACTCATCAAGGGCGGCACGATCGTCACCGCCGATCTCACCTACAAGGCTGACGTCTTCACCCAGCATGGAAAAATTGTCGCGATCGGCGAGAAGCTGGACGTCTCGCCCGACCATGTCCTCGATGCCTCCGGCTGCTACATCATGCCGGGCGGCATCGATCCGCACACGCATATGGAAATGCCCTTCATGGGCACGCATTCCTCCGACGATTTCGATTCCGGCACCGCCGCGGCGCTCTCCGGCGGCACCACGATGATCGTCGATTTCTGCCTGCCCGCGCCAAACCAGTCGCTCATCGAAGCGCTGCAGCAATGGTACCAGAAGGCCGGCAAGGCGCGCTCCGATTATTCCTTCCACATGGCGATCACCTGGTGGGGCAAGCAGGTTTTTGATGAGATGCCGAAGGTGGTCGCGCAGGGCATCAACACCTTCAAGCACTTCATGGCCTACAAGGGCGCGCTGATGGTGGACGACGACGAGATGTTCGCCTCGTTCTCGCGCTGCGCAGAGCTTGGCGCGCTGCCGCTGGTGCACGCGGAGAACGGCGACGTGGTCGCCGCGCTTCAGGCGAAGCTGATGGGGGCCGGCAATAACGGCCCCGAGGCGCACGCCTTCTCGCGTCCGCCGGAAGTGGAGGGCGAAGCCGCCAACCGCGCCATCATGATCGCCGACCAGGCCGGCGTGCCGCTCTACGTGGTGCACGTCTCCTGCGAGCAGGCGCACGAGGCGATCCGCCGGGCGAGGCAGAAGGGGATGCGCGTGTTCGGCGAGCCGCTGATCCAGCATCTCGTGCTGGACGAGGGCGAATACTCCAACCCCGACTGGGACCACGCGGCGCGCCGCGTCATGTCGCCGCCGTTCCGCAACAAACTGCACCAGGATTCACTCTGGGCGGGGCTCGCATCCGGCTCGCTGCAGGTCGTCGCGACCGACCATTGCGCCTTCACCACCGCGCAGAAGCGTGGCGGCCTTGGCGACTTCACCAAAATTCCGAATGGCACCGGCGGCGTGGAGGACCGGCTGTCGGTGCTCTGGACCTACGGGGTCCGCACGGGCCGGCTGACGATGAACGAGTTCGTCGCCGTTACCTCCACCAACATCGCAAAAATCCTGAACATCTATCCGCGCAAGGGCTCGATCAGCGTCGGCTCCGACGCCGACATCGTGATCTGGGATCCGGAGGCGACGAAGACGATCAGCGCCAGGACGCAGAAATCGGCGATCGACTACAACGTCTTCGAGGGCGTCTCCGTCACCGGCCGGCCAAAGATCACGCTTTCACGCGGCGAGGTGGCCTATACGGAAGGCGACGTTCGCGCCGCCAAGGGCGACGGCCGCTTCGTCGAGCGCCCCGCCAATCCGCCGGTCAGCAAGGCCCTCTCCACCTGGAAAGAGCTCACCGCCCCCCGCAAGCTTGAGCGCACGGGAATCCCGGCGGGAGTTTAGGCCAAGAACCCTCTCCCCCTTGCGGGGAGAGGGTTGGGTGAGGGGGCTCCAACGCAGAGCTGCAAAGGCGCAAACTGCCGCAAGCACTTCTTCGAACCCCGCAGTTTGTCATCCCGGTTTGGCCATAGGCCAAGACCGGGACCCATACGCACCGAAGCGCGCAAATCGACAGCGCAGGCGTCCGATCCAATTCTTCACGGCAGGGCGGTTATGGGTCCCGGACTGCGCTCCGCGCATCCGGGATGACAACAGGTGAGGGTGGGTCGTCCGATCGACTCCGCGTCGCTGAACAGCGGACGTCGGCGCAGCGGCGAGACTTGCGACCTGCCTCTCTCCCTCAAGGGGAGAGGATCATCTCAGAACGCTGCCGATATCCACCAGCCCCTCCAGCTCCGGCATCAGCACAACGCTCTCCTGCTCGTGCGGATCAGTGCGGGCGATCACGGCCATCGCCGGCTTGTCGCCGAGGTTCATCGGCAGATGCGGCACGCCTGCGGGAATGTAGAACATCTCGCCGGCGCGGTGCACGACGTGGTTCTCCAGCCGCTCGCCGAACCAGGTATGCGCCTCGCCGCTGATCAGGTAGATCGCGGTCTCGTGGCTCTCGTGCTTGTGCGCCCTGGCGCGACCGCCGGGCGGGATTGTGAGGAGGTGCATGCAGATGCCGCTCGAGCCGACGCTCTCGCTGGCGATTCCCTCGAAATAGCTGAAGCCCTGTTTCCCCTCGTAGGTGCCGCTCGGCTTGACCAGTTTGCAGGTAGGCGCTTGCGATTGAGGCATCATGAAATCTCCCGAAACGCGATCGTCGTGTGTCCTTCCCGTGAGGGGCGCAGCGATTGTTGCCCGCCAACGGCAGTGCTGGCGACTCTTCCGTCGCATTGCGATAATCTCCGGTGAAAGCGGTGATTCAATGAGCGACCGGGGGCGCGACAGGCTGAAGACGATCGTTGGAGGGAGCGGTCGCCCCGCTCCCGCCGCGGGTTCGCCGGCGTCGGTCATCGCCATTCGCGACCTCTCGCTCATCTTCCAGACCGCGGACGGCGCGGTCGAGGCGCTCTCGCACGTCGATCTCGACATCGGGCCGGGCGCATTCGTCTCGCTGATCGGCCCGTCGGGCTGCGGCAAGACCACGCTGCTGCGCGTCATCGCCGACCTCGAGCAGCCGACCTCCGGTTCGATCCTCGTCAACGGCCTGACGCCCGACGAGGCGCGAAAAACCCGCTGCTACGGCTATGTCTTCCAGGCGCCGGCGCTCTATCCCTGGCGCACCATCGAGCGGAACGTCGGGCTGCCGTTGGAGGTGATGGGCCTGCCCGCCGCCGAGCGCGCCGAGCGCGTCAAGAAGAACCTCGCGCTGGTGAACCTCACCGGTTTCGAGCGCCGCTTCCCCTGGCAACTCTCCGGCGGCATGCAGCAGCGCGCCTCGATCGCCCGCGCGCTTTCGCTCGATCCGGCGCTGCTGCTGATGGACGAGCCATTCGGCGCGCTCGACGAGATCGTCCGCGACCACCTGAACGAGCAGCTCCTGAAGCTCTGGGCGAAGACGGGGAAGACGGCGGTCTTCGTCACGCACTCCATCCCCGAAGCGGTGTTCCTGTCGACCCGCATCGTCGTGATGTCGCCGCGCCCCGGAAAAATCATCGACATCATCGAAAGCGACCTCCCGCCCGAACGCACCCTCGACATCCGCGAAACCCCGGAATTTCTGAAAATCGCCCACCGGGTGAGGGAAGGACTGCGGGCGGGGCACAGCTATGAGGATTGAAGCGCGGATGGAATTCGCACCATCCCCCAATCACCTGTCATCCCGGTTTGGCCGAAGGCCAAGACCGGGACCCATACGCACCACAATCGGAGGACTGCGCAGCGCGCTTCATCGCGACCATTCTGATCCTCCGGTGAGTATGGGTCCCGGACAGCCTCGCAAGCTCGGCTTCCGGGATGACAAACGTCGTGGGCCCTTGAAGTGACTACCTCGACCGCTCCCGATTCATATGCCCCACCCCGGGCGCTTCACCATCGCCTGATGGCCGGCCAGACCGGGCCGGTGCTCGTTCTGCTGCTGCTCCTCGTCGCCGCCTGGTATGTCGGCGCCTTCGCGCTCGATTCGCCCTTCCAGCGCGATCTCGACCGGCGCGCGCATGTCGAGCGGAGCTTCCCCGAGCTCGTCGCCGCGTCGCTCAGCCAGCCGAAGCCGACGCTGCCGGCCCCCCATCAGGTGGCGGTCGATCTCTACCAGACGGTGATACTCGCCAAGCCCTGGAAGCCTTCAAGCCTCATCTACCACGTCGGAATAACGCTCTCCTCCACGCTGCTCGGCTTTGCGCTCGGCACGCTGCTCGGCATCGCCATCGCCGTCGCCATCGTGCATGCGCGGACGCTGGAGCGCAGCCTCATGCCGTGGATCATCGCATCGCAGACGATCCCGATCCTGGCGATCGCGCCGATGGTGATCGTGGTGCTCGCCTCCATCGGCGTGAAGGGGCTTCTGCCGAAGGCGATCATCTCCACCTATCTGTCGTTCTTCCCCGTCTCGGTCGGCATGGTGAAGGGTCTCCGCTCGCCCGATCCGATCCTGCTCGACCTGATGCGCACCTACAGCGCCAGCCCCTCGCAGGTGTTCTGGAAGCTGCGCGTGCCGGCCTCGGTGCCTTTCCTCTTCGCCTCGATGAAGGTGGCGGTCGCCATCAGCCTTGTCGGCGCCATCGTCGGCGAGCTGCCGACCGGTGCCGCCGCCGGCATCGGCTCGCGGCTCCTGATCGGCTCCTATTACAGCCAGACGATCCAGCTCTTCTCGGCGCTGATCGCCGCCTCGGTGGTCGCGGCGCTGCTCGTCACCATCGTCGGCGCCGTGGACCGCGTCGTCATCCGCCTGATGGGCGCCCGATGAACGCGCGCCCCTCGCAGATCCTCTACCCGGCGGTCTCGATCACCATCGTGGCGTTTGTCCTGCTCGTCTCCGCCAACGGGCCGACGATCATGGGCTCGTCGCTTTCGGTCGTTGCCGGCTTCCTGACGCTCGCCGGGCTGATCTCGATCTGGCAGCCGCGATGGCAGCTGCTCCTGACCGGCGTCGCGGCGCATGGCGCGGCGATCTACCTGATCCGGGCCCTTCCTGATCTCGAAGGGCGTCCGGCGCTCGGCTATTGGGCACTCGTGGCGGCGGCATGGCTGACCGCATGGGCCTTCGTGCAGTCGCTTGCGGCGCTCCGTCCGCCCGACCGCGCGGCGCAGCGGTTCCTCGGTGTCGCGGTGCCGCTGGTCTTCGGCCTCTGGGTGCTGATCCTCTGGGAGGTCTTGGTGCGCGGCTTCGCCGTCCCGGTGATCCTGCTGCCGGCGCCGAGCGTGATCTGGACGAAGCTCGCCGCGTCGCTGCCGGTGCTCCGCGCCGACTTCTACCAGACCTTCAAGGCCGTGCTCTTCGGCTACAGCGTCGGCTGCCTCTCCGGCTTCGTCGCCGCGATCCTCGCCGACCGCGTGCCGTTCCTGCGGCGCGGGCTGCTGCCGATCGGCAATCTCGTCAGCGCCTTGCCGATGATCGGCATCGCGCCGATCATGGTGATGTGGTTCGGCTTCGACTGGCCGTCGAAGGCGGCGGTGGTCATCGTCATGACCTTCTTCCCGATGCTGGTGAATACGATCGCCGGCCTCGCCTCGACGCAGGCGATGGAGCGCGACCTGATGCGCACCTACGCCGCCGGCTACTGGCAGACGCTGATGAAACTGCGGCTTCCGGCGGCGCTGCCTTTCATCTTCAACGCATTGAAGATCAACTCGACTCTTGCCTTGATCGGGGCCATCGTGGCCGAATTCTTCGGCACGCCGATCGTCGGGATGGGCTTTCGCATCTCCACCGAGGTCGGCCGCATGGGAATAGACATGGTCTGGGCGGAGATCGCCGTGGCGGCGCTGGCGGGGTCGGTGTTCTACGGATTGGTGTCGCTGGTGGAGCGCCGGGTCACGTTCTGGCACCCGTCGTTCCGCGCAACAGCTTGATTAAACGTTGAAATCGGGAAGTGGAGGTGTTGAATGAAGAGACTTCTTTTGAGCGCCGCGGCCATGGTCGTAGGGCTCGGGATGGGCGCGGCCCAGGCGGCCGACGCGGTGACGCTGCAGCTGAAATGGGTCACCCAGGCGCAGTTCGGCGGCTACTACGTCGCCAAGGACAAGGGCTTCTACAAGGACGAAAACCTTGAGGTGACGATCAATCCCGGCGGGCCGGACATCGCGCCGGAGCAGGTGATCGCCGGCGGCGGCGCCGATGTCATCGTCGACTGGATGGCGGCGGCGCTGGCGGCGCGCGAGAAGGGCGTGAAGCTCATCAACATCGCGCAGCCATTCAAGAAGGCCGGCATGGAGCTCGTCTGCCCGAAGGATACCGGCATCAAGACGGAGGCCGACTTCAAGGGCAAGACGCTCGGCGTCTGGTTCTACGGCAACGAATATCCGTTCTTCGCCTGGATGAACAAGGTCGGCCTCTCGACCGAAGGCGGGCCTGACGGCGTCACCGTCCTGAAGCAGAGCTTCGACGTGCAGCCGCTGATCCAGAAGCAGGCCGACTGCATCTCGGTGATGACCTACAATGAATACGGCCAGGTGCTCGACGCCGGCTTCAAGGCGGAAGACCTGACCGTCTTCAACTATTCCGCCATGGGCAACGACCTGCTCGAGGACGGCCTCTACGTCAACGAGGACAACCTCAAGGACCCGGCCTTCTTCGACAAGATGGTCCGCTTCGTGCGCGCCTCGATGAAGGGCTGGGAATATGCGCTCGCCAATCCCGACGAGGCGGCGCAGATCGTGGTCGACAATGGCGGCCAGGACCTGAACCACCAGAAATACATGATGGGCGAGGTGGCGAAGCTGACCGCCGACGGCAACGGCGTGCTCGACGAGGCGGCCTATGATCGGACCGCCAAGGCCGTGCTCGACCAGAAGATCATCACCAAGCCGCCGGAAGGCGCCTGGACGCATGACGTGACCGACAAGGCGCTGGCGAAATAGCCGCGACGAGCGATCTGGATTGAAGCGAAAGCCCGGCCTTACGGCCGGGCTTTTTCATTGCGGCCCTCGGTCATTCGAGCGAAAGCGAAGGGGGCGAGCGAGCGGCTCGCGAATACCGACGCAGGCGAGTTGAAGGCGCTGCTCAGCCGCTACAAGGCGTAAGGGCGCCCGCTCAGCGCAGCCAGACGCGCGCGTACGGGGGGAGAAGAATCCGCCCGTCGCCGAGTTCCACCTTGCGCTCCGACAGCGCGTCCTCGAACAGCGTCGCGCCGCGCGACAGCGCCCATTCGTGCCCGAGCGTCTGCCAGAATTCCGTGAAGTTGAAGATGCACACCAGCGCGTTGGTCGGGGCCTTGCGCACGAAGGCGAGCAGGCCATCCTGCCCGGTATCCGCGATCAGCGTCGGGTGGGCGCCATGCAGCTCGGGCGTGGCGCTGCGGCGGGCGAGGATGTGCCGCACGCCGGAAAGAACCCGCGCCGCCGGCCCGTCGCCCGAGCGCGCGTCTTCCGCCCGCCACCAGTCCATGCGCGGCCGGTGCAGCCAGCGGCTGTCATGGGCGTGCGCGGGCTCTTCGACGTAGCCGTAATCGTTCAGAAGCGCGATCTCGTCGCCCATGTAGATGAGCGGGATGCCGCCATGGCTCGCGATCAGCGCATGACCCAACAGGATGCGGTCGACCGCCCGATCGACGGCGGCGGAATCGCCCTCGGCCTCCGCCCGTTCGAGCCCGGCGAGCGAAGCAAGGCTGCCGGAGATGCGTTTGTCGCCGGTCGCCGGATTGTGCTGGAACGGCGCGCCGCGCGCGAACGATCCGGGGAAGATTCCCTCGTAGAAGTCCGAGAGGAAGGCGCGGTGCAGGTGGCCGTCCAACCCCACCGCACGCGCGTCTTCGTCGGTGACCGCCCAGCCGATGTCGTCGTGACAGCGGATGTAGGTGGCGTAGGTGGCGTTGGCGAGCGACGGCGGGAAATGCGTGCCGAGCACATGCGTCATCAGCCGCGTCTTCCGCGTGGCGAGCGCCGACCAGAACTGCACCATCAGTGAATTGTGGTAGGCGAGATTGCCCTCCTTGCCGCTGTGCTCGCCCTGTCCGAGATAGGGGATCATCTCCTGCGGGGAGACGATAGCTTCTTCGAGGTGGATCACCGAGGGCGCGGCGATGCGCGTCGCGGCGCGGAGCGCATGCAGCAACATGTGCACCTCGGGCTCCGACTGGCAGCGCGTGCCCATGCGCTTCCACATGAACGCGACCGCGTCGAAGCGCAGCACGTCGACGCCCTTGTTGGCGAGATTGAGCATGATCTCGACCATCTCGAGGAACACCTGCGGGTTCGCCCAGTTCAGATCCCACTGGTGCTCGCTAAAGGTCGTCCACACCCATTTGCCGATGTCGGGATACCAGGTGAAACTGCCCGGCGCGTTGTCGGGAAAGACCTCGACCAGCGTGCGCTCGTACTGCCTTGGCGTCGCCGCGTCGTCGAACATCAGGTAATAGTCCTGATAGCCCCGGTCGCCCCGCCGCGCGGCGATCGCCCAGTCGTGCTCCTTGGCGGTGTGGTTCAGCACCAGATCGACGCAGAGGCTGATGCCGCGCTCGCGCAAGGCCCGTGCGACAATCTCGAACTCCTGCATCGTTCCGAAGGCCGGGTTGATGGAGCGGTAGTCCATCACCGAATAGCCGCCGTCGCTGTCGCCCGGCCGCGGCTTCAGGCACGGCATGAAATGCACATAGGTAATGCCGAGCGCTTGCAGATAGTCGAGCCGTTCGAGCACGCCGTTCAGGTCGCCGTTGAAGCGGTCGAGATAGAAGACGTAGCCGGCCATGCCCGGCCGCTGGAACCAGTCCGGCTCGAGGTCGCGCTTCAGATCGAGCCATTTCAGGTCGGCCGGCCGCGCCGCCCAGGCGCTTGCCAACGCGGCGATGAGCGCGGCGCAGAAATCCGGATAGCCGGGCCGCCCGCCATAGAGCCGCTCCAGCATGCCGAAGAGGTCGGCGCGGCTTCGCTCCATGCGAAGCTGGAAGACCCGCCGGTCGAACGCCTCGCTGTCATTTTCTGCGGCCACGGCCCGCCCCCGACGCTCGGCCGGAGCCTAGCAAAGCGCAACGGCATTGAAAGTGGATTGCGGCGGGAGCCGGCGGCGTCACGCGCGCGGCGGCTCGCCGTTCAGCGCCTGGAGAATCTTCGCGCGGTCGATCTTCGCCAGCGCGCCATGCACGCCGATGACCTCCGCCGCGACGCGATTGCCGAGTTTTCCGGCGCTGAGCGGATCGAGCCCGATGAGCCGCGCCGCCAGGTAGGCGCCACAGAAGGAATCGCCGGCGCCGGTGGTGTCGACGATGCGCTTGGGCGCCGAGGGCGGCACGCGGCCGTGGAGTCCGTCTCCGAAGACCAGCACCGGCTTGTCGCCGTTCTTGATGACGAACTCCCGCACGCCGGCGTCCGCCATGCGCCTTTCCGTGTCCTCGATGCGCCTGTCGCCAAAGAGGCTTTTCTCGTCGGGAAAGGTCGGGAGCGCGATATCGGCGACCGCGTAAGCCGCCTCCATCGCCGCCCGCGCCGCCTTGCTGTCCGGCCAGAGCACCGGCCGGAAATTCGGGTCGAAGGCGATCATCGTGCCGGCCGCCCGTTTCGCCGCGATCGCCTTGAGCAGGCGCCGCCGCGCCACGGGCGAAAGAATTCCGAGCGTGATGCCGGAGAAATAGAGCATCCCCGCGCCGGAAAGCGCTTGGCTCAGCCATGCCGCATCGTCGGCGAGATGCCGCGCCGCCGATGCGTCGCGCCAATAGGTGAAGGCGCGCTCGGCATTCTTCAGCGTGATGGCGTAGAGGCCGGGTCGCAGGCCGGGAACCTCGCGGATGCGGTCGGTGGCAATGCCGGCCCGGGCAATGGATTTTCGCATCTCGCCGGAAAAAGGATCGTCGCCGAGCGCCGTCACGTAGGCGACGCCGCTCTTCGGAGGCAGGATCGCGCGCGCGTACCAGGCGGTGTTGAAGGTGTCGCCAGCGAAGCCCATCCGCCAGAGCTGGTCCTTGCCGGCGGAAAGCTCGATCATGCACTCGCCGATCGTGGCGAAGGAGACGGGTTTCATCCGGGCGGAGCGCCTTACCAGGTGGTCTTGATGAAGGCGATCACGGCGCGGATGTCGTCGTCCGTCAGCGTGCCGGCGAAGGCGGGCATGTCGATCGGCGTGTCGGGATAGAGCGCGGCCGGCCCTTCCTTGATGGCTCTCATCAGGTCCGCGTCGCTGTGCATGCTCGCATGGCCGCTGCGGTTGAGCGGCGGCGCCGGCATCCTGCCGTCAGGCAGCTTCGTCTGCCAGTCCGGCTGGCCTTCGAGATGCGAGCCGTGACAGCCGGCGCAATAGAGGACGTAGAACCCCGTGCCGAGCTTGACCTGTTCGGAGAAGTCCACGGGATCGGCGCCGGACGGCGCGGCCTGGATGGGAGCGTCGTCGGGTTGCGCTTCCATGCCGGGCATCGGAGCCATCCCCGGCATCGGCGCCATCCCGGCCATGTCATGCGCCATGCCAGCCATGTCGGCCGAAGGCGGCGGCTGAACGGGCTGCGCCGCATCGCTGAAGGCGAACCATGCGATGCTCGCGAGGGCCGGCACGCCCAGAACCGCTCCGCCGGCCGCGGCAGACCTGCTCCGGCTCCGTGCACGCGGCCGACTGTCGCCCATGATCGTGGTTCCGCTGCGCCTCAGCGTCGCCGGACGGCGCCGCCCCCGCTCGCCATGCCATGCAAGGCTCGGAAGAGCGAAGCATGGTGCCCAGGAAAGGACTCGAACCTTCACGCCTCGCGGCACACGGACCTGAACCGTGCGCGTCTACCTATTCCGCCACCTGGGCCGGTGAGCGGGCCTGACTTAGGGCCTGTTCCGGGGGGTGTCAACGCGCCGGCCGGCGCGAAGATATGTCGGTTGCCAACCGAACCGCTCATGGTCCAGAACGCCATCTGTGGTTTTCGGCGGCTCGCACCAACGACGAGGGCGGCGCATGGCAGATCTTGCGGATATCGGCGTTCTGGGCCTGGCCGTGATGGGCGCGAACCTTGCCCGGAACGCGGCGCGCAAGGGGTTCGGGGTGGCGCTCTACAATCGCCACGGCGAGCGCACCGACGAGCTGATGCGCGAGCACGGAGACGAGGGGCGCTTCTTCCCGGCAAAGACGCTGGAAGCTTTCGTCGCCGCCATCGCCCGCCCGCGCGCCATCATCGTCATGGTGAAGGCGGACGCGCCCGTCGATCAGGTCATCGACGAGCTCGTGCCGCACCTCGAGGCAGGCGATATCCTGATCGACGGCGGCAACTCGCAGTTCACCGACACGAACCGCCGCTCCCGCGCGCTGCAGGACACCGGCATCCGCTTCATCGGCATGGGCGTATCGGGCGGCGAGGAGGGCGCGCTGAACGGTCCGAGCATGATGCCGGGCGGGGAACTCGAATCCTACCGCCGCATCGAGCCGATCGTGCGCAAGATGGCGGCGCAGGTGGACGGCACGCCGTGCGTCACCTTCATCGGCCCGGAGGGCGCCGGCCACTACGTCAAGATGGTGCACAACGGCATCGAATACGCCGACATGCAGCTCATCGCCGAGGCCTACGATCTGCTGAAATCCGTCTACGGCCTGGAAGCGGCGGCCATCGCCGACATCTTCGACGGCTGGATGAAGGGCGACCTCGACTCCTACCTGATCGAGATCACCGCGACGGTGCTCCGCAAGCGTGACTCAACGGGCAAGGCGCTTGTCGATTCGATCGTTGACGAGGCGGAGCAGAAGGGCACCGGCCGCTGGGCTGTGCAGTCTGCGCTCGATCTCGGCATCCCGCTCACCGCTATCACCGAGGCCGTCTTCGCCCGCGCCCTTTCGGCGCGGCGGACCGACCGCCTTGCCGCCGAGAAAATCCTGTCGCACGCCACGCCGCAGCCGCGGAAGCCGTCGCCGGCAAACATCGACGCGCTCCGCGACGCGCTCTACGCTTCGAAGATCGTCGCCTACGCGCAGGGTTTTGAGCAGATGGCCGCCGCCTCGCGCGAATATGGCTGGAACCTGAAGCTCGGCGAGCTCGCCATGATCTGGCGCGGTGGCTGCATCATCCGCGCCCGCCTGCTGCACCGGATCAGCGAGGCCTACGAGAAGGACGCCGCCGCGCCAAACCTGGTGCTGCAGCCCTTCTTCCAGGAGGCGGTGACGAAGGCCGAGGCGAGCTGGCGCAAGGTGGTCGCCTTCGCGGTCGAAAGCGGCGTGCCGGTCCCGGCCTTCTCCTCGACGCTCGCCTATTACGACGGCATGCGGCGCGGGCGAGGCCCGGCCAATCTCCTGCAGGGCCTGCGCGATTATTTCGGCGCGCACACCTACGCGCGCCTCGACAAACCGGGCAAATTCCACACCCGCTGGAGCCAGGACGGAAGCGAAGTGGCGGCGGGCCCGGGCGGCGAAGGGTGACGGAAATCAGATGACCAACATTCGCGTCCATGACGGCGACCTTGGCGATCTCTCCGCCTACAGCGGTTTTGCCGCGGTCGACACCGAGGCCATGGGACTGAAGCCGGGGCGCGACCGGCTTTGCGTCGTGCAGCTTTCCCCCGGCGACGGCACGGTCGATGTCGTCCGCATCGCCAAGGGCCAGACCAGCGCCCCGAACCTCGGGCTGCTCCTCACCGACCCGTCGATCACAAAGATCTTCCACTTCGCCCGCTTCGACGTGGCGATGCTGAAACACGGGCTGGGCATCGCCGTGACGCCGCTCTGGTGCACCAAGATCGCCTCGCGGCTGGTGCGCACCTACACCGACCGCCACGGGCTGAAGGAACTCGCACGCGAGGTGCTCGGCTTCGAGATTTCGAAGCAGCAGCAATCCTCCGACTGGGGCGCCGAAACGCTGAGCGAGGCGCAGATCGAATACGCCGCGTCCGACGTTCTGCACCTGCACCAGATCAAGGATGCGCTCGAGGCGCGGCTCGTCCGCGAGGGCCGCTTGCAGCTCGCCGAGGCCTGCTTCCGCTTCCTGCCCGTGCGCGCCGAACTGGATCTTCTCGGCTGGGGCGACGAGGATATTTTCTCGCACTCGTAGCGAAGATCCCGCAGGGCGCGCGTGATCCCTCGATCGGTTTCAGCCTCTTGTCGAGGCTCCTCAGGCTTGCGGGCGCCCGCAAATCACCACACTCTGCCGGCTAACCCTTGCGAGACATGGCGGAAGTTCACATGCCTCTTTCCGCTTCGTGGCAGGACACGGAGCTTTTTCGACACGCCCCGGCGGGGCGCGAGGCGCGCTTGCGCGCTTTCGCGCGCGCGAGAGGCCACAGCCGGCGCGTCGTCTGGCTGCGCGTGCTGCTGCCGCTCGTCGGAATTCTGGCTGTCGCCGGGTTCGTGGTGAAGGCGCGTCTGGCTTTTCCGGGCGACGGTGACCTCTCCGCGGCGAGCCTGAGTGTCACGCGCAATTCCATCATCATGGACCACCCGCATCTGAGCGGCTTCGGCGGCGACCGCCGCGGCTATTCGCTTTCCGCCGATCGCGCCATCCAGCCGCTGGCGAACCCGGGCCAGGTGCGGCTTGAAGATATCCAGGCGACGGTAACGCCCCCCGGTCAGGGCGCGACGAACATCACGGCCGAGGCGGGTGACTACGATCACACCAAGAGCACGCTGCAGCTCCTCGGCGCCATCGGCGTCAATTCTGCCGAAGGCTACCGGCTGAGCATGAGCGGGGCGCATGTCGATTTCAGCGCCGGCACGCTGGTGACCGACGCGCCGGTTTCCATCGGCTATGCCGACAGCACGATCACCGGCCAGCGCATGTCCGTCAGCTCCGGCGGCAAGGTCATCGTTATCGAAGGCGATGTGCACACCGTCCTGATGCCGCCGAAGCGCCCCGCGACCGCGCCAACCGCGCCAGCAGGACGATAGGCAGGTCATGCGCTCCAATCTCCTCGCCGCGACGGCGCTTGCGCTTCTGGCAGTCACTTCCCCCGGGCGTGCGCAGAATTTCGGCGGTGCATTTTCCGACTTCGACACCGGCTCGAATAATCCGATCCAGATCGAGGCGGACAAGCTCGAGGTCCACGATGCGGAGAAGGTCGCGATCTACAGCGGCCACGTGCAGGTCAGGCAGGGCGAGACGATCCTCGAGGCGCCGCAGATGCGCATCACCTACGCCGGGCAGGGCGTGACCGCCGCCGCTCCGGGCGCCACCGCCGCGGCGGGAGGCACCACCGCCGGCGTGATGGGCTCCCGCGTCTCGCGCATCGAGGCCGGGCCTGGCGTGCGGGTCCGCTCCGGCGACCGCACCGCGACAGGCGACCGCGTCATCCTCGACATGGCCAACGACCTCGTCACGCTGGAGGGCAACGTCGTGCTGACGCAGGGCTCGAACGTCGTGCGCGGCGACCGGGTCATCGTCAATCTGAAGACCAAGCTCGGCCGGGTCGAAGGCGGGCGCGTGCAGACGCTGATCACGCCCTCCGGCGCGGCGGCGAAGCCGTGACGCGGGCCTGAGCGGAATGGACGTCCCCGTCGACGATCCCGATAAGCGCGAGCGCGCCTCCTGGCCGCTGGCGGAGCTTGCCAGGCGCTTCGTCTGGGCGAGACGAAGCGCGGAGGGGCCGGCCGTCGCCGCGCCTCCCGAACCGGCGGCCCTGCCCGGCGAGGACTGGCTGATCGCACGCAATCTGCGCCGCGCCTTCAAGGGACGCCTTGTGGTCGACGACGTTTCGCTGGCGCTGCGTCGCGGCGAGGCGGTGGGTCTCCTCGGCCCGAACGGCGCCGGCAAGACGACGGTCTTCTACATGATCACCGGGCTCATCGCTCCGAGCTCCGGCACGATCGAGATCGACGGCTTCGATGTCACGCATCTGCCGATGTACCAGCGCGCCCGGCTCGGCGTCGGCTATCTGCCGCAGGAGACCTCGATCTTCCGCGGCCTCTCCGTGGAGGACAACATCCGCGCGGTGCTGGAGATCGTCGAGCCCGACCGGAAGCTCCGCGACAGCGACCTGAATGCGCTGCTCGAGGAGTTCCACATCGCGCACCTCCGCAAGGCGTCCGCGATTTCGCTCTCCGGCGGCGAGCGGCGGCGCTGCGAGATCGCCCGCGCGCTTGCCAGCCGTCCGGCCTTCATGCTGCTCGACGAGCCGTTCGCCGGCATCGATCCGATCGCGGTCGGCGAGATTCAGGGGCTGGTGCGGCATCTTACCCGTCGCGGCATCGGGGTGCTCATCACCGACCACAATGTGCGCGAAACCCTCGACCTGATCGACCGCGCCTACATCCTGCATGACGGCCGGGTTATCGCCGACGGCACGCCCGCCGAAATCGTCGCGAACGAGGACGTTCGGCGCGTCTACCTGGGTGAACGCTTCAGGCTTTGACTCCTGCCGCGAGCGGGCTAAGTTGCAGTGCAATATGTGACGGGCTTGTAAACAGGTGGGGAAACCTGTGCGGCCCGGGGGCAGGGCAGCGTCGCATGGCTCTTTCGGCCAGACTTCAGGTTCGGCAGTCACAATCGCTCGTCATCACGCCGCAGCTGATGCAGGCCATCCGACTCCTGCAGATGTCGGGGGTGGAGCTCGATCGTTTCGTCGCCGATGAGCTGGAGCAGAACCCGCTGCTGGACGCCGACGAGGCCGCCGGCCCGATCGCGGCGGATGGCCCGGCGGAAACGGCTGCGCAGACCGATTCGGCCGAGGGAATTGCCGCCGAGCTCGATGCGGAACCCGCCGATGTCTTTCCCGAGCAGGTCGGCTCCGATGCCGGCTGGGCGCCCGCCCCGACGCGCAGCACAGGCAGCGGGGCCGCGCCGCTCGACGATTTCAGCCTCGACCAGCGGCTTCCGGCGACCGAGAGCCTCGAGGCGCTGCTGACGCGCACGATCGAGGCGGTCTTCGATGTCGTGCCCGCCGACCGCGCAATCGCGCTGGCGCTTCTCTCGGAGCTTGACGAGGCCGGCTACCTGACCGAGACGCCGGCGGCGCTCGCCACGCGGCTCGGCGCCGCTCCGGCGGCGGTGGACCGCGTGCTGCGCGCTTGCCAGGATCTCGCACCGACCGGCATCTTCGCGCGCTCGCTCGCCGAATGCCTGGAGCTGCAGCTTGCCGAGCGCAATCGTCTGACGCCACCGATGCGCACGCTGCTCGCCAATCTTCCGCGTCTTGCGGCGGGAGAGAAGGCGAGCCTTGCCGCACTCTGCGGCGTCGGCCGGGATGGCATCGACCTGCTCGTCGCCGAGATTCGCGCGCTCGATCCGAAACCCGGTCTCGCCTTCGCGCATGAGCCGGTCAGCACGCTTATTCCCGATGTCTTCGTGCGCCCGGCGCCCAATGGCGGCTGGATCGTGGAGCTGAACGACGAGGTGCTGCCGCGGCTCCTCGTCAACCGCGCCTATTACGCGCAGGTGAGCGCCAGGGCCTCATCCGACTCCGACCGGCGCTATTTCGCCGACTGCCTGCAGAAGGCGAGCTGGCTTGAGAAGAGCCTCGACCAGCGCGCCCGCACGGTGCTGAAGGTTGCCACCGAAATCGTCCGCCGGCAGGACGGGTTCCTGAACGACGGCGTCGCCTACCTGAAGCCGCTCAATCTGCGCATGGTCGCCGATGCGCTCGGCATTCACGAATCGACCGTCAGCCGCGCAGCTGCCAACAAGACGATTGCAACCCCTCGGGGGATCTTCGAGTTTCGTTACTTCTTCACCGGCGCAATTCCCGCCACCTCTGGCGGGGAGGCCCACTCGGCCGAGGCGGTGAAGCATCGGATCCGCAAGATGATCTCGGAGGAACCCGTCGATGCCGTTCTCTCTGACGACGCCATCGTGGCAATCCTGTCCCGCGAGGGGGTTGAGATCGCGCGCCGGACAGTGGCGAAGTACCGCGAGATCATGCGCATCGGCTCCTCGGTGGAACGCCGCCGCGAGCGCCGCCTCAAGGCCGCCTCCTGATCCTCGGCCCGCCGGGCTCGGCGGCGGCGCGCCGCGGGCCCTCCCGATACGGTTTGACTCGGCTGTGGGACGCTCGTACACGTCCGGCCCGCTATGCGGACCGGCGATCGGAGGCACGCCATGCCAATGAGGATAGCTGGGAAGAACCTCGATATCGGGGAGGCGCTTCGTAGCCGCATAGACGAAACCGTCTCCGGTACCGTGCACAAGTATTTCGATCGTGGCTATTCGGGCCAGGTTACGGTCTCGAAGAGTGGCAGCGTCTTTGAGACAGAACTCGCGCTGCATCTTGATTCAGGTGTGATCTTGGAAGTGCACGGTTCCGACATGGACGCGCATACGAGCTTCGACCAGGCCGCGGAACGCCTGGCGAAGCGGCTGCGGCGCTACAAGCGGCGTCTCAAGGACCACTGACGCGAGCCGGCGCTTCGCGCCGATTGAAGGCATTCCCATGAACCTCAGCGACCTCCTGAAGCACGACGCCGTTTTGCCGTCGCTCCACGCGCAGTCGAAGAAGCAGGTGCTGCAGGAGGTCTCCGCCAGCGCCGCTCGGCTCACCGGGCTCTCCGAGCGCGAGATATTCGACACGCTGCTGCAGCGCGAGCGCCTCGGCTCGACCGGCGTCGGGCAGGGCGTCGCCATACCGCACGGCAAGATCAAGGCGCTCGACCGCCTGGTCGGTGTCTTTGCGCGGCTCGCGCGTCCGGTCGACTTCGATTCGCTCGACGACCAGCCCGTCGACCTCGTATTCGTGCTGCTCGCACCGGAGAACGCCGGCGCCGACCATTTGAAGGCGCTGGCCCGGATCGCCCGGATCCTGCGCGATCCGGCGCTGGCCGAGAAGCTTCGCGCCGCCAGGGATGCGGACGGCGTCTATGCGGTGCTGACTGGCCTCGACCAGGCCTCGCACGCCGCCTGAGCGCCACAGCAAAACGGGGCCGAAAGGCCCCGTTCTTTCCCCCGGCTATGCAACGAGGATCAGTGGACGGAAACCGTCTCCAGGTCGTTCTCGTGAGCGCTCGCGATCGCTGCGGCCTTGGAATCGGTCAGCATGATCGGGTGGCCGGCTGCCGAAAGCAGCGCCCAGAGCGGAACGCCCGGTGTAAGCTCCGGCGCCTGCGGGAACAGCGTGTGCACCTCTTCTGACCGCAGCGGCCGGAGATAGGCGATCTGCCCGCCGCCCAGCGCGGCGAAGGCATCCTGCGGCATGGTCTTGATGGTTTCGGCGCTTGTCATGTCGTTCTCCATTCCTCTAGCCGCGGGACGTAATGGCTATACGTCGCACGGAGCGCGCCGGTTCCGGCCGCGCCAGATCAATCGAAAGCAGCCCGTCCTTCAGGTCCGCGCCTGTCACCTCCATGCCGTCGGCCAGCACGAAAGTCCGCTGGAACTGCCGCGCCGCGATCCCCTGGTGCAGGTAGTCGCGGGGGCCATCCTCGGTCTTCCGGCCACTGACGCTAAGTTCATTCTCCTCCACAGTCACTTCGATTTCGTTAGAATCGAAGCCTGCGACCGCCAGCGTGATCCGGATGCTGGCAGGCGTCCCGTCCTCTGCGGCCAGCCTCTCGATATTGTAAGGCGGGTAACCATCGGCGCTCTTCGACACCCGGTCGAGGAGCCGCTCGATCTCCTCGAAACCGAGAAGCAGGGGGCTGGAGAAGGCAAGTGTGCGTGTCATGGTGTGCAAAGCCCTCGCGTGAAGCGACTTCGCCTGGCCGGACCCGAATGAGGCGCCCGACCGGTTCGAGGGAAATATGGGGAACACCGGGGCCCGCTGCAAGCCGCTGAGCCGGCCAGGACTACGCGGGAGCCGCTACGACCGGGCCAGCCTTCCAGACACGCGGATCGGCGTAACGGGGGTGCGCTGGTGCGTCTCGGTGGCCGTGCTATCACGGGCGATCGGTAACTCCCCGCGTCGGATTGGAAAGATGCTGCTTCGCCTGCTGGCCTGCCTTGCCTCGCTCGTGCTTATTCCGGCCGTCGCGATCGCCGCCGATCCGGTCGCGGAGTGCAACCGCCTGGCGGCCAACCCGAGCGACCCCGGCCATGTCGGCCCGGGCGTCGCATTCGAGGCGATCGATTCGCATGCGGCGATCACTGCCTGCCTTGGGGCCGTCGACGCGAATCCGAACGACGCGCGCCTCGTCTACCAGCTCGGCCGCGCCTACGATTCCGGCAAGGATTTCGCCGCCGCGGAGAACGCCTACCTGCGCGCCGCCGACCTTCACCTGCCGGCGGCCATGCGCAATCTCGGCTACCTCTACCTCGATGCGACCGGCGGCAATGCGGATCGAGTGAAGGCCGAACGCTGGTTCCTGGCCGCCATCAAGGCCGGCGACACGGACGCGATGAACGAGGTTGCGTGGCTGTGGGCGGTGGCGAACGTCAGGCTGAAGGAGGCCGCGGCGCTCTCGATGAAGGCGGTCGAGGCCGAGCCCGAGGATCCGGAATACCGCGACACGCTCGGCTGGATCCACTTCCGCCTGGGCGAGGGCGAGAAGGCCGCGGCGGAGCTTGAGCACGCCCTCCGCATCGCGCCCGACGACGCGAGCTTCCACGCACATCTCGGCTGGATCTACGAAGCGCTTGGCCGGGACGCCGAAGCGCGGACGGAGTGGCAGCGGGCGCTCGATCTTCCACCGCCCGATCCGACCGCCGACCCGACCTTCGACCGCCCGGCGATCGAGGCGAAGCTCAAGGTCACGGGGTAGCTCGATTCCGTTGCCAATGGTCCATGGGGGAGGGGTCCGGCTCGATCCCTTGCGACCACGCTTGACCGGAGGGGCCTTTCGGTCGCGCCTCCAAAGGAAAAGGCCCGCGGCAGCGCCGCGGGCCTTTCGATTTTCCAACAGAGCGGAGTGCGCGGAGCGCTATTCCTCCGTCTTCTCCTCTTCCGGCTCCTCGTCGTCGGTCTGCTGCTTCTTCAGCGCAGCGCCGAGGATGTCGCCGAGCGAAGCGCCGGAATCGGTGGAGCCGTACTGGGCCACCGCCTCCTTCTCCTCGGCGATTTCCAGCGCCTTGATGGAGAGCGAGATTTTCCGCGTCTTCTTGTCGATGTTGGTGATGCGGGCGTCGACCTTCTCGCCGGGGGCGAAGCGGTCGGGCCGCTGTTCTGAGCGCTCGCGCGAAAGCTCGGCGCGGCGGATGAACGCGGTCATGTCGGAATCCGCGATCTTCACCTCGATGCCGGATTCCAGCACCTGCGTCACCTCGCCGGTGACGATGGCGCCCTTGCGCAGCCCCGGCACGCCTTCCATCGGATCGCCGACGACCTGCTTGATGCCGAGCGAGATGCGCTCCTTCTCGACGTCGACGTCGAGAACCTTCGCCTTGACCATCTCGCCTTTCTTGTACTGCTCCATGGCCTCTTCGCCGGAGCGCGTCCAATCGAGATCGGAGAGATGCACCATGCCGTCGACTTCGTTCTCCAACCCGAGGAACAGGCCGAACTCGGTCTTGTTCTTGACCTCGCCCTCGACCTCGGAGCCGACCGGATGCTTCTCGGCGAACTCTTCCCAGGGGTTGCGCATGGTCTGCTTCAGGCCGAGCGAGACGCGGCGCTTGGCCGGATCGACCTCGAGGATCACCACTTCGACTTCCTGCGAGGTGGAGACGATCTTGCCCGGGTGCACGTTCTTCTTGGTCCAGCTCATTTCGGAGACGTGGATCAGGCCCTCGATCCCCGGCTCCAGCTCCACGAAGGCGCCGTAGTCGGTGATGTTGGTGACGCGGCCGGTGAAGCGCGAACCGATCGGATACTTCGCCTCGATGCCTTCCCAGGGATCGACCTCGAGCTGCTTCATGCCGAGCGAGATGCGGAAGGTCTCCGGGTTGATGCGGATGATCTGCACCTTCACCGTCTCGCCGATGTTCAGGATCTCGGAGGGGTGGTTGACGCGGCGCCACGCCATGTCGGTGACGTGCAGCAGCCCGTCGATGCCGCCGAGATCGACGAACGCGCCGTACTCGGTGATGTTCTTGACGACGCCGTCGACGACCTGGCCCTCGGTGAGACGCTGCACCAGCTCTGAGCGCTGCTCGGCGAGCGTGTCCTCGAGCACCGAACGGCGGGAGACGACGATGTTGCCGCGCCGCTTGTCCATCTTCAGGATGCGGAAGGGCTGCGGCGAGTTCATCAGCGGGCCGACGTCGCGCACCGGGCGGACATCTACCTGGCTGCGCGGCAGGAAGGCCACCGCGCCGTCGAGATCGACGGTGAAGCCGCCCTTGACCTGGTTGAAGATCTGGCCAGTGACGGTTTCGTTCTTCTCGAACATCTCCTCGAGCCGGACCCAGCTCTCCTCGCGCCGCGCCTTCTCGCGCGACAGCATCGCCTCACCGAGCGCGTTCTCGACGCGCTCCAGGTAGACCTCGACCTCGTCGCCGGGGACGAGTTCCCCGTCGCGGCCGCGAACTCCGAATTCCTTGAGGGGAACGCGCCCCTCGACCTTCAGGCCGACGTCGATGACGGCCATGTCCTTCTCGATGGCTATCACTCGTCCCTTGACGACGGTGCCCTCGGCGAGATCGCTCTTGGCGAAGGACTCTTCCAGAAGAGCGGTGAAATCCTCCCGGGTCGGCTGCATTTCGGCTACTTGCATCAAAACTCCTTGAGACCGCGGGACCTGAGTTTCCTGTCCCCAAGCCCGGCGCCGGGCTGTTCGTGTTGCACCTGCCGCCCTCTGCCTCCCCGCTTGCTCG
>JBBQVL010000015.1:0-62853 GCA_038211615.1 Hyphomicrobiales bacterium
CCGTGTTAAAACCTATCTAGGCCTATAGGGGATCAGCGCCCGCATCGGCGGCCGCAATCCGGGGACCGATCGAATGAATCAGAACTTCCGGAATTTCGCGCTGTGGGCCGTCATCCTCCTTCTCCTGGTGGCGCTCTTCAACCTGTTCCAGAACCCGACCGGGCAGACCAGCGCGCAGGAAATCACCTACTCGCAGTTCCGCAACGACACCAACGACGGCAAGGTGACGAGCGTCGTCATCTCCGGTCAGGACGTCAGCGGCAAATACGACGACGGATCGCGCTTCCGCACGACCGCGCCGCTGAACGCCGACTACGTGACGCTGCTGGAGCAGAAGGGCGTCTCCATCCAGGCGCGCGCCGACGACCAGAAGATGTCGTTCATCTCCGTGCTGATCTCCTGGTTTCCGATGTTCCTGCTGATCGCCGTGTGGATCTTCTTCATGCGCCAGATGCAGGGCGCCGGCGGCCGTGCCATGGGCTTCGGCAAATCCAAGGCGAAGCTCCTGACCGAGGCGCATGGCCGCGTCACGTTCGAGGACGTGGCGGGCGTCGATGAGGCGAAGGAGGATCTGGAAGAGATCGTCGAGTTCCTCCGCGATCCGCAGAAGTTTCAGCGGCTCGGCGGACGCATCCCGCGCGGCGTGCTGCTGGTCGGGCCTCCCGGCACCGGCAAGACGCTGCTGGCGCGCGCCATCGCCGGCGAGGCGAACGTGCCGTTCTTCACCATCTCCGGCTCCGATTTCGTCGAGATGTTCGTCGGCGTCGGCGCGAGCCGCGTGCGCGACATGTTCGAGCAGGCGAAGAAGAACGCGCCGTGCATCATCTTCGTGGACGAGATCGACGCGGTCGGCCGGCATCGTGGCGCCGGGCTCGGCGGCGGCAACGACGAGCGCGAGCAGACGCTGAACCAGCTGCTGGTCGAGATGGACGGCTTCGAGGCGAACGAGGGCATCATCCTGATCGCCGCCACCAACCGTCCCGACGTGCTCGACCCGGCGCTGCTCCGCCCCGGCCGCTTCGACCGGCAGATCGTCGTCGCCAACCCGGACATCATCGGGCGCGAGAAGATCCTGAAGGTGCACGTGCGCAAGGTTCCGCTGGCGCCCGGCGTCAACCTCAAGACCATCGCGCGCGGCACGCCGGGCTTCTCCGGCGCGGACCTGATGAACCTCGTCAACGAAGCGGCGCTGCTTGCCGCCCGGCGTGGCAAGCGGCTCGTGACGATGAACGAGTTCGACAGCGCCAAGGACAAGATCATGATGGGCGCCGAGCGCCGCATGGTCATGACCGACGACGAGAAGCGGGTGACCGCCTACCACGAGGCCGGTCACGCCATCGTCGCGCTGAACACGCCGGCGAACGACCCGATCCACAAGGCGACGATCATCCCGCGCGGCCAGGCGCTCGGCATGGTGCAGTACCTGCCGGAGCGCGACCAGATCTCGATCAGCTACGAGCAGCTCACGTCGCGGCTCGCGATGGCGATGGGCGGCCGCGTCGCCGAAGAGGTGTTCTTTGGAGCGGACAAGGTCACTTCGGGAGCGCAGAGCGACATCGACACCGCGACGCGCATCGCGCGCGCCATGGTCACGCGGTGGGGCTTCTCGAAGGAGCTCGGCACGGTAGCCTATGCCGAGAACCAGGAAGAGGTCTTCCTTGGCCATTCCGTCGGGCGCACCCAGAACGTATCGGGCGCGACGATGCAGAAGATCGATTCGGAGATCCGCCGCTTCGTCGACGAAGGCTATGCGACGGCGTTCCGGGTCATCTCGGAAAATCGCGACCAGATGGAGATGCTCGCCAAGGCGCTGCTCGAGTTCGAGACGCTGACCGGCGAGGAGATCAAGGATCTCCTGAACGGAAAGCGACCCGTCCGCGAGGACCCGAGCGAGGACAACACGCCAAGCCGTGGCTCCGCGGTGCCCGCCACCGGCGCGGCGAAGCCTCGCCCCGACAAGGGCGATCCGGGCGTCGAGCCACAGCCCGCTACGTAGGACAAGAGAACGCGAACACAGAACACCCGCTTCGGCGGGTGTTCTGCTTTGGGGCGGGCCGCTCCAGCATTCGGCAGATACGCCGAACCCGGTCTTTCGGCACGATGCTGAAACCATACGTCACAATTCTTGACGCCCCGCGCGTACGCTCCGCGCCTATAATTTGATGTGGTTGCCGGGCGTGAAAAATGCCGACTCATGATAGGCATCCGGCAACGCAAAGGTGAGAGCGGCCGTGGCGAGACGCTATTTCGGCACTGATGGAATTCGCGGTCGGGCGAACACGCATCCGATGACGCCGGATGTCGCGATGCGCGTCGGCATGTCGGTCGGCCTGCACTATCGCAACGGCCACCGGCAGCGCGTCGTCATCGGCAAGGATACGCGCCTCTCCGGCTACATGATCGAGAATGCGCTCGTCGCGGGGTTCACCGCGGTCGGCGTCGACGTCTTCCTGCTCGGCCCGATACCGACGCCCGCCGTGGCGATGCTCACCCGTTCGCTCCGCGCCGATTACGGCGTGATGATCTCGGCGTCGCACAATCCCTACGACGACAACGGCATCAAGCTGTTCGGGCCGGACGGCTTCAAGCTGTCGGACGAGACCGAGACGCGGATCGAGGCGCTGATCGAGTCGGACATGGCGTCGCAGCTCGCTTCGGCCGAGAACCTCGGGCGGGCGC
The DNA here is from genome assembly GCA_038211615.1 of Hyphomicrobiales bacterium. Classification (GTDB taxonomy): domain Bacteria; phylum Pseudomonadota; class Alphaproteobacteria; order Rhizobiales; family Afifellaceae; genus DASWJZ01. The sequence continues at coordinate 2,680 of JBBQVL010000015.1, forward strand.
GGCGCATCGACGGGGCGCTGGAGCGCTATGTCGAGGCCGCGAAGCGGACCTTGCCGCGGCAGATGAGCTTCGATTCGCTGCGCGTCGTCGTCGATTGCGCCAACGGCGCCGCCTACAAGGCCGCGCCCATGGCGCTGGAGGAACTCGGCTGCGAGGTCATTAGCCTCGGCGTCGAACCGGACGGCTTCAACATTAACCGCGACGTCGGCTCCACTTCGCCGAAGGCGCTCTCCGAGAAGGTGCGGGAAATGCGCGCCGATCTCGGCATCGCCCTCGACGGCGATGCCGATCGCGTCGTGCTGGTCGACGAGAAGGGGCGCGTCGTCGACGGCGACCAGCTCATGGCGGTCGTGGCGAGCTACTGGAAGGAAGAGGGGAAGCTTGCCGGAGGCGGAATCGTCTCCACCATCATGTCCAACCTCGGACTGGAGCGGTTCCTCGCGGCGAGCGGCCTCGACCTGATCCGCACGCCGGTCGGCGACCGCTATGTGAGCGAGGCGATGCGCGAGCGCGGCTATAATGTCGGCGGCGAGCAGTCGGGCCACATCATCCTGTCGGACTTCACCACGACGGGCGATGGCCTGATCGCGGCGCTGCAGGTGCTGGCGGTCATCCAGCGAGACGGGCGTCCGGCAAGCGAGGTCTGCCATCGCTTCGACCCGGTGCCGCAGGTGATGAAGAATTTCAAGCACAAGGGCGGCAAGCCGCTGGAGAACGACCAGGTGAAGCGGGTCATCGCCGAGGGCGAGGGGAAGCTGAACGGCAGCGGCCGGCTCGTCATTCGCGCATCCGGCACCGAGCCGGTGATCCGCGTGATGGGCGAGGGCGACAACGCCGTTCTCGTCGAGGCGGTGGTGGACGAGATTGTCCAGGTGCTCGGGCAGGCCGCCTGAAACGATTCGCAAGTGATTCGCGCCGTCCGCGACAGGCCGCGCGCGATCATACTCCTTACCGAAAGCTTAACCGAATTCGCTGCAATTCGTAGCGGGCGTAAACGCCTGGAGGCGCCATTTGCCTGACAGGAGCGCAGAACTCCGGGCTTTCTTCACCACTATGGCTAACCTGGCCTGCGCCTCCGATTTACCATTAAGCGCTTCTTAAGCATTCCTGTTTACCACGTTTTCCTGTGACGGCGGGCGTGCATCGCAACCAGCGCGCCGCAATTGCGAGAGGACGAGGAATGTTCAGACTGAGCACAATCGCGCTTGTCGTCTGCGCGGGGGCCGGGACCGCAATGCAAACGGCCGAGGCGGCGGACTACACACCTCCAGCGCCCGCGCCGATTGTCGTCAAGGGCTGGTACCTGCGCGGCGACATCGGCTACTCGAACCAGATGGTCGATCGCCTCGACAACGCGCTCTACGACACCTATCTGGGCGTCGACAATGTCAGCAAGGATTTCAGCGGAGCGCCGTTCTTCGCGGCCGGTATCGGCTACCGCTGGAACCACTGGTTCCGCACCGATGTGACGGGCGAGTATCGTTCAAAGTCCGACTTCGACGGGTTGGACATCGCCTCCCAGGTCGGCCCGCCGGCATTCATCCCGGACAATTACACCGCCAAGAAGTCCGAGTGGCTCGCCCTGTTGAACGGCTACCTGGACGTCGGCACATGGCACGGCATCACGCCCTTCGTCGGCGCCGGCGTTGGCGCGGCGAACGTCAAGATCAGCGACTTCACGGATGTCGGCGTCAATGTCGGCAGCGTCGCCTTCGGCGATGACCATGACCAGTGGAACTTCGCCTGGGCGCTCTATGCCGGTCTCGCCTTCGACGTGACCGATGCGTTCACGGTGGAACTCGCCTACCGCTATCTCGACGTTGGCGACGGCCGGTCGGGCGATCTGATCGCCTTCGACGGCACCAATGCGATCGACAATCCGATGAAGTTCGAGGACATCACCTCGCACGACATCAAGCTCGGCGTGCGCTACACCTTCTGGTAATTCGCCTTCCGGTGTTTCAAAGAGCGCGGCGCGCAAGGCGCCGCGCTCTTCGCGTTTTGGCGCACGCGCGCGTCGATCGGCTCGACATTGAAATTGACTCCGCCGTGAAGCTCCTTTAGCCCCGCCGATGGGACACCCCTCCCCACCGAGGGGCGCCTATCTGAAAGGGTAGAGCACCATGGCGACACTCGAGAAGCCGGCATTGCGCCCGGCAAATCCGCGCTTTTCCACCGGCCCGACCGCCAAGCGGCCCGGCTGGTCACCCGAAATCCTCAGGAACGCCCTGGTTGGCCGCTCGCATCGCGCCAAGCCGGCGAAGCTGCGCCTGAAGAAGGCGATCGACGAGACGCGCCGGCTGCTCGAAGTGCCGGCCGACTACAGGATCGCGATCGTCCCCGCCTCCGATACCGGCGCGATGGAGATGGCGCTCTGGTCGATGCTTGGCGCCCGCGGCGTCGACGTGCTCGCCTGGGAGAGTTTCGGCTCCGGCTGGGTCACGGATGTCGTGAAGCAGCTCAAGCTTCCCGACGTCCGCGTGCTCGATGCGCCATATGGCGAACTCCCGGATCTCGGCAAGGTCGATTTCGCCCGCGATGTGATCTTCACCTGGAACGGCACGACGTCGGGCGTGCGGATCGCCGACGGCGGATGGATATCCTCCGGCCGTGCCGGGCTCACGATCTGCGACGCCACGAGCGCTGCCTTTGCGCAGCCGCTGCCCTTCGACAAGCTGGATGTGGTCACCTTCTCCTGGCAGAAGGTGCTCGGCGGCGAGGCGCAGCACGGCATGCTGGTGCTTTCGCCGCGTGCGGTCGAGCGGCTCCTCACCTACAAGCCCGCCTGGCCGCTGCCGAAGATTTTTCGCATGACCAGCGGCGGCAAGCTGACGGAAGGGCTCTTCTCCGGCGAGACCATCAACACGGTGTCCATGCTGTGCGTCGAGGACTATCTCGACGCGCTCGCCTGGGCCGATTCGATCGGCGGCCTCGCGGCCCTGATAGCGCGCGCCGACGCCAACACCGCGCTGCTCTCCGATTGGGTCGCGACGACGCCGTGGGTCGATTTCCTCGCGCATGATCCGAAGACCCGTTCCAACACGTCGGTCTGCCTCGTCGTCGTCGATCCGCAGGTCAGCGCTCTCGACGCCGCGGCGCAGGCCGCCTTCGCGAAGTCGTTGTCCGATCTTCTCGAGAGCGAAGCGGTCGCCTTCGACGTCGCGTCCTATCGGGATGCTCCCCCGGGCCTGCGGATCTGGTGCGGCGCTACCGTGCAGCAGGCCGACATCGCGGCTCTGCTGCCCTGGCTCGACTGGGCCTTCGCGACCGCCAAGGCGGGCCTCCGCAAGGCAGCCTGACGCCGGGCGGGCTTTGCCCGTCCTCTCCAATCAATTCGCGTCTTTCAGAGGTTCGTTCATGCCCCCCCGCGTTCTCATCTCCGACGCGCTGTCGAATACCGCCGTCAACGTCTTCCGCGAGCGCGGCGTCGAGGTGGAGTTCCAGCCGGAACTCGGCGCCGACAAGGAGAAGCTTGCAAGGATGGTGGGCGCGTTCGACGGCCTCGCCATCCGCTCGGCCACCAAGGTGACGCCGAAGGTGATCGCCGCGGCAAATGGCCGACTGCGCGTTATCGGCCGCGCCGGCATCGGCGTGGACAATGTCGACATCGCGGCGGCGACCGCCGCCGGCATCATCGTGATGAACACGCCATTCGGAAACTCCATCACCACCGCCGAGCATGCGATCGCGATGCTCTTCGCCTGCGCCCGGCAGATCCCCGCGGCCGACCAGTCGACGCAGGCCGGCAAGTGGGAGAAGTCGCGCTTCATGGGCTCCGAGATCACCGGAAAAGTGCTCGGCATCATCGGCTGCGGCAATATCGGCTCGGTCGTGGCGAGCCGGGCTCTCGGGCTGTCGATGCGCGTCATCGCCTTCGACCCGTTCCTGTCGGAGGAACGAGCGGCCGAGCTCGGCGTGGAGAAGGTCGACCTCGATGCGCTCTTCCGCCGCGCCGACTTCATCACGCTGCACACGCCGCTGACCGACAAGACCCGGAGCATCGTGGACGCAGCGGCCATCGCGAAGATGAAGGATGGCGTGCGCATCATCAATTGCGCGCGCGGCGGGCTCATCGTGGAGGAGGCGCTGCGCGCGGCGCTCGACAGCGGCAAGGTCGCCGGCGCTGCGATCGACGTCTTCGCCGAGGAGCCGGCGAAAACCAACGTGCTGTTCGGCGCGCCGAATGTCGTCTGCACGCCGCATCTCGGCGCGGCCACGACCGAGGCGCAGGAGAACGTCACCGTGCAGGTTGCCGAGCAGATGGCGGACTATCTGACCACCGGGGCCGTCCGGAACGCACTCAACATGCCGTCGATCAGCGCCGAGGAAGCGCCGCGGCTGACGCCCTTCGTGCGGCTCGCCGAGCAGCTCGGCTCCTTCGCCGGCCAGCTCACCGAAGGCGGGGCGAGCGCGATCCGGATGGAGTATGAGGGCGCGGTGGCGGAGATGAACATCCGCGCGCTCACGGCCGCGGCAATCGCCGGGTTCCTGCAGCCCGTGCTCCAGACCGTGAACATGGTCTCCGCGCCCGCCTTCGCCAAGGAGCGCGGCATCCGCGTGGAAGAAACGCGGCGCGGACAGGGCGGCGCCTACGAGAGCTATATCCGCCTGACAGTCGTCACGGAGAAGCAGGAGCGCTCCGTCGCCGGCACCGTGTTCTCCGACGGCAAGCCGCGCATCATCCAGATCAAGGGCATCAACATGGAGGCCGAGCTCGGGCCGCACATGCTCTATGTCACGAACCGCGACAAGCCTGGCTTCATCGGACGGCTCGGCACCCTGCTCGGCACGAAGGGGCACAACATCGCGACCTTCCATCTCGGCCGGAAGGACGCCGGCGGCGACGCGATCGCGCTGGTGGAGATCGACGGGGATGTCCCCGGGGAAACGCTCGATGCGGTGCTTGCGCTGGAAGGCGTCGTGCAGGCGCGCCACCTGACCTTCTAGGTGGCGGCCGATCCGAGTTTCGGAAGCGCGCTACTTACTCCGAAATCTGCGCGCTCCAGCGACCGGCGCAGCCGGCCGGCGCAGTCTGCCAGCTCCCGCTCGCGACGCGGCCGGTTGCCTTGCCGTTGATGCGAACCACCGTCTCGTTGAGGGAGATGTTGAGCCGGATCGCCCCGGCCGGGCTGACTTTCCCGGTGCCGGTAGCGCCGAAGCTTGAAAACGAGATCGTGCCGTCTGAAACCTGCACCGGAATCGTGTGCGTCGGACAGCCCTCGCTCTTCGCGACGATGTTGACGGACCACACTCCGTCAAAACCCTTCTTAGATGCGAGAGCGGGAGAGTTCGCGACGGCGACGAGCGCCACGGCAGCCATCATCGTCCGCCAATGAGAACGCGGAAAATTCATCGTCCACCCCAAGACGTGAGATTGAGAATTAGATTTGGGGCATGAAGATTACCGCCCCGTGTCTAGAAAAGGCGGGAAGCGGCAAAAGGTTCCCTCGCGGCGGCTGCATTCCGGCGGTGACGGGTGGCCCAAACACCGTTAACAGGGCGCTGGCGAGCGAACCTGAGAGCAGGCTGCGGAGAGAAATCGGAAGATGGCGAATGTGGTGGTCGTCGGCTCGCAATGGGGCGACGAGGGCAAGGGCAAGATCGTCGACTGGCTGTCGGAGCGCGCCGATGTCGTGGTGCGCTTCCAGGGCGGCCACAATGCCGGCCATACGCTCGTCGTAAATGGCGCAACCTTCAAGCTCAGCCTGCTGCCTTCCGGCGTGGTGAGGCCGGAGAAGCTCTCCGTCATCGGCAACGGCGTCGTGCTCGACCCGCACGCCCTGATCGCGGAGATCGAGAAGCTGAAGGGACAGGGGATCGCGGTGACGCCGGACAGCCTGCGCGTCGCCGACAATGTTCCTCTGATCCTGTCGCTGCATCGCGAGCTGGACCTTCTGCGCGAGGAGGCGGCCGGCCTCGGTGGGCGAATCGGCACGACGGGGCGCGGCATCGGCCCGGCCTACGAGGACAAGGTCGGACGGCGCGCCATCCGCCTGGTGGATCTCGCCGACCTCGCGACGCTTCCGGCCAAGATCGAGCGGATGCTGGTGCACCACAATGCGCTGCGGCGCGGGCTCGGCAAGCCGGAGATCGACCCGGCCACCGTGCTCTCCGAGCTTGCCGCGGTGGCGGATCGCGTGACGCCCTTCATGGATACGGTATGGGATCTCCTCGACCAGCACCGGCGGGCGGGGGCGCGTATCCTGTTCGAGGGCGCACAGGGCGCCCTTCTCGATATCGACCACGGGACCTATCCGTACGTGACCTCCTCCAACACGGTGGCGGGACAGGCGGCGGCCGGTTCCGGCCTCGGGCCGAACGCCATCGGCTTCGTGCTCGGCATCACCAAGGCCTACACGACGCGGGTCGGGGAGGGGCCGTTCCCGACCGAGCAGGACAACGATGTCGGCAAGTTTCTCGGCGAGCGCGGGCACGAGTTCGGCACCGTCACCGGGCGCAAGCGGCGCTGCGGCTGGTTCGATGCGGTGCTCGTTCGGCAGACCGCGAAAGTGTCGGGGATTCAAGGGATTGCGTTGACGAAGCTTGACGTCCTCGACGGACTCAAGGAAATCAGAGTGGCCATCGCCTACGAGCTTGGCGGCGTCCGCATCGATCGGCTGCCGGCGAGCCAGGCGGCGCAGGCGGAGGTGGTTCCGATATACGAGACGCTGGAGGGATGGAACGAATCGACGCGCGGCGCGCGCTCGTGGGCCGATCTGCCGGCGCAGGCCATCAAATACGTCCGCTACATCGAGGAGCTGATCGAAGCGCCCGTTGCCTTACTTTCGACCAGTCCGGAGCGCGACGATACCATCCTTGTCCGCGATCCATTTCAGGATTAACCCTTTTCGGGGCAGTTTGGGGTAGTAAAGTCGTTAACCATGCCGGATTACGCGTCGATCCTCAGGCGGTCGGTCTCCGCATTGCCGGATGCCACCCCCGAAATGCGAGAGGCGGTCTATCAGCGTGCGCGCGCCGCGCTGGCGCGCCAGCTCACGGCCGTCGATCCTCCGCTCTCGACCCGCGATATCGAGATGCAGCATCAGGAGCTCGAAGACGCCGTCGTGCGGCTGGAAGCCGAGTTCGTTCCGCACGAAGATTCTGGTCAGGCCTTTCCCGCGACGGACAGCAGGGACGACTTTCTCTACACCCCTCCGCAGGCTCCGAGCGTCGAACGCCGTGCCCCGGCTGCGGCGCGGCCCGAAGAGGCGCCGGCAACGCCACGCTATGAACAGGAAGAGGAAGAGGAAGAGGAATTCGAGGAAGAGGAGGAGCGCTCCTCGCGCCTGCCGATCCTCGTCGCTCTCATTTGCGTCGTCCTGGTAGCGGTCGGCGCCGGCGCATACCTTTATTCCGAACGCGCCACGATGTTCAGCTTCCTCAGCACGCCGGTCCGCCAGCCGGATACCAATACCGGCGATACGGATGCTCCGCCCGCGGTGGTCGCGGCGCCCGTGCCCGCCCCGGCCTCTACGGACCAGGCTGCAGAGCCGGGGAAACTGCCGGATCGACTGGTCAACGGCAGCGATTCCACGCCCGCCGAACCGCCGGCGCCCGATGCCGGCACAAATACCGCGGTGGTCCCGCCGGGGCCTGCCCCGGCGACGGTCGCGGAGACCGAGGCTCCGCCGACCGCCGCCCCGCTTGAGACAGGGCTCAACGATCAGACGACTCCGCAGGAGCCGGTCGGCACCAACCTCGTCGAGCAGCGGGCGATCTACTATTATCAGGGCTCGGAGGGTCAGGCCGGGCAGGCAAGCGAGGGCACCGCGACCTGGGCGGAGATCACCAAGGACAATCGCCCCGCGATCCAGGCGACGCTCAGGATCCCCGAGCGCAGCGTGACCGCCACCGTCACCATCTACAAGAACTACGATTCCACCCTGCCGGCCAGCCACCTGGTCGAGGTGCAGTTCACCGGCAAGCTTTCCGACAAGCCGATCCAGCGCGTTCCGGCGCTGGTGCTGAAGCAGACGGAGCAGGCGCGCGGCCAGCCGCTCGCCGGCGCTGCCGTGCCGGTCACCAACGAGCTCTTCTGGATCGCGCTGTCCGACGATCAGGACGAGGTGGTGCGCAACGTCCAGCTGCTCCGCGAGGGTTCCTGGTTCGACATCCCGATCCTCTTCGCCGACCAGACGCGCGCCCTGATCACCTTCGAGAAGGGCATCCCGGGCGACAAGGTCTTCGAGACCGTGATGGCGAGCTGGACTCCATCCTGATCCTGATCCCGCTGCGCGCGGGATCGCCCGCGCCGGACCGTTCCGCAAAGTGATGTCCTTCGTGTCGCGGCTCCGCGATCAGCCCTATCTGCTCCTGACCCTCACCTCGCTCTTCTGGGCGGGGAACGCCGTGGTCGGCCGGGCGATCGTGAACATCATCCCGCCAGTTGCGCTGGCGGAGTTGCGCTGGACTCTCGCCTTCCTGGTGCTGTTGCCGTTTGTCTGGCCCACACTGCGCGAAGAGTTCCCGATCATCCGGCAGAACGTCGGAATGCTGGCGCTTCTCGCGCTGACCAGCGTCGCCGCTTTCAACACGCTCCTCTACTGGAGCCTGCTGCACACGACCGCCATCAACGCAACGCTGATGCAATCGACCGGCCCGCTGCTCATCGGCTTGTGGGGCATGGCGATCTTCCGCGAGCCGCTGACGCGCCGCCAGGTCGGTGGGGTCTGCGTGTCGCTGCTCGGTGTGGTAACCATCGTCAGCGCCGGCGACCTCTCGCGCCTCGCGAGCCTGTCGCTCAACATCGGCGACATCGCGGTGATCGTCGCCATGGGGATTTACGGACTCTACTCCACGCTGCTCCGCAGGCGGCCGCGCATGACGGCGCTTTCGTTCGCCGCCGTCACGATCGGCATGGGCGCCATCATGGTGCTTCCGGTCGCCATCGGCGAATATCTCTCCGGCGCGCGCATCCAGGCACTGACCCCGGCCGCGGCCGGCGCAATCGTCTATGTGACCATCTTCCCCTCGATCCTCGCCGTGCTCTGCTTCAACCGCGGCGTCCAGCTGATCGGAGCCAACCGCGCCGGACCGTTCTTCCACCTGATCCCGCTCTTCGGTTCGCTGCTGGCGATCGCCTTTCTCGGCGAGCGGCCGGGCTGGTATCATCTCGCCGGCGCGATCCTGATCATCGGCGGGGTCTTCGTGGCGGGGAGCAGTACTGCGGGGGCGAGCAGGAATCGGGTGGCGGAGGGAGCGGAGCGTCCGTAAACGGGCGCATGGCCCAATCCTCACCACGGCTCGACGGACGCAGCTGGCTCATTCTCTTCGCGCTCGCGCTCCTCTGGAGCGCGTCGTTCATCTTCACCAAGGTCGCCGGCAGGGAGATTCCGGTCTTCACGCTGGTGCTGCTCAGGGTCGGCATCGCGGCCGCAGCGCTGCATGCTTTCGTGCTGGTCAGCGGGCGTCGCTATCCGACCGAGCCGGCAATTCTCCTCCGCTACGCGATCATGGGGCTCATCAACAACGCGCTGCCCTTCGCCCTGATCGTCTACGCCATCGCGCACATCGGGGCCGGCGCGGCCTCGATCCTCAATGCGACGTCGCCGATCTTCGCGCTGCTCGTCGCGCATTTTTCCACCGCTGACGAAAAGGTCACGCGCGCCAAGCTCATCGGCATCCTGCTCGGGATCGGCGGCGTCGCCGCGATGGTCGGGCCGCAGGCGGTCGCCGGCCTCAGCGGCAATGTGGCGGCGACGGCGGCGATGCTGCTCGCGTCGTTCTCCTACGGTCTTGCCGCCATATTCGGGCGCGGCTTCCGCGGCATCGATGCGACCGTCTCCGCGACGTGCCAGCTCAGCGCCTCGACGCTGATGCTGCTGCCGGCGGCGCTCATCATCGACCGGCCGTGGGAGCTGCCAATGCCCGGCGCGACGGCGATGATCGCGACGCTCGCGCTCGCGCTCCTGTCGACCTCACTCGGCTATGTTCTCTATTTTTCGCTGATCCTGCGGGCAGGGGGGACGAACACCATCCTCGTCACGCTGCTTATTCCGGCCGGCGGAGTGTTCTTCGCCTGGGCGCTGCTCGGCGAGCTTCTCACGCGCGGCGAGGCGGCCGGCATGCTGCTTATCGCCCTCGGGCTGATCGTGATCGACGGGCGCGTGCTCCGCCGTCTCAGGCGGCCGGAAAGCTCCGGCCGCCCGGCAGGCAGCGTCAGGCCGGGCTCGGCGCCATGAGCGCAGTGCGGCCGCGGTCGCGGTCCTTGGTGGCCTTCAGCATCGCCTTCTGCACCTTCTCGAAGGCGCGCACCTCGAGCTGACGCACGCGCTCGCGGCTCACGTCGAACTCCTCGGAGAGCTGCTCGAGCGTCAGCGGATCGTCGGTCAGCCGGCGCGCCTCGAAGATGCGCCGCTCGCGCTTGTCGAGCACGCCTAGCGCGTCGTTCAGCATGACGCGGCGCTGATCGAGCTCGTCGCGCTCCGCCAGCGTCTCTTCCTGCGTCTCCGAATCGTCGGCGAGCCAGTCCTGCCATTCGCCGGAATCGCCCTCGGTGGCGCGGATCGGAGCATTCAGCGACGCGTCGCCGGAGAGGCGGCGGTTCATCGACACCACCTCCTCCTCGCTGACGTTCAGCTTCTCGGCGATCGTCCTCACCTGATCGGGCCTGAGGTCGCCCTCGTCGAGCGCCTGGATCTGGCTCTTCACCTTGCGGAGATTGAAGAACAGCCGCTTCTGGTTGGCGGTCGTCCCCATCTTCACGAGGCTCCAGGAGCGCAGAATGTATTCCTGGATCGCGGCCTTGATCCACCACATGGCGTAGGTCGCGAGGCGGAAGCCCCGCTCCGGATCGAAGCGCTTCACCGCCTGCATCAGGCCGACATTGCCTTCGGAGATCACTTCGCCGATCGGCAGGCCGTAGCCGCGATAGCCCATGGCGATCTTCGCCACGAGGCGCAGATGGCTCGTCACCATCTGGTGCGCGGCCTCGCGGTCCCCATGTTCAAGATAGCGCTTCGCCAGCATGTATTCCTGCTGCGGCTCCAGCATCGGAAAGCGCCGGATTTCCTCAAGATAGCGCGTCAGGCCTCCGTCTCCGGACTGGAAGACCGGTATGTTGCCTCTGGCCATAGCATCACATCCTTCCTGGCGCGGCGGCGCTCCTTACAGCGCCTGCGAGCCAACGATGATCCACATTATCGCGTCGATTTCGCGACTGCGAAAGAAACAGGTCTTCACTAAACCGCGAGTTTTCGAAACAGTTCTACCAAATTGGTCAAATCCGCTGGCCAATCCGTCTCAAATTGAAGCGAGATACCGGTTCGGGGGTGTTTGAACCGGAGCAGGCGGGCGTGCAGCGCCTGACGATGAAACCCCTTCACCGCAGCCCGTAAGGGCTCGGGAAGCGTCTCTGCCTTGGTGAGAAACCCCCCTCCATAAACGGCGTCTCCCACGAGCGGGTTGCCGATATGCGCCATATGGACGCGGATCTGGTGGGTTCGGCCGGTTTCCAGCCGGCAAGTCAGCAGCGAGGCAGAGCTCCCGAAGCGCGCCTGCACGGAATAGTGCGTGACGGCGCTTCGTCCGCCAGTGCGGGCGACCGCCTGCTTCTGGCGGTTCCTGGTATCGCGGTCTAGGGGGGCATCGACCTCGCCAATATGGGGTTTCGGCACGCCCCAGACAAGGGCGTCGTAGGCGCGCTCCAGCGCCCCGTCCCGCCCGTGCTTCGCGAACTGCGCCGAAAGGGCAAGATGCGCCGCGTCGTTCTTGGCGACGACGAGCACGCCCGAAGTGTCCTTGTCGAGCCGGTGCACGATGCCGGGCCGCTTGACGCCGCCGATGCCGGAAAGGCTTTCGCCGCAATGCGCTATCAGCGCATTCACCAGTGTCCCGCTGTGGTTTCCGGCGCCCGGATGCACGACGAGCCCGGGAGGCTTGTCGATGACGATGATATCCGCGTCCTCGAAAAGGATTTTCAGCGGGATCGCCTCGCCTTCGGGCTTCGCCGGCTCGGGCGGCGAGACAAGCACGGCGATCTCGGCGCCCGCCATCAGGCGCGCGTTCGGGTCGTCGAGGACGCGGCCGTCGAGCGTCACCCGCCCGTCCTTGATCAGCGCCTTCAGCCGGCTGCGCGAAAGGCCCGCCGCCTGGCCCGCGAGGAAAGCGTCGAGCCGCGCGCCCGCTGCCTCGGGCTCGACCCGGAAGGCGAGCTTCTCTAAGGGATCGGGCATGACATCCTTCGACGACACCGACGACGCCCCGCTCGACCCGGCGGCGGCACGGCTCCGCGCCAAGCTCGTGCGGCTGCTCTTCGTCTCCGGCGGTATCATGATGGTGGGGTTTATCGCGGTCTTCGCCGCCATTGTCTACAAGGTGAACGACAGCAGCCGCCGCGCGGCGGTCGGGCTTTCCACGGCGTCGCCGGTCGAAGCCCGCATCGCGCTGCCGCCCGGCTACCGGGTCACGGCGACGGCGCTCGACGGCGACCGGGCGCTGCTGACGCTCGCAGCCCCCGACGGATCGGCCTCGCTGCTCCTCGTCGACCTCGCCTCCGGCGCGGCGCTCGGGCGCTATACGCTGGAACCGGGGCAATAGGCGAGGCAGTCCCCGGAACCGGCCGCTGCATCGGCCTTCGCCCTCCCTTGCGCGGCGTGCGGCCCATCGCTTATATGCGCCGTCGCTCGCTCCCTTCGTCTAGCGGCCCAGGACGTCGCCCTCTCACGGCGAAAACAGGGGTTCGATTCCCCTAGGGAGCGCCAGCAGATTTTTAAGTCGCTGAGCCTTCAAGGATTTTAGTCCAGGGTTGCCACCCTCAGCTTCGGGGTTGCCACTTCTACGTTCCCGCCCTGTTTTTCCATTGCTTGCCGGGCGAGCTGCCGCTGGTCTGCAGCGCGAGTGTAGCGTCCAACTTCCGCCAGCGTCTTATGACCCGTGATAGCCATGATCTGCTTCTCCGTACAGCCTGCTTCGGCGAGACGGCGGGCGGCAGCTTTGCGCAGACCATGCGCCTTGCAATTGCTCGGCAGTTCCGCGGCTTGGATGGCTGCGGAAACGAAGTTCCCAAATCCCTTGCTGCTGAACGGCCGCCCGAATTCCGTGACTAGAATGGCGACGTCGGTTCGCTCGGCGACGGCAAGCACCTTTCTGAGCTCGAGGTGCAGGGGAATCACCAAGCTCTCGTCTCGCTCCTCGTGTGCTACTTTCTGCTGCGCGACACGGATGCAGTCCCCAGCAATGTCCGGCCAGACCATGCGACGCACGTCCGAGCCCCTTTGGGCCGTGTAGAGCAGGAGCGCATAGGCGAGGCGCTGCTTGCTGCCAACCAACCAACGCGCCTCGTACTTCTCTAGCTCCGCCTCGGTCCACGTGTGGATTTCTCGCGAGCGGAAAGATCGCGCTCCGAGAGTTGGGTCATGTTCGATCCAGCCAAGTGCCACGGCGTATTTGACCAAGGTGCGTATGCGCTTCAGGAGGACGATCGCGGCGCCTGGCTTCGCGACCATCTTGCCGATGATCTTGTCGATGTGTTCGCGGCGGCACTCTGCAACTAGGCGGTGGCCATGCTCCTCGCAGAAACCATCGATCACGCGCTTGTAGTTGATGCGGCTCGATCGAGAAAGGTTGAGGTAGTTCGCCGACGCAAAGTACCGAGTGCTGAGATCTCTGAATGATCGCCCTCGAACCGCGACAACACGAGGACGACGCGCGGCGGGCATCTCATTGACCGCGGCGAGATAGGCCTCTTGAAATTCAGCCGAACCGGGGCCGCCTGGGAGCGCGGTGCGCTTGCCATGCCGGCGAAAATACCAGCGTTCGTGACCGTGGCGGTCGACGAAATGGTGGAGATATTTGAGCTCCACTTCGGTCATCAGACATCGTTCCACGAATTGCCTTCCGTTGCAGACTCATCGGGAAGCTCGTCAAATGCAAGGTCCACTGCGCGAAGGTCCCAGACAATACGACCGTCGATCCTCTTCGGCTTAGGCATGCGACCGTCTTCGACGAGCTCGTCAAATTTGGTTGTGCCAACTCCGATGTAGCGAGCCGCCTCCTCGCGTCGTAGGCCACGGCGCGGGCATGTATCGCCGACTCGGGTGAGAGCCCCGTCACCCATGAGGAAGTGCCGCCGACAGCGCCGGCGCGCGATCAGGCGAAGGCTCGCCGGGTCGCCACCAATACTCATTCCCGAAATTCTTGCGCCAGTAGTCTTGCCGCCGCTTGAAGGCGCGGTTCGCGGCCGGGTCTATCATGTAGTCGAGCTGATCGAGAAGCACGCGTTCGTAGCCGAGCTTCAGGAACCAGAGATTTCCTCCCGGCGTGTTGCCCTCCGCGAAGCGCTTCAGCTCGGAGAGGAAATGCGTGTCTTCGCCGGCGGCGAGCTGAGCGATGTTGCCGGCGGTGAGGTTGATCAGCCCAGTGCCGCGCTCGGCGAGCGGTCCGCCGAGCTGCGTAGCGATGCCGCCGCCGTAGCGGTTGAGGTCGGCGAAAAGGAAGTCGCCCCAGATGCCGATTCCGCCGCCCTGCAGCAGCGCGGCCGCCGCCATCTTAACGGATACCGGTCGCGGATCGCGCCCCGCAGCAATGTCCTTCAACCACAGGCTCATCATGCCGCCGAGCCCGGTCATCGTCAGCAACGCCCCGGCATAGGCGGCGCCGCGCGCCGGCGCGTTGACCGTCTCGCGCCAGAGCCGCGCTCCCCACAGAAAGCCGTAGGTCATGGGAAACGACTTGAACATCGCGAAGCTGCGCTGCATCTCGCCCCACAGCGTGCCGGGCTTCGCATGCGCGTTGACCAGCGCCACGCGGCCGCGGAGCGTACTCGAGGGGACCGCATATTCGGTTTCGGCGAGCACCATCTCGAGATAGCGCTCGGCGATCCTTTCCGATTCGGGATGGTTTACGCCGGCGATCTCGTTGGGCCTGAGGAACGTCGCGCCGTTGCCATGCGGATCGTGCAGTTTTGCCGCTCGCATGATCTCCCATTGCGGGTGATCGAGGCCCCAGCGCGAAAGCGTCTTCCGCAGGGCCTCAGGCAGGTCGGGGAAGCGATCGCGCGCATGCTCGGCGAGCGTCCCCATGAAGTCCAGACCGAAGGCGTGGCGGCCGGCCTGTGTCCACGGCGAGAGCCCGGACGCAGTCAGCACGCGGTCGGAGAGCCAGCGCGACCAGCCTGGGCCGGAGAGCGTGCCGACGTATCGCGCGTTGGTGCCGAAGACGTGCATCGCCGAATCGAGGATAAGCCCGGCGCGGACTGCCTCGCGACGGCTCATGCCCGCGAGCCCGGTCATCATCGAATGCAGCTCTTTCGCGACCGGGATGCCAGCCATGTGGCGCGCGATCGCGCCATAGACCGGATCGGTCGGCAAGGCGGAGAGCATCGCAGAGCCGAGCACCGAGGCGGTCACCCAGTTGCGGGACCCAGCCATGAAATTGGCGAAGCCTTCGTTGCCGGCTGCTTCGTGCCCCCCGCGTGCCGCCTGCCATACTGCGTCGAGCGCAGCGGCCTTCGATGCGGCGCGGCTCTTCGTCGAGCGCAGGAAGCCCGGTGCGATCGGCGCCGTCTCGCCAGCCGTCTTCATCGCGCCGGCCTTCAGGATCGACTGCTTCAGCCATTCGACTGTTGCATTCGGGTTCGGCCCGAGGATCTCCAGCGCCGCGATGTCTCGCGCCATCAGATTGATGTGGCCCATCATGCTGGCGAATGCGTCGCCCTGGCCGAAATCTTTCTGGTAGGCGCGCCAGTCGGCCGCCGACTTGAAGACAAGGAAGCGGTGCTCGGCACGTTGCGTCGCGAGTGCGCCGCGGCCGAAGGGGCGGCGCATCGGCTCGCGCGTCGCCCAGCCATCGCTCACCACGTTTCTCCACACGTCGTCGAGGATGCCGTCGAGCTCGGCTTCGAGGATCGGCGTGTCGGTCGTCGGATGTCGCATGCGAGCGACGTCGAGCAGCGGCCGGATCGCGGTCTTCCATTTTTCCTTGCCGGCGGCGAGCAGCGCGCGCGGATCGTGGCTCTGCGGAAGGCCCCAATTTTCGAGCTTGCCGATCGCGCCGCCGGCGCGGTTGAAGCGCTGTCGCAACCGCTCCGCGATCGCTGTCCACGTGGTCGCCATCGCCTTCGCGGCGACGTCGCCGGTGTCCTCGCCGAAAGCCTGGGCGACAACGTTATCGAGCCGCGCGAGGTTCGGCGTCTCGCCGGTGATCTTCGTCCGAAGGAACGTATCGACGCCGGTTTCGAATTCCGCTTGCGCTCGGCCGATGATCACCTTCTTGCGACCCTCGACGCTCGAATAGGGCGCCCCGCCGCCAAAGTGCTCGATCAGCGCCAGCGAGCCCTCTGCGATGTCCTCCTGGCCGCTTGCCGTGCGGTACTTGCCGACGTCCGACACGACGCGGCGATGCACCTCTGCGGCGATGCGGGCGTTGCGCTTCCTCAGCGCTGCCTGCGCCTTCAGGAGCGCCGACAGTTCCGCCTTCGCCTCACTGTTGGCGAAGGGCGAGCCGGCACGGCGCCGGCGCGCACCCTCGTAGAGATCATTCAGGTCGGCCGCCTCCGCCTCGGAGATCTCGCCGGCCTTGACCGCATTCGACAGGCATTTTGCGATGCTCATGGTTCGGTCCTGCAGGCGGCCACAAGCGCCGCGAGTTCGTCGCCCCGATTTGCTTCGCCAATCATCTCGGCGAACGTCTGCATCTTCACCGCACTTCCCTCATCGCCGATCTCGACGCCCGTCGGGATATCGATCCCGTCGAGGTTGGCCCCCTCTGGACCGGCTTGTTCGCCGGCCCCGTGGCTGAGATGGCCCGGCTCCGGCGCGGAGAGACTCGGCGGGTCGAACGTGTCGTGAAAGGATTGCGTCTCGGCCGCCGTGCCGTTGGGCCGCAGCTCCGGCGGTCCTGCGCGGTAATCCTCCATGATGACGCGCTCCAGCGCGTCGAGCGGGTCCAGCCCGTCGGAGATTGCCGCACGCGCAGCGCGGAGAATGATGTCGTCTGGGAGGTGCCGGTCGGACGCCGCCTCTACCTGCTGCACGACAGCGCGGACGCGATCGTTTTCGACCCTGACGGCGTCCGCCTGCTTGGCCTGCGCCACGACCTCCTCGTCGTGGAAAGCATAGACCGGCCCGTGCCGGTGCTCCTCCTCGAGCGCGTTCAGCAGATCGGCGACCGTTGTCGATCCCATCGCCTGGTCCGGGTGGCCAAGGTAGCCCGCCTCGGCCGCGCGCTCGCGCGCCACGTCAAGGTCGAGGCCCTTCGGCTTCACCAGGTTGCCGCGGAATTTTTCGCTCACCGTATCGAGGCCGAGCGCCTTCATCTCGCCTTTGAAGTCGCGCACGCCGCCTTCTGCGATGAGGAACTGCACCAGCGATTGCGGCGGCTTCGGCGCTGCCTCTTCCGGCGTGAGGAAATTCTCGGCGATCCTCTGCACGCGCGCCGGGTCGCCGGCGCCGAAGACCTCTGCCTCCGCCGCCGCGCGATCGACGCCGCGGCTGGCGCGGGCCTTGTCGAGCGTCGACTTCACCGCGGCGCCGATGTCCTCGTCCATCATCCGGAGCGCGCGATCGCCGAGCGCCATGCGTCCGGAAAACCCCTGGCGGATCGTCTCGTCGATTGCGTGGCCCGCGGCCGCGCGCGCCTCCGTAAGCGGAGCGCCGCGGAAGAACCGGCCAAGCCCCTCGCCGAGCACGTGGCCGCCGGCGCCGATCCCCGCGCCGACAGTTCCGGCGAGGATGACGTTGCCGACGCCGCGCCGAAAGCCTGCGGGTAGGCCGGCCTCGGCGCGCGACGACTCGATCGACGGCTCGACGACCGCCTGACTGCCGGCGGTGATCGCGCCCTCGCGCATCGCCATCTGACCGATGCGGGCGAGCACGGTTTTTCCCGCCACCTCGGCGGTGCCGCCAAGCAACATCAGGGGCGCCTGCAACGGGTCGCGCAACGTTCCGACCGCGCTGCCGCCAAACGTCGCGAGCCAGCGTCCGAGGCCTTCGGCCGAAGAGAATTTTTGTGCGAAGTCACTGTCCGCCTCCTGCATCATCCGGTGCGCGTCCTGGATGACCGGCCGGTCAAGCCCAAGGTCGACGCCCGGATGCTTCTTGGAGAGGCGGAAGAGGTCCTCCGAGAACGCGCGCTCGCTCTCTGGCAGATGCCCCTGGGCGATCGCTGCGCTGCCGGGGAACGGCACGCGGAAGCGGAGCGGGTTGGAAAGCGTCTCGCCGGTCGCCTGTCGCACCTGGTCGATGCGCTGGTCGTAGGCTTCCTCCAGCGCGCGCATCGCCGAGTTGGTGTTCTCCGCGAGTTCGGTCTCGCGGCGCGCGCTGGTAAAAATCTCGCCGAGCGTCGCGGCATGCGCGTATGGCTCGAACGAAAACGGCTCGTCAGTCTGCCACAGGCCGCTCATTGGCCAGCCCCGCCCGCGCGTAGAAGGAAAAGCCGCGCTAGCTTCTTGATGTCCAAGAGCCAGAAGCCACCGCCTTCGGCGGCGACGTATCGGTCGCCGATCTGCACGCGGTAGAGTCCGTCGTTGGCCGCGACCAGCCGGGCATTGCGAAGCTCGGCGGCGGTGAGCGGAACACCGTTCGGTGTGGCAATCTTCGGCAGTATCGCGAGCTGCGTGTCGGTCAAACCGTGCAGCACCCGCTCCACCTGGTCGGCAGGAAAGTCGACCGGCGCAAGCGTCGCAACGCCGTTGACATCAACGACGCCGCCGCGCTGCACACCGCCGCGGAAGGTCGCACCGGCGGCGATCTGCAGCGATTCCTCGTACAATGCCTTCGCCGGCGCCGTGGTCAGGTCCGGCGGGATGCCCTGTTCTCGCGCGCGCGTCAGGAACACCTGCTCGGCGTTCGAGGTCAGGGCAGCCTGGCGCTGCGGAAGCGCCAGGAAGGCGCCACCGTAAGCGTTGGCGATTGCCGCCTGCTTCGGTGCGGCGGCGAGTTCTGGACGTTTGTAGGCCGGATCGCGCTCGAGCTGCTGTTGCCGGATCAGGGCATCGAACATTGCGGGGTCGCCCCCGCGGCGCACCACGTCGATCGCCTGCGCGAGCGCTGGAGCGCCCTCGGCCACCTCGCCGAGTACTTCGCTGGCGCGATCGCCGCCGCCGGCGATGAGGCCGCTCGAGACCGCAACGGCCGTCTCTGGGCTTGAGACCAGCATCTCGCGGATGAGCTTCGCTTCTCCGGGCCTGAGGTATTGCGGGGTGCGCCCAAACGTCTCCGCCACCGCGTCAGCCTGCGCGACGCGTGCTCCGATTTGGCCGGCGAGCACGCCGGAATCGGTCAGTGCATTGATGTCTACGGGGGCAACCTCGCTGATAAGGCCTCGGCGCTGTGCTGCGAGCAATGGGTCCTCGTCGATGAGCTTTCGCGCACCGGCGAGCTGTTCCTCTGCGAAGGTAAGCACGCCTGCCTGCTCGGCGGTGGCGCCGCCGGCGAGGCTGGTTCGGAGCTTCGCCACTGCGAGCTCGGCGTCGGCAATCGGCCGATCGCGGATGATGCGGGCGTAGACCAGCTTTTGCCGCGCCGCCTCGACAAGCTTCTCGCCGTTGGGCGTTATGCCGGCGTCGAGACGGATCTGCGGCCATTCGTCGGCGGGCACATTGAGGCCAGACGCGACGCGATCGACATAAGAGTTGAGCCGGCTGCCGACGGCTCGCGCGTCAGTTCGACCTTCGGTCAGCGCCTTGTCCTCAAGCTTCGCGACGCCGGCGATGAGGTCTTCATAACCGGTCGCGTCGAGTCCGAGTTTCCCCGCCGCGTGGCCCGCGCGGATCGATTCCCCGAACGCGGCGATCTCGCGCGGGTCGGTAAGGCTGGCGGCCTGGTTGAGATACAGTTGCACCGTGGTGTTGCGGCGATCTTCGATCTTCGCCTTTGCCGCATCCGCCGGCGTCATCAGTTTTTGTTCGACGGCGCGATCGTACTGAATGTCGATGCTCCGCTGCCCATCCTCGAGAACGTCGTGCGCATTCGGATCGAACGGGTCGAGCGCCGCGAGCTGCTGCGAGCGCGTTGTCTGCTGGCCGCTTAGTGTGGTGACCAGTTCGCCTTGCAGCGCCTCGCGCCTGCCCGACTCGAAGTTGTCGAGTGCGGCGTTCTGGTAGGGCGCGCGCAAGCGGGAAAATGCCGCCTGGAAGGTGGGCTTGATCTCCGGGAAGACATCGTCGCGGAGGTACTTTTGCTCGAGTACGTCGAAGGCTCCCCTGAGGCTGGCCGGGTTGTCGCGGTGCTGTTCGTAGATCGCCTGCGCCTCCATGCGCATCTGCGCGTCGAGGCGATTTAGGTAGCTTTCCGCTCCCGCTCTGTCGAAGGCGCGAGCGCGGATCGTAAGCCTGTCGGTGGGCCGGAAGCCGTCCTCGCCGCCGGCGATCGTTCCTGCTCGCTCGCCTTCCGCCGACGCGAAGGCGTCCGCGATTCCGCCAAGCTTTGTCGCGAGCGTGCCGAAGCTTGCAGCGCTCTGGCGGAGCTCGCTGCCGTCCGGTCGGGCCACCGGCGCCCGACCATCCTGCAAAAGCCCCTGCGGGTCGTAGGGCCGCACCGTGATCGATCGTGTGCTGCGATTTTCGGGCATTGCTTCCCCCTCAGTACATGGTCGCGTCGCGTTCCATGTGGCCGGTGGTCCACTCGATCTGCCAATTACCGGGCAGGCAGGTTTTTAGGATGAGGGTCACGATCTCCTGGGAATCGTCCTCGAGCGCTGAGGTGCGATTGCTGACCGGAAAGACCGCCTCGCGACCATCCTGCCAACGAAACACCGCCGCGCCGAACGTCCCAACGAGTGCCTGATTGGCGTCTCGAATCCGTGCGCGGCCGGCGCTCGCCTCTCGCAATGCCGGGAGCAGCTCGGAAATCCGCTTTCCGATCTCTAGGAACTGCTTACTGAGCATCGAGATCTCCAGCGCGCCCTGCGCCTGGATGACTCGTCGCCCGCATTTCTCAACATCCCGAACGGCAAACTCGTGAAGAGAGGACAACCGTTCGCCGGCGGCCTTCAGTGTCGAAACCTCTTCTCGCGCTTCAAATATCTCGGGATGAAGCGGCTTCGTGTCACCGCCGGCGAGCGCCAGTTCGGCACGCCGGCCTTCTAGCTCTCCAATCACCCGCTGAGCGTCGCTCAGTTTTTCCGTGGTCGATTGAGTTTGTTGCTCGACCGCTGCGAGCCGTGCCTCGGCCTCTGTCAAATCCACTTTCGCGGACTCGAGCTTTGCCAGGTGTTCCTTAAGCGCAGCGGCAACTTGCGCCTTTGTCTGAGGCTCAGAGCGCGTCAGAGCAAGCACTTCGGCGGTTTCCATCGGAATGAGCCCTCTCCATCTTGGTTCGCAGGGAGGGAGAGCTAACCTCGAACGCTGGAGCATGCAGCCGCTATGGTCGGTAACTGAGTTAGCGACCTCGGCCCGGGCGCGCCGTGCGCGCGCGCCAAAGATTTCTTCTCTACTCGGCTCGCGCCGTTCGCGGCGCGAGCCGAAAATTCAGGTGTGTGTGAGGCGGCACACCCCCACGGGGGTGGGGGGCGCGCGGTTTTCCAAATTGCCCGCGGGCGGGCGCCGGCCGGGCGGGCGTGTGGCGGCGGGCGAGCCCGGAGGCGCGGCGCGCGCGGCGCAACCTTCGCACCCGAGGCCGGCGACGATGGCGACCCGCTGATTTCCAATCAGCGGACCGACGCCACGATTCTTCTGCATTATCAATGGCTTGGGCATCATCGTTCGGCGTGCTGATCTAAAGTCGAACGTTTTCCGAATCGCTAAGCTATTGATTTAATTATCTAATCTCGCTCGCATCGTGCGCGCGCGCAGAAGGAGAACCAGCACTAAAACTGACACGAAAGCGGCCAGCCAGACAGCCACCCGCAACAGATGGGCGGAAGCTACGCGCTGACCGCATACCTGTGCTCGCGCGCCATCGGGCGACCTGCGCGTGTGTGACTATGGACGCCCGTAGACGCCCATCACTTTGCGGTCTTGTTTCACCCTTCCACGCCCCACCCTTCCACCCCCTCGCTTGGGTGGTGAGGATTCCACCCCCTCCCCCCCCCTTATACGGGGGGAGGGGGTGGAAGCCACCTTACGCGCACGACCAACCGCCTCACCCGAGGAAGCGGAAATTGCGGCGCGCACGAAAGTCCCGTGACAATTCCTCGGGTCGCTTCTTCCCCGACGCGCACGGCCTACGATCAGTCGTCAGTGGATCCTTCAATCGGCAAATCTGGCGCGGAGATGACCAGGCGGGAGCGCCGGCGCGACGGCGGGCCCTCGACGATGCTCTTTAGCCTGTCCAGGCGGAGGAGCCGCTTCATCGTGACCGTCAGCTGTGTCTCATTGAAGCTGCGGCAGGCGTTGGTGAGCTCGCGCAGTGATTTCGGGGCGTAGTTCGTCTGGCCCTTGTAAATGTTGCAGGCGATGTCCTTCGCCTCGAGCTCCGCAAGACCAGCGATGAAGGCATTCTCAACCGCGCGCTCGTGTGCCGACTGGTCTCCCAAAAGCTCGGGCGGCGTCTCATTGATGAAACAGCCCTCCGACCAGCGCAGAGTGATCTCTGTTCCCGCCTGCGAGTAGTTTGCCTTCACGCGCGACAGGATGCGTACGTCGGAATCGCCTTCGTCCCCGTCGACGCTCTTCCGCCGCTTGAGATACAGCCGCGAACGGACGGAGTTATTCCAGGCGGTCGAGCCGCTCTCGCCGCCGCCGAGAAGCCCCGACTGCGAGGGATGGGCAGCAAGAACAACCGCCCCGTTGATCTCGAGCGCCAGCCTGGTCAACAGACCGATGAACTGACGGACCTGCGGTCGGATGTTTTCGTTGCCTCCGAAGGTGTCGGCTGCCGTGTCCACAATGACAAACTGCACACCGAGCTCCTTGGCGAGGTGCAAGATCCTCCAAAACAGCGGTGTTGCCGTGCCGCGTCCGTCGGCGCCGAACGTCATCAGTAGGTTGTCTTCGCCGACCCGCGACAGCCATCGGAGGTTCTCGAGGTCCGCGAAGTCCAACTGCAGCGATCGGTTGATCGCAGCCTGGCGCCGGTGAAGCTCATCGCTGTCATCCTCGCAGAAGACGCCAAGCGTACGGCATGGCGAGATATCGAACCCGAGGAATTTCGCGCCAGTGGCACAGGCGGTCGCCAGCTGCTGCGCCAACAGACTCTTGCCCGTGCCGCCGTCGCCGTAGATTGAGGTTACCGATCCCGTAGGAATCCAGCTGTGCCAAAGCCAGCGGCGTTCGGGGATTGGCCGATCCTGCAGGCTGATAGGGTCGATGACTTCGAATCGTTCAAGCGAGAAGTCGTCGCCGGCGCGAGCGCTTCCAAACTCAGGGCTCATGGCGGCGCCGCGCCATCAGCTCGTCGTTGAAATCCTTGCCTACCGTTGGAAAGCGGACGGTGACTTGCCGACGGTGAGCGTGAAAGGCGGCGCGCGCCTTTTCGGCCGCCGCTTCACCGGCGGGGCCTTTGTCGCCAAACACAGCGACGTAGCGAACGACCGAGGGCAGAAGGATCTTGGCAAGGTTGGAGCCAAGCGCGCACCACACCGGCATGCGGTAGAGCTGAACCGCAGAAAGGCCTGTCTCGATCCCTTCCGCAACACCAATGACCGGCTCCGCTGCGCCGAGCCGCACGGCGCCACGACCTACCGGGCCTAGGCCCATCTTGGGTGCTTTGATCGACGCTTTGCCGCTACCATCGGGCTTCAGGAACGTTCGCTGGATCGCTACGACGGTGCCAGAGAGATCGGTCACCGCGGCGATCATCGCCGGGAGGAGAGTGAGCTCGAGCGCGTGGTAGCGAAGGCCTGGGTGGAAGCGCACGCATTCCGGCAATGCCACAGCGATGCAGCGCGCCTGGCGAAGGTAGACCTCCCCCGCGGTGCCGGCGATCGGCTGCGCTTGATCCCAGATCGAGCGAGCCTCGGCCTGCTTTCTCAGCGTCTCCGGATCGTCCTGGTCTTTCCCTCTCCGCTCGGATGCCGGCCGTTTTACCACCGCTGCGCCAGCTTCGTGCCGCAAGCGCTCGACGGCCTCGACGAAGGTCAGGCCGTCTGCCTTCTGCCACCAATCGAGGATGTCGCCATGCGCACCGCATCCAAAGCAATGATAGAACCCCTTTGCGTCGTTGACGGTGAAGCTCGCAGTCTTCTCGTCGTGGAACGGGCAGAGGCCGGAGCGATCGCCTTTTCCAGGCGACAGCGTCACGCGCGATTCCACATATCGTGAGAGGCTGAGGCGTGGCTTCAGGTCCGCAAGATCATCGAGTTGCGCCACGACTGCGCCCCCCGCTAGGCTGTGCCTCATACGCTGTGATCAGCTCTTCCGTTCCGACGCCGACTGTCGCCAATTCGCGAAAGGCCGCTCGGAGATGTTCGAGCTCGGCGGGTTCGCTCGAAATGTCATAGCCGTGACCGAAGAAGATCTCTGCCCGATGGACTGCATTTCCTGCAGCGATCGCCGCTGGTTGTTTCCTTCCCTTTGCGGACAAGCGGTCCAGGGCGTCCTGATGCCATCGAAGTGCTGTCCCTATCAGGTACCGGCGCATGAAGGCGTCGTCGTTTGCACCTTTCTGGCTCCTCTTCGCCCGCCGCCTTCCGAGGACAAGGGCCGCGGGATCGAGCCCCGATTCAGTGAGGTGCGTTAGGGGGTCGACAAGAGCGCCGATGATCCTGGCGACCGGGATGTTCTGTTGCGGAAACTCCTTAGACGCGACACGAAGCGCAGCCAGGGTCGCCGCGCGCGCTGGCGCCGTCAAAGCATCCGGCTCCTGAGCTTCGAGCGCGCGAAAGAGCTCGGCGCAGGCAAGTCCAACTAGGCGGCGGGTGAGCCAGTCGACACTGCCAGCCCTGGCTAGCCGGGAGACATTCGCCAGCCGCCGGCGGGTTTCCCGGTCGACCGCGTTCACTCGCGGTTCCCTTCCGCTGTCGATGTGCGGCGTTTCGTTTCGAGCCAGGCTTGGAGATCATCAGGATGATAGACGACGCTGTGCCCGAGCTTCCTATAAGTCGGGCCGCCTCCTTGCTGGCGGAGCTTGTTCAGATAGGAGGCTGACACGCCTAGAAGCTGCGCCGCATCAACAACGCGAAGCATCCGAGCGTTAGAATTGACATCATCCATCGTGTGTTGCTCCCGGATTGTCTGGGGCAGAGCATGCGATGGGAAGCTCGTAGGCGTCAGCCGCTATGGTCGGTAACTGAGTTAGCGACCTCGTTTCTGACGTTCCTGAGTTTCGAGTACCAACAGAGCCCGCCGGCGTCTCTCAATCACGCGTTCCAAACAGTTTTTTAGATCTTCGGCAGTTTCATCTGGTGCCTTTCCTTGATTGTTTTGAAGCAACCAGTCGACCATCCATCTCAGGACATCGGCTTTCACCGAAGGCATTCCATCTTCGTAAACATGATCGTAGGTCGCGTCCTCGAGCGTTTGCCAAGGATATATAGCCGGCCGACCTCCGCCGCGCTTTGTCGGCGGCGAGTCGCTTGCCTCTTCGCTCGGAACCACGATCCTTAAGCCGAGGCGGAATTCTAGGAATCGAACGGCGGAATGAACCGAGACCCGCCTTTCGTCAGCGAGCGGGGCCGCCGGAGCGATGTAGCGCGGCATGCCGTCGAGATTTTCTAGATCAATTTCAGCCAGCCGGTCCCGCGCTGCGCCGAGGTGAGGAGGGTCGGATGTAGCTCTTAAGGGCGATCCCGCATCAGCCAATATCGCCCCTTCAGAGATCCCAATGCTCAGAGCTGATTGTAGGTCGCGCGGCGACAAACCATGACCGCCAAGTAGTGTGACGATCTCGCTTAAAGCCAGAAACCGGTCGGGCATCGCTTCTCTCCATGCAATTTCGAATCATTGCATCGAAAGTGTTAGGCGGTCTCATGGGTGATTAAGCGCGGACAGGGCATGGAAATCGCGGGCTGAAGGCGGGCCAGCTGTTTCACCTCAAGTTCCACGTTTCACACGACGTGAAACACCGATTCGGCGGTGTTGAATTCAGCGGCGCCGTCCGATTCGCTCGGTCAAGAACCGGTGCTGCGCTTCGACCAACCTGCGCCGATCGTCGTCATCGGTAGCGCCGGCCGGCGTCTCGACCGCGGCGCCGCTGATTTTCTTGGCCGCTGGCATCTGCCCGCCATTCTCGATCCACAGTTCAACTAGCCGCCGCGGCCACGCCCAGCCCGTCACGAGGCGGCGGGGAAAGCCGTGCTCATTGTAGAGCCGATAATGGTTCCGCCTGACCCACGCCTCGCCCTTCGGACCGGGACGGCCGAGCATCGTCGCGAGCTCGTCAATGAGGATCGTCGGTGTCGAGGGCGAGGCGTCAGGCACGAGCGTCTCTAAACGGTGCGGACTTCGAAGAAGGCCTCGGCGCCCCTCACCATAGCAAGGATCATCGCCTCGCGCGGCAGAAGCGTGCCTCCAGTCGCTTCGTCGTTGAGCTCCTGGGCGGCGAGCTGGAGGGCGGCAATCGCCCCCCTGGCAGTGAGCGGGGTCATCCCCGCCAGGTCCGCGGTAGCCGCGCGGTAGTCAGACCAGGCGGGGTGGCCGCCATCGTCCTCGCCGGCCTCGGGGCTGTTGCGGAGAGCATCAGCTTCAGCGCGTCGGCGTATCGTGGCGATCAGGTCGCGGTCGCGCTCGTCCTCGGCGTACGGACCGAGAGGCTCCCAAACCGCATGCGTCGACGCCGCAAAAGCAGCGATCGATGTGAGAGCCTTTTTCACGAGGTCCGAAACGTCCGCGTCGTGCGGCAGTAAGAAATCCCTGATGAAGCCGGCCAACGCCGCAGCACCGCGCCATGTTGTCGGCGGGGTGCTGCACGCCTCCACCAAAGCATTCCACTCTTCCGAGCTCGCCCTCGGAAACTTGGATCGGATCGACTGAAACTCCGTGTCTAAGCTGGCAAGATGATCCGCCTCGCCGCTTCCGCCCCCATCCCCGTAGAGAATTCTCCCGGCACGACGAGCGCCGACCTGCTTGATCAGACGCTTTTCAACCGCATCCCAGGCCTCAACGGACTGCAGCATTCTTTCGTGAGCGAAGCGGTGAACCTCAAGAGCTCGGAGAACGGGGTCTGCCTGAAGCTGAGTATTGCCGGTAATCGGTGCGATCATATTCATGGGAACATCCTCCGCTGTTTTTGCCGCGGTAGCGGCCGCCAGCAACGCCGCTGGCGCAGACAAAACTACGCGGACGAGGACACCTCGGCGCGAGAGCGAGGAACGCTCTACGGGCGTTCCTGTGGGTTCTGGAGATAGATTTCGCATGCAAAGGCCTCTTCGGTTGGCGAGCTATCACAGCCTAGCCAGGGAGCGTCCCTGGCGCCGGGAGGGTGATAGCCTGCCGAAGAGACAGGTTCGGACGCTTTCCCCGTGAGGGTATTGTATGGCGCCCGCCTCCCGACATAGGATGTCGGTCGACGAGCGGACGCCAATCCGCACGCCTCAAGTCGCTAAGTTCGCGACTTGCTTCGGCTGCATCCCCGCGCCAACGGGACTGCGCCTATCTTCGGTCCGGGCTATCACACCCACCCTCATGCTCGCTGATTTGCGCAACCTGCGCAAGCAGCAGGGGTAGTGCAGCTTGACGGTCAGGAATAAATTCACATTATCGGTCGATGCCCTTCGATGCGCGCAAGTATCTCGACGCGGCCACGATAGGCTGGTTGATCGAACAGCGGCTCGGTATGGGCGTGCATTGTTATGGCTGCGCAAAGCACGCCGTGCTCGATCCCGCTTCGCTTCCCTTTGCTCCTGACGTGCCCGTGCCTTCACTGGCCGGTCGATTCAAATGCTCGCGGTGTGGTTCAACCAAGAGCGAAGCGCGGCCGGAGTTTCCCTCTCAAACCGGGTTGCCACAGCGGTTCGAAATGCCCCGGGAATCGGCGAAGAAGGCTTTGTCTCAGGAAGGTGGCAACCCCTTTGATTCTGAACGATGATTGCCCTTCCCTAGGGAGCGCCAATTCCTTCGCTTTGTCGCGCCCGCCATCCGCATCGCAAATCGCTACATTCATTCCGTGCCTCGCTGCCCGATGGTCAGCGACCGGCTCGCGCCCCTCCGGGCCACGCGACGGAATGCGATCGCGCTCGCAACGATAATCATTCCACCGGCCAGCAGGAAAGTCAGCCGCATTCCGGCTTCGATCGCCTGAGGGATCGCGTTGACGAAATCTTCCGTCCCAACGCCGAAGGCGAATACAGCGCCCATGACGGAAGCGCCGGCGATGAGTCCCAGATTGCGCGAGAGGGAGAGCAGACCGGAGACCGTGCCGCGCTGATCTTTCGGAACGTCCGACAGCACGGCGGTGTTATTGGCGGCCTGAAAGAGCTGATAGCCCGGCGTCAGCACCATGATCGACAACACATAGCCGGGAAGGCCGATCATGTTCGGCAGAAACGCCAGAAGAACGGCACCGGTGGCGAGGAGAGCGAGCCCCACTGCGAGTACGGGACCGCTCCCCCAGGCATCGACGAGTCGCCCCGAAGGAACGCCGCTGAAGATGGAAACGGCGGGTCCGATAGCCATGACGAATCCCACCAGTGTTTCGTTCAGGCCTAGGCCGAGGCCGAGATAGAATGGTCCGACCACCAGCGTCGTCATCATCACCGCAGCGACCAGAAGATTGACAAGGAGATTGGGCGCGAGGCCCTTGCTCAGTGCTGACCACAGACTCGCCGAAGGTGCTTTTTCCTTGCTTGGATCGCCCGGCAGCGCTGCGTAGACCAATATCAGGGCGATGACCGCCAGCGGCACCTGCACCCAGAAGATGCCGCGCCATCCCGTCAGCGGAATCAGCAGCCCTCCAAGCGACGGCCCCAGCGCCGTTCCCAGCGCCGACACCGTGCCCAGCAGCCCCATGGCGCGCCCAACGCGCGCATCGCTGGCTGTCTGGCGCATCAGCGCCATGGCGAGCGTCATCAGAAAGGCCGCGCCGATGCCCTGAAGCGCTCGTGCGCCGATCAGCAGCCACAGGGTCGGCGCCACACTGCATAGCAGCGAAGCAGTCGCGAAAACTCCAAGCCCCGCAACGAGCATGGGCTTCAGCCCATAACGGTCGCCGAGCCTGCCGGCGGCGACGACCGAGACGGTCAGGGTCGCGAGGTAGGCAACAACGACCGCCTGCACGTGCGCGAAGGGCGCGGAAAACGCCTCGGCCAATGTCGGCAGCGCGATGTTGGCGATGCTGGTGCCGAGCGATGCCAGCAACATCGTCAATGCCAGCGTGATCGTGATGCCCGCCTGTGTCTTCCTTGATGCTAGCGGTTCTGCTTGTTCCAACATCATGTCCTCTTGCCTGAATTTCCGTTTGAGGGCAGGCTACGACTTCAAGTCGACTTGAGGTCAAGCATGAAATTGCTGGATATTGGAGAGGTCTCGGCGAAGAGCGGTATCAAGCCATCGGCGCTGCGCTACTACGAGGAGGCTGGGCTGATTTCCTCGATTTCGCGGCGCGGACTGCGCAGGCAGTTTCCGCCCGAAGTGCTTTTGCAGCTCAAGCTGATTTCCATGGGTAAGTCGGCGGGGTTTTCGCTCGACGAGATCGCCGGCATGTTCGGCAGGAACGGCATGCCGGACCTGCCGCGCGCCGTGATTCATCGCAAGGCCGACGAGATCGCCCGGCAAATCCACGAGTTGACTGCGCTGCGCGCCACGCTCCGCCATGTCGCCGACTGTCCTGCGCCTTCGCACATGGAGTGCCCCACGTTTCGGCGGCTGGTGGACGTGGCGGGCAAACGCGCCATCACGCGCGCCAAGAAGAAGGCATCGATCGTCAGGGCAGCAAGGCAACCCTAGAATGAGCTCTTCCGAGCTGCGGCGCTGAAGGGACCTTCCGTATCTTTGTTGCAGCGGAGCGACCTAGCCTTGGACATCGCCCGACCGATTGCCTCCTTCCAGTCACGTCCAATCAGCCCGAAGCCTTTGCGATCACCGCCCGAATGATCGTGGCGGAGGTGGCCGGGCGGTCGTATTCCGGCGGGCGGAGTTCGCCGCCCATGAATACGTGGCCGCGCCGCTGGCGCATGCCGCTTGCCGCGGGCTCGAGGGCGGCGAAGTGGATTTCCTTTGGTCTTGCCGCGGCTACGATCCGGTCGACGTTGCGCGCCGTGATGCCGCCGCCGGGCATGATGACGATGCGCTCTCCCGCGCGCCGGACGAGATCCGCGATCAGCGGCAGGCCTTCGAGGACGGTCTCCTCCTGACCGGAGGTGAGAATGCGGTCGACGCCGAGAGCGACGAGCGTCTCCAGCGCCTCGAAGGGCTCGGTCGTCATGTCGAAGGCGCGGTGAAAGGTGACCGACAGCGGCCGCGCCAGCGCGATCAGCTCCTTCGTTCTTAGCACGTCGAGCGTGGCGTCCGGCGTCAGCATGCCGATCACCACGCCGTCGGCGCCCTCCGCCCTCGCCGTCTCGATGTCGGCGCACATGACCGCGAACTCGTCGTCTCCGAAGAGGAAATCGCCGCCGCGCGGACGGATGATGACGTGGAGCCCGATGCCGTCGACCTTGCGCGCGGCGCGGATCATGCCGCGGCTCGGCGTTATCCCGCCCTCCAGCAGGTCGGCGCAGAGCTCCACGCGGTTCGCCCCCGCGGCTTTCGCGGCCCGCACGCCCTCGACCGAATCAACACAGATCTCGCAGATCACCGAGCTATCCCTTCCCGACCGGATCGGAGTTGTTCGACGCTGGCAGACGACGCCCCGGCCCCGCAAGGATTGCGCCGTCGCATGAAAAAGACAATGCGCCCAGCCGCGATCCTTTCCCGGCGTATCATGGTATTATTGCCCCCGTCGTTCGAGCGCGCGAGGGAGAATATCATGCGAGTTCTGACAGGAGCTTTGGGCGGGATGGCCGTGCTGGCGCTGGCGCAGGCGGCGGTCGCCGCTCCACCCAAGGTGGCCGGCAAATACGCGGTGATGATCTTCGAGCAATGCAGCAGCGCCTTCAACTACACGAACGACAGCTACCTGAAGCCGCCCTCCAGCAACCCGGCCACCGGGCCGGGGGTCAAGGGCATCAACACGATGCAGAACGGCGAGTTCGGGATCGAGGTCGGAACCTTCACGTTCCCGGCCGTCGCGGCAACCTCCGGGAGCGCCAGCGTCGCGCTGACGAACGTCAGCGGCGCATCGCTGCGGATCAACAACGGCGGCAACACCGTGACGGTGCAGACCGAAAACATCAGCGGCACGTTCTCCGTCGCGGCCGCGACCTTCACCTTCACGCCTGCGAGCCAGCCCGCGATCACCTGGACCGCCAGCTATGGCGACATCGTCAGCGGCATCGCCCGAACCCTTTACTTCGTGCGGAAGGACGGCAACCTCTGTGTCCAGGGCATGAGCCTGACGAAGCAATAGCTGGAACCGCCTCGGCCGCCGCTCAGCCCTGAGGCGCGGCATTCCGCCAGACAGGGCAAGGCCGCAATGGACGCACCGCATGCAGTTCGCGCGGCCCGGTTCGAGTCCCTCGACGGGCTTCGCGGCGTCTGCGCGCTGCTCGTCTCGCTCTTCCATCTGAATTTCCTCTGGCACGGCTATGCCGCCGCGTTCACGCGGAACAGCTATCTGTTCGTCGATTTCTTCTTCGTGCTGAGCGGCTTCGTCATCACGCACGCCTATGGCCGGCGCATCGGCTCGGCGAGGACGTTTGCCGCGTTTGTCGTGCAGCGTTTCGGACGGCTCTGGCCGCTGCAGGTCTTCACGCTCGCCGTGCTGCTGGCGATCGCGCTTGCCAAGGTCCTCGCGGCGCGACTGCTGAATCTGGATGCAGGACAGGATGCGTTTGCCGGCCAGATGAACCCCTGGGCGCTCATCACCAACATTCTGCTGATCCATTCGCTTCACGTGCACAGCGGCCTGACGTGGAATTCGCCGAGCTGGAGCATCAGCGTCGAGTTCTACACCTACCTCGTCTTCGGGGCGGTGCTGCTCCTGGGCTTCCGGCTGTGGCGCGCGGCCATCGTCATCGTCGCGGCCGCGTTCCTGCTGCTCGTCACATGGTCCACGCATGGAATGGACGCGACCTACGACTTCGGCATGCTCCGCTGCCTCTCCGGGTTCTTCACCGGCGTCCTCCTCTATCTCGCGACGATCGGAAGGGGCGGCTTCGAGGCCGTGCGGGGCGGCCGGCGCTCCGATCTCGCGGAGGTCGCGGCGGTCGGAGTGGGGGTGGGTTTCGTCATCGCCGCCGGGACCACCAGCCTCAGTTTCGCGGCGCCGTTCGTCTTCGCGATGGTGATCGCGGCGTTCGCGCGCGGTCGGGGCATCCTGTCGCGCCTTCTAAAGACGCGGCCCTTTCAGGCCATCGGCCGCTATTCCTATTCGATCTACATGGTCCACTTCATCGTCGTGCTGATCGCCGGAATGGCGGCGGGTGTGGCGGACCGCATGCTCGGCACGGATTTCAGGGTGGCGGGGCTGGACGCGAGCGGGACGCCGGCGCAGCAGATCATGTTCGACAATGTGTGGCTGACGGACCTCGCCGCCGTCGCCTACGTCGCGGTGGTCGTGATCGCTTCCGCATGGACATACCGCTTTGTCGAGCTGCCGGGAAAGGCGTTCTTCTACAGGCTCGCCCGGCGCTGGTTCGCCGGCCGAGGCGCCGGGGATCTGGGTATCGGAACTCAGACCTAAAGGCCGGTTAACTTCGCTCAGGCAAGATCGCGGCGAATGCAAACCCCCGGGGGATTTCCAATGTTTTCCCGAAGAATTGGGATGGGGACTGCCATCGTTGCGGTTCTTGTCCTGCTGAGCGTCATCTTCGGCGCATTCTATACCGTCGACCAGAGCGAACGAGCGGTGCTCACCACGAACGGCGCCTACAGCGCGACCGCGGCGCCAGGGTTGCACTTCAAGGCTCCGTTCTTCCAAAGCGTGACCCACATTTCGGTACAGCAGCGCACGACGCGCTGGGACTGTGACCATCAAGGAAGCGCCTGCATGCAGGCCTATTCCCGCGATCAGCAGCCGGCGGACCTTCGTGTCTCGGTGATCTGGCACGCGCTCCCCGACCGGATGGAACAACTCTATTCCCAATACGGCGGCGACCTCGATGCGGTCATGAACAGGCTGATCTCGCCGAGGGCTTCCCAGGCGGTGAAGACGGTGTTCGGGCAATACACCGCCGTCTCGGCGGTGCAGAACCGGGCGCAGTTCAACGCGGCCGTCAACGACGCAGTGCAACACGACATCGATACCAACGCGCCGATCGTGGTCGACAGCGTGCAGGTGGAGAACATCGACTATTCCGACGCCTATGAGCAATCGGTCGAAGCGCGCATGCTGGCTGAGGTCGAGGTGCAGAAGCGCACGCAGGAATTGGAGCAGCAGAAGATCGCGGCTCAGATAACCGTCACGCAAGCGCAGGCGCAGGCCGACAGCCAGCTCGCCGTGGCGCGCGCCAACGCCGAGGCGACACGCATTCAGGGCGAGGCGACGGCCGCCGCGATCAAGGCGCGCGGCGATGCGCTGCGTGACAATCCGGGCCTAGTCGCGCTGACGCAGGCCGAACGCTGGAACGGGGTCTTGCCGGTAACGATGGTGCCGAATGGCGCGGTGCCGATGCTCGACCTGACGGCGCTGCGAACGAGCGTTGACCCTGGCGCAGACAGTGCTGCGACGCCCCGTTAGGCTTTCTCGACGCGTCAGGCCGACTGTCGGCGCGGTCTTTCCAGCAGCGCCAGCAGGCCCTTGAGCAGCGCGGTCGGCGTTGGCGGGCAGCCGGGGATGTGGATGTCGACCGGCACGACCGCCGAGACGCCGCCCGTGACGGCATAGGAGCCGGCGAAGATTCCGCCGTCCAGCGCGCAGGCGCCGACCGCGACCACCCATTTCGGCGCGGGCGTCGCGGCATAGGTGCGCGCAAGCGCCTCAGCCATGTTCCTGGTCACCGGGCCGGTGACCATCAGGACATCCGCGTGTCGCGGCGAGGCGACGAAGCGGAGGCCGAAGCGTTCGAGATCGTAGAAGGCGTTGGCGAGCGCATGGATTTCCAGCTCGCAGCCGTTGCAGGAGCCGGCGTCGACCTCGCGGATCGAGAGCGAGCGCCCGAGCTTTCGGCGCGCCGCGCGGTCGACCGCTCCGGCGAGCTCGGCAAGCGCAGCATCGTCGGGCGCCGGGGCCTTCTCCGTCAGCGGGCCGCCAAAGATGCTTTCGATGAGGGTCCTGCGCATGGGCTAGAGGTCGTGGCCGGAATAGGAGCAGTTGAAGCTTTTGTTGCAGAGCGGGAAGTCGGCGACGATGTTCCCTTCGATGATCGCTTCGAGCAGCGGCCACTGGAACCAGGATGGGTCGCGGAGATGGCAGCGCTCGACCCGTCCGTCGGCGCCGAGCCGCAGCCAGACGAGGATGTCGCCGCGAAAACCTTCGACCAGCGCGACCCCTTCGCCGCCCTGTCCCGCCTTGCGAGGATCGGCGGCGATCGCGCCGGCCGGCAGCTTGTCGAGGATCTGCCGGATGAGGGAAAGGCTCTGCCCGACCTCCTTGATGCGCAGCCAGATGCGCGCGTTGACGTCGCCCTCCTCGAGCACCGGCACCTCGAACGCGAGCGCATCATAGGGCGGGTACGAAGGCGTGCGGCGCGCATCGAAGGCGCGTCCCGAGGCGCGGCCGACATAGCCGCCGGCGCCGAATTCGAGCGCCAGCGCCTGGCTCAGCGCGCCCGTCGTCACGGTGCGGTCCTGCAGCGAGGCGGTGTTGTCGTAGAGCTCGACCAGCCGGGGAAATTTTTGGCCGATCTCGGCGAGCAGCGCGTGGATCAGGCCCGCGCCCGCCGGGACAAGGTCCACCGCCACGCCGCCCGGAACGACGCAGTCCATCATCAGGCGATGGCCGAAGCAGGCATCCGCGGCGCGCAGGACACGCTCGCGCAGGATGCCGCACTGCGCGTGCATCAGCGGAAAGGTGGCGTCGTTGCAGATTGCGCCGATATCGCCGAAATGGTTCGCGAGGCGCTCGAGCTCGGCCATCAGACCGCGCAACCACGCTCCGCGCGGCGGCGGCGCGATCCCGAGCGCCGCCTCCGCGGCGCGCGCGAAGGCAATCGAATAGGCGACGGTGCTGTCGCCGGAGGTGCGGCCGGCGAGCTTCGCCGCTGTTCCAAGATCGGCGCCGCCCATCAGTCCGTCGATGCCCTTGTGGACATAGCCGAGCCGCTCTTCGAGCCGCACCACGGTCTCGCCGTTGGCGGTGAAGCGGAAATGTCCGGGCTCAATGATCCCGGCATGCACCGGTCCGACCGGAATCTGGTGCAGGCTCTCGCCCTCGACCGGCAGGAATTCATAGCGAGGCGGATCGGCGGGTGTGGCCGCCGGTTGCCCAAGCGGGCGATTGATCCCCCAGCGTCCGTGGTCCAGCCACGGGCGGCGGTCGTCTGCGCCCTCGGGGATCAGGCCAAAGAGGTCGGCGATGGCGCGCTCGAGCCGGATGGCGGGCGCGTGCAGACGGCCGACGGAAGGGAAGCGCCCGTCCGGGCAGGCGAGGCTGAGGATCGCGAACTTGTCGGATTCCGCCACCGCCATGTGCACGAGGGCGTCGTCGCCCCAGAGGCTGACGAGGGTCAGCAGGCCATCCGCAAGCCCCTGTGACGCCGCGCGCCAGATCTCGGCGCCGACAACGACCCGCGGCCACGGGCCATGAGCGGCGACGCCGCTGCCGCGTGCGAGGAAGTCGGAGAGGGTGGGCATGTTCCTCTCCTCCTATCCGAGCAGGCGGGCCACGTGCTGGAACCAGGCGACCAGCGGGCCCGGGAGGAAGATGCCCGCACAGAGGACCAGCGCCAGATGCACGAACATCGGCACGTAGGAGGCCTTGGCCGGCGCGGTCGAGCCGCGCGGCTCGCCGAAGGCGATCCCGTTCAGGCGCAGGAAGAGCGCGCCGATGCCGATCAGCAGGCCGACGACGAGCAGGATGGCGAGCAGTGGCTCGCGCGCGAATGTCGAGGTCACGATCAGGAATTCGCTCATGAAGATCCCGAGCGGCGGCATTCCGGCGATCGCCACGACGCCGAGCACCAGGCCCCAGCCGAGCCAGGGATGCGTCTCCGTCAGGCCGCCGATCTCGGCGATCTTCTGCGTGCCCTTCACCTGCGCGATGTGGCCGATCGAGAAGAAGATCGCCGACTTCGTCAGCGAGTGCATGGTCATGTGCAGCAGGCCGGCAAAGTTCGCGAGCGGACCGCCCATGCCGAAGGCGAAGACGATGATGCCCATGTGCTCGATGGAGGAATAGGCGAACATGCGCTTGATGTCGCGCCGGCGGTAGAGCATGAGCGCCGCGAAGATCACGGAGACGAGGCCGAGGATCACCATCAGCGGGCCGGGGGCGAGCGCCGCGGGGTTGCCGGCGAGCAGGATCTTGAAGCGCAGCACCGCATAGAGCGCGACGTTCAGGAGCAGTCCCGAAAGCACTGCCGAGATCGGCGTCGGGCCTTCGGCGTGGGCGTCCGGCAGCCAGGCATGCAGCGGCGCGAGGCCGACCTTGGTGCCGTAGCCGAGGAGCAGGAAGATGAAGGCGAGGTTCAGGAGCGCCGGATCGAACCCGGCCGCATGCTCGACCAGCACCGTCCAGACCATCGCGTCGGCTCCCTCTCCGACGACCGGTCGCGCCGCCATATAGACGAGGATGGTGCCGAACAGCGCCAGGGCGATGCCGACGCTGCCGAGGATGAAATACTTCCACGCCGCTTCCAGCGCCTCGTGCGTGCGGTAGATGCCGACCATCATCACCGTGGTGAGGGTCGCGATCTCGATCGACACCCACATCAGGCCGATATTGTTGGCGATGAGGGAGAGGTTCATCGCGAACATCAGCACCTGGTACATCGCGTGATAGAAGCGAAGGTAGCTTGGCGTCAGCCGGCCGATCTCGACCTCGTGCTCGATATAGCTGGCGCTGAAGATCGAGGTGGTGAAGCCGACGAAGGTGGAGAGCGCGATGAAGACGATGTTGAGGTCGTCCACCAGGATGTAAGGCCCCGCGGCGGGGCGGGCGATGAACAGCGACATGGCGCCGAGCATCGTCACGCCGGCCGCCGCGCTGTTCAGCCGTGCCGCCAGATGATAGTTCGGAAGGAGCGCCAGGATCGCCGCGGCGGCGAGCGGCACGGCGAGAACGATGTCGACCGCGTCGAAGGGAAGGCCGCTCATCGCAGCTCTCCGCGGAAGCGGTCGAGCGCCTGGACGTCGACGGTATCGAACCGCTCGCGGATGCGGAACAGGAAGATGCCGATCACGATGAAGGCGATCAGGATGGAGAAGGCGACGCTGATCTCCACCACGAAGGGCATGCCCTTGGCGCCGGTCGCCGCAAGCACCAGTCCGTTCTCCAGCGACATGAAGCCGACCACCTGGCTCACCGCATTGCGGCGCGTCACCATGAAGAGAAGGCCGAGCAGCACCACCGACAGCGCGAAGGCGAGATCCTCGCGCGTCAGCGGATCGGCCTCGGCGGTCACGTCGAGCATCACCACGGTCGAGAGCGCGACGAGCCCCATGCCGAGAAGCATGGTCAGGCCGGTTCCACCGACCGTCTCGATCTCGCGGTGAACGCCGAGGCGGACGATCATGCGGTGCAGGGCCACCGGGATCACGATCGCCTTGAAGACGAGGGCGATGCCGGCGGTGATGTAAAGGTGCGGCGCGTCCTGGATGTAGGCCTGCCAGGCGACGGAGAGGGCGAGCACGAACGCGTGCAGCGCGAAGACGTTCAGGAGCGCCGGAAGCCGCCGCTGATAAAGCATGGTCAGGCTCATCAGCACGAGGCTGCCGGCCAGCAGATGCGCGACATCGAAGGCGAGCCGGGAGGTCATCGGCTCTGCACCACGAAGACAAGCAGGCTCGCCAGAAGCCCGAGCATGAAGCCGGCGCCGAGGAATTCCGGCACGCGAAACACCCGCATCTTGGCGATCGCCGTCTCGAAGACGGCGAGAAGCAGGCCGGCGATGGCGAGCTTCGCAAGATAGGTGACGACGCCGATGGCGAAGGCGCGTGGCCCGGCGTTCGCGCCCGCGAGCCCCCAGGGCACGAAGATGCAGCCGATCAGCGAGACATAGAGGAGCAGCTTCAGCGCCGCCGCGAATTCGATCATCGCGAGATGCCGGCCGGAATATTCCAGCACCATCGCCTCGTGCACCATAGTGAGCTCGAGGTGGGTGGCGGGATTGTCGACCGGCACGCGCGCGTTCTCGGCGATCGACACGATGATGAGCGCGATCAGCGCCAGAAGCAGCGATACGCTCAGGCCCGCCGCGGGCGACAGCATGAAGGCGGCGATATTGGAGAGCTGCGTCGAGCCGGCGATGAGCGCGACGGTGAAGGTGATCATGATCATCGCCGGCTCGGCGAGCGAGGCGATCATCACTTCGCGGCTTGACCCGATTCCGCCGAAGCTCGTGCCGACGTCCATGCCGGCGAGCGCCAGGAAGAAGCGCGCGCTGCCGATCAGCGCGGTGATGGCGATGAGGTCGGCCGACCAGCTGAAATGCAGCCCCATCGCGAAGGTCGGCACCAGCGCCGCCGCGACCCAGGTGGCGGCGAAGATCAGATAAGGCGCTGCGTTGAAGAGCCAGGACGCATTGTGCGCGATGACCACCTCCTTCCTGAGGAGGCGGATCAGATCCCTGTAAGGCTGCAGCAGCGGCGGACCGCGGCGGCACAGGAGCCGCGCCTTCACCTTGCGCACGAAGCCGGTCAGGAGCGGCGCGAGCAGGAGCACGAGCGCCATCTGCGCTCCCTGCACTGCGAGCTCCGCGATCATCGCCATAGCGCGAGCACCAGAAGGAGCAGCACCAGCGTGGCGAAGACGAGCGAGAGGTAGCGGCGGATTGTCTGGAACTGCAGCACGTTGAGCTGGCCCGCGGTGAAGCTGATGCCGGCGGCGAGCGGGACGTAGAACGTCTCCCAGACGAGATCGCGGAGAACCAGCGTGAACCGCGCCGCGCGCATCGATCCGGGCGGCGGCATGTCGACCTCCTCGCGCACGCGAAAGGCGGCCGATCCGAAGACGCGGCGGATGGGCTGCGCGAAGCTGCCGGCGGAATATTGCGTCGCCGGGCGCGCATCGGGAAAGCCGCAATCCCATGGGTCGGAGCGACGCGTCGCGTGCGATGCCAGCGTTCGCACGGCGAGGGCGGCGAGCGCCGCGGAGATCGCGATGAACACGAAGACCAGCAGGCCATTGTAGGAGCTGCGGTTTTCGCCGATCGGCGTGATCGTCAGCCAGGCGGCGTGCGCCTGCGCCGGCATGCGGCCGCCGACGAGGCCCTGGACGACAGGCGCCAGCCCGTCGATGACGAAGCCCGGAAGGATGCCCGCGAGCACGCAGAGCGAAGCGAGCGCGAACATCGCGGCGAGCGAGAAACGGTCCACCTCGTGCGCGGTGGCGGCGGCAGGTGTGCGCGGCCGGCCGAGGAAGCTGATGCCGTAGACCCTGACGAAGCACGCCGCGGCAAGCGCCGCCGACAGCGCGAGAAGCGCGCCGACGGCGGGGACAGCGAACTTCAGCACCCATTGCGGCAGCGATGGGCTGATCAGGATCGCCTGGAAGGTCAGCCATTCGGATGCGAAGCCGTTGAGCGGCGGCAGGGCCGAGATGGCGACGCAGCCGACCAGGAAAGCGAAGCTTGTCAGCGGCATGCGGTGGATGAGCCCGCCGAGATGCTCCATGTCGCGCTCGCCCGTCGCGGTCAGCACCGCGCCCGAGCCGAAGAAGAGCAGGCTCTTGAACAGCGAGTGGTTCAGGACGTGGAAGAGCGCGGCGGTCATCGCGAGAGCGGCGGCGGCCGGCATGGCGTTCGCCTTGAACGCCAGCGACAGCCCGAGGCTCACGAAGATCAGCCCGATATTCTCGATGGTGCTGTAGGCAAGCACGCGCTTCAGGTCGCGCTGCATCAGGGCATAGAGCATGCCGAGCACGCTCGTCGCGCCGCCCACGGCGAGGAGGACGGCGCCCCACCACCATGCCGGCGCGCCGACGAGATCGAAGACGATGCGCACGAAACCGTAGACGGCGACCTTCGTCATCACGCCGCTCATCAGTGCCGAGACATGGCTCGGCGCGGCGGGGTGCGCGAGCGGCAGCCAGACATGCAGCGGCACGAGCCCGGCCTTCGAGCCCGCGCCGATCAGAACCAGCGCCAGGACAAGCGCCGCGATCGCCGGGGAGGGCGCGCCGGAGCGGATGGCGGCGAAGGCATAGTTTCCGTCCGGCCCGGCGAGCAGGCCAAAGGCGAGCAGCAGGCAGAACGTCCCGAAGCCCGCCATGATCAGGTAGATGAAGCCAGCC
Organism: Hyphomicrobiales bacterium; assembly: GCA_038211615.1. Taxonomy (GTDB): domain Bacteria; phylum Pseudomonadota; class Alphaproteobacteria; order Rhizobiales; family Afifellaceae; genus DASWJZ01. The sequence goes on from JBBQVL010000015.1 coordinate 42,861, forward strand.
TCGGCGTTCTCGCGCACCCGGTGATGGGCCATCACCAGCGCCCAGGACGCGAGCGACATCAGCTCCCACGAGAGCAGGAAGGTGAAGGCGTCGGCCGCCATCACCACCATGTTCATGCCGGCGAGGAAGGCCGCATAGAACGGCAGCACGCGGTGCGGCGCTTCTTCGTGACGGCCGTAGCCGAGCGCATAGAGGCTCGCGGCCGCGCCGCCGAGATTGACGACGGCGAGGAAGAAGGCGGCGAGCGCGTCAATGCGAAAATGCGCCCCGAGCCACGGCAAGGCGAGCGGCAGGGTCCGATCGACGGGCGGCGCGCCGGAGAGAAGATGGGCGAGCGCATAGGCTGCGAGGACCGCCGATATCGCGGACGTCGCGGAATAGACGGCGGTAGAGACCGCGGGGACGCGGTTCAGAACGATCGCTGCGATGCTGACCGCGAAGAACGCGGCGATCGCAAGGAGCGGCAGGTTCACCGCGGCTCCTTCAGGCGCACCCCGCGCCCACCGGCCGGACTGACAGCGCCTTCCCCGATCAGCTCGATCCCGGCCGCATCGAGCGCCGCAATGAGCTTCATGAGGGAATCCACGTTGCCGCGGATCACGCCGTCGCTCGCCTCCATGCGCTGGATCGTCGGCACCGACAGGCTGGCCAGCTCGGCGATCTTCTTCTGATCGAAACCGAGCAGGGCGCGAGCTGCGCGGAGTTGGGCGGCTGATATCATGCTTCACACATCAGTTATCGGTGTCGAGCACTCATTAATGGTGTTTACTACACCTATTGTAGTGTTTCAAGCAGGGAAGATCGCTCGCGCACGCGGGGAGTTCCCATGGCTTGCCGATTGTTTGTGCAGGCGCTGCGGTCCTCCTGCCAACAGCTCATGGGCGGTTGGCAAATCCGGCGGCTTCGAGGTGAGCAATTCGCGCCGGGCTGCCGGCGGGAATCCGCCGGAGCGGCTCGGTTCTCCGCGCTCTCCGCACTTGGCACCCAGATTGCATGCAATCTTGATAGGGGCGCAGTTCCTCGGGGAATCCTGCCGCTCGATGCACAGGAAAGGAGCACTTGATGTCGCGCCTGCTTTATCCGTCTCGCCGCGATCTTCTGAAGGCCGGCGCCGCCGGCGCAGCGCTCGGCACGCTGGGCTTGCCCATCAGCCGCGCCTTTGCCGCCGATCTCACCGCCGGCTTCATCTATGTCGGGCCGAAGGACGATTACGGCTACAACCAGGCCCACGCCGAAGGTGCAGCGGCGCTGAAGGATATACCTGGCCTCACGGTCGTCGAGGAGGAGAACGTTCCGGAGACCGTCGACGTCCAGAAAACCATGGAGTCGATGATCAACCTCGACGGCGCGACGCTGATCTTTCCCACCTCGTTCGGGTATTTCGACCCGCACATGCTGGCGATGGCCGCGAAATACCCGGACATCCAGTTCCGTCATTGCGGCGGCCTGTGGACCGACAAGAACCCGGCGAACACCGGCTCCTATTTCGGCTACATCGGCATGGGCCAGTACCTGAACGGCATCGTCGCCGGCCACACGACGAAGTCGAAGAAGATCGGCTTCGTGGCCGCGAAGCCCATTCCGCAGGTGCTCCTCAACATCAACAGCTTCACGCTCGGCGCGCGGAGCGTCGATCCGACGATCACGACGCAGGTGATCTTCACCGGCGAATGGTCGCTGGCGGTGAAGGAGGCCGAGGCGACGAACGCGCTCATCGACCAGGGCGTCGATGTCGTTACCTGCCACGTCGATGGCCCGAAGGTAACCGTGCAGACGGCCGCCGGCCGCGGCGCCTATGTCTGCGGCTACCATGCCAACCAGAGTCCGCTCGCGCCCGAGCTTTACCTTACTGGCGCGGAGTGGAACTGGGCGGAAGTCTACAAGGGCTTCGTGACGAAGAAGATGGCGGGCGAGCCGCTGCCGAACTTCGTGCGCGGCGGCATCGCGGAAGGCTTCGTCAAGATGAGCCCGTATGGGCCGGCCGTCAGCGACGCGGCGAAGGCCAACGCCGACGCCGTCCTCGCGGACATCAAGAAGGGCGGCTATTCGGTCATCAAGGGGCCGCTCAAGGATAACGCCGGCAACGAGGTCGTCCCCGCCGGCACCGCCTATGTTGAGACGGCGATCGAGCTCGAAAGCATGAACTACCTCGTCGAGGGCGTTCTCGGATCGACGTCCTGAGCATCCGCGGCAGGCGGCGAATTGAGGGGATGATCGCAGTGTCAAGGATCTCGTCCCTCCCCCGTCGCCGCCGCGAGGGGGGAGGGACTGGCGCGTTGCTTGCAGCGGAGGCGGCATGGCGCAGATGACGAGCGATACCGTCGCCGTGGGGCTTGGCGGCCCTCCAGCCGAAGTGGCCCCGCCGCTCGGCGAATGGCTGGCGCGGCGCTCCGAGGCGTTCGTCATCCCGGTGGCGGCGATGATCGTCGGGCTGGCGCTCTTCGGCATCTTCATCCTGGTGCTCGGCAAGTCGCCGATCGATCTCTATTCGCTCATGTACAAGGGCGGCTTCGGCACCTGGTTTTCGGTGCAGAATTCGCTGCAGCGGGCCTCGCCGCTGCTTCTGGCGGCGCTCTGCGTGGCGCTTCCGGCCCGCCTCGGGCTGGTCATCATCGGCGGCGAGGGCGCGATCGTTCTGGGCGGCCTCGCGGCTGCCGCGATCGCCCCGCCGCTCACCTTTGCCTCGCCCTTCATCGTGATACCGCTGATGGCAATTGCCGCGATGGTTGCCGGCGGCATCTGGATCGGGGCGATCGGCGCGCTCCGCCAGTACCGCGGCGTCAACGAGACGATCGCCAGCCTGCTGATGGCCTATATCGCCATCGCCGTGATGAACCAGATCGTCGAGGGACCGCTCCGCGATCCGGCCAGCCTGAACAAGCCTTCGACCGCGCCGATCGATCCGGCCTTCCGCATCGGCAACATCCCCGGGATGGATGTGCACTGGGGGCTCGCCGCGGGGATTCTCGGCTGCATCATCGCCTGGGTGCTGATCGAGAAGACCACCTGGGGCTTTTCCGCCCGCATCTCCGGCGGCAACGTCCGCGCGGCGCTGCTGCAGGGCCTGCCGGTGAAGCGCCTCGTCATCGGCTTCACGGCGCTCGGTGGCGCCTTCGCCGGCCTCGCCGGAATGTTCGAGGTTGCGGCGATCCAGGGCAACGCCAACGCCTCGCTCGCGGCCGGCTACGGCTACACCGGAATCCTGATCGCGTTCCTGGCGCGGCAGAACCCGCTCGCGATCATCCCCTTCGCCATCCTCCTCGGCGGGGTCGAAGCGTCGAACGGCCTGATCCAGCGCCGCATGGGCCTGCCCGATGCGACGATGCTGGTGCTCGAGGGCCTGCTCTTCGTCGTGGTGCTGCTTTCGGAGACCCTCTACGGGCGCTTCCACATCTTCCAGCCGGAAATGTGGGCGAGGAACAGAGGAGTGGCCCGCTGATGGAGGAGACCGGCATCGGACTCTGGGGCGTGCCTCTGGCGGTGCTCGGCGGCGCGATCCGCGTGTCGACGCCGTTCCTCTTCGTCAGCCTCGGAGAATGCATCACCGAGAAGAGCGGGCGCATCAATCTCGGGCTGGAAGGCACGCTCGTCTTCGGCGCCATGGCGGGCTACGCCATCGCCTACGAGACATCGTCGGCGTGGCTCGGCGTGCTGGCCGGGGGATTGGCCGGGGCATGCTTCGGCGCCTTCCATGGCTGGATCTGCAAGTTCCCGCGCGTCAACGACATCGCCGTCGGCATCGCGCTGATGCTGTTCGGGACGGGCCTCGCGTTCTTCTTCGGCAAGCCCTACGTGCAGCCGGTCGCGCCGCACCTTCCCGCCATCCCGTTCGGTGCGTGGTCGAGCGTTCCGCAGGTGGAGGCGGCGCTGAACGTCAACGTGCTCTTCCTGATCGGCGCGGCGCTCTCGCTCTTCCTCTGGTGGGCTTTCGCCAACACCAAGATCGGCCTCGTCGTGCGCACGGTCGGCGACAGCGCCGACGCGGCGCGTGCGATGGGCTACAACGTCGACTGGGTGCGGCTGCTGGCGACGGCGGCGGGCGGCGTATTGGCAGGCGTCGGCGGGGCTTACCTCTCGCTTTATTATCCCGGTAGCTGGAACGAGCGCATCTCGTCCGGCCAGGGCCTGATGGCGGTGGCGCTCGTCATCTTCGCGCGCTGGAACCCGCTCGCCTGCTTCGGCGCCGCGCTCCTCTTCGGCGGCGCGGGGGCGCTCGGGCCGGCGCTGCAATCGGTCGGCGTCACGCACGGCTATTACCTTTTCTACGCCGCGCCTTATGTGCTGACGCTGCTCATCATGATCGCGACCTCGTCGCCGACCCGCTCGCTGGCGGGCGCGCCCTCCGAACTCTCCATCACGAAATAGGCGGAGAACGATTCCATGGCAGCCGTCATCCCGATGATCGACAAATCCGCCACGGCGCCGGCCGGGCGTTTCATCGACGCCGATCCGTATCCCTGGCCCTGGAACGGGGACCTTCGGCCCGAGAACACCGCCATCATCGTCATCGACATGCAGACGGATTTCTGCGGCCCGGGCGGCTATGTCGACAAGATGGGCTACGATCTTTCGCTGACGCGCGCGCCGATCGAGCCGATCAAGCGGGTGCTGAAGGCGCTGCGCGCCGGCGGCTACACCATCATCCATACGCGCGAAGGCCATCGCCCGGACCTCGCTGACCTCCCGGCCAACAAGCGCTGGCGCTCCCGGAGGATCGGCGCGGGGATCGGCGACTCGGGGCCATGTGGCCGCATCCTGGTGCGCGGCGAGCCGGGCTGGGACATCATCGAAGAACTCTATCCGCTCGATGGCGAACCGATCATCGACAAGCCCGGCAAAGGCTCGTTCTGCGCCACCGACCTGGAGCTGATCCTGAACCAGCGCGGCATCAGGAACATCGCGCTTGCCGGCATCACCACCGACGTATGTGTCTCCACCACGATGCGCGAGGCGAACGACCGCGGCTTCGAATGCCTGCTGTTGGAGGATTGCTGCGGGGCGACGGATCACGGCAACCATCTCGCGGCGATCAAGATGGTGAAGATGCAGGGCGGCGTGTTCGGCACCGTGTCGAACGCGAAGACCTTCGTGGAGCAACTGCCTTGATCGCGCGCGCCCTGGCGCAGGCCGATGCGCTCCTCGAAGAGCCGCCGATGCCCGCTCCGCGGCCGGCCGCGCCGGCGCAGAAGGCCGCCGCGCTCTCCGTCGAGACCATCGGCATGACCAAGCGCTTCGGCAGCTTCACGGCGCTCGAGGACGTGTCGATCAAGGTCGGCGCCGGTACTTTCCATGCCCTCCTCGGCGAGAACGGCGCGGGAAAGTCGACGCTGGTCAAATGCATGATGGGCTTCTACCGCCCGACCGAAGGCTCGGTGCTGGTCGACAACCGCGAGCTGACCATCGCCAATCCGCGCGACGCCCATCAGCACGGGCTCGGCATGGTCTACCAGCATTTTACGCTGATCCCCTCGCTCAGTGCCGCGGAAAACCTCGTCCTGTCGCGCTCGCACGTGCCGGCGATCATCGACTGGCGCAAGGAGCGGAAGGCGCTCGACGCGTTCCTCGAGACGATGCCGTTCCGCATTCCGCTCGACCGGCCGATTTCGCAGCTCGCGGCGGGGCAGAAGCAGAAGCTCGAGATCTTGAAGCAGATCTACCTGAAGAGCCGCTTCCTGATCCTCGACGAGCCGACCTCGGTGCTCACGCCGGGCGAGGCGGAGGAGGTGCTCGGCCTGCTGAAGGCGATGGCCGACCGCGGCGAGATCACCGTCTTCATGATCTCGCACAAATTTCGCGAGGTCATGGCCTTCGCGCAGGATGTCAGCGTCCTGCGCAAGGGGAAGCTCGCGGGCTCCGGCAAGGTGGCCGACCTCACGCGCGACGACATGGCCGCGATGATGATCGGGTCGCGCGAGGTGGCGCAGGTCGCGACGCGCCAGGGAGCGGCCGACCGCGACGTGCCCGTGCTGCAGATCAAGGCGCTGAGGGCGAAGGACCAGACCGGCACGAAGTCCATCGCGATCGACGATCTGGTCGTCTACAGCCGCGAGATCGTGGGCATCGCCGGCGTCTCCGGCAACGGCCAGAAGGAGCTTGCCGAAGTGCTGGCGGGGCAGCGGCCGGCGGAGGCCGGCGAAATCCTCGTCGGGCGCACGCCCTACGCGGCCACGCGCGCCGAGACGCGCGAGCACCAGGTCCGCTTCATTCCGGAGGAGCCGCTGAAGAACGCCTGCGCGCCGCGCATGGCGGTGACGGAGAATCTTGCCTTCCGCACCTTTGATATGAACCGGGGCGATGCCACGGGGGCGCGAAACCGTCGTTCTGGCTGAAGATGAAAGCGATGCGCTCCAACGCGCGCATGCTGATCGAGCGGTTCAGCGTGAAGACCGCCTCGATGGATTCGCCGATCGCGACCCTTTCCGGCGGCAACGTGCAGCGCGCCGTGCTGGCGCGCGAGCTGACCGGCGACGTCGACCTGCTGGTCGTCGCCAATCCCTGCTTCGGGCTCGACTTCTCGGCGGTGGCGGAAATTCGCTCGCGCATCGTCGCGGCGCGGAACGGCGGCGCGGCGGTGCTTCTCATCAGCGAGGACCTCGACGAGATTCTGGAGCTTTCCGACCGCGTGCTCGTCATGTCGGAGGGGCGGATCGCTTATGAAACGCCGGGCGAGACGGCGGACATCGCGGTCATCGGCCGCCACATGGCGGGGCACCATTGATGGCTGAGTGCTGGTGATGGCTGAGTGCTGGATGACGGAGTGCTGGTGATGGCGGAGATCGACGCGGCGCCCTTTCCCTTCCATTTCGAGCCGGACACCACCGCGCTCATCGTCATCGACATGCAGCGCGATTTCATCGAACCGGGAGGCTTCGGGGAGAGCCTTGGCAACGACGTGAACCGGCTTGCCGCCATCGTGCCGACGGTCGGGCGGCTGATCGAAGGGTTTCGCGCGGCGGGGCTCCCCGTCATCCACACCAGGGAATGCGATCGGCCCGACCTTTCCGATTGTCCGCCGGCGAAGCGCGAGCGCGGGTCGCCGACGCTTCGGATCGGCGATCCGGGGCCCATGGGGCGCGTGCTGATCGCCGGCGAACCGGGCGCCGAGATCGTCGCGGCGCTCGCGCCGGTCGAAGGCGAGACCGTGATCGAGAAGCCCGGCAAGGGAAGCTTCTACGGAACGAACCTGACGGCGGTGCTGCAGAAGCTTGGCACGAAGAGCCTCGTCTTCGCCGGCGTGACCACGGAGGTCTGCGTGCAGACGACGATGCGCGAGGCGAACGACCGCGGCTTCGACTGCCTGCTCGCCGAGGACGCGACGGAGAGCTATTTTGCCGAGTTCAAGGCGGCGACGCTCGACATGATCCGCGCGCAAGGCGCGATCGTCGGCTGGACCGCGCCGACCGACCGGGTGCTCGAGGCGATCGGATGAACGCGCACTCTGACGCGACGAAGCTGCTTGCGGGAGGCTGGCGGGCGCTCGCCTTCGAGCCGTTCAGGTTGGGCGTCGAGATGTGCAAGCTGGTGGACGGCGGCGCGGACGGTCCAAGCGTTGCGGTGCTTCGCTACGAGGCGGGCGCGTCTGTTCCGCGCCACCTGCATCAGGGGCTTGAGAGCGTGCTGGTGCTTGAAGGCTCGCAGAGTGACGAGAAGGGGCGCTATGGGACGGGCTCGATCGTCTTCAACGCGGCCGGGACGGAGCATTCGGTCTGGTCGGAGGATGGCTGCGTGGTGCTGATCCAGTGGGAGCGGCCGGTCCTGATCCTTGAAGACGACGGGAAACGGTGAGTAATCGGCCGGATGCCAGATCTTGAAAGCCTGCCCTTCACGATAGCCAGCCTGCACGCGGCCTACCGCGCTGGCCTTTCCCCGCAGGAGATCGTCGAGGAAGTGGCGCGGCGGCTCGCGCGGGTTGCCGATCCGGGCATCTTCATTTCCGTTGCGGCTGTCGCGGTTCTGAAGGCGGAGGCCGCGGCGCTCGGCGCGTTCGATCCGGGAAAGGCGCTGTGGGGCGTGCCGGTCGCGGTGAAGGACAATATCGATGCGGCCGGCCTGACGACCACCGCGGCCTGCCCGGACTATTCCTGCACGCCGGAGCGCGATTCGGAGGCCGTGGCGAGACTGAGGAGCGCGGGGGCGCTCATCGTCGGCAAGACCAATCTCGACCAGTTCGCGACCGGCCTCGTCGGCGTGCGCACGCCCTACGCCGTGCCGGTGAACGCGTGCGATCCCGCCCTTGTGCCGGGCGGCTCGAGTTCTGGCTCGGCGGTGGCGGTGGCGCGGGGAATCGTGGCGGTCGCGCTCGGCACCGACACGGCGGGCTCGGGCCGCGTGCCGGCAGCGCTGAACAACATCGTCGGGCTGAAGCCGAGCCTTGGCGCGGTCTCCACCGCCGGCGTGGTGCCGGCCTGCCGCACGCTCGACTGCGTCTCGGTGCTGGCGCTGACGGTCGAGGATGCGTGGGCGACCTTTGCCGTGCTTGCCGAGTACGATGCGGCCGATCCGTTCTCGCGCCGCATGCCAGCTCCATTGTTCCAGCCGCGCCCTCCGGCAATCAGGGTTGGCGTTCCGGCAAAGGCGGAGCGAATCTTCTTTGGCGACGCGGCGTCGGCCGAGGCCTACGAGGCGGCGCTCGGTCAACTCGCTGCGCTCGGCGCCACGATCGTGCCTATCCCCTTCGCCGATTTCCATGCCGTCGGCGCGCTTCTCTATAAGGGCGCATGGGTGGCGGAACGCTACGCCGCGATCCGGGAGATGATGGAGACGCGCCCGGAGAGCATCCATCCGGTGACGCGGAAGATCATCGGCGGGGCGACCGCGCTCAGCGCCAGCCAGGCCTTCGAGGGGATATACAGGCTGAAGGCGCTGGCGCGGAAGATCGAGCCTGTGTGGGCCGACATCGATCTCCTCTGCGTGCCGTCGATCCCGTCGCCCTGCACTCTCGCCGACGTGGAGGCCGATCCGATCGGCGCCAATGCACGGCTTGGCACCTACACCAATTTCGTCAACCTGCTCGATCTCTCGGCCGTCGCCGTGCCCACCGGCGCGCGGTCGGATGGACGTCCCTCGGGGGTGACCCTCATTGGGCCGGCCGGCGCCGACGGACGGCTGGCCGGGATCGCGCGCGACCTCCACCTCGCCACGACCGGCACGCTCGGTGCGACGGGATGGCCGCTGGAGCTCGGGACAGCGCCGGAAGGCTCGCCCGCAGGCCGTATCGAGGTGGCGGTGCTCGGCGCGCATCTTTCGGGAATGCCGCTCAACGGGCAGCTCGTGGGGCTCGGCGGGGTCTTCTGCCGGACCGCGCGGACGGGGGCCGACTATCGGCTCTTCGCGCTCAGCGGCTCGCCCGCGAAGCCGGGGCTGCTGCGCTGCAGGCGGGGCGAGGGGAGCGCCGTCGACACGGAGATCTGGTCGCTCTCCGCGGATGGGTTCGGCCGGTTCGTCGCGCTCATTCCCCCGCCGCTCTCCATCGGCACGCTGGAGCTGGAGGACGGGACGGCGGTGAAGGGGTTCCTGGTCGAGGCAGAGGCGGTGAAGGGCGCCGCCGATATCTCGCATTTCGGCGGCTGGCGCGCCTATCTTCAGAGCCGGTCGGCGCTGCCTGAGGTAGCGCTCGCCTGAGACGCGGCGCGCCGTGCCGGAGGCGCCACGACGCCATCGACAGCGTCGCGGACGACGGCGAGATGCGCGCGCATCTCGTTCGCAGCCGCGTCCCCGTCGCCGCGCAGGATCGCCTTCGCCACGCGCTCGTGCTCTGTGTGCGACTTCGACAGCCGTCCGAGGCTCTCGAACTGCGCCTTGCGGAACGGCGCTACCCGCTGCCGCACCGTCAGCGTGAGCTCCGCCAGATAGCCGTTATGCGCGCCTGAATAGATCGTGTCGTGGAAGCGGTTGTTGTGGTCGGAATAATCCGTGACCGAGCCCGACGCTATCAGCTTGCCGCCTTCCGCCTGCACCGTCTCCAGCGCACGCCGCTCCGGCGGGGTCATGAAAAGGGCGCAGCGGCGCGCACAGACCGATTCGAGCTCGGCCATGACGGTGAACATCTCGTCCAGCCGTTCCGCCGAGATCCGCGCAGCCACCGCGCCGCGATGCGGCCGCGCCTCCGCAAGACCTATCGCCTCGAGCTGGCGGATCGCCTCGCGGATCGGGGTGCGCGAAACCCCGTAGGACGCCGCAAGCCGCGTCTCGTCGAGCGGCTGGCCGGGCGCGATGCGCCCGTGCACGATATCGTCGGCGAGCGCTGACTGAATCTGCTGCGCTCGGGTCAGGGTCTTCTGCAAGGCAGGCCTGTCGAACTTTCCGTCGGGTAGGTGGAGCATAGCGCGCCGTCTGTCACGGGAACGGCAGGAAACACGCTCCTCTGGGAGGAAAATCCCAAGATTCACGCTCTCCTTCGCCGTGCAGGCATGCGCCCGGCGCCTCGCTGCGTTGCAGCGGGCGACTTTGTGCAATGCACAAACCGCCATACTTCTTTGTTTGGTAGGCGGCGGCAGCTCGAATCAATGGAGAGAGCGCATGTGGCCCTACACGGTTGATGAAGCGGAGGCGTGGGCGGCGCCAACGTCGCACGACATGCCGACGCCGCGCGGCGAGCTTGCCTCGCGCGTGCTCGCCATGCCGGCCGATACCAATCCCGCTGGCGATATCTTTGGCGGCTGGATCATGTCGCTGATGGATTCGGCAGGCGCGATGGCGGCCGCCGCCTGCGCGCGTGGCCGCGTCGCGACCGTCGCCGTGACCGACATGTCCTTCCACCACCCGGTCAAGGTGGGCGACACGGTCTGCTGCTACGCGGCGCTTGTCCGTGTCGGACGCACGTCGCTCACCTTCCACATCGAGGTCTGGGTGCTGCGCGCCGGCCACGGGCTGCGCACCAAGGTCACCGAAGCGGAGTTCACCTTCGTCAGCGTCGATGAAAGCGGCGAGCCGGTGCTCCTCGGGGCGGTGGCGGAGGCTGCGCTCAACCCCGGCTGATCGTCCGACGCGATTCCTCATGCGCCTGTCATCGGCGGGCGTTATGAACGCCAGGCGAGTCCGATCGTCCGGTGCGTCATGAGCCTCGACTTTTTCCAATCTAACTTCTTCCAATCTCCGGGCCGCTTCTTCCGCGGCAATCTGCATACGCATTCCACCCGCTCCGACGGCAAGCTCGCGCCGGAGACTGTCGTCGCGCACTACCGCGAGGCAGGGTACGATTTCCTGGCGCTGACCGATCATTTCCTGCCGCGCTACGGGTTTCCGATCGTCGATACGCGGCCGTTCCGCACCAACAGCTTCACCACCATCCTCGGCGCCGAGGTGCACGCGCCGGCGAACTCGCAGGGCGAGGACTGGCACATCCTGACGGTCGGGCTGCCCGAGGATTTTCCTCCCACCGGCGAGAAGGAGACCGGCGTCGAGCTCGCACAACGCGCTTATGACGCAGGCGCCTTCGTGGCGATCGCGCATCCGCAATGGTCGAGCCTCGGCATCGAGGACGGGCGCGCGCTGCCGATGGCGCACGCCGTCGAGATCTACAACCACGGCTGCGCGCTGGAGTGCGGCCGGGGCGATGGTGGCGCGCTCCTCGACCAGCTCCTGAACGAGGGGCGGGGGCTGACGGCGATCGCCACCGACGACGCCCATTTCCGCGTCGACGATGCCTGCGGCGGATGGGTCATGGTGAAGGCCGAAGAGAACGAGCCGGGCGCGCTGCTTCGTGCGCTGAAGGCCGGCCACTTCTACTCGAGCCAGGGGCCGGAAATCCATGCGGCGGAAATTTCCGGCGGCATGCTGCACGTGGAGTGTTCGCCGGTTGTCAACATCGCGGTGGTCGGACGCGGCTGCCGCGCGGTGCATGTGCCCGGCCGCCAGCTCACGCGGGGCGCTCTTCCGCTCGAGCGGTTTGCCGGCGACTGGTTCCGCTTCGCCGTGGCGGATGCCGCCGGCCGCTGGGCCTGGAGCAACCCGGTGCGGCTTCCGGCCGGCGGCTGATAAGACTGCCAGGTCGGCGGAAGGCTCAGGATGCGGGGACAGACCCGTAGATCGAAGGCGCGAACATCAGGCCCGCGTCACTCGCCCGCCTGATTGGCGGCGCGCTTCAGGGCCCGGATTTCGGCGAGAGCTTCGAAGAAGCGATTCTCGGGATTGCCCTTCGTCTCCGCGGCAGGCTGCTTGGGCTTGCTCTCCGTGCCATCGGCGGGCGCGATGCGCAGCGCCACCAGTTCGCCGATGTTGCCGGGACCTTGCGAGGCGGTCGGCATGCGGGGCTGCTGCGCCGCCGCGGCCGGGGCGCGCCAGATCTCCTTGCCGCCGTCCTCCTTGCCCTCGACGGCGATCCGCTGCAGGTCGCGCGTCGCCTCGGCAACCACGGCGGCGGATTGCTCCGACGATTCGGACGCCATCTGGCGGGCGCGCGTCGGCAGCGGCACTACGCTGCCGGTGCTCTGCTGCGGGATCCTTTCGGGGGCGAGATCGTCGAGCGATACGCGGGCGGTCACCGCGCGCGGCAGCTTCGCGTCTTCGAACTCGAAGGGGACCGGGGAGCCGGGCTCCTCGCCGAGGCGGGCGCGGAGCGAATCGTTCTCCGAGCGGAGCGCCGTCAGCGCCAGCCGCCGCTGGTCGGCGAGGATGTTCGCCTCGTCGAGCGCTTCCTCGGCGTTCGTGCGGCGCTTCGTCTCCAGCTTCAGCGCATGCTGGGCGGCGCGGAGCGCGGCGCCGGCCTCGGCATGCCGCCGCTCCAGGTCCTGAATAGTCTCGCGCTCGCCCGCCAGACGGCGCTCGATGTCGACGAAGTCCTCTTCGTCGGCGATGAGTTCGGCGCGCGCGTTCATGAGGTCGCGCTCTTTCAGGTCGGCCTCGAGCCGGTGGGCGGTCGCCATGTCGAGCACGCGGCTGACCTCGCGCTCAAGCCGGTGCATCTGCACGGCGTGGCGCGCTCGCAACTCGTCCCGCTCTGTCTCGAACTCGGCCCGCCGCACAGCGATCCCGGCCAGAAGCCGCCGCTCGGTGATACGCCGTGCGCGACGCACAAGAGCAACCGAGAAGGCGAGCCAGACCAAGCCGCTCGCGAAGATGCCGAGGGCGAAGATCATAGCCGACTGGATCATGACGGCTCCGCTACGCCACCCTCAAGACCGGCACTATAGGAGGGAAACCGGGCCGGCAACAGAAGTGAGCCGCGCCGCCCCATGCAATTCCAGTCCGATAGAGTCAAATCCTTGCAGGGTGTGACGATTCGGGCACGCTGCAGCGCCCGATGCGGCATCAGAAGGGATTCCAGGTCGGCTTCGGCGTGAACTTCAGATAGCCGACATTGACCCCGAGCCGCGCTCCGACGCCGCTGCGGATGGGCACGACTGTGACCGTGCGGTCGGGCATCTTGTTGGCGAGAACCGTCATCCCGAGGCCTCCGACCAGGTAGGCGGAGCCGTTCACCCCGACGTAGCGGTGGTAGATCGAGACGGCGTTCGGCAGCTCGTAAACCAGCATCATGGTGCGGTTGCCGTCGCCGCCGAGGTCCCAGCCAATGGACGGGCCTTGCCAGTAGACCTGCCGGCGGCCTTCCATCTTGGTGTAGAGCACGCCATCGCCGTAGCGCAGGCCGCCGATGATGGCGCCCGAGCCTTCCTGGCCGATGATGTAGCCATTCGGCAGCCCGTAATGGGAAACCGCCCGCTCCACGAGGGTGGCGAGACTGCCGGAAATCTCGCCAAAGAACCGGTGCCCCGCGTCGACGATCTCGTCGGCGGTGTAGGTGCCGCTGCTGTTGCTCTGGGTGGCCGCGGAGGCCGGAATGCAGCTCCCCGCGATCAAGAGCATCGCAGCGAAGCGCAACAGAAAGATTCGGAAACCAGCCATTGAGCGTCCCTCGCCTCGGCGGAGGAGGAAGAGCCCGGAAACGCTCGATTCCTCGCCCCCTACAGTTCGCCCCTCAGGGTAAACGTGGCGTTAAGGCTGAACGATGGCGAAGAGCGGCTTGTGAGCCGGGAATGACGCCTGTAAGCCTTGCCCGCGACCGTTTGAGTCGGATTCGCTTCAGACTTCACAATCCCGATTTCCAGGGCCACCCGCCGGATCGCATGACCTACGACAAGATCGACCCGCTGGAGCTGGCCGCGCTCGTCGCGAGCCGCGTCTGCCACGACATCATCTCGCCGGTTGGCGCGATCGTGAACGGCCTCGAAGTGCTGGAGGAGGAGAAGGACGAATCGATGCGCGAGTTCGCGCAGGATCTCGTCCAGAAGAGCGCGCGGCAGGCAAGCGCCAAGCTGCAATTCTCCAGGCTCGCCTTCGGCGCCTCGGGCGGCGCGGGGGCCGAGCTCGACATGGCCGATGCCGGCCGCGTCGCGGCGGCCATGATGGAGCGGGAAAAGCCGCAGCTCGACTGGCAGGTGAAGGCCGGCCTGATGCCGAAGGCGGAGGCGAAGCTGGTCCTCAACCTCCTGATCATCGCGCTGAATTCGGTCGCACGCGGCGGGAAAATCACTGTCACCGCCGAGCGCGAGGCGGGTGAAACGGTCATTCGCATCGTCGCCGAGGGCGATCGCGCCAAGCTTCCCGCCGGAATCAAGGAAGTCATCGCCGAGGGCGCCATGCCCAACCCGCTCGACGCGCACGCCGTTCAGCCGCTCTACGCGGCGCTGCTCGCACGCGAGGCAAAGATGGGCGTCATCGCCACGCAGGAAGAGAACCGCGTTGTGCTCGGAGCGCGGCCGATCACCTGACGCGCGGCCAAACCTTGCCGACCTCCTAACGCCGGCGTGCAAAGCTTACCCATTGCGCAGCAAGGACTTTTAAGCACGCTCCTTGACTGCGAAGTAACCCCCGATCGCTAAGACTTTCGCTCAAGATTGCCGAAAACGGCAGGCGTCAAGCGGGGTGAAGTCTGATGAAACATTGTCTCATCGTCGACGATTCGAGCTCGATCCGGAAGGTCGCGAAACGAATCCTGGAAGACGTGAACATCCGGGTGAGCGAGGCCGAGACGCGCGCCGACGCGATCGATCTCTGCCGCAACGAGATGCCGGATTGCGTGGTGGTGGACTGGCTGATGCCGGACGGCGACGTGATGAAGTTCCTGACCAAGCTCCGCGCGCTGCCGGGCGGGGCGCAGCCGACGATCTTCTACATGACCTCGGAGACCGATCCGGCGGACGTTGCCCGCGCCATGCGAAGCGGGGCGGACGCGCACATGATGAAGCCGTTCGACCGCGAGAGCTTCATGCGGCCGCTCGCCGAAGCCGGACTCATGTGAGCCGAGGGCGCACTGGAAAAACGAAAAGGCCGGCTGAAGAGCCGGCCTTTTTTCATTTGCGGAGCGGGAGAAATCAGGCGCTTTCGCGCAGTTCCTCTTCGTCGGGCTCGCGCAGCACGTAGCCGCGGCCCCATACCGTCTCGATGTAATTCTTGCCGTCGGTCGCGGCGGCGAGCTTTTTCCTGAGCTTGCAGATGAAGACGTCGATGATCTTCAGCTCCGGCTCGTCCATGCCGCCATAGAGGTGGTTCAGGAACATTTCCTTGGTGAGGGTCGTGCCCTTGCGGAGCGAGAGCAGCTCCAGCATCTGGTATTCCTTGCCGGTCAGATGCACGCGGGCGCCGTTCACTTCCACCGTCTTGGTGTCGAGGTTGACGCGCAGATCGCCGGTCTGGATCACCGACTGGGCGTGGCCCTTCGAACGGCGCACGATGGCGTTGATGCGGGCGACGAGCTCGTCCTTGTGGAACGGCTTGGTCATGTAGTCGTCGGCGCCGAAGCCCAGGCCGCGAACCTTGTCCTCGATCCCGCCGAGGCCGGAGAGGATGAGGATCGGCGTCTTCACCTTGGCGACGCGCAGCGTCTTCAAGACGTCGTAGCCGCTCATGTCGGGCAGGTTCAGGTCGAGCAGGATGATGTCGTAGTCATAGAGCTTGCCGAGGTCGACACCCTCCTCGCCGAGATCGGTGATGTAGACGTTGAAGTTTTCGGACTTCAGCATCAGCTCGATCGATTGCGCGGTGGCGCTGTCGTCTTCGATCAGAAGGACCCGCATCAAAATCCCCTCATGGGCTCATTTCGCCAGCACCCGCCACGGTGGGCCTGGCGATCGAACCGGATCAAATCCGACGCATACGCTATCTTGGAATGGTTAACAGATTCTGTTTGGCGCGGGCAAGCGCACAATCTGAACTTTCCTCGATAGACTCTTGAATCCATTCCTGAATCCTAATCGCATGCTGGCTCGGACTCTGTTCAACTTCCTTGCCTAAGGGTTTTCGAGGCCTGGTTCGTGGGGATGCGGACGATTGCTCGACAACGCGCCCCTGCGGTTTACCCGGCTTTAAACCCTGTGCTGCATGATTAATGCGACCCGTAAACGAAACGTTACCGTTCACTGCCTGCGATTAAGCATTTCACAGGGATCGCATGCTGTTTGGACGGACGACTCGGGATCTGGGGGAGTATTGCGTATGAAGTCACGAGACGCCGCGGTCCGCATGTTGCGGTTCCAGATTGAAGAGCGTCGCCGCCAGGTGGGGCAGATCGAGGCGATGATCGAGGAGTTCGGCCGCATGGTGTCCGATCTCGATATCGAGATCGCCGCCGAGCATCGGCGGACCGGCATCGAGGACGAAAAGCACTTCGCGTATTCGACCTTCGCCCGGGCGGCGCGGCAGCGCCGCTCCAACCTCGGGGCCTCGGTGGCCGAACTCACCGGGCAGCTCGACACCGCCAAGGCGGCGCTCGACCTCGCGCTGGCGGAGCTTGAGCGCGAGGAGGAGAAGCTCGAGCGCGACACCGCCCATGACGGCGGCCGGCACGCCGACCGCGCTGCCGGCTGAAGCGGAGCCGACCCTCCCTCATGTGGAAAGCACGTCCCGGTACTCGGGATGGCGGCGGAACTGCGCGGCCGCGAACGGGCAGAGCGCAAAGATCTTGAACCCTCCGGCGCGCGCGTCGGCGATCGCCTTTTCGAGCAGCAGATTGCCCACCCGCTGGCCGCGGAGGTCCTCCGGCACGGCGGTGTGCTCGATGATGATCAGGCTGTCGCCGGCGCGCGAGAAGGTCATCTCGGCGAGATGGCCGTTGATGCGCACGCGATAGACCCCGCCGGTCGCCTCGTCCTGGCGCTCGACAATCGGGCCCGTGCTGTCGCTCATGCCGGCGGCTCCATTATCCGTGAAGGAGAAGCCCGGACCATTCCGGGTGCTCCTTGAATTTGCGATAGGCGAAAGGGCAGGCGGGAATGACCTTCTTGCGCGCGGCGCGGAAATCTTCCACGGCGCGTTCGACGATCGCCGCGGCGATGCCCTGGCCGCGATGTTTCCGCGGCGTCTCGGTGTGGTCGATGGTGACCACGCCGTGCGGCCGTTCGAAGTAGACCAGCTCGGCCTGCGAGCCGTCGGGGAAATCGTAGAAATAGCGTCCGCGCTCCGCCGTCCTTTCGACGCGGATGGCTTTCGGATCGATGCTCATCCGCTCGCTTCGCCGAAAGGGGTCAGCGAGCGGAGCGCGAGCGCCTCGATCCCGCCGTCGACCAGGCGCATGCCCTCCCGGACGCCGTCGCCGAGCACGAAGCCGGAATCGAAGACGGATACGACCGCCTTCTCCCGCGGCAACAGCACGCCGTTGACCGAGATCAGGATCGCGGCGTTGCGCGGATCGTCGATATATTCGTGGGTGCCGGTGCTCATCGCCTCACTTCCCGCGGCGCACAGCCTTACGCGGGCGCGAAAGCGCGGGGAAGAGGCCCCTCTCGATCCGACCTATTGCGGATCGGTCACGGCGCAAGGAGTGGTTGTGCCGGCGCGGTGCGCCGGATCAGGCGCGATATTTCTGGATCTTCGTGGTGCGCAGCCCGGCGAGGCCGTGCTGGTCGATCGACATCTGCCAGGAAAGGAATTCCTCGACGGTCAGCGTATAGCGCTCGCAGGCTTCCTCGAGGCTGAGGAGACCGCCGCGCACGGCCGCCACGACTTCCGCCTTGCGCCGGATGACCCAGCGCTTCGTGCTCGTCGCAGGCAGGTCCGCAATGGTCAGCGGGCTTCCGTCGGGCCCGATCACATATTTGACGCGCGGGCGGATGTGTTCAGCCATGAAGAACTCTTACGCACAACAATTCACGCCCTACTTCTACGGGCTTCCTCTTAAAAATCGGCTAAGTCACAACGTTGAATTCCTTTAAGATTTGGCAAGGTATGGGCCTTGCTGGGCGGGGTTTCGCGGCTATATTCGCAGAACTCCGGAGAGCTTCATGCTGGACGTCGATCTCGGTCTCCAAGGCCCGCGGAACAAGACTCGCGTTCTCGTCGCGATGTCGGGCGGCGTGGATTCCTCGGTCGTGGCCGGGCTGGTGAAGCAGGCGGGCTACGACGCGATCGGCGTGACGCTGCAGCTCTACGACCACGGCGCGGCGACGCACCGCGCCGGCGCGTGCTGCGCGGGCCAGGACATCCACGACGCGCGGGACGTGGCGGCGCGGCTCGGCATTCCGCACTACGTCCTCGACTACGAGACGCGCTTCCGCGCCGCGGTGATCGAGCCTTTCGCGGAAAGCTATGCGCGGGGCGAGACGCCGATCCCCTGCGTATCGTGCAACCAGACGGTAAAGTTCGCTGACCTTCTGGCGACGGCTCGCGAACTCGACGCTGCCGTGATGGCGACCGGCCACTACGTGCGGTCGCGTCCGGTCGGCGGTCGCAGGTCGCTTTTCCGACCGGTCGATCTCGACCGCGACCAGAGCTATTTCCTCTTTGCCACGACGCAGGCGCAACTCGACTTCCTGCGCTTTCCGCTTGGCGACCTTGGCAAGGACGAGGTTCGCGCCATCGCCCGCGAACTCGGGCTGAAGGTCGCCGACAAGCATGACAGCCAGGACATCTGCTTCGTCCCGCAGGGGCGCTATTCGGATGTCGTGGAGAAGCTGAAGCCGGAAGCGGTGAAGCCCGGCGAGATCGTGCATATCGACGGACGCGTGCTCGGCCGCCACGATGGGGTGATCCGCTATACGGTCGGCCAGCGGCGCGGGCTGGGGATCGCGGCAGGCGAGCCGCTCTTCGTCGTGCGGCTCGACGCCGCGAACGCGCGCGTTGTCGTCGGTCCGCGCGCGGCGCTCGCCACGCGCTCGATCGCGCTCCGCGATTTCAACTGGCTCGGCGACGGCGATCTTTCCGAGGCGGCGGGGGAGGGGCTCGCGGTCTTCGCGCGGGTCCGCTCCACGCGTCCGCCGGCTTCCGCGATGCTTTCGCTCCGCGACGGGCGGCCGATCGTGGAGCTTGGCGCCGACGAGATGGGCGTAGCGCCGGGCCAGGCCTGCGTCCTCTATGATGGCGACGGGCGGGACGCCCGC
Source organism: Hyphomicrobiales bacterium (assembly GCA_038211615.1). Taxonomy (GTDB): domain Bacteria; phylum Pseudomonadota; class Alphaproteobacteria; order Rhizobiales; family Afifellaceae; genus DASWJZ01. The sequence continues at coordinate 62,171 of JBBQVL010000015.1, forward strand.
ATCCTCGGCGGCGGCATGATCGAGGCGCGCGTCGGGGCGGAGCGGGCAGAGGCCGCTTAACGAACCGTTCGGGATAGGCGCGGTGAAAATACCGCCGCCTTGACGATCGTCAACGAATTGCGACGGAACCCTGCGATGGTGGGTCTCGTTATCCGGCAAATCTCACTCAGGAGAGCAGGGTTATGGCGAACGAGTCGACGGCCGGTTCCACGGGCAGGCGTTCCACGGCGAGCGAGGAGTCGCTTGAGGCACAGGTGGAGACACTGAAGAGCGAACTGGCGAGCGTCAGCGAAACGCTGTCGGACCTTTTGAAGTCCGGCGTGCGTCAGGGTCGCGCCAGGGCCGAGCGGACCGCGGAGCAGTACCTTCGCCAGGGACAGGAACAGGCTGACGCGGCAATGGACACTGCGCGCGAGTACAGCGAAGCTCTCGAGGGCCAGATCACGAAGAACCCGTTCACGGCGGTTCTGATCGCGCTCGGTCTCGGCTATCTCGTCGGCCTCATGGGACGTCGCTGACGCAGGGCTTTGGGCGGGGGCGTCGCGTCGCATGTTCAAGCTTGCCAGCTCGATCGGGCGCGCGCGCGCCCTACCCGACGTGAAGCGGCGCATCCGGCCTTGGGTGGGGTGCGGGATAAAGGGCGCCATCGGCGCCCGCGTAGCGCGGATCGCGCTCTGCTTCGT
>JBBQVL010000016.1:0-62384 GCA_038211615.1 Hyphomicrobiales bacterium
TCCAGCGCCTGCTCGGCGTTGAGGCGCGGATCGCAATATGTGTGATAGCGGTCGGAGAGATCCTCGGCCGTGATGGCGCGCGCGCCGCCGGTGCATTCGGTGACGTTCTTGCCCGTCATCTCGACATGGATGCCGCCCGGATGCGTGCCCTCGGCGCGATGCACCGCGAAGAAGTTCTGCACCTCCTTCAGGATCAGGTCGAAGGGACGCGTCTTGTAGTGGTTCAGCGTGATGGTGTTGCCGTGCATCGGATCGCAGGACCAGACGACGGTGCGCCCCTCGCGCTCCACGGCGCGGACCAGCGCCGGCAGCTTGTCGAACACCTTGTCGGCGCCGAAGCGGCAGATCAGCGTCAGCCGCCCGGCCTCGTTCTCCGGGTTCAGGATATCGATCAGCTCGATCAGCTCGTCGGGCTTCAGCGAGGGGCCGCATTTCAGGCCGATCGGATTCTTGACGCCGCGCGCGAATTCCACATGCGCGTGGCCCGGCTGGCGGGTGCGGTCGCCGACCCAGATCATGTGGCCGGAGGTCGCGTACCAGTCGCCGCTGGTCGAATCGACGCGCGTCATCGCCTGCTCGAAGCCGAGCAGCAGAGCCTCGTGGCTGGTGAAGAAATCCGTCTGGCTCAGCTCCGGATGCGATTCCGGATCGATGCCGATGGCGCGCATGAAATTCAGCGTCTCGGAAATCCGGTCGGCCAGCGCCTCGTAGCGCTCGCGCTGCGGGCTGTTGGCGATGAAGCCGAGCATCCACTGATGCACGTGGTCGAGATTGGCGTAGCCGCCGGACGCGAAGGCGCGGAGCAGGTTCAGCGTCGCCGCCGACTGCCGGTAGGCCATCTCCTGACGCGCGGGATCCGGAATCCGCGATTCCTCGGTGAAGGCGATGTCGTTGACGATGTCGCCGCGATAGCTCGGCAGCGACACGTCGCCCTGCCGCTCCATTGGCGAGGAGCGCGGTTTGGCGAACTGGCCGGCGATGCGGCCGACCTTCACCACCGGCGAGGTGGCGGCGAACGTCAGCACCACCGCCATCTGCAGGAAGACGCGGAAGAAGTCGCGGATATTGTCGGCGCCGTGCTCGGCGAAGCTCTCGGCGCAATCGCCGCCCTGCAGCAGGAAAGCCTTTCCATGCGCGACGGCAGCAAGCTTGGCTTTGAGCTTGCGCGCCTCGCCTGCAAAAACCAGTGGCGGATAGGTGGCAAGACGCGCCTCGACCGCGGCGAGCGCCGCGAGATCGGGATAGACCGGCGCCTGCTCGATCGGCCGCGACCGCCACGTCGCCGGCGTCCACTTTTCGCTCATAACCCACTCCGACTGAAAGCCCCCGCGGTCCGTGGTCCGTGCTTCCGGGCGTCGCGGGGGCTGGGCGCGGTCTATACGCCCTCGCCGCGCCGCTGCCAACTCGCCGCGAGCGGCGCCGGGCGGCGGAAAACCTCAGCCCTGATCGGGATCGCGCCAGCCGACGCCATGATGCACGGCGTCGTCGTAACCCTTTCGGGCGCTGTAGAAAATCAGGAACATCAGCCCGCCGCCGACCGCAAAGCAGCCGATGACCATGAATACGATCAGGGCGATCGCCCCCGGCGGGAGCGAGACATCCGCCATCATCACCCACATCGGGACGATGGCCGCCGCGATGAGCACGACGAGCGCGATCGAGGCCGCAATGACGACGTTGCGTTTCATGGCCCTCATATGGTGCGGCGGAGCGCGAAGAACCATACGCGAAGCTCAGCGCCCGAGATAGCGATCGATCGCCGGGTCGCGGCCGGGGGCCAGAACTTCCGCCGGCGGGGCGACGGCAAGCACCCTTCCGTCGGCGACGAAGGCCATGAGATCCGCGGTTCCACCGAGGTCTTCCGGCGTGTGGATCGAGACGAGCACGGTAAGCCGCTCGTCGCGGCGGAGCTGATCGACGAGCGCGACCATCTCGCGTCGCAAGCCAGGGTCGAGGCCGCCGAAAGGCTCGTCGAGGAGCATCAGCGGGCGGTTCCGCACCAGCGCCCGCGCAATCGCCACCCGCTGGCGCTGGCCGCCGGAGAGCTCGGAGGGGTGCCGCCCGCCAAGCCCATGCAGGCCAACCCGCCGCAGGGCCTCCTCGATCTTCTCCCACGCCGGGGCATCGAGGCGCAGCCGCGGATCGATGCCGAGCCCGACGTTCTCGTCGGCGGTCAGATGCGGGAAGAGATTGTGGTCCTGGAAGAGCATCGACAGCGGCCGCTCCGCCGGCGGCAGCGGGATCAGGTCGCGCCCAGCGAAGCGGAGCTTTCCGGACTTCGGAAGCTCGAAGCCGGCGATGGCGTGGAGCAGCGTCGTCTTTCCCCCGCCCGAGGGGCCGATCAGGCCGCAGAGCGCGCCCGCCGGAACGCTGAGCGTATAGCTCGCCCGGAAATCCGGATATTCGAGGACGAGGTCAGCGACTTCGAGCAAGCGGACCTCCCGACCATCTTTGCGCCGCGAGGAACAGCGCCAGCACCAGGAGCGAGAGAAGCAGCGCGATCGAGGCGGATTCGGCCACCCGGTAGGCGCCCATCCGCTGGTAGAGGAGCAGCGGCAGCGTCAAGATCGCGCCCGATCCGAAGAAGGCGGCAACGCCGAGATCGCCGAGCGAGAGCGCGACGGCGACCGCAAAGGCCGCCGCGAAGGGCCGGCGCAGCAGCGGCCAGTCGATCAGCCTGATCCGCCAGACGCCCGCAATTCCGAGGCTCGTCGCGAGCCGGCCGTAGCGTTCGGCGGAAAGCGCGAGCGGCGGCTCGACCTGCGTCAGCGCGAAGGGAAGCGCGGTCAGCGCATTCACGAGAACGATCAGCGGAATGGCGAGCGCGAAGGGATCGGCGACCGGCCGCAGCACGACGAAGAGCCCCGCGGAGATCGCGATCGGCGGCACCGCGAGGATCAGCCCGCCGGGGAGCGACATCGCCGCCGCCCGACGCGAGTGGCCCGCGGCGCGAAGCCGCCGCGCCGTCGACGCGATGCCGAGGGCAAGGAGCAACGCGACCGACGCAGCGGGAATCGCGATCCCGAAGCTCGTCGCAGTCGCCTGCGCGACCTCGGGCCGGACGAGGCTCGGGAGTGCGGCAATGCCGGATAGCGCGATGGAGGCGAGCGGCGGCAGGACGAGCAACGCGGCGAGCGCGAGGACGACACGGTCGATGACGTTGATCGCCGCGCTGCCGGCATCGGGGCGAGGCAGCACGGCGCCGAGCGCCGCAGTCTCGGCCGGCCGTCGTGCGAACCACAGGATCGGCAGCGCGAGAACGATGCAGATCGCGACCTGCAGCAAGGCCAGCAAGCCGGCGCGGGCGAAATCGACGTCGAAGCGAACGGCTTCGTAGATCGCGACCTCCAGCGTCGCGGAGCCGGGTCCGCCGCCGAGCGACAGCACCACGGCGAAACTCGTGAAGCAGAGAAGAAAGACCAGCGCCGCGACCATCGGCGCCTCTCGCTTCAGGACGGGCCAGTCGAGCACGCGGAAGATCGCAGCCGGGCGCATGCCGAGCTGCGCGGCAAGCCGCCAGTGCTCGCCCGGCACAGCGACGAGGGAGGCGAGAAAGATTCGCGCGGCGAGCGGCGCGTTGAAGAACACATGCGCGATCAGGATGCCCGGAAGGCCATAGAGCCACGCCCCGAAGTCGATGCCGAAGAACTTCATCCCCTGTCCAACCCACCCGGCGCGGCCGAGCACCGCGACGATTCCGAAGACGGCGACGATGGCCGGCAGCACGCTGGCGAGATTGAGCGCGGCGATGAAGAGGCTGCGGCCGGGAAATTGCCGCCGCCGGACGAGCGCCAGCGCCAGCGCCGCCCCGAGGATAAGCGAGAGCAGCGTCGAGACCGCCGCCTGGAAGAGCGTGAAGCGGACAACGCTTCCGACGTAGCGCCAGGGCAGCCCCGCGCTTTCCGGTCCGGCCGCGAGGAGAAGGCCAAGGAACGCGGCGAGGATGACGCCAAAGATTAGGACGAGCGCCGAGATGCCAGGCAGCAGTTTCATGTGTGCGGGCGCAGGCGCCTCTCCCCGGTGCGGGGAGATCGCGACGCGGTCCTCACTTGCTCATCGCGGCGAGCCATTCATCGATCCAGGCGCGACGGTTCTGCTCGACGTCCTTTGGCTCCGCGTAGAGGGACTTCTCCGGCTTGCCGAGCGACTGGAACGACGCCGGCAGACCGCCCGCGGGGAGCTTTGCCGGGTACATCCAGTTGCCTTCGGGGATCGCGGACTGGAACGGCTCGGAGAGGATGAACTTCAAAAACTGCCTCGCGAGCGCCGGATCGTCGGTCGCCTTCGTCATGCCCGCGACCTCGATCTCGAGGTAGTGGCCCTCCGGAAAGATCGCGGCCTTCTTGTTCGGGTCGTGCTCGACCGCAATGTGGTAGGCGGGCGACGTGGTGTAGGAGAGCACCATGTCGCCCTCCCCCTTCAGGAAAAGGCCATAGGCCTCCGACCAGCCCTGCGTCACGGTGACGATCTTCGGCGCGAGCTTCTTCCAGGCGTCGGCGGCCTTGTCGCCATAGACGCCGCGCATCCACACGAGCAGGCCGAGCCCCGGCGTCGATGTGCGCGGGTCCTCGATGACGATCTTCGGGCCACCTTCCGCATCGACAAGCTCGGCAAGGCTCTTCGGCGGATTCGCAAGCTTCGTCGCGTCGTAGACGAAGGAGAACCAGCCCCAGTCGAAGGGAACAAATGTCGTGTCGGTCCAGGCGATCGGCAGGTCGAGCCCGGCGGTATCGACTTCGTGCGGCGCGAAGAGCCCGGTCGCCTCCGCATCCTCGATGAGATTTGTGTCGAGACCCAGCACGACGTCGGCCTTGGTGGAGGATCCCTCCAGCTTGAGCCGCGCCAGCAGCGTTCCCGCGTCCTCGCTCTCGACCCATTCCAGCGTGCAGCCGCAGACCGCCTCGAAGCGCTGCTTGATCGTCCCGCCCGGCCCGTATTCGCTCGGGAATCCGCTGTAGGTGTAGACCGTCAGCACAGGCTTCTCTTGAGCGGCGGCAGGGACGGCCGCGAGCGCGAGCAGAAGCGCTGCGGCAATTCGGGTCGTTAAGAACATCGGCTTCTCCAAGCGCAAAGGATGAGGAGACCGAAGCGTGCCGGGATAGAATGGGAACGCAGATGGCTGAGCCAAATCTCAATCCCTCCGCCGGCATGATCCGGATCAGGTTCAACGGGTCGGCGGAGTTCTCCGCCTCTCAGCCCCTGGGGCACCCCGAGAGATTTGTGGAAGTTACGGCGGGCTACGCCTGAGCGCAACCCCGCGCGGGAAAACCGACGCGCCGATGCTGCCGTCGGGATTTCCCTGCGGCCGTCGCCCCGAAGCTAGTGCCGGCCGGGCTTGGCCCGAGTCGAGGCGATCGCGTCCAGCGCCATCTCCGACAGCCGCTCCCATTCCTTCAGCACGAAGACATGCAGGGCCGAGCGGTCGCGGCCGGTTTCGAGGTTCTCCTTCAGGATGTCGAGCTCGGCGAGCAGAAGCTCGGCGTTGAAGGAGGGAACGTCGGTCGCGAGGCGACGCAGGATGACGCGCAGGAACTGCCGCTGCATCGTCCCCTGGATCAGCATGATCTCGCCGAGGGCATCCACATCCGTCGATTCACGCGCTTCGGCCATGTAATTCCTTTCAGAGCCCCGTCCCGGCCAACCTTTGCGGAAGAGCCACTAAGGCGCACCGGCGCTGGCCGGCCTCGACCTTGCGCCCGTACGCATCGCAAATTTCACGCCCCGGGTCCATGCGCCGGGCTTGGCCGAAACAAGTCCCCGCGGGCACGGAGACCTTCTCAGGAAGCGTCCCGCCGACGGGGGCGGCCCACAAAATAAAAGATGCGGCTTCGGGTGAATCCTCAGATGTTCCAGCGAGTTAAATCAACACGTAGCCGTCTATGTAGAGGTTTAACTACGAAATTATCCGTTCGGTGAGGCTTGTCCAGTAAGCGTGCAGGTTGTGTTGCGGTCGAGGCCTACCGAGTGCGTGTCGTGAGCTTTGCGGGGAGCAGCGCTGATCGCCGCGGGGTCTTGGATTCGCGGGAAGGGGATCGGCGGAAGGCTCCATTTTTCCGATGGAAACGGGCCTTTCCGCATCAAAATGGAGTTAGCAACCGGAGGAAGAATCGTGGAAATGCAAGGGGCCCGGCCTGGGATCGAGGTCGGGCTTGGCCGATTTGGCACCCTGCTCTTCCCACTGTGATCTGCGGAGCTCCCATGAATTCCATCCTCCTGATCGAAGACAATGCGGATGACGAGGCGCTCACGATACGCGCTTTTCGGAAGAACAATATACGCAACACGATCGTCGTCGCACGCGATGGCGCGGAGGCGCTCGACTACCTCTTCGGCGAGGGCATGCACGAGGGGCGCGACAGCTCGGACATGCCGCAGGTCGTGTTGCTCGACCTGAAGCTGCCGAAGCTCGACGGGCTGGAGGTGCTTCGGCGTATCCGGGCGGACAACCGCACCGCCCTCCTCCCGGTCGTCATCCTGACGTCCTCCAGGGAGCAGCAGGACATCATCACGGGGTATCGGCTCGGCTGCAACAGCTACGTGCGCAAGCCGGTCGACTTCGACCAGTTCATAGAAGCTGCACGCCAGCTCGGACTCTACTGGCTCCTCCTGAACGAGCCGCTTCCGACCTGAAGCAGATAGGCAAATCGGAGACGACATGACGACTTCGCCGCGAATCCTGATTGTCGAGGACTCCGACAACGATGCGGATCTGCTGCTGCGCGAGCTGCGCCGCGGCGGCATCGATCCGCAGTTCCAGCGAGTCGATTCGGCTCTCGGGGTGAAGGAGGCGCTGGCGCATGGGCCGTGGGACATCGTGATCTCCGACTACGGCCTGCCGCGGCACGACTTCTCCGATGTGCTGAAGCGGGTGCGGGAACACGATCCCGAAATGCCCTTCATCGTCGTCTCTGGCTCTATCGGCGAGGAGAACGCCATCTCGCTGATGCGCGAGGGCGTCGCCGACTTCGTCTTCAAGGGAAACCTGTCGCGGCTCATTCCGGCGATCCACCGCGAGCTTGCGACCGCAGCGCAGCAGAATGCGCGTCGGGAGGCAGACCAGCGCTTCCGCGATATTGTGGAAGTGTCAGGCGACTGGATATGGGAAACCGACGCGGAACATCGCTTTACGTTCTTCTCGAACCGCATCCAGGATACGGAGTGGGCCGATCCGGCTGCCAGCCTCGGCAAGACGCGGTGGGAGGTCGCCGGCGCCAATCCCGGGACCGACGAGGATTGGCAGGCGCACCTCGCCGACCTTGAGGCGCGGCGCCCGTTCCGCAATTTTCTCTTCTCCGTGCTCACGCCCTCCGGGTCGCGGCGCCACGTTTCGATAAGCGGCGTTCCGATCTTCGATCGGGGCGGAGTCTTTTCCGGCTACCGCGGGACGGCGACCGACGAGACCCGCGTCGTCGAGGCCTTCTGGCGGGCGGAAGAGGCCGAAACGATGCTCCGCGACGCGGTGGAGAGCATCTCGGAGGGCTTCCTCATTCTGGATCCGGAGGACCGGATCGTCATGGCCAACGATGCCTTCCGCAAGCTCTATCCCGACGTGGCGGATCTCGTCGTGCCGGGAATGGCCTTCGAGGACATCCTGCGCGCGGCGGTCGCCCGCAACGTCTATCCGGAAGCCAAGGGGCGCGAGTCGGAATGGATCGCGGCACGGCTCGAAGATCACCGCGACCTGAGCGGCGAGGTGATCCAGCGGATCGACTCCGGGCGCTGGGTGATGGTGACGGAACGGCGCATGAGCAACGGCGGCGTCGCCGGGCTGAACGTGGACATCTCGGCGTTGAAGAAGGCCGAGGCGCAGCGCGACCATTTCGCCTACCACGACGCCACCACCGGGCTTCCGAACCAGACGGTCTTCACCGACCGGCTCGGCCAGGCGATGGCCCGGATCGGAAGCACGGGCGGATCCCTGGCGGTCGCCTGCCTGGAACTGACATCGCTCCATGATATTCGCGACAGCCTCGGGCTCGACGCCGGCGACGCGGCGATCCGTGAAGCCGGGCAGCGCCTCAAGAGCATGGTCGCCACCGGCGAGACCGTGGCGCATATCGGCGGCGGCCAGTTTCTCGTGCTGCGCCTCGGATTCGAGAGCGATTCGGCCGCAATAGCGTCGGTGGAGAGGCTCATTGACCCATTCGCCGCGCCGGTCCGCATCAACGGTACGGAAATGCCCCTCCGGGTCGCCATGGGCATCAGCGTGGCGCCTGGCGATACGATCGAACCGGACGCCATCATCCGCAACGCGACGACCGCCATGCACAACGCGAAGAACCGGCCGGCGCAGCGTTATCAGTTCTACAGCGCCGAGATGACGAACGCCGCCGTCTTTCGCGCCAGCCTTGAGGGCGATCTCAGGCACGCGATGGAAAACGACGAGCTGTTTCTCGTCTATCAGCCGCAGGTCAACACCCACACTTACCGGCTCGCCGGCGCAGAGGCGCTGGTGCGCTGGAAGCATCCCGAGCGCGGGCTGATCATGCCCAACACCTTCATCCCGATGGCGGAGGAAACCGGGCTGATCGTGCCGATCGGCGAGCATGTCCTGCGGCTTGCCTGCCGGCAGGCACAGGCCTGGCGCAAGACCGCGATGCGCATTCCGATCTCGGTCAATCTGTCGGCCGTGCAGTTGCAGGATCCGAACCTGCAGAGGACCGTCGTCGATTGCATCGAGGAAGCCGGACTGACGCCCGACGCGATCATCCTCGAGCTCACCGAGAGCGCCATCCTGCACGACGTCGACGCGGCGACCCAGACGATGCGGCAACTCGGCGCCAGCGGCGTCCGCTTTGCGCTCGACGATTTCGGCATGGAGCATTCGGCCCTCAGCCACCTCTCCGACCTGCCGTTCGACACGCTGAAGATCGACCGCTCGTTCGTCGCGAGGATGACGGAGGACCGCGGTCACGCCGCGCTCTTCCAGGCGATCATCTCGATGATTCATTCGCTCGGCATGACCGCCATCGCGGAAGGCGTGGAGGCGCCGAGCCAGCTTATCTACCTGCAGGCCTATGGCTGCGACATGATCCAGGGCTACCTGTTCGGCCGCCCGCTTTCCGCGGAGGCTTTCGCGCCGCTTCTGACGGCTGGCATGGTGGTGCCGTCGCTCGACCCGGCCGATCGCCCCGCCACCCAGCCGAGACGCGCCCGCGAGGCAAACGCCGCGTAGGCGGTACGCACACAGCAAAAAGCCCGGCGCAAGACCGGGCTTTTTTCTTTTCGTGCCTCAGGGCGGATCAGCTGTCGAGGAAGCTCCGGAGCTTCCGTGAGCGGCTCGGGTGCTTCAGATTCCTCAGCGCCTTGGCCTCGATCTGGCGGATGCGCTCGCGGGTGACCGAGAACTGCTGGCCGACTTCTTCCAGCGTGTGGTCGGTGTTCATGCCGATGCCGAAGCGCATGCGCAGGACGCGTTCTTCGCGGGGCGTGAGCGAGGCGAGCACGCGCGTCGTCGTTTCACGCAGGTTCGACTGGATCGCGGCGTCGATCGGCAGGATGGCGTTCTTGTCCTCGATGAAGTCGCCGAGATGTGAATCCTCCTCGTCGCCGATCGGCGTCTCCAGAGAAATCGGCTCCTTGGCGATCTTCAGGACTTTCCTGACCTTCTCCAGCGGCATCTGCAGCTTTTCCGCCAGCTCTTCCGGTGTGGGCTCGCGGCCGATCTCGTGCAGCATCTGGCGCGAGGTGCGGACGATCTTGTTGATCGTCTCGATCATGTGCACCGGGATGCGGATGGTTCTTGCCTGGTCCGCAATGCTGCGGGTGATCGCCTGGCGGATCCACCAGGTCGCATAGGTGGAGAACTTGTAGCCGCGGCGGTATTCGAATTTGTCCACCGCCTTCATCAGCCCGATGTTGCCTTCCTGGATCAGGTCGAGGAACTGCAGGCCCCGGTTGGTGTATTTCTTGGCGATCGAGATGACCAGGCGGAGGTTCGCCTCCACCATCTCCTTCTTCGCCTGCCGCGCCTCGCGCTCGCCCTTCTGCACCTTGTGGACGATGTCGCGGAATTCCTTGATCTGCAGGCCGGTCTCCGCGGCGAGCGTGCGGATCTCGGAGCGGATGCGGACGACGCTGTCCTTTTCCTTCAGGCAGAAGGATTTCCAGCCCTTCGACGTGAACCGCGCGATGCGGCGGGTCCAGTTCGGGTCGAGCTCCGAGCCGCGATAATGCGAGAGGAACTCGGAGCGGTCGATGCCGTGGCTCTCGCCCAGCCTGAGCAGCTTTCCGTCGAAGGAGATGAGCCGCTTGTTGATGTCGTAGAGCTGCTCGACCAGCGAATCGATGCGCGCCTGGTTGAGCGACAGCGACTTCACGTCGGTGACGATCTCCTCGGTCAGCTTCTTGTGGCGACGCTCCTGGGCGGGCGACAGGGCCTGCGCCTTGGAGCCGCCGACCAGCGCGTCCTGCAGCTTGCGGAGCTTCTTGTAGGTGGAAGCGATGCGGTCGAACGTTTCCAGCACCGCCGGCTTGATCTCGGCCTCCATGGCGGCGAGCGAGAGGTTGTTCTCGTAATCGTCGTCCTCGTCGGCGTCCATGTCGGCCGGCAGCGGCTCTTCTTCCTCAGTGGCGGGCTTCGCTTCCGGACGGGCCGGAACGGCGGCGACCGCCGCAACCGGCTCGCCCGGCACTCCGTCCACCGGCTGCGGGACGTTCATGTCGGGCTTCTTGGCGTCGGGGCCGGCGTAGGTCGCCTCGAGGTCGATGATGTCGCGCAGCAGCACGTTTGCGGCGTTCAGCTCGTCGCGCCAGATGATGATGGCCTGGAAGGTCAGCGGGTTTTCGCAGAGGCCCGCGATCATCGCCTCGCGGCCGGCCTCGATGCGCTTGGCGATGGCGATCTCGCCCTCGCGGGAGAGGAGCTCCACCGAGCCCATCTCGCGCAGATACATGCGCACCGGATCGTCGGTGCGGTCGGACGCCTCGCGCCCCTTCGCCTTCTTGGCGACGGCGGTGCCGGTCGGCGCCATCAGCTCGCGGCCCTCGGATTCTTCCTCGGGCTCTTCCTCGGCGGCTTCCGGCTCGGCCTCGTCCGGCTCGTCGGATTCCACCACGTTGATGCCCATGTCGGAGAGCATCGCCATCGTGTCTTCGATCTGCTCGGAGGTCACTTCCTCGGAGGGGAGCACGGAATTCAGCTCGTCAACGGTGACGTAGCCGCGCTTCTTCGCCTCCTTGATCATCTTCTTGACGGCCGCGTCGGAAAGATCGAGCAGCGGTCCGTCGTGCGGCTGGGCCTCGGGGGCCTCTTCCTTGGTGTCGGCTGCGGTCTGCGTGCTTGTCGCCATAGGTCTCGCGTCTCTCAGCCCGAGCGGTCAGGGCTGCCTGTTCGGAACGGACTGGCGGTCTCCTACGGTAATCCCCGTAAAGGTCGCCTTAACCACGCCCGCGCTTCCGTGTCTCGCCTCGTCGGTCGCTGCGTTGCCCCCAAGTTCCGGGCCTCAGGTTCCGGCCCTGAGGGTTCCGGCCTGTCGCCCAGGGTCTCAACGCAGCTTGAACGGATGCACAATCACCGCCCCCTCCGTCTCGTCGCGCAAATCGGGACGAAGGTTTCGCTGATCCTGCTCCTGGATATCCCGCAGGCGGCTCAAATTGACGTCGTTCGACTCGCGAGCGAACTCTGACGCGGCTGCCTGCCGCTCGATAGATAACGCTCCCGTCCGAAGACGCAAGTGGGCAGCGTCGTCCCACACCGCCGCGGCGCGCTCGGCGTCCGCGCCGGCCAGCCCGCCAAGCCCGGATTGAGCGAGTTTTTCCAGGATTACGGCCACCGCTTCCGCGTGTCCCGCCCGCTCCAGAACCTCGCGCAGCTCGGCCGCGGAAATCCCCGGCGATTCGGCGAGTTGCGAGGTCAGCGCGGTGGCGAGCGCGGCGAGCCCCTTGCCGGCAAACTGCGCATGGCCGAGGGATTCCAGCCGCTCGGCAGCAATCTCAGGATGCAGCAACAGGATGCCGACGATCAGTGCCTCGCCGAGATTGGGTCCGGCGCTCCGCCCGCTCCCCCGCACCATCGGATTGGCGAGTAGGCTCGCGGAAGGACTGGCTGGCGGCGGTGGAAATCCGCGCTGCCCCGCCGAGTCGCGCCTGAAAGGTCGCTGATCCGGCGGCCGGCGGCTGAACGGCCGCCTCCCCTGCCCGAACTGCAATGCCACCCGCTCACGCACCGCGGCCTCGTAGTGGCGGCGGACGTCCGGGTCGCGAATCGCCGCGACCGAGGCGCGCAGGCCCTGTTCGAGGCCCGCGCGGCGCTCCGGGGTGGCAAGGTCGAGCCCATGGGCGGCGCTCAGCCAGAGCATGTCGACGAGCGGCTTGGCGGCGGCGAGAATCCGGCGGAACGCCTCCGGGCCTTCCTTGCGGATGAAGTCGTCCGGGTCCTGCCCACCGGGCAAGAGGGCGAAGCGGACGCTCTTTCCGGGCTTCAGGTCGGCGAGCGCCAGGTGCACGGCGCGAAACGCGGCCTTCAACCCTGCCTCGTCTCCGTCGAAACAGAGAATCGGCTCCTCCGCCATCTGCCAGAGCATCCGGAGCTGGTCTTCGGTCAGCGCCGTGCCGAGCGGCGCGACCGTCGCCTCGAAGCCCCCCATGACGCAGGCGATCACGTCGATATAGCCCTCGACGACCAGCACCTGACCCTGCCGCGACGCGGCGCGGGCGGCCTGGCCATTGTAGAGGACGTGGCTCTTGTAGAAGAGCGGCGTCTCCGGCGAGTTCAGGTATTTCGCCTGCGCGTCGGGCGAGAGCGCCCTCCCCCCGAACGCGATCACCCGGCCGCGGAAATCGGTGATCGGAAAGATGACCCGGTCGCGGAAGCGGTCGTAGGAGACCGGAATATCCTCGCCGGCGATCAACAGGCCGGCCTCCACCATCTGCTCCTGCGCGATGCCCGCGCCGGCGAGGTGTTCCTTCAGCGCATTGCGCGACTGGGCGGCGTAGCCGAGGCGGAAGCGCTTCTGCGTCTCCGCCGCAAGCCCGCGTTCGCGCAGGTAGGCGCGCGCCTTCCCCCCTTCGGGACCCTGCAGCGCCGCCTCGAAGAATTTCGCCGCCTTCTCCATGACATCATGGAGGCTGGCGCGCTCGGCCTCCCGCTTCTCCGAATCCGGATCGCGCTCGGGCATCGGGATGCCCGCCTCGGCGGCAAGCTGCGACACGGCTTCGGGAAAGTTCAGGCCCTCCTGCTCGACCAGAAACGTGAAATGGTCGCCGGAGGCGCCGCAACCGAAGCAATGGTAGCGGCCCTTGCGGTTCTCAGCGTGAAACGAGGGCGTCTTCTCGCCATGGAAGGGGCAGCAGGCCCAGTAATCGCCACGGCCGGGATTGGATTTCCGCTTGTCCCACGTGACCTTCCGCCCGACCACCTGCGAGATCGGGATGCGCGCGCGTATGTCGTCGAGAAAGGCTGGAGGAAAGCGCATAATTCGGCGCTTAGCATGTGATTCGGGCCTTCGCATGCGCTTCGGCGGCGAAATCCGGATGAGCGCCCGAAAAACACAGGGCGCCGTTCGACGATCCGGGAAGCGCGCCGGCGCGTTGTCGGCGTGGACAGACCCGCCAGGCGAGGTTCGAAGATGGCGTACGAACTCTACTACTGGCCGGGCATCCAGGGGCGCGGCGAATTCGTGCGTCTGGCGCTGGCGGAGGCTGGCGCGGACTACATCGACGTGGCGCGCGAGCGCGGCAGCGCGGCGCTGATGCAGCTCTGGGAATCCGGCGAGGTCGCGCAGCCGCCCTTCGCACCGCCCGTCCTGAAGGACGGCAAGCGCCTGATCGGGCAGACCGCCAACATCCTCCTTTATCTCGGCGAACGTCATGGGCTCGCCCCGAAAAACGAGGCGGGGCGGCTCTGGACGAACCAGATTCAGCTCACCATCGCGGACCTCGTGCTTGAGGCGCACGACACGCATCATCCGCTCGGCGGCGACGCCTATTACGAGGAGCAGAAGCCGGAGGCGCTGCGCCGCGCCGCGGCCTTCCGCAAGAACCGCATCCCGAAATTCCTCGAATGGTTCGAGGCGATCCTGACGCGCAACCCGCGTGGCGACACATTCCTGGTCGGGGGCCGGATGAGCTATGCTGACCTGTCGCTCTTTCAGGTGGTCGAGGGCCTGAGCTATGCCTTCCCGCGCGCCATGCGGCGCGCGCTAGCCAAGGCTCCGCGCGTCGCGGCGCTGCGCGACCGGGTCGCCGCGCGGCCGCGCATCAAGGCCTATATCGCAAGCGAGCGGCGCATTCCGTTCAACGAGGACGGCATCTTCCGCCACTACCCGGAGCTCGACGGATAGCCCGCCAAGATCGCGCTGCCGGAACCTCGCCGACGATCTCCCGTTGAGGCAAGCTCAATGGAGGGTTCGATGGACGAGAAGACCGGCAGCGAGGCGCGCGAGAAAGTCCAGACGCTCATCAAGGGGGCGCGGATCGCGATGCTCGCGACGCGCGGCGAGGACGGGCTGTTTCATTCGCGGCCGATGGCGACGAGCGAAGCGGAGTTCGACGGGACGCTCTGGTTTCTGACCGACCGCCGCACCCACAAGGTCGAGCAGCTGCTTGCCGATCCGGAGGTGCTGATCACCTATGCGAGCGGGCAGAACTACATCTCGGTCGCCGGTCGCGGCGAGATCGTCTCCGACCGTCAGAGGATAAAAGAGCTCTGGTCGGAAACGGCGCGCGCCTGGTTTCCGCAGGGCGTCGACGATCCGAACCTCGTCGCCATGCGGATCGAAGTCGCCATCGCCGAGTACTGGGATATTCCCTCCGGGATGCTCGTCGTCGCCTACGGCTATCTTAAGGCGGTGACTTCAGGGAAACGCGCGGACGACGCACCGCTTTCGGAGCACGGTGTCGCCCGCTACTGAGGCTTGCCGGGCGCGGCCGTCGGCACGACGGCCGCCGCTTCCTCCACCAGATCCGCCATCGCCTCGCTCGCCGCGTCGCCCTGCCGCCGCAGCCCTTCGACGACGCCGCGGCGGTCGGGCTCGGGGCGGTTCTGACTGACCTTCCACTTGCCCTCGATGCGCGCGATTGGAATCTCGATCCCGACGATGCCCTTCATCTGCGCCTCGACGAAGGACGCTGGCGCATCTGTCACGGACCAGGGCTGCGGGCGCGTTCCTTCGTGCGCACCGGTCAGCGCCGCAAGCTGCCTGGCGAGCCAGTCGCGGTCCTCGATCACCCGCATCGGGCCGGCCGCCTGGACGATGGCATAGTTCCAGGTCGGCACGACTTTTCCAGTCTCCTGCTTGGTCTGGTACCAGGCGGGCGTGATGTAATGATCCGGCCCCTGGAAGATGACGAGCGCGTCAATTCCGCGATCGTAATCGCGCCACTGGCCATTGGCGCGGGCGAGGTGCCCCTGCAACGTTCCGAGCGGTACGCCGGCCGCATCGAGGATAAAGGGGATCGCGTTGGCGACGAGCCCCGAGGCTCCGAGCGTCACCAGCGTGCCGAGCGGATGCGCGCGGATCAGCGCATGCTGAACGTGGAGCCGCTCCTCGCGGTGATGGGGAGGCTGGTACAGGAGCGCCCCGGCATGTGAAACCGCGAGCGCCGCCTATTCGGCGGCGACCAGCGGCTCGTGCTCGCGACCCGCGTCTCCGTGCGCATGATCGTGCACATGGATGTGCGCGCGCTGCAGCCGGTTGGCCGACGCCGCGTGCGTGCGGATCATCTCCAGCTCTCCCTCCGCCTCGCGGTCATCGACGACCGGGGCGAGCGCCGCATCCATGTATTCCGCCTTCGCCGGGTCGGCTTCGATCTTCCGCGCGATGCCGCGGACGGTCCACAGCAGATTCAGCCACTTGGCGCCCTTCCAGAGGAAGTTCGCGGCGTATTTCGGATAGAAGACCAGCGGGCTTTCGATCTTCATCCCCGGCCGGCGCTCGGTGCGCACCTTGCGGCGGATATAGCCGCCCTCGACCGGGTGGATGCCTTCGATCTCGTGGCAGGCCCAGAACCAGAGGATCGGCCACATCACCTTGTTCATCGGCTTTCCGTTCGCCGCGGCGCGCCGCATGATCGTTTCGATGTGCGCCGGATTGTAGTAGCTCTTCCAGGCGTCCTGATAGGCCAGCTCCCACTCCGAGTCGCTCATCTTCGAATGATGCGTGACCCGCTCGCTCAGCGAATACTTGTTCATGTCCGGGTCCATCCAGGTGCCCTCGTTCGTAAGCCTCTGGTGGTCCTCCGAGCCCGGCAGCGGGGTCAGGTAGAAGATCTCGACGACCTCGATCGCGAGCTCGCGCTTCAGGATCTCGAGATCGCGCAGGATGGTCTCGCGCGTGTCGAACGGGAAGCCGGTGATGTAGCCGGCGTAGACCATCACGCCGTGCTTCTTCCAGATCTGCAGCATCTTGCGATACTCCCAGATCTTGTTCTGCCGCTTCTTGGCGGCCATCAGGTTGTCGGGGTTGATGTTCTCAAGCCCGATATAGACCCAGTGGCAGCCGGCGCGCGTCGCCTTCTCGATAAAGCCCTCGTTCTTGTGCGCCAGCGCGTCGGCCTGGATCACGAACTTGAACTTCAGCCCGTCCTCTTCCCTGAGCTTTATCAGCCGGTCGAGGACGTGCTCCCAGTCCTTGTTGCGGGCGAAATTGTCGTCGGTGAAGAAGAAGCGACGCACACCGCGCGAATAGTTCTCGCGAATCACCGCCTCGACGTCGTCCGGCGAGCGCCAGCGCGACACGCGGCCCTGCACGTTGATGATCGAGCAGAACGAGCACTGGTAGGGGCAGCCGCGGCCCGAATCGAGCGTCGCGTAGGTCCCGGCGATGCGGTCGATGACATAGTCCGGCAGGAACGGAACCGGCTCGCCGGCGAGGTTCGGCAGGTCCTTCATATAGTTGTATACGGGCTTCGCCGTGCCGGCCCAGACTTCCTTCAGCAGCGATTCGTAGCGCCCGTCCTCCGCCTCGCCCGCGAAGATGATGCAGCCGAGGTCGATCGCCTCCTGGATGTCGGCGGGGATCGACTTCAGCATCGACAGGCAGCCGGAGACGTGGAAGCCGCCGATCGCCACGGCGATGCCGGCCTTGCGGAAGCGGCGCGCGATGTGCATTGCACGCGGGAACTGGTTCGACTGCACGCCGACCAGACAGAGCAGCGCGCCGTCGGCGGTCTTCATCTCCCGGATGAGCCTGTCGACCGGGACGATCATGTTCGGCTCGTCGAACGCCTGGTATTCGATCTCGACGTCCTCGCCGAGGATCTTCCGCTTGGCGCAATCGCGGGTCAGCCCGTAGAGGCAGCCGAGCGAATTGGACGGCACGCAGGACTTCCGCCACTGGATGACGTAGCCGTCGGTGTCGTAACGCGAGGGCTTCAGGAGCGTTATGGAAAAGCGCTTGCCTCGAGTCCCCATCTTAAATCCCCCGGGAGGCGCCTCGGCTAACAGGCCGGCGCGGGTCAATATGCTTCGAACCGAACCTGTAGCGCAATCCCGGCCGAATTGGGAACCGCGGCGTTGAAATCGCCCGCGCCGGCTAAGGATTTCAGCCGAGCCGCGCCTTGACGATGCCGCTTGCCTTGCCGAAATCGAGCTTGCCGGCGTGACGTTCCTTCAGGTGTGCCATCACCTTGCCCATGTCGCGGATCGAGGCCGCGCCGGTTTCCGTCACTGCCGCGTCGACCGCGGTGCGGATTTCCTCGTCCGACATCTGCGCCGGCATGAAGGCGCGGATCAACTCGATTTCCAGCCGTTCCTTCGCAGCCAGCTCCGGCCGGCCACCGCCGTCATAGGCAGCGGCGGATTCCTCGCGCTGCTTGATCATCTTGGCGAGCACCGCGACGAGTTCCTCGTCGGAGGCGGTCGGAGAGCCTTGGGTCCGGCCGAGAATATCGCGGTCCTTGAAGGCAGCGCTGACCATGCGGAGCGTCGAGACGCGCGCCGCGTCGCGGCTCTTCATCGCCGCCTTGAGGGCTTCGTTCACCGCCTCGCGCATCCGCCCGTCCACGATCTGTGCCGCAGCGATAGAGGCTGCGGAAGGCGCCCGCAACCTTCGATCTTCGGCCCGGGTCAGAAGTGGATATTCGCGCCGGCGCGGACGATGTCGCCAGAATTGTCGATCTTGAAGTACTGGATCACGCCGCCGCCACAGCACACGCCGCCAACCTTCTCGTCACCCAGGTCGTAGTGGAGCCAATCCGCCTTGATCGACCACCGCGACCCGAAGGCGACTTCGATGCCACCGCCGGCAGTCCACCCCGACTGGAACCCGGTTTCCGCCGTGTTGACAACTCCGCCGCCGAGATTGTCGTTCACCGAAGAGTTGAGGTCCGCACCGATCCAGCCCCCGGTTCCAAAGACCAGAAACCTGTCCAGCGCCAGGCCGACCCTGCCGCGGGCCGTGGCGTAGAGACCACCGTCCGTGTTGACGATGGTATCCGGGGAGATCGACGCGGGCTCGCTTCCGTCGACTCCGAGGTATCCGACATCGGCCTCCGCGCCGAACACGAAATGACCAAATTGCCAGTTGTATCCCGCCTGACCGCCGCCGACGAAGCCGTCCACATCCGCAGTCCATTCGAAGCCGCACGAATTCCAGCAGCCTCCGTTGGTCGCGTTAGTGTCCTCGGCCGTCGATTCACCCCAAGCGCCGCCGGCGTTCAGGCCCGCGTAGAACCCGGTCCAGGAATAGGCGCCGGCCGGAGCCGGCAGCGGCAGGCTCTTGTCCTGCGCCACCGCGAGACCGGCCGAAAGGGTCATCGCGGCCAGCGCCGCAATCGCGATTCCAGTACGAAACATTCGCGCTCTCCCTGCCAAGCTGTCACCCGACGTCAATTGCCATCCTATCACGGCGACCCACGGCGACTGTACCCCTGCCACCACATATCGCCGCGAAGCGACCGATACTCGCGGTTGACCGGACCCGACCCCGCAAGTACCTACGGGCGGAAAGCCAACCTGCGAAAATTCGCGAAAATGGAGCGCCTTCCGGTCGAGTCGGACCGGGCGGCGAATCAACATGAGAAGCCTGCCCTGGAGTGAACCGAAGGCGACCGCCGTCCTCGTCCTGGACGACGGGACGGTGATCGAGGGCGTGGGCCTCGGCGCGACCGGCAAGGCGGCTGGCGAGGTCTGCTTCAATACCGCGATGACCGGCTACCAGGAGATCCTGACTGACCCCTCCTATGCCGGGCAGATCGTCACCTTCACCTTTCCGCATGTCGGCAATGTCGGCGCCAATGAGGAGGATATCGAGACGGTGAACGCCGCGGCGAACTCCGGCGTGCGCGGCTGCGTCCTCCGCACCGACATCACCGAGCCGGCGAGCTGGCGCGCCACTTGGAACTTCGACCAGTGGCTGAGGGCGCGCGGCATCGTCGGGATCGCCGGCATCGATACGCGGGCGCTCGCCGCACGCATCCGCGAGAAGGGCATGCCGAACGGCATCATCGCGCACGGCGCCGACGGGACGTTCGACATCGCGGCGCTGAAGCGCGAGGCGGCGGCGCTGCCCAGCATGGCCGGCCTCGATCTCGTGCCCGGCGTCACCACCGGCCAGAGCTTCACCTGGGACGAGACCACCTGGCGTCAGGGCGAAGGCTACGGCCGCCGCGAAGGGGACGCCGCGTTCAACGTCGTCGCCATCGACTACGGCATCAAGCGGAACATTCTCAGGCTTCTCGCCGATCAGGGCTGCCAGGTGACGGTGCTGCCCGCGACCGCGACCGCCGAGGACGTCCTCTCACGCAAGCCGGACGGCGTGTTCCTGTCGAACGGACCTGGCGACCCGGAGGCGACCGGCGCCTACGCCGTGCCCACGATCCGCGCGGTGGTGGAGGCCGGCGTGCCGACTTTCGGGATCTGCCTCGGCCATCAGATGCTCGGCCTCGCCCTCGGCGGCGCAACGGAAAAGATGCGCCAGGGGCATCACGGGGCCAACCATCCGGTGAAGGATTTCACCACCGGAAAGGTCGAGATCGTGTCGATGAACCACGGTTTCGCGCTCGACAAGGCAAGCCTGCCGGCGAATGTCGAGGAGACGCACGTCTCGCTCTTCGACGGCTCGAACTGCGGCATCCGCATGAAGGACCGGCCGGTGTTCTCGGTGCAGTACCACCCGGAGGCCTCCCCCGGCCCGATGGACAGCCATTATCTGTTCAAGCGGTTCACGGATCTGATGCGGGGGAAGAAGAGCGAAATTGCCCAGCGCAGGGGCTAGCCTATACTGCCCGTCGAAGTGATCGCCAGATGGAGCCCGGAAACGTCCTGCAGATTGAATTCGACACGGAGGACGATGGCCGCTGGATCGCCGAGATACCGACGCTCCCGGGCGTGATGGCCTACGGGGCGACGCGCGACGAGGCGCAGGGTAAAGTCGTGGCTCTGGCTCTCCGAGTGCTGGCAGACAAATTGGATCACCGCGAAGACATTCCTGAGCTTGGGCATTTGTTCGTGGCCGCGGCGTGAGCCAATGGAGTTCGGCGCGTGCACGCCGGGTTCTCGCTGCCCTCGCAGCGAACCGGCTGGACCACCAAACGTCAAAGCGGATCGCACCGCGTGCTTGCCCGCGAGGGCTGGCCAGACTTTGTTTTCGCCTTTCATGATCGCGAGGAGATCGGCCCCAAGATGTTGGCGCGCACGGCCGACGAACGGGTCTCAAGCCCGACGACCTTTGAAACGGCGAAGCGAGTAGGCCTGCCTACTCCTCCACATCCGCATCTGGCCGGTCGTTGCCGCGCGCCAGTTCCTCGTGCCACTTGCCTTCGCTGTCCTCGTAGAGGATCGCTTCGGTGTTGCCCGGCACGCGCTGCTCGGCCGCCGCGCGATGCGCCGCCTTGACGGCCGCATCGCGGGTGCGAAACGCCTCAGAGAAGACATCGCCGACCTTGTAGGCCCAGCCTCCGTCGTGCTCGACGATGTGGTAGGTGACGTGCGCCATTGATCCGATCCCCGCTTTCGTTGCCCGGTGAACGACCCTGGCAT
Source organism: Hyphomicrobiales bacterium (assembly GCA_038211615.1). GTDB lineage: Bacteria > Pseudomonadota > Alphaproteobacteria > Rhizobiales > Afifellaceae > DASWJZ01. The sequence continues at coordinate 20,921 of JBBQVL010000016.1, forward strand.
GCGGAGGTTCCCGAAACGAGGCCTTCCTTCCCCCGTGACGTATGCGCGACGGGGGTCAGGTCACCCGGAGTCGGAGCTTCAGCCCGCCCCGGCCGCCTTCGCGACGTTGACGCCCAGATCGTAGACGAGCATCCCGCCGTAATAGGCGGTGGATGAGACAAGCGCCGCGCCGGCGACCTCGATCGCGGGGACTAGCGCGCTTGTCCCGCCGGACAGGCGAATGTCGCGCCACCAGAGGAAGGCGCGGATCAGCGCCCAGATTGCGAACGCCACGGCGCTCGCCGCGCCGAGACTTTCGTGCATCTCAGCCACATCGCTATGAAAGCCGTGCGACTCGGCGATATCCAGGGCCATTCCTCCGAAATAGAAGGCGGCAACGCCTGACAGACCTGCCAGGACGGCGATCCCGGTGGAAACGCCTCCAGCGTAAGACCTGCCGGTCACGTCCTTCCCTCGGGCAGCGACCACGATGTCGAAGACGGCCAGCGAAAGAAAGAAGACGATCGGGAAATGCACCAGCATCGGATGGATATGTTCTACCGGAATCATCGTGTCCTCTGAAGAGAATGGAATTGCCGCAGCGTGCTGAGTTTGCAGCCAGGCATCCATGGTGTTGGGAATTACCAGTCTTACCGTTCAGGCATTCAGGCCGCTCAGGGGAGCGACTACCGAGTCGGCCGGCGACTCGGCGGAGGCCGCGAGCGCGATGGGCTATGCCAGTTCATGAATCCTCACACCGGTCGGGGAGAGATGTCCCCTTACGATTTCCTGCCTTGCAGTTGGCTGACACTTCGCGAACCCGGGGAGCGGGCCGGAGCTGACTGAGCGTCAGGCGGTTGCGGAGGATTCCCCGCCGCGCGCCGCGATGGCGGATTCGATCCGCTGCAGAAGCTGGGTCAGCTCGTTGGTGCGGATCTGGTCGAGCTTCTCGTGCAGAGCCGCGATCTCGATCTCTGCCTTCAGGTTGACTTCATAGTCCTGCCCCGCGGCAAGCCGGTCCTTCGCCGCCTGCCGGTTCTGCGACATCATAATGACGGGCGCCTGGATGGCGGCGACCATCGAGAGAATCAGGTTGAGGAAGATGAAGGGATAGGGGTCGAAGTCGCCGCCGACACCGGCAAGGAATGCCGAGTTGATCAACACCCAGACGGCGATGAACACGGCAAACCCGACAATGAAGCTCCATGAGCCGCCGATCTCCGCCACGCGGTCGGCGATCCGCTCGCCCATGGTGAGCTGCTTCTCGAACTCCTGGTTGACGTTGCGCGAGACGGCGAGGCGCTTCGCTATCCGCTCCAGCACCCGCCGCTCGCGCGGCGGCATGTCGCCGGCGCCGAGTTCGAGAAGCCGCCGCGCGAGCTGGCGGATCGCGTCGTCGCTCTGATTCATCTCTCCCACCCCGCCGCCGGCGCGCGCCGCACGGCCCCGTTCTCCCCCGGCTTCGGCGAAGCTAGATGTCTCCGCTGAAAGTATCGCAGCCGTTGATGTCGCCCTTGTCGATGCCGCGGCGGAACCAGCTCGCGCGCTGCTGCGTCGTGCCGTGCGTGATGCTGTCGGGCACGACGTAGCCTTGGCCGGCCTTCTGCAGCGTGTCGTCCCCGACCGCGGCGGCGGCGGTCAGCGCCTCGTCGATATCGCCCTCCTCCAGAATGCCCTCCTGCTGCGTGTGCTTCGCCCAGACGCCGGCGAAGCAGTCGGCCTGCAGCTCGGTCCTGACGGAGAGCGCATTGGCGCCGGCTTCGTCCAGCGCCGCTTCCTTCCGATGCACATCGGGAAGAATGCCGAGCAGGTTCTGCACGTGGTGGCCGACCTCATGCGCGATCACATACGCCTCGGCAAAATCGCCCGGCGCGCCGAAGCGCTGCTGCAGCTCCCCGAAGAACCCGAGGTCGATGTAAACGTTCTGGTCGCCCGGGCAGTAGAAAGGCCCCGTCGCCGCGCTCGCCTGGCCGCAGGCCGAACTTACGCTATCGGAGAAAAGGGTGAGGGTCGGCTTCGGATAATCCTTGCCCGCGGCCTTGAAGACCGCCGTCCAGGTGTCCTCGGTGTCGGCCAGCACGGTCGCGACGAAGGCACGCGACTCGTCGTTGACGCCTGCCTGCGTCCGCTGCCCCTGCTGCGACGGCGTGGTCGAGACGTTGCCGTTCAGAAGGTCGATCGGGTTGATTCCGAGGAAATAGGAAGCGACCAGGACGACGATGATGATGCCAATGCCGCCGCCACCCGCACGCCGCACCGCGAACGGCCCGCCGCGCCCCGTTCCCCCGAGGCCTCCGAGCCCGCCGCTATCGCCCCGCATGTCGTTGATGTTGTCGCTTTGCCGCCGCCCCTGCCAACGCATCCGGTCAGTCCTCCTTCACATTACCATCATAGAATAGCTCACAATCCACAACGCAGCCGAGTCGTTGCGCCACACGCGATTGCGGCAGGGCTAAAGACGACTTTCGCCGGCCTGCCGGAAGCAATGTTCCGCGTCTCTCGCACGCGCCAGGAGGAACAGGGATGACTCCCGCGGAATTCAAATCCTGGCGCAAGTCATTGGATCTCAAGCAGAAAGAGGCAGCGGAGAAGCTCGGCCTGAAGAAGCGGATGATCCAGTACTATGAAACGGGCAATCGCGGCGGGAAAAAGGTGGTGATCCCGAAGACCGTGGAACTGGCATGCTACGCGCTTTCTGCGGGAATCGAGGAGTTTGACGGTGAAGTGGGCCCGATAGCGCCATGAAATTCCGCAGGTTCGACAGCGGAGACCGTAGACCGCGATGTTCGCCGCGATCGGCGGGGGTATTGCGCCGCAGGCGATTTCCCGCACGCCGCCCCTCGAGCTTCAATCGACATCGAGGAAGGCGCCGAGCGCCCGGGCCGCCACGGAGGAGCGCGAGCAGCAATCGGAAACGCTCGGTTCGGCATTACCGCCTGTACACCTTGCGCTCTCGGCACTTGCGCCATTAGTGCCCGTTTGCTTCTATCGGCCTACGGTCGACGCGGGAGGGTTCGCCGGTGCGATGTTCACGTGTTTCCGTACGTCTCTGTTTGGCACCAGTGCTGCTTGCCGGGCTTACCGTTGGTGAGGCTCTCGCTGCATATACGGCCCGCTACGAGACAAAGGATGCTCTCTCCCTGAGTGTCTATGACGGTGAAAGGCTCGTGGCGTCGCTCACGTGCCGCAAGCCGGAAAGCCTGAACGGCTTGTTGACGCTCTTCATTTTTCTTCCCCAGCCCCCCGAAGGGGTTACTCCGCCGGACGACCCCTCCACAGTGAAGGGGCAAACCGTCCCGCTTCCAGTCGAGGTCACGATCCACAGCGCATTGTTCGGACCGGAGACATTCAAGGCCGACAGGGTCCAGTTGCAGTTCGACGAGGGTTTTCGATTGGCCGGCGATCTGTCCAACCAGCAGGTCGATGTCTTCGCAGCGCTGATTGGTGCCGCGAGGATAGAAATCGCGGTCGACGGCAAGCCGCTCGGCGTCGATGTGGAGCCCGGCGATATCGATGTGGTAGTGAACGGATGCGGCGAGTTGCGGGAGGCCGCCGAGAAAGCAGGCGGGGTCGGCCCTCCCTGAGGGCCGCCATCCGCCTTGCACCGATTCCCGTTTCCTCTATAAGCGCGCGGACCTTCCGTCCGACCAGCCCGCCCGCGGAGTTCCGTCCGCAGCTCAACGGACACACGCGCGCCCGATCATGCCCAGACGCACCGACATTTCTACTGTCCTCGTCATTGGAGCGGGGCCGATCGTCATCGGCCAGGCCTGCGAGTTCGACTATTCGGGGACGCAGGCGATCAAGGCGCTGAAGGCCGAGGGCTACCGGATCGTGCTGGTGAACTCCAACCCGGCGACGATCATGACCGACCCCGATCTCGCCGACGCCACCTATATCGAGCCGATCACGCCGGAGATCGTGGCGAAGATCATCGCGAAGGAGCGCACCGAGCGGCCGCACGAGAAAATGGTGCTGCTGCCGACGATGGGTGGACAGACGGCGCTGAACTGCGCGCTCTCCCTGAACAGGATGGGCGTGCTGGAGAAGTACGACGTCGAGATGATCGGCGCCAAGGCGCCGGCCATCGACATGGCCGAGGACCGCCAGCTCTTCCGCGAGGCGATGGCGCGGATCGGGCTGACCACCCCGAGGGCAGCCTTCGTCAACATGCACGAGATGTCGCAACGGCTCGCCGCGGCGCACGCCTCCGGCATGGCGAGCGCCGAACGGCAGCGCCTCGTCGAGGAATACAATCTGAACGCCCGCATGCAGGCTTTGGAGGCGACGAGGGTCGCGGGGCTGCCGGCGGTGGTGCGCCCCTCCTTCACGCTTGGCGGGACCGGCGGCGGCATCGCCTACACGATCGAGGAACTCTACGAACTGGTGCTTGCCGGCGTCGACGCATCGCCAACCAGCGAAGTGCTGATCGAGGAATCGGTCGCCGGCTGGAAGGAGTTCGAGATGGAGGTGGTCCGCGACAGGCAGGACAACTGCATCATCGTCTGCTCGATCGAGAACATCGACCCGATGGGCGTGCACACCGGCGATTCGATCACCGTCGCGCCGGCGCTGACGCTGACCGACAAGGAATTCCAGATCATGCGCGACGCCTCGATCGCGATCCTGCGCGAGATCGGGGTGGAGACGGGCGGATCGAACGTGCAGTTCGCGGTCAACCCGGCCGACGGGCGCATGGTGGTGATCGAGATGAACCCGCGCGTCTCGCGCTCCTCGGCGCTGGCGTCGAAGGCGACGGGCTTTCCGATCGCCAAGGTCGCGGCGCGGCTCGCCGTCGGCTACACGCTCGACGAATTGGAGAACGACATCACCGCCGGCGCCATGCCGGCCGCCTTCGAGCCGACCATCGACTACGTGGTCACCAAGATCCCGCGCTTCGCCTTCGAGAAATTCCCGAGCGCCGACACGGTGCTCACCACCTCGATGAAGTCGGTCGGCGAGGTGATGGCGATCGGGCGCACCTTCGCGGAATCGCTGCAGAAGGCGCTGCGCGGGCTGGAGACGGGGCTCTCCGGGCTGGACGAAGCGATCATCCCGGGCCTTGGGCTCGGCGACGACAAGAACGCCGTACGCGCCGCGCTCGCGGTGCCGCGGCCCGACCGGCTGCTGACGGTGGCGCAGGCGCTGCGGCTCGGCTTCGACATCGACTTCATCCACGAGGCCTGCCGCATCGACCCGTGGTTCCTGCGCGAGATCGCGAAGATCGTCGCTCTGGAAGAGCGGGTGAAGGAGCACGGCCTGCCGCAGAGCGCGAAGCTCCTGCATCAGCTCAAGGCGGCCGGCTTCTCCGATGCACGGCTTGCGAAGCTCTCCGGACAGGCGGAAGCCGACGTGCTGGCGCTCCGCCACCGGCTCTCCGTCGCGCCGGTCTTCAAGCGCGTCGACACCTGCGCCGCGGAGTTCGCAGCGCCGACCGCCTACATGTATTCGACCTACGAGACGCCGTTCGGTGGCGAGGTCGAGGATGAGGCGCGGCCTTCGGAGCGGACCAAGGTCATCATCCTCGGCGGCGGCCCGAATCGCATCGGGAAGGGAATCGAGTTCGACTATTGCTGCTGCCACGCCGCCTTCGCGCTCGACGAGGCGGGCTTCGAATCGATCATGGTCAACTGCAACCCGGAGACCGTGTCGACCGATTACGACACCTCCGACCGGCTCTACTTCGAGCCGCTCACCGCGGAGGACGTCCTTGAAATCGTGCGCGTCGAGCAGTCGCGCGGCAAGCTCCTCGGCGTCATCGTGCAGTTCGGCGGGCAGACGCCGCTGAAGCTCGCTGCGGCGCTGCAGGCGGCAAACGTTCCGATCCTCGGCACCTCGCCGGACATGATCGACCTCGCGGAGGATCGCGAGCGCTTCCAGCAGCTCATCCGGCAGCTCGGACTGCGGCAGCCGGAGAACGGCACGGCGCGCTCGGTCGAGGAGGCGCGGAAGATCGTCGAGCGGATCGGCTATCCCGTCGTCATCCGCCCCTCCTACGTGCTCGGCGGACGCGGCATGGAGATCGTGCGCGATCCGGCGAGCCTGGAGCGCTACATGACGACCGCTGTCGTGGTCTCCGGCTCTTCGCCGGTGCTGATCGACTCCTACCTTTCCGATGCGATCGAGGTGGATGTCGACGCGCTCGCCGACGGGACCGACGTCTTCGTCTGCGGGGTGATGGAGCACATCGAGGAAGCCGGAATCCATTCCGGCGATTCCGCCTGCTCGCTGCCGCCGCATTCGCTGTCGGCTGCGACGGTCGCGGAGATCGAGCGGCAGACCGTCGCGCTCGCCAGGGCGCTGCAGGTCGGCGGGCTGATGAACGTTCAATACGCGGTGAAGGACGGCGACATCTACATCCTGGAGGTCAATCCGCGCGCCTCGCGGACGGTGCCGTTCGTCGCCAAGGCGACCGGCAAGCCGATCGCCAAGATCGCCGCCAAGATCATGGCGGGCGCCAGGCTTGCGGGCTTTGATCTGAAGCCGGCGAAGCTCAACCAGATCGCGGTCAAGGAGGCGGTGTTCCCCTTCGCGCGCTTCCCGAATGTGGACACGCTGCTCGGCCCGGAGATGAAATCGACAGGCGAGGTCATGGGGATCGACGCCGCCTTCCCGCTCGCCTTCGCCAAGAGCCAGATCGCTGCCGGCACGATGCTGCCGGCCGCCGGGACGGTGTTCGTTTCGGTCAGGGACAGCGACAAGCCGCGCATCGTGGAGACCGTGGCGCGACTCTCGCGCCTCGGCTTCAGGATCATCGCCACGATCGGCACCCAGCGCTTCCTGGCGGCGGAAAGCATCCCCTGCGACAAGGTCAACAAGGTGCTTGAAGGCCGGCCGCATATCGTGGATGCTATCAAGAACGGCGAGGTTCAGCTGGTGATCAACACCACTGAGGGGGCGCAAGCCCTGGCCGATAGCCGTTCGCTCAGACGCGAAGCGCTGCTGCACAAGGTTCCGTATTTCACGACCCTGGCAGGGGCAAGTGCGGCAGCCCTCGGTATCGAGGCGCTGATGGGCGGTCAGCTTGAAGTCAGGCCGCTGCAATCCTACTTCACGGCTGCCTGACTGCCGTTTTTTTTGCGGGGTGTACCGACGCGATCGGCACGCCCTGGTTTTTTGTTGCCCCCCGGCCAGAGGACCGGGGTTTTGGAGGTTGAGATGGAAAAGGTGCCGATGACCGTTAGCGGCTATGCGAGCCTCGAGGTCGAACTGAAACGCCTCATGTCGCAGGAGCGTCCGCGCATCATCCAGGCGATTTCGGAGGCGCGCACCCATGGCGACCTTTCGGAGAACGCCGAGTACCACGCCGCCAAGGAGCAACAGAGCCTGAACGAGGGCCGCATCGCCGAGCTCGAGGACAAGCTGTCGCGCGCCGAGGTGATCGACACGTCAAAGCTCTCCGGCGACACGGTGAAGTTCGGCGCGAAGGTGAAGCTCGTCGACGAGGACACCGAGGAGCAGAAGGTCTACCGCATCGTCGGCGATTCGGAAGCCGACGTGAAGGAAGGCCGCATCTCGATCTCTTCGCCGATCGCCCGCGCGCTGATCGGCAAGAGCGTCGGCGATACCGTGGAAGTCACCGCGCCGGGCGGCGCGCGGAGCTATGAGATTCTGGGCATCGCCTGGGGCGCGTAGGCTGATTGGTCGGCCAGCAGTTGAATTGAGCTCAATGTGATGTCGACCGATTGAGCACCGTGGCGATCAGGCGGTTCAACGTCTGATCGCCCGTCCGGTGTTCGGTGCCCCGAGCGGTTTTCTATCTGCGCCGCGCGCCTCCGCGAGGGCGGCGCAGACTGCCTGGCCTCTCATCATCCGGCTGCGGCGCCTCGTCTCGTGCACAGTCGAGGAACGGGAGAAGGTCCGCCGGTTTGGCGGTGCCAGCGCGAACCTTCAGAAATTCCGCAGCCGTTGCCACCGCTCCGATCTTCTCGGAGACCGCCACCGCGATCCATTGATTGAGGGACACGCCATCCTCGCGCGCCAGCCGCTGCGCCGCATTCTTCACCGAGTGGGGAAGCTTAAGAAGATACGCTGCTTTGCTCATCGTCCCATCTCCAGGAGCAAGTCGCCAAGCTTCAAGATCTTCAATCCGAATTTTGGCGCCGCACGCGTGAAATCCCTCAAATTTGTACAAGCCGCCCTCTACGGCCGCCACTCGATCGGCACGTGGCCCGGCTGCGACGCGACGCGGGCGAGCCACGCACTGATGCCAGGATAGGCGGCGAGATCGTAGCCGCCGAGCGCCGCGCGATGGGTGTAGGCGTAGAGCGCCATGTCGGCGATCGAGTAGCTGTCGCCCGCAAGCCAATCGGCTTTCGAGAGCCGCGCCTCCATCACGCCGAGGGCGTAGTTCCCGGCGTCGAGAAGCTGCGCCATCCGCTCCGGCGTGCGGAGATGCGCCCGCTCCGGCGCGGTGCTGTACGAGATGCGCACCGCGACCGCCGGCTCGTGGCTGTATTGCTCGAAGAACAGCCACTCATAGGCCTTGGCGCGATCGAATTTGTCGGCTGGCAGGTAGCGGGTGCCCTCCGCGAAGTGGAGCAGCATGGCGTTCGATTCGGCCAGACGCCGGCCGTCCTCGAACTCGATCAGCGGTACCCGGCCGATCGGGTTCTTCGCCAAAAAATCCGGCTTCCGGGTCGAACCGTCGTAGGTGTTCATGTCGACGATGCGGAAGGGAATGCCGAGGAGCGCCATGATGAGGCGCGGCTTGTAGGCGTTCCCCGAGGCCTGCTGGGAGTAGAGCGTGAGCATGCGTCGCATCCCTCTGATGAGAGTGTTTTTCGCGCAACTCGACGGCGCGTCAATCCAATAGGCTTGGCCCCTGCCATTCGCGCCGTTGACCGGTTCGCGAACGGAGCAGGATCGGGGGAAGGCACGGAAGCGCGTGATCGACGGGGCCGCTTTGCTTTCGCACTTGCGAAGGTTCGGCTCCGGCAATAGGGTCCGCCGCCGTTTTCCAGCCACCAGAAGCGCGCCGGAGTTTCCCATGAGCTTCCTTGCCGACAGCCTTGCGCGGGTCAAGCCATCCGCCACCATCGCGGTCACGCAGAAGGCGCGCGAGCTGAAAGAGGCGGGCCGCGACGTGATCGGCCTTGGCGCCGGCGAGCCGGATTTCGACACGCCCGACAACATCAAGGAGGCGGCGATCGCCGCGATCCGCCGCGGCGAGACGAAGTATCCGCCGGTCGCCGGCATCGCTCCGCTCCGGAAGGCCATCTCCGAAAAATTCAAGCGCGAGAACCGGCTCGACTACAAGCCCGAGCAGGTGATCGTCGGGACGGGCGGCAAGCAGATTCTCTACAACGCTTTCGTCGCGACGCTTAACCCCGGCGACGAGGTGCTGATCCCGGCGCCCTACTGGGTGAGCTATCCGGAGATGGTGGCGCTGAACGGCGGCGAGGCGCGATTCGTCGAGTGCCCGATCGAGACCGGCTTCAAGCTGACGCCGGAAGCGCTCGACCGCGCCATCACCAAGCGCACCAAATGGCTGATCTTCAACGCCCCCTCCAACCCGACCGGGGCAGGCTATTCCGCCGCGGAGCTGAAGGCGCTGACCGACGTGCTGATGAAGCATCCGCAGGTGTGGATCCTGACCGACGACATGTACGAGCACCTGCTCTACACCGACGAGAAGTTCGCGACGGTCGCCGAGGTCGAGCCGCGGCTCTACGAGCGTACGCTCACCATGAACGGCGTGTCGAAGACCTATGCGATGACCGGCTGGCGCATCGGCTACGGCGCCGGGCCGAAGGCGCTCATCGACGCGATGGTGATGATCCAGGGCCAGCAGACCTCGGGCGCCTGCACCATCGCGCAATGGGCGGCGACGGAGGCGCTGAACGGCCCGCAGGATTTCATCCCGAAATTCGTCAAGGCGTTCCAGGAACGGCGCGACCTCGTCGTCTCGATGCTGAACCAGGCGCGCGGCCTGAAGTGCCCGTCGCCGGAGGGCGCGTTCTACGTCTATCCCTCCTGCGCCGGGACGATGGGCAAGAAGGCTCCCTCCGGGGCCACGCTCAAGACCGACGAGGATTTCTGCCGCGAGCTGCTTGAGGCGGAGGGCGTTGCCGTGGTGCACGGCTCGGCCTTCGGGCTCGGCCCGAACTTCCGCATCTCCTACGCAACGTCCGCGGCAGTCCTCGAAGAAGCCTGCACGCGCATCCAGCGGTTCTGCAACAATCTGAACTGACCGGAACGGGCTCTCGCCGGATCGCGTTCTACCCTCGCAATCGAAGCGAGGATTTCCGCCATGCCGAGCAGGACGAAGAAGCTGGAAGGCAATCCGGCTGACCGTCGGATCGAGGGACCGGACGCCGTGGTTCCGACGAGGCGGGAGGAGAACCCCGACGCCGCCTCGCGACTCAGCATCGACAAGGCGCGTGTCGGCAACGAGCTTGCCGCCGACCCGCTTCCCTACGATGAGAGCGAGACTACCGAAGCGCTGAGGCGCACGGCGGAGAATGAGGGCAGGCCCTAGCCGAGGCTGCCCCTGGAAACGAATGCGGCGGGGACTGCCCCGCCGCAAAGCCGTCTCGCATGAGAAAAACTATTCGACGAGCTGCAGATTCACCGCCTGCGGCCCGCGTCCTCGCCGGTCATCCTCGGTCTCGAACGAGAGCTTGGTCCCCTCGGCGAGCTGCTGGAGACCCGAGCGCTCGATCGCGGAGATGTGGACGAACACGTCCTTGCCGCCACTCTCCGGCGTAATGAAGCCGAAGCCGCGATCGTTGTTGAAAAACTTCAGCGTGCCGTTCTGCCGTGGGCCACGCTCGCGCGGCTCCGCGTCCCGCTGGAACCCGCCGCCGCCGCCACCACCGCCGGGGGGACGGAAACCGCCGCCACCTCCCCCGCCGCCGCGATAGCCGCCACCGCCTCCTCCGCCGTCACGGTCGCCGCCGCCGCGGTATCCACCACCGCCGCCACCGCCACCGCCCCGATAACCGCCGCCGCCGCCACGGTCGCCGCCAAAGCCGCCACCACCGCCACGGTCGCCGCCGCCGCGATAACCACCACCGCCGCCCCCGCCACCGCCGCCGCGATAGCCGCCGCCACCGCCATCGCGGTCGCCGCCACCGCCGCCGCGGAAGCCGCCGCCGCGGTCGCCATAGCCACCGGGCGCGCCGTGACCGGGGCCTGCCGGCGCCTCGCTGCCGAAATCTCTTTCCGTGCCGAACTCTCGTGTTCCGCCGCGCCGCGGAGCCTTGTCGCGGTCACGCTGCTCGCGACGATCACCAAACTCGTCGTCGTCGCCGCCGTTCTCGCTCATACTACCAAGTCCTCTTCAGAATCACGGAATAGCCTGAGCCTGACCTCAAACGGAAGGGAAAGCACTGGCGCGGGTAGGTGCGCGCGGTCTTCGGATAAGGGTGCGGTTCTCGGAGAGGAGTCATTCGCTAACGGCCGGGAAATTCAAATCCTGCGGGCCCATCCAACCTCACCAGCTTCCGCAACGAAGCCGTGGCGTGGTCAGTTATGCACAGCCCGCCCCATCGGGCAAGCGCGAATCGCGCCGTCCGCGGGGCGGACCGGGCCTAGAAACCCATCAATTCTTAGCTATCGGCGAGAACCGTCACGCGGACTTTCTCGCTGCCGGCGGCAACCATCCCCAGCCGGCGAGCCGCAGCTTTGGTGAGATCGATGATGCGTCCGCGGACAAAGGGACCGCGGTCGTTGATGCGCACCACGACGGACTTCCCGTTCTTCAGATTTTCGACCCTGACACGGGTGCCGAAGGGCAGCGAACGATGCGCCGCCGTCAGAGCACCCGGATCGCAGCGCTCACCGTTGGCGGTGCGTGACGTCAGGGAATACCAGGAGGCGCGGCCGGTCTCGGCGAGGGCGGCGCCGCTCAGGGCGCCATGCGAGACGGCAATAACGGCCGCAACGAAAAGACTCCGTGTCGAAAAATGCATCAGCTCGTGGCTCCAGAATGTTTAACAACATCTGGCAGAAACCTACGAAACGGGGCGAGAATTGGTTCTGAGTGAGAAAGAATATGGCCAGAATGTCCCAATTCGCGGCGTCAGGATTGGGGATTATTTGCCCGACTTATCTGTTCCCGCCAATATTTATATCTCAAACAACATTTTCTTCACTATTTTAAGCAGACACATCCTGCATTTGTGGAATGAAGTATACGCATGGCGCCATCGCCTGCAGAACTATACCCGCTGTTTCGGCTGGACGCGGAACGGCTTGCCCGCACGCCCGTCCTACAGGGCTCAAAAACAAAGGGCCGGCGCGAGGCCGGCCCTTTCAGCGATCCGTGCGCGATCTCATTCACAGAAGTGATAGTTACCGTCGTAGCCGAGGAAGTAGCCGGTCCGCTCGTCGAAGGAGCCGTAGCGCTGCCCGCAATAGGAATACCATTGCGGTGTCCACGGCTGCGGCCGCGCGTAGTAGACGGGCGAGGGCTGGTAGACGACGGGGGGCGGCGGGGCGTAGACCGGCGCCGGCTCGTAGTAGCGATACTGGGGCTGCGCGAGCGCGCTGCCGACCAGGGCTCCCGCCGCTAGGCCGAAAATCCCCGCCGCTGCGATCGATCCGCCGTTGTGGTGACGGTGGCGAGCTTCCGCGGTTCCGACCAGGGATCCAGCCGCGATCGTCAGCGCCAGCGCCGCGGCCATCGGTTTCGTGAAACGCATGATGATGTCTCCGTTTTACGCCCGTGGGCGCCTTGAGCGCAGAATAGCGCCCTTGATGTCGATATTCGGGCTGGCCACCTGAACCGCCAATGAACGGCGAAAGTTCCACCCGCGGCGATCCTCGTCCAGCGCCGGAACAAAGTCGGGGCTTGCTCTTTCGGCGGAAAATCAGCATCTACCCTGAGATTCTTGCCGCCGCGGGCGCGAAAGCGTGCTATGCGCACCGGCAATTCCCTCGAGATTGCCAAATCTGGCCGGTCTCAAGAGCACGGCCCGGCCGCGCCGACGCGGTCGTCGGTGCATCGTGAAAGGACATCGCTTGCAGATTTTCGTTCGTGACAACAACATCGACCAGGCGCTGAAGGCACTGAAGCGAAAGATGCAGCGCGAAGGCATCTTCCGCGAGATGAAGCGCCGGAGCTTCTACGAGAAGCCTTCCGAGAAGAAGACGCGCGAAAAGGCCGAGGGCATCCGCCGGTCGCGCAAGGCCGCGCGCAAGCTCGCCCAGCGCGAAGGCCTGCTGCCGGCACCGAAGAAGAAGGTATTTGCGACCCGCGGGCGCCCTGCCCCGGCTTTCTCGCAGTCCTGACGGCCGATCCTCTGCCCTGACCGGAAGTCCGCGGCGACGGCCCCGATGGAGGGCCGGCCCGGCCTGACGCGAAGGTTCTAGCGTTTCGGGCGGAAGTTGCTGCCCTGCGTGCTGAGATCGCTGAGCGGCCGGATCATCGTGATCTGGTTGCTCGCGACGATGATCTCCCGGATCGCGCCAGCAGACGCGCCGGTTATCTCCGTCACCACCAGGTATTTCTTGTCGCTCAGCTCGGCGGCAAGCTCCGCCATGCCGGCCGAGGGATGCTCGACGACGATCTTCTCGCTGCTCGATAATATGACTTCAAAGCGTGCCATGCGTCTCCTCGCCCTTCTCCGTCAATGAAGAGAGGTGGCGTTGGTCGGTTCCAAAGCCCGGTCGTGTCTAGTGGCGCACAAGCGGATAGCCCGCGCCGTCGTAAAGCTCGCGGATCGCGCGGTGGTCGAAACGCTGCTCAGCCACCTCCATCACCGCCCCGACAAGCAGCGGCGGCGCGATTTCCTCGATCGCATAGCGAATGGCCTCCGCCGCGGTTGCGAAGCGGCGATAGGTGACCGGCAGCCGGCGCATCAGCTTGGCGCGCGTCATGAAGACTTCCGCCGGGGCGGCATAGTCAAACCGCCCCGCTACGGCTGGCGCGTCCGCGGCGGCGACCGCCGCTCCGCGCGTCATGATTTCTGGCCGGGACGCTGCGCGCCGAGTTTACCTGCCTGAACGAGCTCAGCGGGGCGAAGGTATTTCGGTCCCTTCTTCTTCTCGCTGCTCTTTTCCTTCTTCTGCTCCTTGTTGGAACGCTGCTGTCCTTTTGCCATGAGATGGCTCCTTCTGTTGGCGCCAGACCGCGAGGCTCGATCCGGTCAGACCGGGTCGAGCCCCCTCAACTGACTTTCCCAGACGACGCGCTGCTGCGTGCCCGCGCTGTTTTCGACCCTGTACTGCCGGTCGCCGCGCTCCTCGGGAAGCTGAGCGAGGACCTTGTAGATTCCCGCGACATGACGGTTCAGGTTGGAGGCCGAAAGGTGGACCTTCTGGCCGATCTTGAACTTGTGCGGCATGGACGTCCTTTCGCGGAAGCGCAAGCGCCCGGGAACGCGGAAGTGGCGATCACCGGGCCAGGACCATGCCTCCTGAAGATTCGCGCCGCACGTCGGGCGCTGAATGCGTGGAACGAAGGCGAGCGGGCTCGCCTGTGCCGAACGTTGATGATGAAATATCGTGCAGAAATGCGGCTTATACAAGCTCCCGCCGCCAAAAAGCTCTGGCGGGAGCGGCTCTTAAGACCGAAGCGGCCGGAAGGATGCGCCGGAAAGCGTGCTCAGTTGCACATGTGACGGTAGCCATCCGGTCCGAGGAACGTTCCGGAGTTGGCATCGAAGCTGCCGTATTTCCTCGCGCAATAGGCGTACCAGTCCGGCGACCAGGGGGCCGGCGCGTAATAGACAGGTGTGGGCTGGTAGACGATCGGGGGCGGCGGGGCGACATAGACGGGCGCCGGCGCATAATAGCGCGGCCGCGCGGTGGCATTGCCGAAGAGCGTGCCGACGGCGAAGCCGGCCACGCCGGCCAGGACTGCATCGCCATGGCCGCCTGCCTGCGCCGGCACGGAGAAGCTGGTGGCGGTCGCCAGGGCCGCCGCAATGGCTAAGGAACGCGGGTACAGCATGACATCATCCAGAGCGCCGTGACGCCCGGCGCGGGCAAAAGGCGCGGACGCGCCATTCCGCCCGGATTCATGTCATCTCAACCTAAACAGCCTGTTAAGGCATCGCCCCCGGCCGAGGCGTCAGGTCAGTTGCCGGTCCCGATCGCGTCGGCGATGTTCATCGCCTTGTCGCGCAGGTTGATCCCGACCGTGGCGAGGGTCCCTATGATTGCGACCGCGATCAGCGAAGCGACGAGCCCGTATTCGATCGCCGATGCGCCGCTCTCGTCGGCGGCGAAGCGAAACATGAGATGCGCCATGAAAGCCCTCCAGAGCCGGGCCGGCGCGGACGGATCCCGGGCGGCCGGCCATTTCTGGCGGCGAGCATTAGCGGCGCGCAGGCGCAGCGCGACGGAAACCCTTTGTTTACCTTAGCGGTGAACGCCGCGGGGGACGAAACATCGCTCGCCCGCGGCGAAACCTCTTCCCTCTCCCGGTGCAATACGTGCGAAACGGCCAGGCCGCATGTTCATCGCGGGTTTTGGACGCCAAGGTTTCCCTTGAGCCTCGGATCTTCCTTCTCCCGCCTACTGTCCAACTTGAGGCCGGCCCTGTGCCGGCCTTTTTCTTTTTTTTGGCCCCGTCGCGCGAAGGCGGCTGCGGCATTTCGTGCCAACGATTTCCTAAGGTGAGCCGCAAGAATTCGTCAGCGTGCTGTCAGGTGAGCTTCGCTAAGAGGGCTGCCTCTACCAACCCTGGAGACAGTCCATGAAGCGCTTGTTCATCCTCACCACTCTCGCTGTCGTCGCGACCAGCCCCGCATGGGCGGACGGAACGTGCAGCACGGCGCCCGCGGCGAAGTTTCAGCCACAGGCCAACCTTGAAGCCCTTCTCCAGGCCGACGGCCTGACCGTCCGTCAGATCAAGGTCGAGAAGGGTTGCTACGAGGTCTACGCGACCGACAAGAACGGCAAGAAGATCAACCTGGCCTACAACGCCGAGACGCTTGAGAAGCTTGCCAACCCCGAGGCGGGCGAAAACTAGTTGGCAGGTTAAGGCGGGGCGCTCCCCGCATGATGAGGATCCGCGTCTGGGATCCCGTGGTGCGCCTGTTCCACTGGAGCCTGGTGCTGAGCTTTGCAGTTGTGTGGCTCAGCGCCAACCGCTGGGAAGATTTGCACATCTGGGCAGGCTATGTGGCCGGCGCGCTCATCCTGGTTCGCGTGACCTGGGGACTCGTCGGCACCCGCTATGCCCGGTTCGCAAATTTCCTCTGCTCACCGCGGCGCGTCCTCACCTATCTGCGGGCGATCATTGGCGGCAGCGAGCCACGCCATGTCGGCCACAACCCGGCCGGCGGAGCAATGATCCTCGCCCTCATCCTGGCGATAGGGTCGACCGTGTTCACGGGCTGGATGGCGACGACCGACACGTTCTGGGGCGTCACATGGGTGCAGAACGTGCACGACCTGCTGGCGCACGGAGCCCTGCTGCTGATTGGATTTCATATTGCTGGCGTCGTACTCGCGAGCTACCGGCATCGTGAGAACCTGATCGCAGCGATGATTTCGGGGAAGAAGCGACCGCCGGACGCAGACGATATCGATTGAGGCGCGCGTGGAAGCGAGTTCCATTGCGTGACCTGTGGTCGGCGCCGCTGCCGTATTGGTGGCCGGCCATGCAAATCAGCCGGCCACCGCCTGTCTCATTTGGAAAATGTCAGTCCGTCTCGCGGTCTTCGTCCTCCGCCGCGAAACCGTCTTCCTCGTCGCTCATCAGCTTCAGATGCCTCCCGCCGACGCCTTTCGCGACGGGTCCGTCTTCGTCGTCAGCCGCGACGCCGGTGACGGCGAAGTGATCGGTTACCGGCTTCACGGGAATGGCTTCGAGATCGATCGGCGCCACGGAAGTCTGCGGGATGGCTGCCGCAACGGACATCTGGGCCGTGGCCGACAGCGCAAGCGCACCTGCGGGAATGGCGGCGAGAACGGCGAGGAGTGTCAAGGTCTTGCGCATGGTCATGATCTTCCTTTGCAACGCCACCGGATGGGCGGCATGCCGAAGACTGGCAGACGTCGACTTTCGCGCGACTGACTGAGTTCGACAGCGAACTGCAAGGTTGCCGGGTGTGGGCGGCGAAACACGATCCGGGGGACGGTGAAACCGCTTCGCCGGCGTTGCGCAACATGCCGGAAACCGTACGGCTGCATGGTTGGCGTGGGTTTTGGAAGCCAAGGCACTCCCTCCCGCCACGGCGTCCCTCCCAACCTCCTGTCTACTTGAGGCCGGCCGCTGTGCCGGCCTTTTCTTTGGCACCGGCGACGGCGGCTATTCCTTCAGCCGCGCGATCATCGCTTCGGCGGCGGCGGGGTTGCGCTCCTTGGCGCCGCTGATGAAGAACATGTAGACCGGCCGCGGAACCTTCGCTGCCTTGCGCGTCCCCTCCGTCACGGTCGGCAGGTCGTCCGGCACGCCGCCAGCCGCCCAAACGCGCGCCCGCTTCGTCCACGCATCGAGATCGCCCGGAGAATAGCCGGTGTCGAAATCCTCGCCCGAGCGCTGCAGGCGTGCATAGACAAAGTCGGCGGTCGGATCGGCGATCGCCGGATGATCTTCGGAATCGGCGTAGACGATCGCCACGTTGTGCGTGGCCGCGAGCGCGATGAACTCGGGCACCTGGAAGCTCGTGTGCCGCACCTCGAGCGCATGGCTGATGTTGAGCCCGTCGACCTCGCGCGGCAGGAGCGATAGGAACGCCGCAATATCCTCCGCGTCGAATTTCTTGAACGGCGCGAGCTGCCAGAGGACCGGACCGAGCTTTGGCCCGAGTTCGCCGATGCCCGACTTGAAGAACCACTCGACCGCCTCGCCGGACTCCGCCAGCTTCTTCTTGTTGACGACCGCGCGATGCCCCTTCACCGCGAAGACGAAACTCTCCGGCGTCTCATCGCGCCACTTGGCAAAGCTCTTCGGCCCCTGGCTGCGGTAGAAGGTGCCGTTGATCTCGATCGCGGTGAGATGTGCGCTCGCATGTTGGAGCTCGCGCGCCGCCGGCAGCCCCGGCGGATAAAAGACGCCGCGCCAAGGCTCATAGGTCCAGCCGCCGATGCCGACACGGATCGGCCCGCCGGCATCGGCCTTCGCTCGCTTCGCCATAATGCTACTCGCTGATTCGGGTCGCTACTTCAGCGGAGTGTATGCGACCTTCTTCGCCTTCTTCATGGCGCTTACGGCTTCATCGGGGGCGATGAGCACGGTGGTGTTGTACTTCGAAAGCGCGCCACCCGCCACCGAGCCCAGTCCCATGGCGACGGCCGCGTCGTTGCCGGGCAGCTCGGCGATCACCACCACGTCGTATTCGCCAAAGGCCAGGAAGAAGGAATGCATCTTGCCGCCGAGCGACTTCACCATCTTCCCCACAACCTCCGAGCGGTCGTGCGGCCGAGCCATGAGCGCCTTGGCGGCGCTCTCCTTGTAGGATGCCTGGATGAGATAGAAGGGCATGTGGGTCACCTCCCGGCCGGCCTTTGCCGGCGAAGGATTGTGCGCCTGCTGAGTAAAAAACGCCATGCCACCGGGGTTCTCAACGAAGACCGGCTCGACCAGCCTGCTCCACTCTACCCCACAAAGAAAAGCGGAGCCTCGCGGCTCCGCTCTCAGTCGCAACAGCGAAGATGGTCTATCGCTGGCCGCTGCGATCGTTCTGGCCCTGGCGCTGCTGGTCGCCCTGCTGGTCGCGCTGACCGGGCTTCGCGTCTCCGCCCTGACGTTGGCCCGCCTGATCCTGCCGGCCCTGACCGCCCTGCTGCTGGCCAGCATCCGGACGCTGAGTGTCTTCGCGCTTCGGATTGTTGCCGCCCTGCTGGTTCTGCTGGTCTTGCTGTCCCTGCTGACCCTGATTGTTCGGCATCTTGACTCCTCCAAACGCAGATGTCCTGCGTGCGGAGAAAACCCAAGTGCTGGACAATTTGTTCCGTATAAACAGATACTTAGCCGGCGTCTCGGCTCTGCCTCAACAACAGGCCGGCCGCTTTATTGGGCAAACCTGAACGGCCTCAGGCCGCGCTCGCCTGCTCTTTCGCGGGCGGCGCCCACTTCGTCATGAGCGGCGCGCTGCGCGCGTATTGCGGTGGCGGCGCGAAGGGCGCCCCGAGCGTTGCGGCGGCGCGCCACGGCCAGCGCGGATCGGCAAGCATGGCGCGGGCAAGCGCCACGAGGTCGGCCTTCCCCTCCGCCACGATCGCCTCCGCGTCCTCCGGCCGGTCGATCATCCCGACCGCGCGCGTGACAATCCCCGCCTCGCGACGGATCCGCTCCGCCAGCGGCACCTGGTAGAGCGGCGTCAGCGGAATCTGCGCCTTGGAAAAATTGCCGCCCGACGAGGCGCAGATATAACCGATGCCGGCTTCCTTCAGAGCACGCGCGACCACGACCGCCTCGTCGATCCCGAAACCGCCATCCGTCCATTCGCTTGCCGAGAGCCGCGCGCCGACCATCATGCTGGCGGGGAGCGCATCGCGCACCGCCCGCGCGACCTCCAGCAGCAGCCGCATGCGGTTCTCCAGCGAACCGCCATAGCGATCCTCGCGCCGGTTCGACAACGGCGAGAGGAATTCGTGCATCAGGTAGCCGTGCGCTCCGTGAATCTCGACGAAATCGAAGCCGGCGCGCTCGGCCCGCTTCGCGGCCGCGACGAAGTTCTGCGTGAGGCGCGCGATGCCGGGCCCATCCAGCGGCTCGGGCACGTTCCAGCCCTGATCGAAGGGGACCGCGGACGGCCCGACCGTCTGCCACGGATCTTCCCCGGGCTGCAGCGGCCCGCCGCCGTCCCAGGGCAGCCGGTTCGAGGCCTTGCGGCCGGCATGCGCGAGCTGGATGCCGAAGCGCGTGCCCGCCGGCGCGACGCGGCGCGCGGCGGCAAGCGTCCGCTGCGCGGCGGCCTCGTTGTCGTCGGAGTAGAGGCCGAGGCAGCCATGCGTGATGCGGCCGCGCCGCTCCACCGCCGTCGCCTCGATCGTCACCATGCCGGCGCCCGACATTGCGAGGCTCATCCAGTGTCCGAGGTGCCAGTCGGTCGCCGAGCCATCGTCGGCGGAATACTGGCACATTGGAGCGACGGCGATGCGATTGCGGAAGGAAAGGCCGCCGATGTCGATCGGCGTGAATAGGCGCGCGGTCATGTGTAGCTCCGGAGGTGGGAGGAGAGCAGCGATCATCTAGAGCCGGCTATGCAGCACGGCGAGTGCGGTGCATCGCCGCTCCGGGCCGTTCGGAGGAAATCCTTTGCGCCGACCGGCGCGAACGCGACCTTTCCTTGCCCGAACCTTTCAGGTGGCGCCGCCCGCCGCCGGCCAGTTGCCAGTGTAGACGTGGCCGTCGGTATCCTTCGCCTCAGCCGCAACGGGCGCGTCGGCAACACCGCCATAGGTGAAGCGGAAGCTCGGGTTCTCGCTGATCGAGATGCCGCCCTCCACACGCAGCAGCGGCTTGCCCCCGATGCTGAGTGTCAGGTCGTGGACGAAGAACGCGGGGATATAGTAATTGTTGATCGGATCGCGCTGCAGGCCGGAATTGTTCGGGTGGCGGATCATGATCTGCGCCTCCGACAGCCCCGCGCCGGCGGCGCTATCAAACCGGCGGAACTGCATCTCGCCGCGATGCGCCACGTCATCCGGATTCTTCAGGCCCGGCGACGAGCAGCCGCCGGACGCCTTCACGAACTTCGCGACCGCGTAGAGCTTGCCGTCGCTCGCCTCCGCCACCGCATGCAGGTTGGTGTAGGAATCGACGCGAACGCGGGTGGAAATTGCAGTGATCGTCCCGGCCTCGCCGAAGGTGAAGACAGCCGCGACGGGTGCGGGATTGTTGTCGATGGTGAGCGTGACCCTGGTGATCTTCAGCGGCGAGCCCGCCGGCAGCGCCGAGCGGATCGTGATCGGGACGATCGCCGCATCCTCGGCGCGGTAGGGCGCGTCGAGTTCAATCACCCCGGCACCGTCCGCGATCGGGCGGCTGTCGAAGACGTTCGTGACAAGATCCGGCCAGGGATCGTCCTTCGGCTCCGCCTGGGCATTCGCGGCGCCGCTGCCAAGTGCGAGCAGCAACACGGCGGCAATCAGGGCGCTACGCATGGACGCCTCCATTGAGAGCATCATCGGAAGAGAGAGATAGACCCCCGACCGGCGAATGCAAAGTCCGCGATGTCATTCCCATTCGAGCTCGGCGAAGGCCGCCGTCACGTTGCGCGCATGGAATTCATCGAAGAGCTGCCAGCGTCCCCGCTCCTGCCGCGCGACCTTTGCTGGCGCATCTTCGATCCTTCCTCCCGCGGCGATCAGGTCGCGCACTTCCTTTTCGACGGTCGAGAGGTAGCGGCGCTCGTCCGCGAGCGCGCCCGGCCATGGCGACGGCAGGTGGCCGTGGCCCGGCACCACGCGATCGGCCGGAAGCGTTGCGAGCGAATCGATCGCGGCGAGCCATCCCTTGATGCTGCCGTCGAGCGCCGGGATGTGGTCGACGAAGACGAGGTCGCCGGCGAAGAGCGTGCCGGTCGCCGTGTCGAACACCGTCAGATCGTTGTCGGTGTGCGCGGCCGGCCAGGCGCGGAGCAGGATTTTTCGTCCGCCGAGATCGAGCGTGCGCTCGTCCTCGACCAGCAGCGTCGGCGGCACGATCTTCACCGCTTCCGCGAGTGCGTCGCCGATCAGCGCGCGGTTCGCCTCGATATAGTGCGCGCCGTTCTGCGCAAGCGCTGCCGGCAGGCGCGCGGCGCCGACGAAGGTCGGGGCAAGCGGCAGGAACGCGGCGTTGCCGAAAATGTGGTCGGGATGCATGTGCGTGTTGATGACGTAGCGGATCGGCCTGTCGGTCTTCGCCCGCACGGCGGCGATCAGCGCCTCCCCCTCCGCCACGCTGCCGCCGGTATCGATCACCGCGACCGCCTCGTCGCCGACGATGAAGCCGACGTTTGCGATGGCGCCGGAATTGGCTTCGGACATCAGGGCGATCTCACCCTCGTGCGCGAAGATTCCGGGCGCAACCTCCACGACGCTCAGAGCCGCCGCCCCGAACGCATGCCCGGCCGCCGCCAGGACGAGGCCGATCGCCGCAAGGGCGCGCAGCGCAAGGGCGGATCCGGCTCTGACGTTCGGCTCCAAATGGATCCTCCCTAGCTGCCCGGCCGCGGACCGGGGGACGATTGCCCGGCAGCGTCGGCTCTGCCAGTCTCGGGAGATGTGCTCCCCCGGCCCAGGTTGCGCAACATGAAGCGCCTCACGCTCACTGCCACGGTTGTCATGATGCTTTCCGGCGCGGCATTCGGTGCGACGGTGGACGAGCCTTCGAGCTATCGCATGGAGAAATACGGCGCGCCGGTCCCGGCGACGCTGAAAGGCGCACGCGTGGTCTCGACCGAGGAGGCGGAGCAGCTCTGGCGGGACGGCGGCGCGATCTTCATCGACGTGCTGCCGCGCCCGCCGAAGCCGGATCTGCCTGCCGGAACCGTCTGGCGCGAGCCGCCGCACTCCGACATTCCCGGCAGCGTGTGGCTTGCGGATGTCGGCTTCGGAGGCCTGAACCCCGAGATGGAGGGCTGGTACCGCGACAGCCTCGCCGGACTGACCGGCGGCGACTTTTCCCGCGCCCTTGTGGTCTATTGCCGCGCCGACTGCTGGATGTCCTGGAACGCCGCGAAGCGCGCGATCGGCTGGGGCTACACCGGCGTCATCTGGTATCCCGGCGGCGTCGAGGGCTGGGAAGCCGCCAGGCTGCCGCTCGAAGAGCAGAAGCCAAGGCGGCCCGAAGGTCAGCAATAATCCTTGCGCGCCGCCCCGATCGGAGTCGGGGAGGTTCATGGACTTCCTCGCTAGCCGACTTTAGATTTGACGAAGGTGCCGCGAAGGCACACTTGCTCCCGAATGTCCGAAGAACGCATCCAACGCCGCCTCGCCGCGATTCTTGCCGCCGATGTGGTCGGCTACAGCCGACTCATGGAGCGCGACGAGTCGACCACCATGCGGACGCTGAAGACCCGGCGGAAGGATGTATTCGAGCCGCTCATCGCCCGCCACGACGGACGCATCTTCAAGGAGCTCGGAGACGCGCTGCTGGTCGAGTTCGGCAGCGCGGTGAACGCGGTGCAGTGCGCCGCCGACATGCAGCAGGCGATGGCGACGGCGAACGAAAGCCTGGCGGAGGCCGAGCGGATGGTGATCCGCATCGGCGTCAACCTCGGCGACGTGCTGATCGAGGGAACCGACCTCTACGGCGACGGTGTCAACGTGGCGTCGCGGCTGGAGGGGCTGGCGGAACCCGGCGGCGTCGCGATCTCCGACAGCGTACACGAACATGTGCATGGCCGCGTCGACATCGGCTTCGTCGACCGCGGCAAGCACGAGGTGAAGAACATCGCCCGGCCCGTGCATGTCTGGGCCTGGTCGCCGGGCATGAGCGCGGCGGACGTCATCGAGGCGCCTTCCGGGGCGCCGCCCGCCCTCCCCGACAAGCCGTCCATCGCGGTGCTGCCGTTCGACAACATGTCCGGCGACCCGGAGCAGGGCTATTTCGCCGACGGCATCACCGAGGACATCATCACCGACCTTTCGAAGGTCTCAGGGCTCTTCGTCATCGCCCGCAATTCCTCCTTCGCCTACAAGGGCAAGGCGCCGGACGTGCGGACGGTCAGCCGCGAACTCGGCGTGCGCTACGTGCTGGAGGGCAGCGTGCGCCGCGCCGCCGGCCGCGTCCGCATCAACGCGCAGATGATCGACGGCGCGACGGGAGGCCACCTCTGGGCGGAGCGCTACGACCGCGACATCTCCGACATCTTCGCGGTGCAGGACGAGGTGACCCGCACCATCGTCGGCGCGCTGAAGGTGCAGCTCACCGCCGGCGAGGAAGCCGTGCTCGGCAACCGCGCCAAGATCAGCCCCGAGGCCTACGATCTCATCGTGCGCGCGCGCCAGACGGCGCTGCAGCTTCGCCCCGAGGCCTCGGTCATGGCGCGCGCCATGCTGGAGCGCGTGGTCGAAATCGATCCGACGATCGCGATCGCCTACGCCCGGCTGTCGATCATCAGCTTCGCGGAATACGTCAACCGCTGGAACGATGCCACCGCCGAGAACATGACAAGCGCAATTGCACTTGCGGAAAAGGCCATCGCGGTCGACGAGACCGAGCCGCAGGGCCACATCGCGATGGCGCTCGTGCTGGCGTGGCAAAGGCGGCTCGACGAGGCGGAGCGCGAGGCACGCCGCGCAATCGCGCTCGATCCGAATTCCGCCGACGGCTACACCGGACTTGGCAACGTGCGGGATTTCCAGGGTCACGCCGAAGAGGCCGTCGCGCTCTATACGCGCGCCTACCGGCTCGACCCGCAATGGGACATGGCCCTGCACTTCATGGGCCGCGCGCTGCTCTCGCTCGACCGCTTCGACGAGGCGGAGACGGCGTTCAGGCGCCGCCTGACATTCGCGCCGCGCTCCGACATGACGCGCTTCTATCTGGCCTGCATCTATGCCCTCACCGGCCGCACCGAGCAGGCGAAAGCCGTCTGGCGCGAGCTGATGGACATCAATCCGGGCTTCTCCGCCGGGCATCTCAGGCAAGCCGTCCCCTACCGCGACCCGCGGACGTTCGAACGGCTGATCGAGGGATTGAAGGAGGCGGGGATCGAGGCGTAGGCTCTTTTGTTACGCCATGAAGTCGCTGTAGATAGCCAGCCAACCGGCGGTAGAAAACATGGCGACCGAAAGAATGTACGCAATAATAACCCAACCACGAGGCTCTTTTACCAGTAACCCTTGATACCGGAACCTTAAATATAGAAACCCATTACAAACGGCGCTAGTAATTCCAAGCACGATAGCTTCGGCTGAAATTACATTTAAAACTGTATTTGGAACGACATTGTTGATAAATGCAAATATATTGTAACCAAAAGTCACCAAATAAAGAATAATAATGTACAAAACAAGTATTATCATCCATGAAACTGAAACGTATATGAAATACTTTCTCCACTGTTGCTCCGGCCGTCGAAGACTGAACAGTCCGACAATAAATGCCGCGCCGGCAGGAATCACAGCGGAAAGCACGCTGCGGAGACTCACAAGGTCGAGTTCCCAGGGCCTGCTAGCGGCTAGGACCCTTGCCAAGGCAGAAATCGCGATCGAAGCGCTTAAAATCCACAGAGCGCCTTGGACATGCCGATCCGACCAACCTTTGGTATGCCATGGGGGAAACAGGGTTGAGCTAACGGCCATTGCAACTTTGTCCCATGCCTCGATTGCCGTCTTGGAGACGGCGCTTTGCTTCCCTTGAGGCTCCTCGTCGTCGGGCACTAATTTGACCTACTAAAGTTAATATTGAATTTAATATAACTTTCTACCCGCCGGGAATTTCCAGCCGGATTTCACAAGATGTAGTTCGAAGACTACGACTGCGTTCATCTCGCGATTCAAGATCAACCATCCAGACGTAGTCAACCTCACTCGTGGTTTTCGGAGTGCGAACTCTAAAATCCCGATAGAAATAAGACATACCTCCGGGCATCTCGAGCCGGGACATAGGATAGTTCCGCACCCGCAAGAACGAGTACCGTTCCTTGTCCACTTGCGCGACCGCGGAGGTAATAAAGGGCTCCCCTAATTTTGACCCTACGTATGCAACAAGCGCGCTACCCGGATCGCTAGGAATATCCGGCCGAAGTTGAGGCAGATCGTAGTAGGCACGGTTTCCCGAGGCAATGTCATCAGTCCCGACGCATTGCTTCCCAGCCTCGCGACGGTAGTAAAAGTGAAAGTCGTTCAGCGCGCGCGGACTGCCGGTGCGAGGCCGATGATAATTAACGTAGTCACTCACACTCACCGTCGCATCATCTTCTGCGGAAGGTTCACCGGTGTCGCTCAACCGCCCTAACACCTCGCGCTTCTTTCTATTTGGATCCAAAATGCGGCCGCAGCGAGTATCTATTCCCGGCCTATATAACTGAACGTTCCGCGCTTCCGGACCGGTGCTGATCGCGACCTCCTTCACAACCAAGACGTTCCCGTCTACGGGCACCAGATCACTCACAAAAAGCAGGCGGTTTAGTTCTCTCGCGTTCGTAATTAACCGATCGGTGGTTGAGAACGGTTGGCAAGAAGCGATGCGCATCCAGCATACATCCCGCTGTTCTCCGGCAATCCCATTCATCAGGCGATAAATTCCCTTCTGAATATCCGAATTCGCGTCACAAAGCGGATGCCCGCCCAACACCTCCGTTGTTTGCGCGGACGCCTCGGTGAGTGAAATCACGAAAAATAGGAAAACGACAACAGCGTTGCGCATGGTGCCACCCCCTTAAACGCAAGATTCAAACTAAAGCAGACGTTACATTTGGGAGTCAACCCAGAATAGAATTAGCCTAGCGCCCCGGGCGGCCGCTCTTCCTGGAGCGGCCCTTGCGGCGGCGCTCTTCCTGCGGATCCTCGTAGGAACCCGCGCCGATCTGCTCGCGGCGCACCGCGCCGGGCAGGTCCACCGGCTTCTCCGGCCTTGGCCCTCCGAGCGGCACTTCGGTGCGGCCGACCGTCATCTCGTCGAGCGAATTCTTCCGCGCGAGGCTGCGCATCGACATTCCCGCGGGACCCTGCACACGCCCCGACTCCCCTGCCGGCACCTCTCCCCGCGCGCCCATCTCATCGAGCGTCGGCTTGCGCACGCGTGAGCCCGTGGGCGCGCCGGGTCGCGGTGCGCGGCCGGTAAAGCTCCCCGCCCTCGTTTCCACGTCGTCCTGCCGCGCCAGCGGATCTTCCGCGAGCACCAGCTCGGTCTGGCGCAGCCGGTTGATCTCGTCGCGCAGCCGCGCCGCCTCCTCGAACTCGAGGTTGCCGGCGGCGTCCATCATGCGCTTCTGCAGGTCGGCCATGTGCGCTTCGAAATTGTGGCCGATCATGCCTTCGTCGGCGAGGCCGGTGTCGACGCGCACGTGGTCGCGCTCGAACACCGAATCGAGGATGTCGCCGATCGAGCGCTTCACCGATTCCGGCGTGATGCCGTGCTCGGTGTTGTAGGCGAGCTGCTTCTCGCGCCGCCGGTCGGTCTCCGCCATCGCCCGCTCCATCGAGCCGGTGATATGGTCGGCGTAGAGGATGACGCGGCCGTCGACGTTGCGCGACGCCCGGCCGATGGTCTGGATCAACGACGTCTCGGAGCGCAGAAAGCCCTCCTTGTCGGCGTCGAGAATCGCGACCAGGGCGCATTCCGGAATGTCCAGCCCCTCGCGCAACAGATTGATGCCGATCAGCACGTCGAACGCACCAAGCCTGAGGTCGCGGATGATCTCTATCCGCTCCAGCGTCTCCACGTCGGAGTGCATGTAGCGCACGCGCACGCCGTGCTCGTGCAGATATTCGGTGAGGTCCTCGGCCATGCGCTTCGTCAGCGTCGTGACCAGCGAGCGGTAGCCGGCCTTCGCGACGTCGCGCACTTCGCCGAGAAGATCGTCCACCTGGCTGCGCGCCGGACGGATTTCGACCGGCGGGTCGATAAGGCCGGTCGGGCGGATCACCTGCTCGGCGAACACGCCAGCGGTGCGGTTCAGCTCCCAGCCGCCGGGCGTCGCCGAAACGCACACCGTCTGCGGCCGCATCATGTCCCACTCCTCGAAGCGGAGCGGACGGTTGTCCATGCAGGACGGCAGGCGGAAGCCGTATTCGGCCAGCGTCGCCTTGCGGCGGAAGTCGCCGCGATACATGCCGCCGATCTGCGGGATCGTGACGTGGCTCTCGTCGACGAAGACCAGCGCGTTGTCGGGAAGATATTCGAACAGCGTGGGCGGCGGCTCGCCGGGGAGCCGGCCGGTCAGGTAGCGCGAATAGTTCTCGATGCCGGCGCAGGCGCCCGTCGCCTCGATCATCTCCAGGTCGAACTGCGTGCGCTGCAGGAGGCGCTGCGATTCGAGCAGCCGGCCCGCCTTCTCCAGTTCGGTGAGCCGCCATTGCAGCTCCTCGCGGATGCCCTTGATCGCCTGCTGCAGGGTTGGCTTCGGCGTGACGTAGTGCGAGTTGGCGTAGATCTTCACGCTCTTCAGGTCGCCGGTCTTCTGCCCGGTCAGCGGATCGAATTCCTGGATCGATTCGATCTCGTCGCCGAAGAACGAGATACGCCAGGCGCGATCCTCAAGATGCGCGGGAAAAAGCTCCAGCGTATCGCCCCGCAGCCGGAAGGAGCCGCGCACGAAGTTCATGTCGGTGCGCTTGTATTGCAGCGCTACGAGATCGGCGAGCACCTGCCGCATGTTCACCGGTAGCCCGACCTCCAGCGCGAAGGTCATCGCGGTGTAGGTCTCCACCGACCCGATACCGTAGATGCAGGAGACGGAGGCGACGATGATGGCGTCGTCGCGCTCGAGCAGCGTGCGCGTCGCGGAGTGGCGCATGCGGTCGATCTGCTCGTTGATCGACGATTCCTTCTCGATGTAGGTGTCGGTCCGCGGCACGTAGGCCTCGGGCTGATAATAGTCGTAGTAGGAGACGAAATACTCGACCGCGTTCTCCGGGAAGAACGACTTGAACTCCCCGTAGAGCTGCGCGGCGAGCGTCTTGTTCGGGGCGAGGATCAGCGCCGGACGCTGCGTCGCCTCGATGATCTTCGCCATCGTGAAGGTTTTTCCGGAGCCGGTGACGCCGAGCAGCACCTGCGTGCGTTCGCCGGCGTCCTTGATGCCCGCCACAAGCTCTTCGATGGCGCGCGGCTGGTCGCCCTTCGGCTCGAACGGCGAGACGATGCGCAGCGGAACGCCGCCTTCACTCTTTTCCGGGCGCG
This sequence comes from Hyphomicrobiales bacterium, assembly GCA_038211615.1. Lineage (GTDB taxonomy): Bacteria > Pseudomonadota > Alphaproteobacteria > Rhizobiales > Afifellaceae > DASWJZ01. The sequence continues at coordinate 49,584 of JBBQVL010000016.1, forward strand.
GCGGGCGGTGCGGCACCCAGGTCTTGTCGCGGAATTCCGGACGGCCCTGCTCGATCAGGTCGGAAAGCGCCTGAACGGTGGCGGTGACGGCCCCCTGCGGCCGCGCTTCGGCGTCCTCCAGCGTCACGTCGAGGCCGGCGACCGGCATGAGCCCTGCGCCGGCGCGCTCACGCGCCGTGGCGCGCCCGCCCATCGACGTGCCGCGCGCCGTCTTCAGCGGCCTTTCATCCTCCGGCAGCCTGGGGCGGCGCTTCTCGCCGGGCGGCGTCAGAGCGATGGAACGGTCGGAGAGCGTCGGGTCGCCCCGCCCCTTCACCCGCCGCTTCGGCTTTTTGGGGTTTTGGGACGCCTCCCTGGCGATCTCCTCGGCCCATGCCGAAACCGGGCCTGCCGGGAGCGGCACGCCCTGCAGCGGCGCCTGCGGCGCTTCGCCGAAACCGCGACTATCGTGCTCTGATGAAAGTTGCTCGCCGGACGCGGTCCGCCCGGCTCTCTTGTCGGCCATTGCACCAATATGGTTGCCTCAGACCGAAATGGCGAGGCCCAAGAGCATGCCGGCGCCAGGCTCCTGACAGAAATCCGCGCTAGCGAAACATCGTCGCGGGACAGGTTTCCTTCTGCGCGCGGCTGGCGTGCCGGCCAAGCCCGGGCAGGAAAGTGTAGCCGGTATCGTCCTCGATATTCCTCACCGAGACGCGCCATCTGGCCAGATAGTCCGCCGTCGAGACCCCGCCCTCGCGGATCAGCCGATGATCCGTGTTCGGCAGGAGATAGGCGTTGATGCGGCCGTGGACGGGATCGACGATAATCTTGAACAGCCCGGCCGGGATCGCAACCCCGTTGGCGCACGACGATGCGGGTCCGTTTGACGTACCGCCGCACACGGCCGCGCGCGGCAAGGCTGGCAGGTGGATTTCATTGTCGCACGGGTTCCTGGCGGCGGGTAACACCGCCTCGCCGCCGTTCACATTCTGATAGACGGGACCGGTGATCACATAGAGTTCGCCACGCTCGGCGGCGAGGTCGCGGACGTTCTTTTCGAACTGCGCCCAGATGGACGAGTTGAACCCTTCGCTTTCCTGCGGCACGGCATTTGAAAGTACAAAAGTGTCCTTCATCCAGTCGACGTTGGCACTGAAATCGTCGGATGCGGCCTGATGGCCGCGGGCGTAGCGGGAGTTCGTGTAGTCGGAGTCGGCGGCTCTGCCCGAAGCGGGTGCGCACGGTTCGGGCCGGAAAGAAACCTTGGGGCGCTTGTTGTCGCCAGACACCATTTCCGAATCCAGATGCTCGATCACCCAGTCGGGAATCTTCATTTTGTTGTTGTGGCGAACCAGAAACTGCTCGTGGCAGACGTAAGTGAAATCGCTGTCGTCCTCATCCTTGTTCGAAACGGGCAGCCCAATTCCCTCGTAAAGAGGCTTGCAGCTTGCCGGGTCGGTCGGAGCTTCGAGTTGCGGGCAGGCTGCATCCTGCGCCTGCGCCGCGCGGGCGCCGAACATGCAAAGCACGATTCCCGCAGCCAGCAGCGTCGCCAGGCGATCGATTCCGCAGGCGGGCTTCCGCGTTGTCTGAAGCAAGGCCGTTCTGCTGGACATTTGCCGCCTCCCTGCCGCGCCGGCGCGGCGCCGGCACCCTTCGCTTCGGTCGGACTATCCGGGGCCCCTATTGGCGTTCGCCTGGGCCTGATCGGCGGCCGCCTGCTGCTGATTCGCCGCTGCCTGCTGCTGGTTGGCCGCCGCCTGCTGCTGGTTGGCCGCGCCCTGGGCGTTGTTGGCCTGACCTTGCGACGGTGAACCTCCCGACGTCGCCTTCGGATCGGCCTGCCCCACCGCCTTGGAGACGATGAAGCTGCCGCCGCTGATGCCGAGCAGACCGAGCACGTTCGTCGGGATCTCCACGAACGCACCCGTCTCGATGCAAAGCATCAGAAAAAGGCCCGCAACCACGAATGTGAAGATCAGGAACTGGAACCTTGCCAGGCTGGCTTTTCCGATATTCCCGGGCGGGTCGCTCGGGCCGGCGGGCTCGGAGATCAAGCCGACGAGCTGGATGCCACCCGTGCCGATCTGCCAGAGCACGGCGGCGGCGAAGGCAAGGATGATGATCGAGAATGCGACGAAGCCGAGGACGGCAATGTCCGCCGGTTTGACCCCGTACTTGAAGGACGCGGTGGCCACCGCGACGATTGCCACGACGAAGACGATGGTGAAAAGCATCGCACTGCCCGACAAGCCAAACGGATTTCTCCCAGAACCATTGTCCATGGTGTTCCCCCTCTAGCTCCTGAGCCTCATGAGTTTTCCGGCGAGATAGAGACCGTTGGCGCCGCCCAGCAGCACGAGCAGGCTCTCCGGCGCATCCGGCATGCGGTAGGTGTTAGTTTTGAGATCGTGCAGGGCGCCGCCATGAAGCGCATCGAGCGCGTAGGCCCCGATCCCGAACAGCGACGCCGCAAGAATCGTGACGCGCTCCAGCTCGACAGGTCCGCCGGGTCTGCTGCGCAAGAGGCCGGCAGTGTTGATGTCGCCGCGCAAAATCTTGAGAAGAACAACTGCGAAAAGCAGGAATAGCCAAGGCAGGATCGCATACCGGATGATGCTGGCTGTCGCGTCGGCCGCCATGGAGCCATCCCCTCTATCCGATGCCGAGACTAGCATATGTACTGGCGTTCTGGTTGTAGAATCTTCTCCTTTTACGTGCGAGACAAATAGGCTGCGGCATTCCCCGACGCCGAGACCGCGCTCTCGTGCTTCTCACACGAGATTGACAGCGCGAGAGCACTGCTCGGGTCTATGGTCGCTTCCTGAGACATAAGCTCCGTCTCCCCAAAGCCACCCTTGAGAGGCGCCCCAATGAGATTCTCTCTTTCCCTCGCAGCCGCGTCGGTCGTCGCTTGCGGCCTTTATGCCGTCCCCGCCTTCGCCGCCGGCAGCGGCAGCGACGCCAGCACGCCCACCTGCCCGACCGGGCAGGTCTACAATACGACCAAGAAGATGTGCGTGAGCGCGTCGTCCAGCATCGACGACCAGTCGCTCACCGCGAACGCCTACGCGCTCGCCAAGGCCGGCCGCTACAGCGAGGCGCTTGCCCTGCTCGACCGGCTGCAGAACCCGAACACCGCGGTCGCGCTCAACTACCGCGGCTATGCCACCCGCAAGCTCGGGAAGACCGACGAGGGCATCGGCTACTATTTGAAGGCCGTGGCGCTCGATCCCGAATACACGCTGGTGCGTGAATATCTCGGCGAAGCCTATGTGATCAAAGGCGAGCTTTCTCTCGCCAAGGACCAGCTGGCCGAGATCGAGAAGCGCTGCGGAACGACCTGCGAGCCTTATCAGGATCTCGCCGAAGCGATCCAGGCCGGCGCCGTCTGAGCCAGTCGCGGAGCCGCTTCCGCGCGGGCCAGTAACGCGGTAGATCAACAGGCCGGCGTTCCCTCCGCCGGCCCACGAGTTCTTCGCGATGGCTTTCTTCCGGTCTCCCCTCCTCCGCCGCATCATCTACGCGATCGTCTTCGGGCTGGCGCTCCTGCGTCTGACAGCGCGCTCGCATTCCGAGTCGCTCCCGATCGGCGACCCGCTGCCGCAGGGCGAAATCGCACAGCTTCGGCGCTGACGCCTTCCGCCCCCGCCACGCGCGTGCTAGCGCGCGACTCCCGGCGGCCGGCTTAAATCCGATCCATGCAGTTGCGCGACGTCACCTGGGTGCTGACGACCGGCGAGGCCGGCATGCGGAGCCAGGCGCTCGGGTTGGCGGAAGCCGTGGGCCTTCCGATCGAGGAAAAGCGCATCGCCATCAGGGCTCCATGGTCCTGGCTGCCGGGCGGGCTCGTGCCGATGCCGCTCTCGGCGCTCGATCCCTCCGGCGATGCACTCGCACCGCCCTGGCCTCGGCTCGTCATCGGCTGCGGGCGGCGCTCGATCGGAGCGGCGCTCGCGGTAAAGCGCTGGTCCGGCGCCGCGACCCTCGCGGCCTATGTGCAGAACCCGGAATGGGGCCGTCGGAGATTCGATCTCGTCGCGGCGCTGCCGCATGACGGCGTGGTGGGCGCGAATGTCGTCACGGTGTCCACGGCGCTGCATGGCGTCACCCCCGGCAAGCTCGACGAAGCGCGTGCGCACTGGCGGGCGAGGCTCGGCCAGGGTCCGCTCCTCGGGGTGCTCGTCGGCGGCGACAATGCAAGCTATCGTCTCACCGCCACGGTGACGGCGCAGCTCCTTCGTGTCGTCAGGTCGGCGCATCTCGAACACGGGATGCGCGCGGCGATCACCCCTTCGCGCCGCACCTCCGACACTACGAGGCGGCTGATCTCGAACGCGCTCGCCTCCGGAACCGGCGGATGGATGTGGGACGAGACGGGCGAGAACCCCTATTTCGGCATCCTGGCCAGCGCCGAACGGCTCATCGTCACCAGCGAATCGATCTCGATGATCTCCGAGGCGCTGGCGACCGGCCGGCCGGTGCATGTGCTGCCGCTCGAAGGCGAGGGAAAGCGCCACGACGCCTTCCTGACGCGGATCGTCAAGCAGCGGCTCGTTTCGCTGATCGGGGGCGACGACCTCGACTGGGGTTTTGCCGGCGCCGGCCCGGTCGATTCGCGCGCGGAGCCGGCGGCTCGGCTGCGGGCGATGCTGGACAGCGACCGGAAATCCGCTCCCTGAGCGGGAGCAGCCGGCCTCGCGCCGGCTCAGTTCGCTTTCGGGACGACCGGCGCGGCCGGGAACGCCAGTTGCTCGCGCGCGCGCCAGGCGTTGGTGACGTAGTTCACAATGAGGGAGCGGCGGACGCCGTGGATCGGGCGCTTCTCGAAGCCGTGCCAGGTGTTGTTGGCAGGCACGAAGATCATCGCGGAGTTGGGCTCGAACGGCGAACGCCCGACATGCGTCTCGCCGTCGGCGTAGATATCGGTGCCGAGATCGGAATGGCGCGGATCGTCGGACATGTAGATCAGCATCGTGAACATCTTCACGCCGATATCCGTATGCGGCTTCAGCCAGAAGCCATCGGTGTCCTGTGCGTATTCGATGCGCAGATAGGTGTCCGTCAGCGGCCCCCCGAAGGCCTCCGCGAGAAGCGCCACGGTTTCGGGATCCTGGAAGGCCTTGGCGGTCTCGCCCGCGCTCTGGAATTTTTCGAGGTTCTCGCCGGCGAAATAGATGCGGTCGGGATTGTGCGCCTCGCGCGTTCCCGAAACGCCGCCGAGGTCGGCGACCGGAAACGGCATGTCCTTCAGGCCCTGGTAGACGGCCTCCGGGAAGACGCCGCGCATGATCCAGTGGCGATAGGGCGCCGTGCGCGCATCGGCGGAGCGCACCGATTGCCGGATGCTCGTCTTGATCTCTTCCGAGAGGCTCATCGCGATCCTTCAAACTCGTCAGAAACGATGTAGGAGGATGGCCGCCGGCTGTCCAGCGCGACGCATCGCCCGGAGGCTGCGCGGCGGGCCGTTCCTTGCGCCGGGCCTTTCCTTGAAGGCTGTGGCGTCTTCCACTATCTCAGGGCTGCCGCCGGGGCACGCGGCGGCGATTCTCAGGGGTCGGGGGATGATGGCCTATCTCGATATCGCCGCGCTCAAGGCAACTCCGTTGAAATCCGAGCCGTACGACTATCTGGTCGTGCCGGATTTCGTGCGGGCCGAGCGCTTTCCCGACACCATCGCCGATTACCCGCGCGTGCCTGGACCGGGCTCGCATCCGCTGTCCGAGATCGAGGTCGGCGGCCATTTCAAGGCCCTGCTCGCCGAACTCAACGGCGCCGAATTCCGCAGCGCGGTTGAGGACAAGTTCGGCATCGACCTCCTGTCGCGCCCGACCATGTTCACCGTGCGCGGCGAATGCCGGCCGACCGACGGCAAGATCCACACCGATTCCACGACGAAGCTCATCACCGTGCTGCTCTACATGAACGAGAAGTGGGACAAGGACGGCGGTCGGTTGCGCATCCTGAAGAACGGCACGAACCTCGACGATTATGCCGAGGAGGTTCCGCCGCACGGCGGCACGCTGCTCATCTTCCGCCGTTCCGAGAATTCCTGGCACGGGCACCAGCCGTTCGACGGCCCGCGCCGCGCGGTGCAGATGAACTGGGTGACGGACAAATCCGTGGTGGCGCGCGAACAGGGACGCCACCGCCTCTCCTCCACGATCAAGAGGCTCAATCCCTTCCGCAAGGCGAGCTAGGGGGTTCCGTCATGGCCAGACACCACGCGAGAGTTCTGATCCTCGGCTCCGGTCCGGCCGGCTACACTGCCGCCATCTACGCGGCGCGCGCCATGCTGGAGCCGGTGCTGATCGCCGGCCTGCAGCAGGGCGGGCAGATGACCATCACCACCGACGTCGAGAATTATCCGGGCTTCGCCAAGACGATCCAGGGCCCGTGGCTGATGGAGCAGATGCGCGAGCAGGCGCTGCATGTCGGCACGCGCATGGTTTCCGACACGGTGGTAGAGGCCGACATAAGGCATCAGCCGTTCCGCCTGACGCTCGACAGCGGCGACCTGTGGACCTGCGACGCGCTGGTCATCGCGACCGGCGCGCAGGCGCGCTGGCTGGGCCTCCCCTCCGAGGAGCGCTTCAAAGGCTTCGGCGTCTCCGCCTGCGCCACCTGCGACGGCTTCTTCTTCAAGGGAAAGAACGTGCTCGTGGTCGGCGGCGGCAACACCGCGGTCGAGGAGGCCCTCTATCTGTCGCACCTCGCCGCGAAGGTGACGGTGGTGCATCGCCGCGACGCGTTCCGCGCCGAGCGGATCATGCGCGAGCGCCTGATGGCCCGCGACAACGTGGAAGTCGTCTGGGACACGACGCTCGACGAGGTGCTGGGCAAGGGCGGCTTTCCGCCGGCCGTCACCGGCGCGCGTCTGAAGAACGTAAAGACCGGCGAAAAGGCCGATATTCCGGTTGACGGCATATTCATTGCAATAGGCCATAAGCCGGCCGTGCAGCTGTTCCGCGATCAGCTCGATCTGAAGGCGAACGACTACATCTGGACGGCGCCGGATTCGACCGCGACGAGCGTTCCGGGGGTCTACGCGGCGGGGGATGTGACCGATGACGTGTTTCGTCAGGCGGTCACCGCCGCCGGACTGGGCTGCATGGCGGCGCTGGAGGTGGAGAAATACCTCTACGGGATGCAGGTGACGCGTGAAGCTGCGGAGTAGCGATTCTTGAATTTTGCCGAGGCCGGCCCGCCGGTCCAGAAGGGCCAGATCGACTGGGACAAGCTGCGGATCTTCCATGCCGCCGCCCAGGAGGGCTCCTTCACGCGCGCCGGCGAGACGCTCGACATGAGCCAGTCGGCGGTGAGCCGGCAGGTGAGCGCGCTCGAGCAGGAGCTCGGCACCACGCTCTTCCATCGCCACGCGCGGGGGCTGATCCCGACCGCCGAGGGCGAGCTCCTGATGCGCGCGACGCGCGACATCATCCTGAAGCTGGAGAGCGTGCGGGCGCAGCTCGTCGATGCGCGCGGCCAGCCGACCGGCACGCTGCGGGTGACGACCACCGTCGGGCTCGGATCGACCTGGCTGACCTCGCGTGTGCATGAGTTCCTCGACCTCTACCCCGGCATCCACCTCGAGCTGATCCTGAACGACGACGAACTCGACGTCGCCATGCGGCAGGCGGACGTGGCGATCCGGCTGCGCGCGCCGACGCAGCCCGACCTCGTGCGCCGCAAGCTCTTCACCGTGCACTTCCACGTCTACGCATCGCCCGCCTACATCGAGCGCTTCGGCGAGCCGAAGGTTACCGCCGATATCGACAGCCACCGCATCGTTATCTTCGGCGAGAACGCCCCGGCCTACCTGAAGGACATGAACTGGCTGGCGACGGCGGGCCGCGAGCCGGGCAATCCGCGCACGCCCAACCTCTCCGTCAACAACATCGTGGCAATCCGCCGCGCCGTGGAGAAGGGCGTCGGCATCGCCATGCTGCCGGATTACATGATCACGCCGGAATGGAACCTCGTGCCGGTGCTGGCGGACTTCGAGGTGCCGGCCTTCGACTGCTTCTTCGTCTATCCGGAGGAGCTGCGCCACTCGGCGCGCGTCACGGTATTCCGCGACTTCCTGCTCGCGAATGCCCGCGGGTGGAGCTTCTGAGGCCCAACGAAAAAGGGAGCGGCCGCGGCCGCTCCCTTCGTAATCTCGGAAGCGGCGACTAAGGATCGACGACGTCGAAAACGACGTGCAGCTCGTCAACCTTCGGCCCGTACTTCTTCGACAGGATCATCACCACATCGAACTGACCTTCCGGATAGTCCGCGGCGGCGTACGACTGGTGGCCCGGCGCCGGGCTGGCGTCGATTGCTGCGTCATAGAATGCGAGGTTCTGCGAATTCTGCGTGACTTCAGCAGTTCCCTCATCATCGCCGATAGCGACGGTGGCTCCCGACTTCCAGCCGAACCCGCTCGGATCCGGCTCGCCGGCCGCCGAGGGCGGCGCCTGCGCGCTTGCGCTGGTCCTGTTCGCACCTGCCGCCCAGGCCGCCTGTACAGCGACCGGCTTCGTGCGCGATTCTATCAATCTGACGGCGGCGCGCATCAATCCGCCGGGGAAGATCAGCGGCGACATCGACGCGACCGGCTGCAACATCGGCATCTACTACTCGAGCGGGTCGCATCAGGTGAAGGGCGCCAACGTTCACGGAGCCAACTACTATGGCATCGTCAACAACGGCGCCAACGTCGATATTCTCGCCTCGACGATCTCAGACATCGGCGAGACGCCCTTCAACGGCACCCAGCACGGGGTGGCGATATACTTTGCCGCCGGCAGCGCCGCGAAGGGGAATATCCTCAACAACACCGTATGGCGTTACCAGAAGGGCGGTATCGTCGTCAGCGGACCGAGCGCCTCGGCCACCATCGCCAATAATACCGTCATCGGCCTTGGTCCGGTGGACTTCATCGCCCAGAACGGAATCCAGGCGGGCCTCGGCGCCAAGACGAGCATCGTGCACAATTTCGTGGAAGGGAACTCCTATACTGGAGCCAACCAGGCCTCGAGCACCGGCATTCTCCTCTATGGCGGTGCCTGCTTCGGCGGCAGCCCGACCATCAACACGTCCATCCTGCTGAACACCGGGATCGGCAACGACGTTGGCGTCTTCCTCTACAACGCCGATGCCGCGTGCCTGCCGCAGCCGACGCCGACCAAGAACACCGTGCAGGGGAACACGTTCATCGACAACGCGGTGAACAACACGACTGGCAACGGGCCGACCCAGGGCTACCAGGCCGGAATCGCCGACGTCGGCAACCTCGACGTGATTGCCAGCAACTCGACCTGCGGGCCAGGCTACACGCCCCCGGGGAGCGCGAGCGCGGCGCTGTTCGCGATCGATGTGACTTACACCATCAACCCAAAACTGAAGAACAACGTGACGTGCGCTGGCTCCCTGTGGCCGCTCTCCGCAGTCGGTTCGTCCGCGCGCGCGGGACACCACAGCCGCCCTGGCCCGGTCCGGTAGCGCGGTCGGAGTTCGTAAGTCCGAGCCGCCTGCACCAGAGCGCGCTCGGTAACGCGCAGTGCACCAGAAACATCGCCCCGGGGCTTCGCCGCCCCGGGGTTTTTCAATGGATCAGATGCCGCCGTACCACTCGTAGCCGCGGTCTTCCCAGAAGCCGCCATGGCCTCCCGAGATGCCGGCGAAGCTGTCGACTGCCTCGATGCGCATCAGATACTTTGCCATCTTGTAGCCGAGCTGCCTCTCGACCCGCAGCCGGAGCGGCGCGCCGTGCGGGATGGCCAGCACCGCGTCGTTCATCTCGTAGGCGAGGATGGTCTGCGGGTGGTGCGCATCCTCGAGCCCGATGCTCTCATAGTAGATGCCGGAGCCGTCGAGCGTCTTCTCCAGCTCGTCGGCGCAATGGAACACGAGGAAGCGCGCCTCGGGCTTGAGCCGGACCTGATCGAGCACCTGCTTCAGCGGAACGCCCTTCCACTTCCCGATGCAGCTCCAGCCCTCGACGCAGTCGTGCTTGGTGATCTGCGTGCGCGACGGCATAGCGCGGAGGTCGGCGAGCGAATATTCGGCCGGGTTCTCGACCAGCCCATCGACCTTGAGCTTCCAGTCGGCAAAGCCATTCGCGGAAAGCGCGACGTATTCGGGGCTGTCCGGCGAAGTGCTGCCATTCGCCCTGAATTGCGGCGAAAGGTCCGCCTCGGTGTATTCCGGCGCCAGATCGTTCGGCCCGATAACCGCGCGTTGCGCATTCAGCGTGAACCACTGATCGCTGAACAGGATCTTCCTGAACCATGGCGCCTGCGAAAGGGCATCGCAGCCGCTGAGCACCAGCGTGCCGGTCGCCATGCCCGCGGCACGCAGGAAGCCGCGGCGGCTCGAACCCGCATTCCGCTCCGATTTATTCCGCGGCATGCGATTCCTCCACGTCGTCGATCCGGTAGCGGCCCGTCACCATCGAGCGAAGGTTGTTCCAGACGCCCGAGATCAGGACCATGAAGACGTGCACGAGCACGAAGAGAACCATCAGCGTCGCCGCGATGAAGTGGATCGTGCGCGCCGTCTGCCGCCCGCCGAAGATGTCGAGCAGCCAGGGGAAGGCCGAATTCAGGCCCGGCGACATGGTCAGCCCGGCGAGGATCAGGATCGGCAGGACCACCGCGACCACGCCGAAATATGCGAGCTTCTGAAGGACGTTGTAGGACTTCGCCTCCTCGCCCCTCGGAAACCGCAGCATCAGGTGCTCGCGGATCGATGCGCCGACATGGCGAAGCTGCGCGCCGGTCGGGACAAGCTGCCGCCAGTGGCCGCTGACGATGCTGCTTGCGACATAGACGAGGCCGTTGATGACGAAGATCCAGGCGAAGAAGAAGTGCCAGCGCCGGCCGGTGGCGAGATCCTGGTAGCTCGGTATGGTGATCCACGAGGGGAAGCCGCGCGCCGCCAGCCGCCCGCCATCGACCTTGGAAAGGCCGAGCACCCCGGTCGTGTCGAAACGCTGGTTGAAAATCTGGGTGACGCCGACCGCCGTGCCATCGGCCTGGCGCGCCGAACCCAGGCTCAGCACCGGATCGTCGAAGGTGGACTTGTTGCCGATATAGAGCGCCGGATGCGCGTTGAAGATCTGCAGGCCGCTCATCAGGAGCAGCGTCATGCAGACGACGTTCACCCAGTGCGTCACCCGCACCACGACGGAGTGGCGGTAGAAGAGGTAGGTGCGTCGCGTCGGCGCGTCGGTCGCGGTCATTCCGAAATCTCCGTTCGGCTCACTCTTATACGACCGGACGATGCGCTTGGATTTCCAATTCGATGCTCGCAGGGTATCAACTTGCCGCTAGCTGCACGCCTCCGGATTGAGCTTCCCGTTACCGCGCCTCGCGAAAACGCCGCTCAGGCGGCCTGTTTCTTGATCTGCGCCAGGATATCGTCGGCGAGCCGCCCGGTCACTTCCGCCATCTTGTCGAACTCGGCCGTGAACGTTCCGACGCCGGCCGTCGCCGAGCGGAGCTCGATGATGAGGTCGGCGATCTCCGCCTCGGGGATCAGCGCCTCCACCACGTCCCAGCCGTGCCACCCCGGCCGCGCATCGAAGCCCATGAGCTGGCCGCGGCGGCCGGAGACGATGGCGTTGACGCGCGCCGTGTTGTCGCTCGGGATGGCGATCCTGACCCGCAGCACCGGTTCCAGCAGCACCGGCCGCGCCTCCGGCAGCGCCTCGCGCATGCCGAGGATGCCGGCCATCTTGAAGGCCTGATCGGAGGAATCGACGTCGTGGTAGGACCCGTCGGTCAGCGTCACGCCGATGTCGACGAGCGGGAAGCCGCCGAGCGGGCCGTTCTTCAGCGCCTCGCGCACGCCCTGCTCGACGGCCGGGATATAGTTCTTCGGCACGACGCCGCCGGTGATCGTATCGTCGAAGACGAAGCCGGCGCCGCGCGGCAGCGGCTTCACCTCGAGCACCACGTCGCCGAACTGGCCGTGCCCCCCGCTCTGCTTCTTGTGGCGGCCGCGCTTCGAGACGGTGGCGCGGATCGTCTCCCGATAGGGGACCAGCGCGCGCTTCGTCTGGAGCTTGAGCTGGAAGCGGCTGGTGAGGCGCTCGACCGCCACGCGGAGGTGCATCTCGCCCTGCCCGCCGAGCAGCGTCTCGCCGGTATCCTGGCGATGATCGACGCTGAGCGAGGGGTCCTCCTCCACCATGCGGGTGAGCGCGGAGGAGAGCTTCACCTCATCCTTGCGCTCGCTCGGATTGACGACCTGGCGCAGCACCGGCTGCGGCGGCGGGGGAGCCGCGATCCCATTCACCTTGGCGCCCTTGGCCCCGAGCGTGTCGCCGGTCTTCGCGTGCTCGACCTTGCCGAGACCGACGGTCTCCCCGGCTTCCGCGGCTCCGCGCTTGGTCGATTTCTGTCCGAACAAGCGGAAGAGCCCGGAGACTTTTCCTAGCTCGCCGCCAGGTGTCTGCAGTTCCATGCCGTCGTCGACCCGCCCGGCAAGCACGCGTACCAACGACAGCTTGCCGGCGTGGCTGGTATGGATCGTCTTCATCACCTGCAGGAGCGGCTTCGTCGCGTCCGCGACGCCGAGGCGCTTCCTCGTATCCTCGACGTTCGGCGCCTCGTGGCGCAGCGCCTTCAGGAGCCGCATGATGCCGTTGCCGTTCAGCGCCGAGCCGATCAGCACCGGCACGATCTGCCCGGCGCGAAGCTCGGCGGCGAGGTCGGAGAAGATCTCATCGCGCGGCGGCTGGATGTCGTCCAGCAGCTGCTCCATCAGCGCGTCGTCGTGATCGGCGAGCCGCTCCAGCATGGTGTAGCGCGCCTCGTCGCGGCGCGAGAC
>JBBQVL010000017.1:0-61619 GCA_038211615.1 Hyphomicrobiales bacterium
AGGGAAGATGTATTTGGCGATCCACGGACTGGTCAGCGCCGGCGGCCCGTAGCGGCCGATCGAATGCAGCATCATCACGCCGTCGGGCTTCAGAAGCTTCGCGACGTTCTTGAAGAATTCGCCATAGCGCGCCGCGCCCACATGCTCGAACATGCCGACGGAGACGATCCGGTCGAACTGCCTGTCGAGCGCGCGGTAGTCCCGCAGCTCGAAGCGCGCGCGCCCGCTGAGCCCACGCTCCTTGGCGCGTGCGTTCGAGACCTTGTGCTGCTCGTCGGAAAGCGTGACGCCGGTCACGTCGACGTCGAAATAGTCGGCGAGGAAGAGCCCGAGGCCTCCCCAGCCTGAGCCGATGTCGAGAATATCCTGCCCCGGCTCGAGCGCCAGCTTGGCAGCGAGGTGGCGCTTCTTCGCCCATTGCGCCTCCTCGAGGCTCACGCCCGGCCGCTCGAAATAGGCGCAGGAATATTGCATGTCGGAATCGAGGAAGAGCCGATAGATGCGGCCGTCGAGGTCATAGTGATGCTTGATGTTGCGGCGCGCGCGCATCGGCGAGTTGTTCTGCGCCACCCGCCGTGTAGCGAAGCGCAAGCGCGTCAGAGCGCGGTGCAGCGGCTGCTGCTGGCGGGAACTCAGGTTTTCATAGAGGAGAACCAGAAAATCGAGCAGCGTGTCGTCGGGGAAGACGAGCGTGCCGTCCATGTAGGCTTCGCCGATCGCGAGCTCCGGATTGACGAGCACCGCCCACTCCGTGGCCCTGTCGCGAAACTCCGCGCGAGCGGTGCGCCCGTGGCCGTCTCCGTAAGTGGTCACACCTCCGTCTGCCCAGGTCACTTCAAGCCGACCCTGGCGAATGATCCGTGCCATCAGGCGATCAAGCCAACGGTTCATCTCAACGTCTCCCGGCGACCCACCGCCCCCGGCCGGCCGACACTCTTAACGGCCGCATTCAAATACTGTTTACGATGCGGTGCAAGAACGCGTTGCGGGAGAACGAGAAACGCCGTTTTCGGCTCCGTCGCAGCGCGCCGAAGAGGTTACGGCAGCGCGCCCTTCTAACGAAAAGAGGCGCCGTAGCGCCTCTTGATAGTCTGTTGCTTGTCAGCGCTGTCAGGCGTTTTCGTCGGCCCCGCCGTCTGCGTCCGCCGCCGGCTCTTCGGCAGCTTCGGTTTCCGCGGCGGCGGCCTCGGCGAGTTCTTCCTCGTCGAGCTGGATGTCCGGCCGCGTGAGATCCTCGCCGCGCGCCTGCCGTTCCGCCTCATCCGCCGAGCGGGCGACGTTGATCGTGATCGGCACCTCGACCTCCGGGTGCAGCGAGATCTGCAACTGATGCAGGCCGATCGCCTTGATCGCGCGGTCGAGCCTGACCTGGCGCCTCTCGATCGTAAAGCCGCCGGCCGACGCTGTCTCGGCGATGTCGCGCGTCGAGACGGAGCCGTAGAGCTGTCCGGTCTCGCCCGCCTGGCGGATGACCACGAAGGTCTGGCCGGTGAGCTTCTTCGCCACGGCCTCCGCCTCGGTCCGCGCCTCCAGATTGCGGGCCTCGAGCGTCGTCTTCTCGCGTTCGAAGCGCTTGCGGCTCTCGGCGTTCGAGCGGAGCGCCTTGCCAAGTGGCAGGAGGTAGTTGCGGCCGTAGCCGGTCTTGACGTTCACCACGTCGCCCATCTGGCCGAGCTTGGCGACGCGCTCCAACAGGATCACTTCCATTTTCAAACTCCTTGCTGTCCCGGCCCGTGGTCTTCCAGGGCGGTTAGGGGCGGACGAAGCCGCCCCAGCTAAAAGGCCGCTTCCCTACTTCAGGACGTAGGGGAGGAGGCCGAGGAAGCGGGCGCGCTTGATCGCCCGCGAAAGCTCGCGCTGCTTCTTGGCGCTCACGGCCGTGATGCGCGAGGGGACGATCTTGCCGCGCTCGGAGATGTAGCGCTCGAGCAGCTTCACGTCCTTGTAGTCGATGATCGGCGCGCCCTCGCCCGAAAACGGGCAGGTCTTGCGGCGACGATGGAAGGGCCGACGGGTCGGCAATTGTGCGATATCGACCATGGTCCTACTCCTCGTCGTCGCGGCGGCGTTCGCGGTCGCGCCGGCGGCGCTCGTCGCGTTCCTTCTTCTGCATCTGCACCGAGGGCTCTTCCTCGAGCTTCTCGACGCGGACGGTCAGGAAGCGGAGCACGTCCTCGTTGATGCTCATCTGCCGCTCCATCTCGGCGACCGCATCGTGCGGCCCGTCGATGTTCATCAGCGTGTAATGCGCCTTGCGGTTCTTGTTGATGCGGAACGAAAGGCCCTTCAGGCCCCAGTACTCGGTCTTGCCGACCGTGCCGCCCGCCGTGGCGATCACGCCCTTGAACTGCTCGACGAGCTCGTCGACGCGCTGACCCGAAACGTCCTGCCGGGTCAGGAAAACATGCTCATAGAATGCCATTCTGCCTGCCTTTCTGTCACGTGAGCCGACGGGCGCGGAGCCTCGTTCGAACCTGTCACCGTCGCTTGACGGGAAAGGCTAAGACGGTCTTTCAGAGCGGAGACACCGGAAACCGGACCGTTTTCGATCCTGCCAATGCTGAAGAAGCGCGGCTTTCCGTTCAGCCCCCGGCCGAAGCCGGTCACGAAGGGCGCTATCTACAGGACTTGGCGGGAGGTTTCAACCTCTGTCGCGAGACCCTCGGCGATGACGATGCCGCGCCCCCGGCCGAGCCGGAGCTCTCCGGCGATCTGGAAGAGGACGGCGGCGAGCACGATCGTTCCTCCGATGAGCGTTGCCGTCCCGGGATCCTCCGAAAAGATCAGCCATACCCAGAGCGGCGCGAGCAGGATCTCGATGGTGGCGATCAGCCCCGCCTCGGCCGGGGGCATGCGCCTGACCCCGGCGATGAAGAGGAAGAACCCGAGCACGTTGGAGGTGAAGCCGAAGAGGAAAAGCACCAGCGCGTCGAGCGGCGTCGCCGATCCGAGCGAGGCGAAGGGGAGGAGCGCCAGGACCGTCAGGAGGGAGGTCAGGAACGAGCTCGCCAGATTGTCGATATCGGGCTTGCGGCGCATGTCCACGATGACGATCGCGAATGTCGCCGACATGAGAAGCGCGAGAAAGTCGCCGAACAGCCGGTTCGTCCCGAACGAGGCGCCGACCATTACCATGATCCCGGCGAGCGCCACGGCGAAGGCGATCATGGTGCGCGGCACGAGCCGGTCGCCGATCAGGAAACGCGCGAGGACCGCCGCGATCAGCGGCGAGATCGCGTAGATGACCGTGACGTTGGCGACCGTCGTGTGGAAGAGAGCGCCGACGAAGGTGATCATGCAGAGCGAACCGGAGATGATGACGATCGCGCCGCGCCGCGCGTTGAAGGCGACGAGGCGTGGGGTGTCGCGCCCATGGATCGCGACCAGCGCCACCCCCAGCAGCAGCGTGATCGCAAGACCGCGGCCGGCGAGCGTGGTGTAGACGTCGGTCGTGAGCACCCGCGTGTAGAGCCCATTCAGGCTCCAGGCGACCGCCGAAAGGACGATGAGGCCGACGCCGACAAGGCGGCTGTGATCGCGGGTCATTGCGGGGCTTCGGCCGGAACTGCTTTGCAAGGCGGGGGTGCAATCTCGCATTCAAGCAGGACATGCCTTGTCCAGCGTGCGACCCGGCCTTTCCCGTTCGGGACGAGGGCCGCACAAAACGACCCGGAGGGCCGCTGGCAAACTCTGCCGTTCCGGGCAATTATCGGCCGGTAATGCAAGCAGGGGGAAGACAAGATGAGGAATATCCGGATTGCCGCCGTGGCGAAGACCGCAGTCGCATTCTGCGTCGCAAGTCTCGGCCTGGCAGGCAATGGCGTCGCCAGCCCGGTTATCATCGGCGAGCATTATTTTGAGAACGCGTCCGTGGGCTGCGTTTCGGGAAGCGCCTGCGAACTTGTTTTCTCCGCTGTGGCGAATGGCAAGGAGCTTGTGGTGACGCGGGTCTCCTGCGGCATCAACGAGCAGAAGAACAGGCTGGTGTTCGTCCAGTTCGGCATCAGGAACAATGGCCACATCTCGCGGCAGGAATATCTTCCAGCGACGCTTGAGGGCGGTACGACCGGCCTCTTCCGGCATGTGGTCAATAGCGAGGTGGGCGTCGTCTCGCATGGGGCTCCGCCTATGCTCAAGGTGGTCAGCGATCTCGCCACGACGTTCGGCCTGGAATGCCAGATCACGGGGATACTGACGAGCATTGGCACTTGATCTGCCGGAGACGGCAGCGAGTAGCCGTGGTCGCTTGACAGCCCTTGCCGGGCGTGACTGAACCGCGGTCGATATCGGACAGGACCATTGCATGACGACCGCGTTCATCTTTCCCGGCCAGGGAAGCCAGGCCGTCGGCATGGGCAGGGCGCTCGCCGACTCGGTTCCTGCAGCCCGCGCCGTCTTCGACGAGGTCGACGAGGCGCTCGGCGAGAAGCTCTCCGCAATCATCTTCGAAGGTCCGGCTGACGCGCTGACGCGCACACGGAACGCCCAGCCGGCGCTGATGGCGGTTTCCATTGCCGTGCTTCGCGCACTGGAGGCGGAAGGTGTCTCGGTGAAGGCGCACGCGGCTTATGTCGCCGGCCATTCGCTCGGCGAATACTCGGCGCTCGCCGCGGCGGGAAGCTTTTCGGTCGGCGATACCGCGCGGCTTCTGCGCGTACGCGGCGATGCCATGCAGAAGGCCGTGCCGGAGGGCGTGGGAGCGATGGCGGCGCTGCTCGGGCTGGACCTGCCGCAGGCGGAGGCGGTGGCGCGGGAGGCGGCGACTGCGGACGAGGTCTGCGAGGTCGCGAACGACAACGCGCCGGGCCAGGTCGTGGTCTCGGGGCACAAGGCGGCCGTCGAGCGGGCGACGGAGATCGCCAAGCGCGCCGGCGCCAAGCGGGCGATGCTGCTCGCCGTCTCCGCGCCGTTCCACTGCGCGTTGATGGAGCCGGCGGCGGAGGTGATGGCGAACGCGCTTGCCGGGACGAAGATCCATCCGCCGGCGGTGCCGCTCGTCGCCAACGTGCTGGCGCTGCCGCTTTCCGATCCGACCGAGATACGCCAGCGGCTGGTGGAGCAGGTCACCGGAACCGTCCGCTGGCGCGAGTCGATCGGATGGCTCGGCGGGGCGGGCCTCACGCGCTTCGTCGAGATCGGGGCCGGAAAGGTGCTATCAGGCCTCGCCCGGCGTATCGTGCCGGATGCGACAGCCATAGCGGTCGGCTCGCCCGATGAAGTCCGGGCGCTTGCAGCCGAGCTGCGGCCGTAAAGGAGACGCTCTTGTTCAGTCTCGAAGGCAAGCGTGCACTAATCACCGGCGCCAGCGGCGGCATCGGCGGCGCAATCGCCGCCCGGCTCCATGGCCAGGGCGCGACGGTGACGCTCTCGGGCACGCGGCGCGATGCGCTCGACGCGCTCGCGGCCGAATTGCGCGAGCGCGTGCATGTGGCGCCCGCCGACCTCGCCGATGCCGCCTCCGTCGACGGCCTCGTGCCGGAGGCGGAGCGGCTGATGGGCGGGCTCGACATCCTGGTCAACAATGCAGGGCTGACGCGCGACGGGCTCGCGGTCCGGATGAAGGACGAGGATTTCCAGCTTGTGCTGCGCGTCAACCTTGAGGCGGCGTTCCGCCTCTCGCGCGCAGCGCTGAAGGGCATGATGCGGCGGCGGTTCGGCCGCATCGTCGGCATCACCTCGGTGGTGGGCGTCACTGGCAGTCCCGGCCAGGCGAACTACGCGGCATCGAAGGCCGGCATGATCGGCATGTCGAAGGCGCTCGCGCAGGAAGTCGCGAGCCGCGGCATCACCGTCAACTGCGTCGCGCCGGGCTTCATCGAAAGCGCCATGACCAATGTGCTGGACGAAAAGCGGCGCGAGGCAATCCTCGCCGCGATTCCCGCCCGGCGGCTCGGCGCCGGCAACGATGTGGCGGCGGCGGTCGTCTATCTCGCGAGCGATGAGGCGGGCTATGTCACGGGGCAGACGCTGCACGTGAATGGCGGCATGGCGATGATCTGAAGGCGCTTGCGAGAAGCCTCGGGAAGGCGGATTTCCGCTGCTGGCCAAGGCCCGGGAAACGTGTTAACGACCCCGGCAAAGTTTGCCTTGAGCCCGGGTCGATCGCCGCCGAAGCACCGCGCTTCGCGGCTTTGTGTATGTTCTGGGTCGGGAAACGCCCGAAAATGAGGAAGAGGTTATGAGCGACAACAACATCGAGGCGCGGGTCAAGAAGATTGTCGTCGAACATCTCGGCGTGGAAGAGGACAAGGTGTCCAAGGACGCCAGTTTCATCGACGATCTGGGCGCCGACAGCCTCGATACGGTTGAGCTCGTCATGGCGTTCGAGGAAGAGTTCGGCGTCGAGATTCCGGACGATGCGGCCGAGACGATCCTCACCGTCGGAGACGCGGTCCGCTTCCTGGAGAAGAGCACGTCCTGATCGGCGGACGAGACCCGCATATGCGGCGCGTCGTCGTCACCGGCATGGGCATGGTGACGCCGCTTGGCAGCGGCGTCGAGACCGCTTGGGCGCGCCTCATCAACGCCGAGAGCGGCGCGCAGCGCATCACGACGTTCCGTACTGACGACCTGCCTTGCCAGATCGCCTGTGTGATCCCGCGCGGCGACGGTTCGAACGGCACCTTCAACCCCGATCTCTCGATGGAGCCGAAGGAGCAGCGGAAGGTCGACGACTTCATCATCTTCGCCATGGGCGCAGCGGACGAGGCGATCGCCGATTCGGGCTGGAAGCCCGCGACCGAGGAGGACCGCTATGCGACCGGTGTGCTCATCGGATCGGGCATCGGGGGCATTGGCGGTATCGTCGAGGCCGGCATCACGCTGCACGAAAGAGGTCCGCGGCGGATATCGCCGTTCTTCATTCCCGGACGGCTGATCAACCTCGCCTCCGGCTATGTCTCGATCAAGCATGGACTGAAGGGACCGAACCACTCGGTCGTGACGGCGTGCTCGACCGGTGCGCATGCCATCGGCGACGCGTCGCGGCTGATCGCGCTCGGCGACGCCGACGTGATGGTGGCCGGCGGCACGGAATCGCCGGTCGTGCGCATCTCGCTCGCCGGCTTCGCCGCCTGCCGGGCGCTCTCGACGCACTTCAACGACCGTCCGAAGGAGGCATCGCGTCCCTACGACCGGGACCGCGACGGCTTTGTCATGGGCGAGGGGGCGGGCGCCGTCGTGCTCGAGGAGTTCGAGCACGCCAAGGCGCGCGGCGCGAAAATCTACGGCGAGGTGATCGGCTACGGCCTGTCGGGCGACGCCTTCCACATCACCGCGCCGTCCGAGGACGGCAACGGGGCCGAACGCTGCATGAAGATGGCGCTGAAGCGGGCGGGGGTCGACCCTTCGGAGATCGACTACGTCAACGCGCACGGCACATCGACGATGGCCGATGAGATCGAGCTCCATGCCGTCGAGCGCGTCATGGGGAGCGCGGCCAGCGGCCTCGTCATGTCCTCGACCAAATCTGCGATCGGGCATCTGCTCGGTGCGGCCGGTGCGGTGGAAGCGATCTTCTGCCTGCTCGCGATCCGCGACAACATCGCGCCGCCGACGCTCAATCTGGACAACCCCTCGGTTGAAACGCCGATCGACCTTGCTCCGCACAAGGCGAAGGCGAGGCGCATCGACACCGCGCTCTCCAATTCCTTCGGATTCGGCGGCACCAACGCTTCGCTGGTTCTGCGGCGTGTATGATGGGGATGGGCGCGCCGGGGTCGTTGTTTCGCCGGAATCGGTGCTAAGCTCCCGGTCCGTCGGGAGAGGGCACCGCGCAGCATGAGCTACACGAATCGCTCCGGCGACCGCGCGCAGCCGGACATGCCGGCGGTGTCGCCGCTCGACATGCCCGCGGGCGTCGACCCGGCAGCCCAGCAGGCACGCCGGCGCATCGCGCCGAAGAGCCCCCGGCAGGTGCTGCAGCCGGAGACGCCGCCCCCGCCGCCGCCGCGTTCGCAGAAGGCGCGGCATCCGCTCGTCGTGGTGCTCAACTTCTTCCTGATGGTCGTGGTGCTGATCGTCGGAGCCGGCGGAGCGATCTTCTATTTCGCCACGCAGCATTTCGGCCGGCCAGGCCCGCTCGCCGAGACGACGAGCGTGCTCATCCAGCCGGGAGCCGATCTCGATTCGATCGCCGGGCAGCTCGAGCGCTACAACGTCATCGACAGCCCGCTCATTTTCACCACGGCGGTGCGCTTCTTCTACAAGTCCGAGGACAAGCTGAAGGCCGGCGAATACCTGTTCCAGGCGAACGCCAGCATGAAGCAGGTGCTGGACGACCTCCTGTCAGGCCGCTCGGTGCTGCATTCCATCACCTTCCCCGAGGGGCTTACGAGCCAGGCGATCGTCGATCGGCTGAACGCCGACGACACGCTGGCAGGGGCGATCGCGACAGTGCCGCCGGAAGGCGCGCTGATGCCGAACACCTACAAGTTCACCCGCGGGGCCACGCGCCAGCAGATGCTCGACCAGATGCAGAGCGCGCAGTCGCGTCTTGTGCAGGACGTCTGGAGCCGCCGCGAGCCGGACCTGCCGATCGAGACGCCGGAAGAGCTCGTGACGCTTGCCTCGATCGTCGAAAAGGAAACCGGCCGCGCCGACGAGCGGCCGCATGTCGCCTCGGTGTTCATCAACCGCCTGCGCGCGCGCATGCGGCTGCAATCCGATCCGACGGTGCTCTACGGCCTCTTCGGTGGTGCTGGCCGCCCGGCCGACCGGCCGATCTACCAGTCCGACCTCGAAAAGCAGACGGCCTACAACACCTATCAGATCCCCGGCCTGCCTCCCGCGCCGATCGCCAATCCAGGCCGCGCGGCGCTTGAAGCCGTCGCCAATCCTTCGCGCACCAACGATCTCTACTTCGTAGCCGACGGAACCGGTGGCCACGCCTTCGCCGCGACGCTCGAGGACCACAACCGCAACGTCGCGCGCTGGCGCCAGATCCAGTCGCAGCAGCAGAAGAACCAGACGGCCGCGCCGCCGGCAGCGGCGGCGCCTGCCGCAGCCGCGCCGGCCGGGGCTGCTCCGGCCGATGCCAACGCCACCGACCCGGCGACACCGGACGCGGCCACCGGCGACGGCGAATGATTTCGCGCGTCGGCGCGATGCCGGCGGCAGAGTGAACCCAGCGTAAGCATGGCCGGTCACGGCCGACGTGCTCTAGTGTTGCGTTTCCAACCCCCGGGGATCGATGGCGCTTTCCAGCATGACGGGCTTTGCCCGCGCCTCCTTCGAGGTCGACGGCGCGAAGTATTCCTGGGAGCTGAAGAGCGTGAATGCGCGCGGCCTGGAGGTAAGGCTGCGCCTGCCGAGCGGGCTTGACCATCTCGAAGCGGATATCCGGACGCGGGTGCGCGATGCGATTGCCCGCGGCAGCTGTTTCTTCACCCTGTCGCGCGAGGGGGAGGGCGAGCGCGCTTCCCTGGTGCTTAACGAGGAGGCGCTGGCGCTGGTGGTGAAAGCGGCGCGGCGGCTTTCGGAAATCCAGGGAATCGGCATGCCGACCGCCGACGGGCTCCTCGCGATACCCGGCGTGCTGCGCGACGGCAGCGCGGCGCTCGAGGGCGACGCCGCGGAACGCCGCGACGCGGCGGTGCTGATCGGGCTCGTCGCGGCGATCGACATCCTGAAGAAGACGCGGCTGGAGGAGGGGGCGCGGCTCGCGGCCGTGCTCGAAGAGCAGATCGCGCAGATCGAGCGGCTTGTGGGAGAGGCCGAGAGCCTCTCGGCGGGGGCGCCCGAGCTGCTGAAGGCCCGCATCCGCGACCAGGTGGCGCTGCTGACGGCCGACGCCAGCAGCCTCAATCCCGACCGGCTGCACCAGGAGGCGGTGATCGCCGCGACCCGTGCCGATGTGCGCGAGGAACTCGATCGCCTCAGGAGCCACATCGCGGGAGCGCGCAAGCTGATCGGCTCGGGCGACGCGGTCGGGCGGCGCCTCGACTTCCTGTCGCAGGAGTTCAACCGCGAGGCCAACACGCTCTGCTCCAAGGCGTTCGACCGGCGGCTGACCACGATCGGCATGGAGCTGAAGGCGGTGATCGACCAGTTCCGCGAACAGGTGCAGAATCTGGCATGAGCCCGTCGCATGTCCATCTCCCCCGCAGGGGCCTGATGTTCGTGCTGTCCTCGCCGTCGGGCGCGGGCAAGTCGACGCTCGCCCGCCTGCTGCTGACGGAGGAGAAGGACCTTACCCTCTCGATCTCGGTCACCACGCGCCCGCGACGGCACAGCGAGGTCGACGGTCAGCATTATTTCTTCATCGACCAGCCGACGTTCTCGCGCATGCGCGAGCATGGCGAGCTGCTGGAATCGGCCGAGGTGCACGGCAATTTCTACGGCACGCCGCGTGCGCCCGTGGAGAAGGCGCTCGCCTCCGGCAAGGATGTGCTCTTCGACATCGACTGGCAGGGCACCGACCAGCTTGCGGGGATCGAGGCGTTGCGGCGCGATCTCGTACGCGTCTTCGTGCTGCCGCCGAATTTCCGCGAGCTCAGGGCGCGGCTTGAGCGGCGCGCCGAGGATTCACCTGAAACGATTCTCAAGCGGCTTGCGAACGCCCGCGAGGAGATCGGCAAGTGGAATGCGTATGACTACGTCATCATCAACGAGGATCTCGACTGGTCCTTCCCGATGGCGCGCGCCATTCTCGCCGCGGAACGGCTGAAGCGCGAGCGGGTGACGGGCCTCGCGGCATTTGTCGAAGCCCTCCTCGCGGAAGGCGACGAAGCCTCGGGTCGAACGCCTCAGCCGCCGTCGCGGTAACGCCGCGCCAGTTCCAGAAAGCCCGCGACCGGAAGCTCCTCGGCGCGGAGCGTCGGTGCAATCCCCGCAGCTTCGAGGATGGGCAGGGGATCGGGCCAGAGCTGCCGCAAGCTGGCCCGCAGCATTTTCCGGCGCTGCCCGAAGGCCGCGGCGGTAACCGTCTCCACGACGTTGACCGGCATCGGCGCGGCGTCGGTTCGCGGCTCGAGCCGCACCACCGCCGAGTCGACCTTCGGCACTGGCGTGAAGGCGCGCGCCGGCACGGTGAAGAGCAGCTTCGCGTGCGCCCGCCACTGCGCCAGCACTGCGAGCCGCCCGTAGGATTTCGAGCCGGGCGCAGCGACGATGCGGTCGGCCACCTCGCGCTGGAACATCAGCGTCAGGCTCGCCCAATAGGGCGGCCACGGCTCGGTGGACAGCCAGCCGACGAACAGCGGAGTCGCGATGTTGTAGGGAAGGTTCGCAACGATGCGGAGCGGCCGGTCTACGGCGAGGGCGGAGAAGTCGAAGTCGAGCGCGTCGCCCTCCACGATCGTCATCCGGCCGGAAGCCGCAGCCGCGATCTCCTGCAGCGCCGGGATGGCGCGCGGATCCTTCTCGATTGCGGTGACATGCGCTGCCCCTTCCAGGAGCAGCGCGCGCGTGAGGCCGCCCGGGCCCGGGCCAACCTCCACGACGTGGCATTTGGCGAGCGGGCCGCCGGCGCGCGCAATCCGGCGGGTCAGGTTAAGATCCAGCAGAAAATTCTGCCCGAGGCCTTTCTTCGCGGAGAAGCCGAGCCGGGCGATCACCTCGCGGAGCGGCGGCAGGGCCTCGAGCGCTGTGGTTTCGCTCAAGCGGTGTCGCGCCGCGCAAGCGCCTCCACCAGCTTCAGCGCGGCGATCAGGCTGGTCGCTCGCGCCTTGCCGGTGCCGGCGAGGGAAAGCGCGGTGCCGTGGTCGGGCGACGTGCGCACGAAGGGGAGCCCGAGCGTGACGTTGACGGCGTCGTCGAAGGCGAGCGTCTTGATCGGGATCAGCGCCTGGTCGTGATACATGCAGAGCGCCGCGTCGTAGCCCCGGCGCGCCTCGGCGTGGAACATCGTGTCGGCGGGAAGCGGGCCTGTCACCGCGATGCCGGCGGCGGCGAGCGCCTCGACAGCGGGCCGCACGATCTCCGCGTCCTCCGCGCCGAGCATGCCCTCCTCGCCGGCATGCGGGTTCAGCCCCGACACCGCGAGGCGCGGTCTCTCGATGCCGAACCTGCGCTGCAGGTCGCGCGCAACGATCCTGCCGGTCGCGAGGATCAGTTCGGTCGTGAGGACACGCGGCACTTCGGCAAGCGGGACGTGGATTGTCACCGGGACAACCCTGAGGTCCGGTCCGGCGAGCATCATCACCGGGGCCCCTTCCTGACCGAAGAGCTCGCGCGCCAGCGCGCCCAGGAACTCCGTATGTCCGGGGAAGGCGAACCCGGCCGCGTTCAGCGCCTTCTTCTGGATCGGATTGGTGACGATTGCCGCGGCAGAGCCCGCGCGCACCAGCGTGACGGCGCTGCGGATCGACTGGATCACGGCAGGCGTGTCGGATGCGGCGATTACTCCCGGGTCACCCGTGACCGCCGGCGCCCCCGCGAGGCAGGGCAGGGCGTCTGCGAAGGCGGCGAACGCCTCCTCGGGGGTCGTGGCGATTGTCGGCACCTCGCGATGCAGCGCCCGGGCGCGCCTTGCGATAAGGCCGGCGTCGCCAATGAAGATGAACGGTGGAATGTCGGCTCTCAGCCGCGCGGACCAGGCCTCGATCGCGATGTCAGGTCCAATCCCGGACGGCTCGCCGAGGGTGAGGGCGAGCGGCTTCCCTGTCCGGGCTTCGTTCACCGGTATTCGATGACGGCGTCGGACTTGAGGTCGCGAAGATAGCGCCGGGCGAGCAACTGCCCGCGCTCGCTCGAAATCTCCTCGCGCACCGCGACAGAGGCCTCGCTCTGGCCGGCGATCGGGTTCTTTTCGCAGAGCGCGACGATCTGGATGCCCTCCGGCACGCGCTCCGGCTCCGTCGTCGCGCCGATCGCGAGATCGCCCAACGCCTTCTTGAGGTCAGGCGCGAGCTGCCCCGACTCGCGCCGCACCAGCGGCTTCACCACGATGTCCGGTGCGCCGGCCGCCTGCTGCAGGCTCTGGTCGCACCCCTTGAAGGCGGCGCGGAAGGCGTTCGCCTCGGCGCGCCGCTGCGTCTCCGCCGCGGCGGCCGCGCCGGTCGGGATGACGAAGAGGATCGGCTGAACCTTGTATTCAACCGCCGTCTTGTCTTCTTCGGCCGGCGCCTCGCGGGAAGTGAGCGCGGAGGTGACATCCTGGTCGGTGACGTTGACGGTGGCGCGGAAGCGGGCGCGCACGATCTGCGACCAGGCGAGGTTCGAGCGCAGGAAGTCCTTGAATGTCTGGGCGCTGACGCCGGCCTGCCGCAACGCGGCGAGGAACTGGTCGCCGGTGAGCTTGGCGCCGCGCGCGCGGTTGCTCAGCTCTGCGTCGACGTCGGCGTCGCTCACCGTGACATTGCGGCGCTTTGCCTCCTGCAGCATGAGGCGCTCTTCGATCAGCTGGTCGATCGCCTGTTTCTCGCCTTGCTGGCCGCGGGTGAAAACGCTGATCATCTTGGTGCGCTGCTGGATGTCGAGCGTGGTAATCGGATCGTCGTTGACGAGAACCTTTATTGCGCTCTGCGCGGCAGCCTGCGTTACCGCAAAGCCCGCGAGCACCGCGGCGACGAGCGCTCCGCGAGTAATGCGGGCCGAACGTCGCGCGATCATGGGCTTGAAAGCAGGCGTCATCTGGCATTTTCCCGGCTGCGAACGCGAATCGACTGGCAGTTTACCCCCCAATCTGTCGAAATTCCGGCTTTCCTCCGGCTTTCTCACTGGACCTCGTCGTTCCCGGAGTAAGTGCTGTTGATTTGCGAGGAGAACTTGCTGTTGGCAATCGTCCGCAGGCTTATCCGCATGAAAATCTGCCGTTCGGAAGCAAGGTCGGAATACGGATCCGTTGTCTCCGAATAGGTGGCGGAAAGGGTGAAGCAATCGTTGGCGTAGGTGAGACCAAGGCTTTGCGCAACGCGGCTGTTGTTGCGCAGGTCGAAGGTCAGCGATCCGAAGACCGACCAGTCGTGCGCAAACTTGATGGAGGCCGCGGCGGTCAGTTCCTCGCGCCGACGGAAGACGCCGGACGCCGGGCTCTCACGGAGGTAGGCGTAGTCGAGAGACGCGGTGCTGCCGCGATAGGCTCCGACGAGGCTCAACTCGGTGCTGTTGAACGCCAGATCGTTGCTGTCGAGACGTGCGCGGGCGGTCACCCCGACACCCCTCCCGGAATTCACCGAGACGCGGGTCACGTAGTCCGAATCGTCCGATTCCAGTCCCGAGCCGATTCCGGTCAGCGCGGCATCGCGCAAGGAGAAGGAGTTCTCGCCGGCGAGCTGGAACGAGCGGCCGACGAGGGCGTCCACCGTTGCCCCCCAGGGGAAGAGGCCCTGGTAGACGAGGCCAAGGTTCGCCCGGGTGCCGCCCTCCTGCCGGTCGTAACCGGAGAACTTGTCCCACTCGAAGAGGCTGGTGTCGTCGAAGACGAGGCTCTGGGCGTCTTCGTTCGGAAGCGCGCCGGGGTGCCATTCGTCCGGCCGCACAATCAACTGGGCCTTGGGGCCGAACGTGTGGACCGAGGATCCCAGCGTCGCCAGGATCGGCCATTCGTACTCGACGCCGATCGCCGGCATGATGCGGCCGGTCGCTTCATCGGATCCGATGCCGGCGCTGGTGTCGTCGGCGGCGATCCAGTTGGCGTCGGCCTGCACGTAAGTGAACGGCGTGATCAACTGGCCGCCCGGCGCGATGAAGCGGCGCTTCCAGCTGCCGCGGCTCGTCGCGCGGGTGAAGGTTCCCGCCACGCCCGTATAGTAGGAGCCGAACGGCGCGAGCGGATGGCGAACGTCGCTCTTGTTGCGCGTGATGCTGGTGAGGTTGGAATCGAAGGCCATCTCGCCGCCGAACACTGATCGGCCGGCGATGAAATTGTGGTCGAGCACCGGGTGCACGAAACCCTGCTCGGCCTGGTCGTCATGCACATAGGTGTCGGTGGTGGCGGGATTACCGTCGTCGGGAAGATCCTCCACGGTGTCCTCGCGCTGGACGCGGAAATAATCGCCCCGGATGTCGAAGTAGTTCCGGTCGCCCATGCCGGTCAGGTAGATGGTGGAGAGCAGGTCCTTTTCGTTGGCGTCGGGAATGCTGTAGTCGCGGTTGAAGGTCCGGTCGCTGGCGGCGTCCACCGCCCAGCCGAAGACCCAGTTCGGGCTGATATCGAAGGCGCCGACCGTGCGGACGCCGCCACGGAATTCCCGGTCGCCGCTCAGCGAAGCGCCATTGTCGGTGAACGCCTCGCGATCCTGCTGGAAGATGCCCGCGGCGCGGATGGAATACGAGCCGTTCATCAGGCGGTGCCGCCATTGGCCCTGCATCAGGAGACCCTGGCGGCTCAGGATCGTCGGCGAGAACGTGACGTCGTAGTTCGGTGCGAGGTTCCAGAAGAACGGGGTTGTCACGCCGATGCCGATCGCGTCGCTCTGCAGGACTGAAGGCGCGAGCAGGCCGGTCTTGCGCTTCACCGTGGGGTCGGGGGTGAAGAAGAACGGCACATAGGCGATCGGGACGCCGAAGAACTCGAGACGCGCATTCTCGAAGTAGATGGTCTTCTCGGACTCGTTATGGATGATGCGCGCCGCCTTGATCTGCCACAGCGGCGGGCGTTCCGGGTGGTCGAGGCAGGGCTTGCAGGCCGTATAGGCGCCGCGGCGGAAGATGGTGAGGTTGGCGTCGCGCCGCTCGGCGGTCTGCGCCGAAAAGCGCGCCTCGTCCGTCGTGACGACATTCAGGCTGCCGATGAAGGCGTCGCGGAAATCATCGGTGATGTCGAGACGCTCGGTGGTGACGAGATTGCCGCCGGGCTCTAGCATGCGAACGCCGCCGGTCGCGATGAGCCGCCCCGACGTCTCGTCGTAGGTGACCGATTCCGCGTCGAGAACGTAGCTGCCGTAATAGATCTGCACGTTGCCGGTGGCAGTCACCGTCTTGTGGTCGAAATCGTAGGTAAGCTGATCGGCCTCGAGCAGCATCTTCTTGTCCGCGAGGCCAGGCAGCGAAGCGCCCGGAGGCCCGGCGACGGGGCGCGGCGACTGCGCGAACGCGGGCGGCAGCGGAGCGGCAAGCGCCGCCGAGAGCACAGAGGCCAGCAGAAATCGCCTGCGCCGGGCGAGAGCGGACGCGGATTTCCGACGCGGGCACGCAACAACAACGTGATTCACCCGTCCTCCTGAAAAAGCAGGGCGGTAGCGCCGAAAATCAGCGCGACGATCGGCGGCAGCCACGCGGCCAGCACCGGATCGATGAGTCCGTTGCCCCCGAGATCGCCTGCGATTTCGGTCAAAGCATAAAGCAGAAACCCGATAGCCGCGCCAGTGAGGATAAGCCGCCAGGTGCCTCCGTAGCAGGTGAGGCGCAGGCTCACCGTCGCGGCGATCAGCACCATGGCGAGAAAGAATACCGGACGGCTGATCAGTGTGTGGAATTCGACACGGAAGCGGTCAGGGTTGATGCCCATCCGTCCGGCAATGGCGATGAAGCCGGGGAGGGCCCAGGCCGATATTGCATCCGGCTCCACGAAGCTGCGTTTCAGCTCGTCGGCGGAGAGGTCGGTCGGCAGCTCGTAGCGAGGCTCGGTGTGCGGGGCGGCCGATGCGGAAGAAGCAACCGCATCCTGCAGCACCCATCGGTTCCGATCGTAGGTGGCGGTCGGCGCCAGGACCTTTTCCTTGAACTTGCCGGCAGCGTCGAAGACGAAGGCCGTCACGCCGAAGAGCGTGAGATCGTCGAGGCTGGCCGAGCCGGCATAGACGATCGACGGTCCGGCGGCGCTTTCCTGGCGGAACCAGTGTCCCTTCTGCTGCGAGACCTTGCCCGACAGCCTGGCCTCGAGATGTGAAGCGCTTTCCTGCAGGTCGATGGCTATGGGGTTGAGCAGGGCGGTCGCGAGCAACCCGAAAACGACGGCAATCGCGAAGGGAGCCCGCAGAAACCTCCAGACGGAAACCCCGCTCGCCCGCGCGATGACGAGCTCGAGCTTTCGCGACAGGCCAAGGAGGCTGAGAAGCGCGCCGAAGAGGAACGTGAAGGGAAGCGTCGCGTCGAGCAGGAGGGGCACATGCATGAACGCCAGGCGCAGGCCGAGCATGGCGTTGAACTCGCGCTCGTGGCTGTAGTGGCGGAGCACGTCCACATAGTCGATGAGCAGGATCACCAGCCCCACGGAACCGATGATGAGCGCCAGCGTGGCGGCAAAGCGCCACGCAATGTAGCGGGCCAGGACGCCGGGGATCATGGCCGGTCGATACCCGCCGCGCCCGCCGCCGCTAGGTCGCGGCTTCCGACGCGCCGCGCCAGAGCGGAGAGCGTTTCCACTCCGCGCGACACGATCTGCGGAACGCGAAGCCCGCCGGGACGCGTGACGGCAAATATTCCGAACGCGATGCCGATCAGCGGAACGGCGTACATGATGGGGATCGCGCCGTAGACGTGAAAGGCGACGGCTGTCGCGGCGAAGCCGAGAGCGCGGAGCAGCAGGCAGAGCGCGACGACGCCGGCGATCGCGGCGCCGCGACTCTGGCGATTGCTATGCGGCTGCCCGAGGAATGCCAGCGCGATGAGGCCGAAGGCCAGCGCGAACAGCGGCGCCGTCGTTCGCTCGTTGATCTCGGTGCGGACGCGCTGCGGATATTGCTGCGCGTAGGTGTCTCCCTTGTCGGGGTCGATCAGGAACAGCGTCGAGCGCTCCATCGCCTGATAGACCGGCGCGGAATCAGGCGTGCCGAGCTGGCTCAGGTCGAGGGCGTAGGTCTCGAAGCTCACCACATTGCTGTCGCCGCGCACGTGGTCGGCGCGCACGACATCGCCATGCTGCAGGATCAGATACGATCCACCGGCATGCTGCAGGACGAAGCCGCGCGCCGCCGTGAACGTCACCGATTCCTTCGGGTCGCGCTCGTCATTGACGAAGATGTCGCGAAAACTGCCGTCCGCCACCTTGCTGCGAAAATGCATCGTCAGGCCCTGATCGACGTCGCGGAAGCCGCCGGGCTTGGCGAGCGTGGCGATCACGTCGGCGCGGACACGGGTCAGCAGCGCGCGAAAGTTTGCGAGGCTCGCGGGCGTCAGGACATGGTGCGAGAACGCCACCGCCAGCATCACGATCACGCCGAGCGCGATGATCGGGCGGTTGACGGCCTTCGGCGAAGCGCCGGAAGCGGGGATCACCGGCAGTTCGCCGTCGTTCGCAAGGTTGTTCAGCGTCAGGATCACCGCGACCAGATAGGCTATCGGCGCGATAACCTGCACCAGCGCGGGCAGACCGAAGAGCGTCATCAGCAGGAAGATGGAGATCGCCTGGCCTTTCGCCGTGACGACGTCGAGCTCCTTCAGCACCTGCGTCACCCAGAGCGCCGCAACCAGTGCGCCGAGCGTAAGCAGGAAGACCTGCGTTGTGCGCCTGAAGATGTAGCGCTCGATCAGCGGCATTCTGTCGGCCCCGGTTCAGCAGCGCGCGCAAGAGCTGTCGGCGGTCATAGCAGACCCTGAGAAAGTGCGTGAGATCGACCCCAACCCGAATCCCCTCCCGGCAAAAGCCGGCATGCATGGTTCCCAGGAGAATGCTCCCTTGGGGATGAGGCAGCACGATGGCCGGCGCTGTTCTGGCGATTTCCTGCCTTCGGGCGCGCGAGCGCGGCAAGGCGCTTCAGTCCAGACGACCGGAGCTGTTCTGGCGAAAAAGGCGGCGCAGAGCCTCGCCAGCGCCCCCGGCGGCCGCCTCCACGGTGCGATCGAAGGCCGGAGGCAATCGCCGCAGCACCAGCCGCTGCAGCGCGATCATGACGCAGAGCGTCACCAGCCACGCGATCAGCACGTCGCTCAGGAAATGCCCGCCGACCGCGATGCGTGTAAACGACACCGCCGCGGCAAAGGCGAGCGAGACGATGGCCGCAACGGGTCGCAAATCCTTGCGCACAAGGAAGACGACTGCGACCAGGCAAAACGCCGAGGCCGCCTCGCCCGACACGAAGGAGCAATTGCGCGCGCACTGGTCGGAGATCCACCAGACCGGGGAAAATGTCGCGTCGCCGCCAAATTCGAGGATGGCGCGCGGTCGCGCTCGGCCCCAGTGGTCCTTCAGGATGCCGTTCACGATCAGGCCCGGTGCGAGCGCGAAAGTCGCGAGCACGAAGAGCGTCGCACGCGGCGCAACGGCGATGGGCTGTGCGGGAAACACCACCTTCAGGAGCAGCGGCACAAGCATCGCCAGCGCGAACGCCCATTCGAAGATGCGCCCCGTTACGCGCAGGTCTTCCAGGAAAACGCTCGGCGCCTCGGTGAAACCGGCGGTGGGCTGGTAAAAAAGGCGGCTGACGGCGAGATCGAGATCAGGCGCAAGCAGGAAAACCAGCGAAACGAGCGCCAGGACCCCCAGCCCGAAGGCAAGAGGCCTCTGCCCGATCTCGCGCCGGAACCTCAGTAGAGCGGGAGCCGGCGGCTCAGGTCTGGAAAAGGTATCCGGCATCGTGAGCGCTGCCATCGCACGAGCGGGAGGGGAGCAGCAACAGACGGCTTTCCTGCATCCCGGCGTGTCTCCCCGGCAACAGCGCGGAGAGAACGACCGGCCCACCGACGCCCGCGGTCCGGCGCGATTGTGGAGTCCCTCCGCGAAGGCCCACTATGCTCCGGCAAGGGGAATTTGTGCGCATGTCCATCCGGTTTGCATCGGTCTGCCTGGCGGCAGCGCTCGTGGGGTCGCCGGCCCTCGCTCTCAATCCGGGCAACGCCTGGACGCGCGGCGGCGCGCCGCTCGCGGCAAACGCCTATTTCGCTCCCCCCGGCGTCGGCCAAGGCGCCACCGCTGCCGCGAACGAAGCGCCGCCGGCGTATGCGCAGGCCGGCAATCCCGGCGGAATCCTCGACGAAGTGCGGCTCGGCGGGACCACATTCTGGCAGCACGGCGACAACGGGTCGGAGGGTGGCCTCTATCTCACGGGGCAGATCCTGTTCGATCCGTTCGTCCGATCCTTCGACAACCGCATTCTCGATGTTCTCTTGCGGCCGCGGCCGCATATCGGGATGAGCCTTTCGACGGATAGCGGCTCAAGCCAGCTTTACGCCGGGCTCACCTGGACGGTGCCGCTGCCGTCGATCCTGTTTCTCGAGGCTTCCTTCGGCGGAACCGTGCACGACGCACATCTCGAGAATAATCCGATCGCCGTTGGTTGCCGCTTTCTCTTCCGCGAGAGCATCGGCCTCGGGGTCGAACTCGGCCCGCACTGGCGCGTCATCGGCGGCATCGACCATTCCTCGCACGCCAATCTTTGCGGAAACGAAAACGATGGCCTGACCCATATCGGCGGCAGCATCGGCTATCGGTTCTGACAATTGGCGGTTCGCCGCGACGCGGCGGCACTTGACGGGAGCCTTGCGCGGCCTCTTTCCGCGTTTCCGACGCCGGAATTGCGAAACACGAGGCGAGACGATGGCCGACCGCGTAGAGATCACATTCGCGAAGCTTGCCAGTCCGGGCACCGGCTCGGCAGTGGTGCTGACCGATCAGAGCCTGAAGCTCGGGGCGCGTTCAGCGGCCCTCGACGAGGCTGCAGGCGGCCGCTTCGCGCGCGCCGCGACGGCGGCGAAGTTCAAGGGGAAGGCGCTGAAGTCGCTGCAGCTGCTGAGCCCCGCCGGGGTCGATCTCGATCGCATCGTGTTCGTAGGACTTGGCGACCCGGCGAAACTGACCCCGCAGGACTGGCTGAAGCTTGGCGGCACCATCGCATCGCTGGTGGGCGGCGCGTCCGACGTGACCGTCATGCTGGAACGGCCTGACGGGGAAAAGGTGTCGGGCTCGGAGGCGGCGGACGTCGCGCTCGGGATCAAGCTGCGCGCCTACAGCTTCGAGAAATACAAGACGAAGAAGGACGACGACGAGGCTCCGAAATCCCGCCGCTTCACGATTGCGACCGCCAACGCCGCGGCGGCCGAGAAGGCCTGGATCGCCGCGTCCGCCGTGGCCGAGGGCGTGGCCTTCGCCCGCGATCTCGTCAACGAGCCGGCGAATGCGCTTGGCCCGGTCGAGTTCGCCGACCAGCTCAAGGCGCTTTCGAAGCTCGGAGTGGACGTGAAGGTGCTCGGCGAGGCCGACCTGCGGAAGCTCAAGATGGGGTCGCTCCTCTCCGTTTCGCAAGGCTCCGACCGTCCGCCACGTGTCGTCGTCATGCGCTGGCGGGGAGCCAAGGACAAGACGAAGCCGGTCGCGTTCGTCGGCAAGGGCGTCGTCTTCGATACCGGCGGCATCTCGATGAAGCCGGCGGCCGGGATGGAGGACATGAAGGGCGACATGGGCGGCGCGGCCGCGGTGTCGGGGCTCATGCGGACGCTGGCGCTCAGGCAGGCCAAGGTCAACGCCGTGGGCATCGTCGGGCTGGTGGAGAACATGCCGGACGGCAAGGCGACGCGGCCGGGTGACGTCGTCACCTCCATGTCCGGCCAGACGATCGAAGTCCTCAACACCGACGCCGAGGGGCGGCTCGTCCTCGCCGATCTCCTGACCTATGTGCAGAAGCAGGACGACCCGGTGGCGATGATCGACCTCGCCACCCTGACCGGCGCGATCCTCGTCGCGCTCGGCAATTTTCATGCGGGCCTCTTCTGCAACAATGACGGCCTGTCGCAGGAACTGCTCAGCGCCGGGCTTGAGACGGGCGAGAAGGTGTGGCGCATGCCGCTCGGCCCGGATTACGACAAGCTCATCGATTCCAAGGTCGCCGATATGAAGAACATCGGCGGGCGGTTTGCCGGCGCGACCACCGGGGCACAGTTCATCCAGCGCTTCGTGGAGAAGGATACGCCCTGGGCGCATCTCGATGTCGCGGGCACTGCCATGGGCTCGCCGGCGAGCGAGATCAACCAGTCCTGGGGATCCGGCTGGGGCGTGCGGCTGCTAGACGAGTTCGTGCGCGCGCGCTTCGAGAAGAAGGGATAAGCGGTTTGGGGAGGGGCTCTTCGTCGCCCCACTCTACGTTAGACACTTCTCGCCCAGCCTCTCCCCGCAAGAGGAGAGGGCGCGCACAAAATGAGAAGAAGGAGGGATGGCGGAAATCCTCTTCTATCACCTCGAGCGGCAGCCCCTGGAGAGCGCGCTCCCCGGGCTCCTGCAGCGCAGCCTCGACCGGGGCTGGCGGGTGGTTGTGAAGGTCGGCTCGGAGGAGCGGCTGGAGGCGCTCAACGCGCATCTCTGGTCTTTCGATGATGCATCGTTCCTTCCGCATGGCGCGTCATCCGATGGACACGCGGAGGCGCAGCCGATCTGGCTGACCACCGGCGACGACAATCCGAACGGGGCGCATGTGCGCTTCCTGGTGGATGGCGCCGAGGCGAGCGAATTCGCCGGCTATTTGCGCAGCGTCTTCATGTTCGACGCGGCGGACCAGGAGGCGGTGACCAGGGCGCGCGTTGCTTGGAAGGCCGCTGCTGCGGTGCATGACGCCACCTACTGGAAGCAGGACGATAACGGCCGCTGGACGAAGCACGGCTAGCGGTTTCGTCTTCAAAGTCCCTCGGCCGGGGAGTAGTCTTTTCCAAGGGGTCGGCGCGGGAGCGCAGCAACGGGAGATCGCCTCATGTTCATGCAATTGCAGCGCGCCGCATTGGCGGCGGCGGCCGGCTTGCTGGTATTCGGTCTGTCGGCCCCGGCATCGGCCGCGGATACGCAGACCCTGAAGCTCGTGGAGCGCGCGGCGACTGACACCGTCACCGACACCGGCGAGGAAGACGACAGCGTCGGCGACATCCTGACCTTCGCCAACCAGGTCTACGACGAGACCAACAAGAACCAGGTCGGCACCGACAACGGCTGGTGCGTGCGCACCGTCGCCGGCACCGCCTGGGAGTGCTTCTGGACGATGATTCTGAAGGACGGGCAGATCACCGTCGAGGGGCCATATCTCGACGCGGCCGATTCCACCCTTGCCGTGACCGGCGGCACAGGCGCCTATGCCGGGGTCAAGGGCGAGATGAAGCTCCACGCCCGCAACCCCGATCAGACCGAATACGATTTCGGTTACACGCTGATCCGCTAGCCAGCGAGCGCCTCGGCCTCGCGCGCTTCCAGCTCGGCCGACAGGTCGAGCCACTCCGATTCCGCCCGTGCGAAATCGTGCACGCGGCCGGCGCGCGTCTTGGCAAGCGCCGTCGCCTTGTCCGGGTCGCTCGCGTAGAGATCCGGAGCCGCCAGCTCCCTGTCGAGGCGCTCGATTTCCTTGCGCAGCGTCTCGATCGAGCGCTCCACCGCGCTGATCTTCTTGCGGAGCGGCGCAAGCACCTCTCGCCGCGCGGCAGCCTCGCGACGGGCGTCCTTCTGCTTGACCGGCAGCGGCTGCGGCTTTGCTTCAGGCGCCGGCTCTGCTTCGCGCTTCGCCGGCGCGATGCCGAGCACCATGCGGCGGTAATCCTCGATGTCGCCGTCGTAGGGCTTCACCGTGCCGCCCGCGACCAGCCACAGGCGGTCGGCGCAGGCCTCGATCAGATGCCGGTCGTGCGTGATGAGGACCACGGCGCCGGCATATTCGTTGAGCGCGTGGACCAGCGCCTCACGGCTGTCGATGTCGAGATGGTTGGTCGGCTCGTCGAGGATCAGAAGGTTGGGCGCGCCGAACGCGGCGAGCCCCATCATCAGCCGCGCCTTCTCCCCGCCGGACAGGTTCGCCGCGGCGGTCGCCATCTTCTCGGTGGTCAGCCCGATCTGCGCGGTGCGCGACCGGACCTTCGCTTCCGGAGCGTCCGGCATCAGCGCCCGCACATGGTCGTAGGCCGAGTGCGCCGGATTCAGCGACTCGAGCTGGTGCTGCGCGAAGAAGCCGATCTTCAGCTTCGAGGCGCGCACGATCGAGCCCGTCTCCGGCTGCAGCGCGCCGGCTACGAGCTTGGCGAAGGTCGACTTGCCGTTGCCGTTCACGCCGAGCAGCGCGATGCGGTCGTCGTCGTCGAGGCGGAGGTTCAGGCCGGTCAGAATCGGCTTGCCGGGCTGATAGCCCACCGACACCCCCTCCATGCTGACGATCGGCGGCGAGAGCTGCCGTTCCGGATCGGAGAAGCGGAAGGGGATCGCGTGTTCCTCGGTGATCTCCGCGATCGGCTGCAGCTTGGCGATCGCCTTCAGGCGCGACTGCGCCTGCCGCGCCTTGGTCGCCTTGGCGCGGAAGCGGTCGACGAACGCCTGCATGTGCTTGCGCTCGGCGATCTGCTTTACCCGCTGCTTCTCCTGCACGAGCTTGCGCTCGCGATACTGGCGCTCGAACGAATCGTATCCGCCGCGCCAGTAGGTGAGCTTCCGGTCGATCAGGTGGACGATCGAATCGACCGCGACGTTCAAGAGGTCGCGGTCGTGGCTGATGACGATCACGGTGCGCGGATAGCGCGACAGGAAGCGCTCCAGCCACAGCGTGCCCTCGAGGTCGAGATAGTTGGTCGGCTCGTCGAGGAGGAGCAGATCGGGCTCCGCGAAGAGCAGCGCCGCGAGCGCCACGCGCATCCGCCAGCCGCCGGAAAAGTCCGAGCAGGGCCGCACCTGCGCGCTTGCGTCGAAGCCGAGGCCGGCGAGGATACGCGCCGCTCGGGCCTCGGCCGAATGCGCGTCGATGTCGCTGAGCCGCGCGTGCAGCTCGGCGATCCGGTGCGGGTCGATGGCGTGCTCGGCCTCGGAGAGAAGCGCCGCGCGCTCGCGGTCGGCAGCGAGCACGGTATCGATCAGGGTTTGCGGTCCGCTCGGCGCTTCCTGCTCGACGCGACCGATCCGCGCGCCCTTCGGCATCGAGATGGACCCGCCGTCCGGCGCGATTTCTCCGGCGATGGCGCGGAAGAGCGTCGTCTTGCCCGCGCCATTGCGGCCGACGAAGCCGGCCTTCGCCGCTTCCGGCAGGGCAAGCGTGGCGCCCTCGATGAGCGTGCGTCCGGCAATTCGCAGGGTAAGGTCGGTAATCTGAAGCATGGGCCAAGCCTGTAGGCGAGGCAGTCGCGCAAAGGCAAGGCGCGCTTTGACCCGGCCCGAAAAGGAAAAGGCCCGGGCGAGCGGCCCGGGCCTCTATTATTGTCGAACCAGCCTACTGGTTCTGCGCTTGCAGCAGCTCTGTCAGGCGGCGGATGGCCGCCCGGCGGTTGCGCCGTTCGGCGGACTCCGTGTTGATCTTCGGGTACGCCTCGCCGTAGCCCTTGGTCACAAGGTTCTCCGGCGGGATTTCGAAGTTCTGCGACAGCGCGGTGGCAACAGCCTCGGCCCGCTGGTCGGAGAGGATCAGGTTGTCACGCGCCGAACCGACCTTATCGGTATGACCTTCGATCAGGTACACCTCGTCGGGATTCTCCGCGATCACCTGCTCCATCGCCTGGCCGAGATTGAACAGCGAGCGCATCTGATCGTTGCCGATCGTTGCGCTGCCGGTCTCGAAGGTGATGGAGTCGAGGTCGATGCGCGGAGAATAAGCGCGCACGTCCTGGTTCTGCAGGACTTCATCGAGCGTGTAGGGACGCTGGATTTGCTGCACGAGCGGCGCTCGCAACGTCCGACGGATGTCGTTCTCGGACGCCTGGCCGTAGTCGACGATGTACTGGTCCTGCGGAACGCCAATGACTGGCGGCGGAACATCCGTCAGCACCGGCGGCCGGCCGCCCTGGTAGTCGTCCGGGAAGCGGTTATCGATCAGCACGATCTCGGTGCCGTCGGGCAGGATCTTCGACCGTTTCACGATGTCGCCGTAGCGATCGCGGACGGTGACGATGTCGACGCCGTTGCGGCGATGCACGATGGTGCGGGTCTGCTGACGCGGCAGATTCTGCACCTCGACGTCGTCCGCCCCGTAGAGCAGGCGACCACCCTCATCGGGCGCTACCGGCTCGACGGACAGATTGCCGTTGCCAAGGTCGATGACGATCCGGCCGCCGCGACGCTCGACCACGTCGTTGTTCTGGTTGTTGCTCCACCAGCCGCTGCCGCGCTCCCGGCGATCTCCGCCGCCGTTATTGCTATTGTTATTGCGATTGCGATTGCGATTGCGATTGTTGTTGCCGGCGTTGTCCTGACCGTTGGTCGGAGGCGCGGCGCCCGGCCCGCCTTCCTCAGGCGAGATGCCCACGGAGTTCTGCAGCTGCTGCTGCAGGCGTTCGCGGAGGTTGCGGACGTTTTTCGCCTCGCCCTGATCACCCTGCGCGTCGAGCTGCTGCTCGACGGTGGAATCGCCCGTCGGCGGAACCTGCTCCGGCTGCGGCGCGGTGGCCTGGTCCGGTGACGGCGCTACCGGCTCCGGCTGCGGCTGGTCCGGCTGGGGCTGCGGGGCGGTCGGCTCCTGCTGCGCCGGCGGCTGGTTGTTTCGTTGGCGCCGGGGCTTCTTCGGCGGAGTGGCCTCGTCGGCAGCCGGCGCCTGCGGAGCGACATCCTGAACCGCCGGCTGATCGGGCGCGGGCTGATCGGCAGTCGGCTCCTGCGGCGCAGCGTCCGGGGCGGGCGCGGGCTCGGCGGGCTGGTCTGCGGCAGGTGGGGGTGGCTCGACGGGCGCGGGCTCCACGGCCGGTTCCTGCGGGGCGACATCCTGCGGCGCTGGCTGCTCGGCAGCAGGCTGATCCGGCGGAGGGGGCTCGGGCGCCGCCTCCTGCGCAGGCGCCGGCTGGTCGCCGGCCGGTGCGTCGGCGGGCGCCTGGCCTTCGGCCGGCGGCGGGCACTCCTGCCCTTCGGGGCAGGGTGGCTGATCGGCCTGCGCCAGCAGGATCGGCGCGAACGGGCGCTGCTGCGCCATGGCCGGATAGCTCATCGCCAGCGGCAGAACGGTGCTGGCGAGCAGTAAATAGCGATGCTTCATAGGTTCCATTTCCGTTTGACCAAGCCCCCTCGGTCGCTGCGGCAACGGGTCTCGCCCGTCAATGTTCCCTCTTCAGCGTGTCATGCGGGCAGCAATATGGCCTGGAATCGACTGCCCCGGGGGAATTCTGAGGCTTCGGACCTCCCGCCGGATCGGGTTGAAGCCGAGCCTCTGGTAGAGCGGCAGTGCCGCCGGATGGTCCATCGTGCAGGTGTTGACCAGGATCTCCGTCGCGCCGCGGGAGAAACCCTCGCTGACGGCGGTGCCGAGGAGCCAGGGGCCAATCCGCATGCCGGTGAGTTCATTCATCAGCCCGAAATATACCAGCTTGGTGCTCTTCGGGTCGGCGAAGTCGAGCTCATAATATCCGCCGGGCGAGCCGTTCGCGTAGAGCACGAAGATCTCGACGCTGTCCGCATGCACCTTCTCGGCAAGCGCCTCGTCGCTGAGATCCAGACGCTCGACCCAGAGCCAGCTCCCGCCGACGGCGCGGTAGAGGTAGCGGTAGAAGTGCAGCGGGATATTCTCCGCCCGCATCAAGGCGAGGCGCGGCGCGGTGGGCATCGGCGGAAGGTGCGGGGGCCGCGCGGCCATCGCGAGATAGGTCACGGTTGTCTCGAGGATCTTCGGCCTCATGCGGGGCCCTTGGCGATGGGCGCGCCGGGGCGCGAGCCCCAATCAGCCCAGGAGCCGTCATAGAGCGTGACATCCTCCTTGCCGATCCGCGCCAGCGCGAAGAGCAGGACCGCCGCCGTAATGCCGGAGCCGCAGGTGGTGATCACGGGCGACGCGAGATCGACTTTCGCCGCTTCAAACAGCGCGCGGATCTTCTCCGGCGCCACGAGCCTGCCACCCTCGGAGAGCGTGTCGTAGTGGAGGTTCAGCGCGCCGGGCATGTGGCCGGAGGGGAGACCCGGCCGCGGCTCGGGAAGCTCGCCGCGGAAGCGGGGTGCGGAGCGCGCGTCGACGACCGTCTCGCCGCGTTGCAAGGCTGCGCCGACCGACTCGAAGTCGCGCACTTTCGCGGCCGCGAGGGTGGCGTTGAAGCGGGCAGGCCTGGGCGTCGCCTCGCCCCCGACCTTCGGGTAACCGGCCCGATCCCACGCGGGAAGTCCACCATCCAGGATGCTGACATCCCTGGCGCCGAAGACTTTGAGCGTCCACCAGACCCGGGGGGCCGAGAAAAGGCCCATGCCGTCGTAGACGACGATCGTGTCGGTGTCGGCGAGCCCCAGCGCACCGGCAGCCTTCGAGAAGCCTGCCGCGTCGGGAAGCATGTGTGGCAGGTCGGTTGCATGGTCGGCGATCGCGTCGATGTCGAAGAAAACCGCGCCCGGGATGTGTCCCGCCAGAAACTCCGCCTTGGCGTCCCGCTTCTGCGCGGGGAGATACCAGGACGCGTCGACGACCTTCACCTTCGGATCGCGAAGGCGCTCGTTCAGCCATTCCGGCGAGACGAGGAGGTCGCTCACGGGGAATCCGCGAAGGCCAGACGGACGCGGCGGTTCTGCCGCCCCTTCTTCTCGATCTTGGTGACGACGACGTTGCCGATCTCGGCGGTGGAGCGGACGTGCGTGCCGCCGCAGGGCTGCATGTCGACCGAGCCCTCGACGCCGATCGCCACAAGCCGCACCC
This sequence comes from Hyphomicrobiales bacterium, assembly GCA_038211615.1. Classification (GTDB taxonomy): domain Bacteria; phylum Pseudomonadota; class Alphaproteobacteria; order Rhizobiales; family Afifellaceae; genus DASWJZ01. The sequence continues at coordinate 28,359 of JBBQVL010000017.1, forward strand.
GTCCGCTGCCGGTCGGCGGCTTGACGCTCATGGTGCGGATGAGACCGGGATTGTCCGCAAGTTCCTGGTCGGTGATCCACATGAAGGTCACCGGATGATCCGCGGCAACGAGCGCCGCGAGCTTCTCCGTCAGCTCGTCCTTGTCGACCACGCCCGCCTCGCTGATGTCGAAGTCGAGCCGGCTTTCCTCGGCGCCGATCGAGCCGCCGGTGACCGGGAAGGGGATCATCGAGCAAAGCAGGTGAAGGGCTGTGTGCATGCGCATGTGCCGGTGCCGCCGCTCCCAGGCGATCTCCGCCAGCACGGGCAGGCCGATCGCGGGAAGCTGGTCGGTGCTGGCCGGCACATGCACGATGCCAACCTTGTCGTCGCCGTAGACGGTGGCTGCGATCGGCACGATGCCGCCGCCGGCCACCACCAGCCGGCCGGTATCGCCCGGCTGTCCGCCGCTTGTGGCGTAGAAGACCGTGCGGTCAAGCACGATGCCGCCGCGCTCGTTGTGCGCGACGATCTTCGCTTCGCAGTCGCGCCGATAGGCATCCTCACGGAAAAGCGGTAGGGTCTCGAACGGCATCAGTCGACTTTCTCGTACGGAACTTCGAACGCCTGCCGCTCGGCGAGCCATTGCGGCACGGGAAGATTCTTGGAGCGCAGGAATTCGGGATTGAAAAGCTTTGAGGCGTAGCGGTTACCGTAGTCGCAGAGCACGGTGACGATGGTATGGCCCGGCCCGAGCTCGCGCGCCATCCGGATCGCACCGGCAACGTTGACGCCGGTCGAGCCACCAAGCACAAGTCCTTCATCCACCAGCGCAAAAACTTCCGCCACCGATTCCGCGTCGGGAATCTCCCAGGCGATGTCAACCTGCGCGTCCTGCAGATTGCCGGTGATGCGGCCTTGTCCGATGCCTTCGGTGATTGAAGAGCCCTCGGCCTTGAGCGCGCCGTGCGCATAGTAATTGTAGAGCGCGGCGCCCGGCACATCGGCGAGGCCGATCCGGATGTCGCGGTTCCTGTCCTTCAGGTAGAGGCTCACGCCCGCGAGCGTGCCGCCGGTGCCGACCGCGGAGACGAAAGCGTCGAGCTTGCCGCCGGTCGCCTCCCATATCTCCGGGCCGGTCGAATCGATGTGCGCCTGGCGGTTCGCGACGTTGTCGAACTGGTTTGCCCAGATCGCGCCGCCCTTTTCCGTTTTCGCAAGCCTTTCGGCCAAGCGCCCGGAAAGCTTCACGTAATTGTTGGGGTTCTTGTAGGGGACGGCCGGCACTTCTATCAGCTCGGCGCCGCCGAGGCGGAGCGCCAGCTTCTTCTCCTCCGACTGGGTCTCGGGGATCACGATGACGGAGCGGTAGCCGAGCGCCTTGGCGACCAGCGAAAGTCCGATGCCCGTGTTCCCCGCCGTGCCCTCGACGATCGTTCCGCCCGGACGGAGCGAACCGTCCCGCTCCGCCGCGCGCACGATCCAGAGCGCGGCGCGGTCCTTCACCGACTGGCCGGGATTGAGGAACTCCGCCTTGCCGAGAATCGTGCAGCCGGTCGCTTCCGACGCACGCTTCAGCTTGAGCAGCGGCGTGTTTCCAATGAGATCGAGGACAGAGCTTGCAAACGGCATGAGGGGCGATCCGGGATGGCGGGCGCAAGCTATGCTCTGGAAAGGTCAGGGGCAAGGCAACCCCTGCCACGACAGGGCCAAGCGGCGAAAACCTCCCGCTGCGTTCACCCCCGCGGCGGCATGAACCCGGTGCGGAGCGGATGGGCCCATTCGGGCCGGCCGTTCTCCTCGGCTCGGCGCGCCGCTGCCTCGTGGTCGTAGGGGACGGCGAGCAGCTCGAAGGAGAATTGCCCGTCCGCCCGCACGTCGATGACCGCGCAGCGCGCGTGCGGCGAGCCGGATTCCATGATGTCGCCGCCATCGCCGTAGGCGGGGCAGCCGACGCTGCCGGGATTGAGGATGATCGGCCCACCAGGAAGCCCCACGAGGTCGGGACGATGGCTGTGGGCGCAGAGCACGAGCCGCGCGTCGACCTTCCCGAGCCGCGCAGCGATTCCCTCCCGACCACCGCGCACCAGGCGGCCGCCGACGACTTCCTCGAGGAGATAGAGGTCGTCGCGCGCCGGCGTGGCGTGAAACGCGATGACGTCCGGCGCGATGGATTGGCTGACCGGTCGGGCGAGGAGCTGGGTTCGCTGCTCTTCGCTCAGTTCCTCGGCAGCGAGGCGATCCCAGGTGCCGAGCGCATCGCGCGGCACAGTCGCGACCTGCCTGTCATGGTTGCCGCGGATCGCGATCAGCGTGTCGAGCGTCGCGAGCCGTTCAAGCGTCTTGCGCGGCCAGAGCGGTCCGGAGACGCAGTCGCCGAGATCGACGATCACGTCCGGCCCCCGCTGCGCGAGGCGCGCAAGGACGGCGTCGAGGGCGAGGACGTTGCTGTGAATGTCGGCGAGGACGGCGATCCGCATGCGCTATGCCGCGCCGCCGAAGATTCCCGCGAACACCTTGCGCGCCTGCCGTGCGAACTTCACCTGCTCGGCCGCGTGCGGGCGGGAGACGGCGTTCAGCTCGGCCTGGCGCTTGGCGAGTACGGCCGCGAACTTGTCGACCAGCTCCGGCGCCTTGGCGAAGACGCGCTCGAGCGACCATTTGGTGATCTCGATCGCATCGACATTGGTGATGGCGGCGACGGTGGCGGTGCGGCGGTCGCCGGTGAAAAGCGACATCTCGCCCACCACGTCGCCCGGCCCAAGCGTCGCGACCGACTGCTCGCGCGCGTCAACGTCGACGAAGGTGACGCCGACCGAGCCCTCGACGATTACAAACATCGAGCCGCCGAACTCGCCCTGGTTCACCAGGCGGTTGCCGGCGAGGAAGAAGGCCGGCCGGCTTTCCCTGGCGAGGAAGGCGAGCTGGTCGGCGTTCAGCGCCTCGGAGAAAAGCGGGACTTTCGCAAGGAAGGTGAGTGCGTCCATTTTCCAGAGGCCCCGAAGCCGAGCGCATTCCTAGCGCGGTCGGCACAATATCCGAGCCGGCTGAAGACTCAAACCGGCTCTCCCGCGCCCCTAGCGCGGCGCCTTCTGGCCGCCGGCGGCCACGATCACGCCGATGATGACGAGGCCGGTCACGACGAGGCGGATGCCGGCGCTTACCCCGAAGGTGTTGAGCATGGTGAGGAGCATAACCAGGAACAGCGCCGCGCCCCAGAGGCCGGGCACGTTCGCCTTGCCGCCGGCGACTGACGTGCCGCCGATCACCACCACGGCGATCGAGGCGAGGAGGTATTCGTTGCCGATGTCGACCGAGGCGCCGCGGAAATAGCCGGCGAGCAGCGCGCCGTTCAGGCCGCCAAGTGCGCCGGACAGCACATAAGTGATGAAGCGGATGCGGCCGACGGGGATGCCCGCGAGCCACGCGGCGCGGATGTTCTGCCCGATGGCGAGCACGGAGCGGCCGTAGACCATGCGGTGCAGCACTATGCCCATCAGGACCGTGAAGAGCACCGTGAAGAAGGCGAGGATCGGGATGCCGCCGATCTGGATATTGGTGAAATCGGCGAAGGCCGGCGGCGGCTTGATCTGCAGGCCGCGGCCGTAGCTGATGTCCACGGACTGGATGATGAAGCTCGCCGAGAGCGTTGCGATGATTGGCGGAATCCGAAGCGCCCAGATGAAGAAATAATTGGCCGCGCCGATCGCGATGCCGCTGCCGAGCGCCGCGGCGATACCGACCGGGATCATCGCGTCGTTGCCGTCCATCACCTTCATGGCGACGGCGCTGGCGAGCCCGATGTTGGCCGGCAGCGACAGGTCGACATTGCCGGGGCCGAGCGTGATCACGAACATCTGGCCGACGCCGACGATCACCATGAACAGCGACAGCGACAGCGCGGCGGTGATCATGCCGCCGGCCCCATAGCCGCCAGTGAAGGCAATCGCCGAGAGGAAGACGAGCGCCGCTCCGACGAAGGACCAGATCCACGGCTTGCCGAAGAGGCGTGCGGCGGCGGTCAATTCGTTTCCCTCCGGCTGATGAGGGCGCGCGCCGCGAGCACGATGATCAGGATCGCGCCGTTGGCCCCGACCTGCCAGTCGGGCGGAATGTGCATGAAGGAGAGGAGCGAGGAGGAGGCGAGGGCCAGCGTCAGCGCGCCGATGACGGCGCCGATCGGCGACACCCGGCCGCCGACGAACTCGCCCCCGCCGAGGATCACACCGGCGATCGACAGCAGCGTGTAGCCGTTGCCGATATTGGCGTCGGCGGCGGAGGTCAGCCCGATCAGCGCCATGCCGGAGATGACGCCGAAGGTTCCGGCAAGCGCGAAGGCGACCACCTTGGTCTTCAGAAGCGACCAGCCGGCGCGGCCGATCGCGACCGGATTTCCGCCGGTGCCGCGGAGGATCGCGCCGTAGGAAGTCCGCATCAGCCCGAAATGCGCGACGATTGCGATGAAGATCGCGGCAAGGATCGGGAAGGGGATGAACGGCGGCTTCAGGCCCATGAAGGCAGCCAGCCATTCCGGCGCCTTGCCGCCGGGCTTCGGCAGGAGAAGGATGGCGAGACCCTGCCAGACGAAGCTCATGCCGAGCGTGACGACAATGGATGGCAGATTGCGCACATGGATGAGCGCACCGAGGAGGGCGTAGAAGCCGATTGAGCCAAGCAGGACGACGATGCCGAGCAGCGGCTGGTCGTGCAGCCAGGTGGCGGTGACGCAGCCGACGAAGCCGACGAACGTGCCGATCGAGAGGTCGAGGTCGTTGACGGTGATGACGAACATCTGCGCGAGCGTCGCGAGCGCGATCGGGATCGCGAGGTTCAGCATCAGGTTGAAGCCGAAATAGCTGATCGCCCGCGGATTCAGCCAGGCGATGGCGATGATGACCAGCGCCAGCGAGACCGCCGGCAGCGCGGCGCGGAGCGCGCGGCGCGGGCGGAACGTGCCGAGACGCGGCATGGCGCGCGCTGCCAGAATGGACGCGGCGGAACTCACGTTATCCTCCTTCGCGAAGCCGGGGAGGGGGACCGCGGAACGCGGTGAACGAGAGGCGTGGCGGGCTTCTTTCGGCGGATCCGCCCAACGCCCTCATGGTGAGGTGCTCGCGAAGCGAGCCTCGAACCACGAGGGCTCCAGAGAGAAGGTGAAATGCTGTGGACGACATCCGATCCTTCGAGGCTCGCCCGGCGAGCCGGGCTCGCACCTCAGGATGAGGTGGTTTGGTTTGTGGCACCGCCTCTTTCATCCGGGGGAAGATCACGCCACGTCCTTGAAGGAAGACTGCAGCACCTTCTCCTCGCTCAGTTCGCTCCGGTCGAGGTCAGCGACGATGCTGCCGTTGCGGAAGACGTAGACGTGGTCGCAATGGTCCAGTTCGTCGGTCTCCGTCGTGTACCAGAGGAAGGTGCGGCCGTTCTTCGCCTCGGTGCGGATCAGCTCATAGACCTCCAGCTTGGTGCCGACATCGACGCCGCGCATCGGGTCGTCCATCAGGACGATCGCAGCGTCGGAACCGAGCGCGCGGGCGAAGAGCGCCTTCTGCTGGTTGCCGCCGGAAAGCGACAGGATGTGATTGTCGAGGTCGGGCGTGCGGATGCCGATCTTCTGCTTCCACGCTTCCGCCAGGTCCCGCTCGCGCTCGGGTGAGATCAGGATGCCCTTGCGCAATGCGGCGATGGAGCGGATGCCGATGTTCTCGGCGATCGACCAGAGCGGAAAGATGCCGTCGGATTGCCGGTCGCCGGCGATGAAGGCGACGGGCGCATTGACGTCGATGCCGGGCACGCTACGGGACGCGCCCTCGAAGATGCGCAGCAGAAGCTGCGTCTGCCCATGGCCGGCGAGGCCGGCGAGCCCGATCACCTCGCCCTGATGTGCGACAAGCTCGGCACCGTCGCGCTGCCGTTCGGGCCGCGCGCGCACTTGCACCGGCGTGCCACCGCGCTCTTTCGCGGCAGTGCCGGCGGCAGCCTCGCGGCGCTCCGCGCCGCCCATGGCGGCGACCAGCTTGGCGTGGTCGAAGGCGGTCGCAAGATCGGCCGCGACGACCTGGCCGTCGCGCATCACGACGACGCGGTCGGAATAGCGGAGGATCTCTCCGAGCAGATGCGAGATGAAGACACAGCTCGCGCCGCTTGCCACGACGCGGCGGACGAAGGCGAGGAGCTGCCCGGCGGTCTGCGCGTCGAGCGACGAGGTCGGCTCGTCGAGGATGACGAGGTTCAGCGGCTCCTCCGTCACGGTGAAGGCGCGCGCTACCTCCACCATCTGGCGCTTTCCGATGGAGAGGTCGCGGACGATGTCGGACGGGCCGATGCCGTGGCCCGGAAAGATCTCGTCGAGCTTGCCGAGGATCAGGTCTCCGGCGCGACGCCGCCAGCCGAAACCGGTGAGCGACGCGTGGATGATGCGGGCATTCTCAGCCACTGTCAGGTTCGGGCAGAGGGAAAGCTCCTGGAAGACGCAGCGGATGCCGAGCTTCTGCGCGAGCGCCACCGAGTAGCCCAGCCGCTCGACGTCGCCGATCACGATGCGACCCCGATCCGGGGCAAGCGTCCCGGCCAGCAGATGCATCAGCGTCGACTTGCCAGCGCCGTTGTGGCCGACGAGACCGACGCATTCTCCGGCCGCTACGGTGAAATCCACGCCGTCAAGCGCGCGGACGGCGCCGAAATGCTTTTCGACGCCGTCCAGATCGACAATGCTTGCCTTGGCTTCAACCATCACCGGCGGACACGAACCCTTCGTCGATGATGGAGCGTCGCCTTGGCCGGCGCAATCACTTCATGTTGGCCTTGATGGCGTCGACGGCATCGGCCTGCTGGTATTCGTGGCTCGCGACGCTGCCGGTCTCGATGTTCGGTAGGGCCGCCTCGAAGTCGTCCTGCGTGAAGGCGAGATACGGCACCAGGAGATCGTGCGGCACGTCCTTGTTGCCGTCGAGGATCTGCTGCGCCACCCAGAAGGCGAGGGTGGAGACGCCCGGGGCGATGGAGGCGGACCACGTCGTGTAGCCGTCCTTCGCCTTCTGCTCCTTCCACCACTGCAGCTCGTCCTGCCGGTTGCCCATGATGATGGTGGGACGCGGCTTGCCGGCCGCCGCAAAGGCCTGCGCGGCGCCGTAGCCGTCGCCGCCCTGGTCAACAATGCCGACAATGTCCGGCAGCGAGGGGAGAACGGTCGCGACGGCCTTCTGCGCCGTGGTCTGATCCCAGTCGCCGGTCACCGTGTTCACGATCTTGAACTCGGGGTGCTTGGCGACGCCCTCCAGAATGCCCTGGTGGATGGCCTCGTCGATCGAGGTGCCCGCGAGGCCGCGGATCTCGAGGAGATTTCCGCCCTTCGGCTGGAACTTGGCCATCTGCTCGACTTCCTGCAGGCCCATGTCCTTGAAGTCGACCACGACGCGCCAGGCGCAGGGCTCGGTCACGATGCCGTCGAAGGATACGACCACGATGCCGGCATCGCAGGCCTGCTTGACGGCGCCGTTCAGCGCGTCCGGCGAGCCGGCGTTGATGACGATCGCGTCATAGCCCTGCAGGATCAGGTTCTGGATCTGCGCCGCCTGGGTCGGCACTTCCTTGTCGGCGGTGGTGAAGACGTCGGCGGCGGCGACGACGCCGTCGGCGACCGCCTTCTTGGTGACGGCGTCATAGCTCTTCAGCATCGCCTGCCGCCAGGAATTGCCGGCGTAGTTGTTCGAGAAGGCAATCTTCTTGCCCGAGGTATCGGCGAGCGCCGATCCGGCCGATGCGGCAAGCGCCAGAGCGATCGCGGTCGTGGTCAGTAACGTCTTCATGCTTCTTCCTCCCGGTGAATGAGCCGGCAATCTTGTTGCTTCGGCTCGGGCTGACAGGTCCGTTTCGACCTGATTCTCACAAAGCTACATCGTCGCCCCGATCTGCCAGGGGACGAACTCGTTGTCGCCGAGGCCGAGGAGTTCGCTCTTCGAGCGCTCGCCGGAGGCGACGGCGAGGATCTTTTTGAAGATTTCCTCGCCCTTCGATTCGATCGTCGCGTCGCCGGCGACGATATCGCCGCAGTTGATGTCCATGTCCTCTTCCATCGTGGAATAGAGACGCGAATTGGTGGCGAGCTTGATGGTCGGCGCGGGCTTCGAACCGAAGGCGCTGCCGCGCCCGGTGGTGAAGCAGACGATCTGGCAGCCGCCGGCGATCTGGCCCGTGGTCGCGGCCGGGTCGTATCCCGGCGTGTCCATGAAGACGAGGCCCTTCGACGTGACCTTGTCGGCATAGAGCGCAACGTCGGCGAGCGGCGAGGTGCCGCCCTTGGCGGCCGCGCCGAGCGACTTTTCGAGGATCGTGGTGAGCCCGCCGGCCTTGTTGCCAGGCGAGGGATTGTTGTTCATCTCGCCGTGATTGCGGGTGGTGTAATCCTCCCACCAGCGGATGCGCTGGATGAGCTTCTGCCCGACTTCCTGAGACACCGCGCGGCGGACGAGGAGATGCTCGGCGCCGTAAATCTCCGGCGTCTCGGCCAGCACTGCAGTGCCGCCGTACTCGACCAGCAGGTCCGAGGCGTAGCCCAGCGCCGGGTTGGCGGTGATGCCGGAATAGCCGTCGGAGCCGCCGCACTCGAGCGCCACCACCAGCGCGCTCGCCGGAACGTCCGTGCGCTGGATGACGGGCAGCGTCGGAAGCAATTCCTCGATCATGCGCAGCACCGTCTCGATGGTCTTGCGGGTGCCGCCGGACTCCTGGATCGTCAGCGTGTGGAAGTGCTCCTCGCCGAAGCCGTATTTGTGTTTCAGCCGCCCGATCTGCATCACCTCGCAGCCGAGCCCGATGAAGATCGCGGCGGTGACGTTCGGGTGCGTGGCGTGGCCCCAGAGCACCCGCTCCAGCGCCTCAAAGCCTTCGCCCGAGGCGTCCATGCCGCAGCCGGTGCCGTGCGAAAGCGCGATCACGCCGTCGATGTGCGGATAGGCGGCGAGCATGCCGGAGCGATTGACGCGGTCGGCGATCTGGCGGACCACGGTCGCCGAGCAGTTCACCGTCGAGCAAAGCGCTATGAAGTTGCGCGTGCCGACGCGGCCGTCGCCGCGCACCAGCCCCTTGAAGGTGGCGCCCATCGGATCGCGGTAGCGGACCGGTTTGTAGTCGATGCCGATCTGATAGTTCTGGTCGTGCTCGCCCATGGCGCAATTGTGGACGTGGACGTGCGCGCCGGCCGGAATGTCGTCGGTCGCGTAGCCGATGATCTGACCGAATTTCACCACGGCCGCGCCCTTCGGAATGGGGCGCGTGGCGACCTTGTGGCCCATCGGGACGGCGCGGGCGACGCTGACGCCTTCCCCAACCAGCTCAGTCCCGGTCGGCAGCGAGACCACCGCCACCACGACATTGTCGTCCGGGTGCAGCCGCACGAAGCGGCGGGCCGGGGCGATGACGGCTGCGGAAGCCATGTCGGCCGATGTCAGCGGATTGATGTTCGATTGTTCGTTCATGACTTTGCGAGCCTCGGAAGCAGGATATGACTTATGACTTAACCGGTCAGTGTCAATCAGGCCCCTGCGCACGCGCCGTTCAGACGCACCATCGCCTTCACCACACCTACCCGATCGTGGGTCCAGCCGGGCATGAACGCCGGCAATTCGTCGAGCGTGCAGGTGTGGGTGTTCAGCTTGTCGGTCGGGATTTTCCCGGCGCGCATCGCGCCGACCACCGTGTCGAAATCCTCGCGCGTCGCATTGCGGCTGGCGCAGAGCGTCAATTCCTTGCGGTGAAACTCCGGGTCGGCGAAGGAAAGCCGGTCCTTCACGACCCCCACCATGACATAGGTGCCGCCGCTTGCGGCGAAATCGAAGCTCTTCTCCATGGCGCGCGCGTTGCCGGTGGCGTCGAAGACGACATCGAAATTCTCCCCTCCGGTCAGTGCGGCGACCCGCTCGCCGGCGGTCTCGTCGGCTATGACGGTCGAGCCGATGCCGGTAATCGAGCTGGCGAGGTCGACGATCGCGGGGAGGCGGTCCATAAGCGTCACGTCGGCGCCGGCGATGCGCGCGAAGAGGGCGGCGCCGATGCCGATCGGCCCGGTGCCGACGACCAGCGCCCTGTCGCCCGGGACGAGCCGGGAGCGCCGCACGGCGTGTGCGCCGATGGCGAGGAACTCCACCATCGCCGCCTGGTCGAGCGAAAGGCCCTCGGCGGGATAAAGGTTCTTCTCGGTCAGCAGGAAGCGCTCGGTCATCCCGCCATCGCAATGCACGCCGAGGCACTGCAGGGTGGTGCAGCAATTGGTCTTGCCGCGGCGGCAGGCGACACATGTGCCGCACGAGAGATAGGGGAGCACCACGACCGGATCGCCTTCCGCGTAGCGGCTGCCCTTCGGCGCCTCGAGCACTTCCGCCGAGAGCTCGTGCCCCATGATGCGGGGATATTGCAGGAAGGGGTGGAGACCCTCGTAGATGTGATAGTCGGTGCCGCAGATGCCGATGCGGCGAATGCCGAGCAGAATCTCGTCGCCGCGGCGCTCCGGGAGCGGGCGCTCCTCGAGCGCGAGCTCGCCCGGCTTGCGGCAGACGACGCTCATCATGCCGTTCTTCATGCGACAACCTTTCCGTCGGCGCCGATGACGCCCTTCGTGAGGATGACGTTGGCGTAGAGGCGCCGGTCGTTGCTGGCGACGATCGCGAAGCAATTCTTGGCGCGCTCGTAGAAGGCGAAGCGCTCGATCCGGGCAATCTTGACGGGGAGGGCGGAGAGCCGGTCGACGATCGACTGGAAGTCGGCGACCGCGGGGGGAATTTCCTTCGGCTTTCCCACCACCTGCATCGCGTTCGCCGGCGCCTTCACGAACGAGTCGAGCGGCAGCACGGAAAGGATGGCGATCAGCGCCTTGGTCGCGTCGGCGCCATCGAGACGGACGAGCCGCCTGGCATTGCTCTTCGCCGGGTAGTTGGCGTCGACGATGGCGATCTCGTCGCCATGGCCCATGGCGCGCAGGATCATCAGGAGTTCGGGGGTAAGAAGCGGGTCGATGCCGAGCAGCATGGAATTTCCTCAGAGGTTTCCCGGGAGAATGCGCACGGCTATCAGCCCTTCATGGCGCCGACCAGCAGCCCGCGCGCGATTTGCTTCTGCAGGGCGACCGTGATCGCCACGACAGGCGCGATCATGATGACGATGAGGACCGACATGTAGCCCCATTCGGGGCCGCGGGTGCCGTTCTGCGCGGAGACCAGGATCGGCATGGTCTGCGCGTTCGCGTTGGAGAGGAAGAGCGCCAGAAGATACTCGTTCCAGGCGAGGATCAGCACGAGCAGGAACGTCGCGACGAGACCGGCGCGGGTGAGCGGCAGGGCGATGGTGAAGAAGATGCGGAACCTCGAGGCGCCGTCGATCTGGGCACTCTCCTCCAGCTCGTAGGGAATGGCGGCGAAGAAATCCCGCGTGAGCCACACGACGATCGGCAGGTTGACGGCCGTATACGTCGCGATCAGGGCGATCTGAGTGTCGAGCAGGTGCAGCTTCTGGAACATCAGATAGATGGGCAGCACAGCGACGACCGGCGGCATGATGCGGTTGGAGATCATCCAGAATTCGATGTCGCTGTTGCCGAGCGCGCGCTTGAAGCGTCTGGCGAGCGTACCGAGGAACAGGAGCAGGAGCGCGATCGCGACGCCGAGCGCGATCGGCCACGGAACCCCAAGCAGCGCCACGGCGGCGATCGTCGCGGCAAGCAGCAGGATGAAAGTCACGATGGCGGCGATTTTCACCTGGAAGCGCAGGCGCACCAGCGCGTAGGCGGCCATCGAGCCGATGAGGACGGCAAGCGTCGTGCTCACGAGCGCCACGACGACCGAGTTCATGTAGGGGCGCAGCGTGTCCCGCCCGAGGTCGACGAAGATGTAGCGCCAGTTCTCGATCGAAGGGACGAAATCCAGAAAGGGCACGTAGAACGGGCCGGCATCGACGTCGATGCGGATCTTGAGGGATGTCACGAGCACCCAATAAAGCGGCACCAGCACGACGAGGGTCCAGAGGATCAGCACCGCATAGGTGAGGAACTGTGCGATGGGAGACTGTCCGCCAAGCTCCCTGCGCTCGAACAGTCGCTGGCCGAGCGTGCGTGCGGGGGCCTCGCTCATTGATGTTTCCGCGCGCGGCTGACCGCGTAGTTGAAGAACGACACGCAGGTGATGGTGGAGACGAAGAGCAGGATGTAGCCGATCGCCGCCGATCCGCCGAGGTCCTGCGTCCGCCACGCGATGAAAGAATGGAGCGTCATCGATTCCGTCGCGAGGCCCGGGCCGCCGTTGGTGAGCACGTTCGGCAGATCGACGATCTTGAACGCCTCGATGAGGCGGATCAGCACCACGGTCGCACCGACCGGCGCGATGGCCGGCCAGGTGATGTGGCGAAAGATATCCCAGCCCCCGGCTCCGTCGATGCTCGCCGCCTCCACCTGGTCGAAGGGGCGGCTCTCGACGGCGGCGAGGAGCACGATGAACATGAACGGCGTCCACTGCCAGGTATCGCCGACGAGGACGATGATGCGGGCGGACCACGGATCGGTGGCCCATGCCCATTCGCCGAATCCGAGGAAGCGGCTGATCGGCGCGAAGGGGCCTTTCTGCATGTCGGCGAGCATGCGGAAGGTGTAGGCGATGCCGACCGGGGTCACGATCAGCGGGATGAAGAAGACCACCCGGAAGAAATTGCGACCGCGGATCGGGCGCGCGCACAGGAGCGCCAGGCCAAGCCCGAGCAGGAACTGCACGGTCACGCCGATCACGACATAGAAGAGCGTGTTTACCAACGTGCCCGGCACGCCGCCGGCGAAGATCGAGGCGAGGACGAGAAGGGCGAGCGCGGCGAGCAGTGTCGCGGTGATCAGGCGGCCGAGAAAGCCGAATGCCGATGCGCCGCTGCTCCTCAGATATCGCGCGAGCCAGTAGAGCAGGCTTACGACGACCAGCGCGAAGACCGCCCAAAGCAGGAACCCGAGCGGTTTGAAGGTGCCGAGGAAGTGGTACTGCTGGGCCCCGAAGATCAGCCGCTTGAAGTTCGTCAGGCCGATGAAGGTCAGCTTAAACCCGCCGGGCGCCAGCGCGAAGCGGATCACCGTAAGATAGGCGGAGATGATGAGGGGAAAGATCGCAAACGCCAGCAGGATGATCACGGCCGGAAGGAGCATGATCCTTCCGGTCTGCTGATCCAGCCATGCGCCGAAGCCGGAATACGGCATCGGCCCGGTTGCCGGGGACTCTGACATCATCTTCGGAAGTCCCGGCGCCCCGTCGGGCGCCGGGACCACCCGCGAGCGCCGCTATTTCGCGCCGATCGTGGCCTTGTAGATCGACAGCTGATCGTCCTTGCCGATCTGGTCGTTCAGGTCGTTCCAGCCGCTCTCAATCGCCTGCATGGTCTGATCCTTGTCGATCTCGCCGGCGAGGAAGCGCGACACCGCCTCGTCTTCCACCACCTGCTGGTATTTCTGGTTTTGCGGGATGCGCAGGTCCAGGATCATGTTCGGGCTGTCAAGGCTCGCCTCGATAGCGCCGAGGTAGCTCTTCGCCGCCGTTTCGCTCATCCCGGCCTTGGTCCAGTTGTCCATCTCCTTGAACTGCGAGATGCGGTAGGGGTTGAAGCCGGTCTTGCCGATCGTCACGTCGACGTTCGATTGCGCCGGCTGCTCCATATAGGAGAAGAACGCGTAAGCCGCTTCCTTCACCTTCGGATCGGCCGCGGCATTGACGCCGCCGCCCCAGCCGCCGAACGAGGCGAACGGAGCGTGGTTCACGCCCTTGTCGTCGGCGTAGGGGCAGGTTTCCTTGGTGCAATCCTCGAGCTTGCCGGTTTCGCGGTTCAGCACCTGCTTCGAACCCGGCAGGATCGCCGCGCCGACCTTGTCGATCACCTTGGAGGTCGCAGGATCGATGGCCAGCGTGCCGATATCGCCCCAGTCATAGGAGAGCGCGCAGCGGCCGGAGACGAACAGGCTGCGGGTATCGCCGACGTCGAGGTTGATCTCGTTTGGCGGGCCGTACTCAGTGGTCTCCTTCAGGAAGTCGAGCGCCTTGCCGAACGCTTCGTTGTTGACGAGCGGCTTCATGTCCTTCGTGTCGAAGAAGACACCCTGGCTGGTGCCCTGCGACTGAATCATGCCGCCGGCGATGGAGGTGATGAACCAGTAAGCCTGCGCGTTGCGCTTCTTGGAGATGCAGGAGCCGTAGTCGGGCGTCCCGTCGCCATTCATGTCCTTGCCGTTCACCGCCTTGGCGACGGCCAGATACTCGTCGAGCGTGTTCGGCGGCTCCAGGCCGGCGTCCTTCAGGACGTCGGTGCGGTAGTAGATCATGTGGAAGTCGCCGTCCAAGGTCAGCATGTAGATCTTGCCGCCGTACTTCTGCGAGAAATCGCGGAAGAAGCCGCCGACGTCGTCTTCCTGCAGATCCTTGTCCTTCGCGACGCGGTCGGAGAGATCCTCGAGCAGGCCGGCGGAGATGTAGTCGACCATCCATTGCGGCGCGAAGACGGCCGCGTCGATCGAGTTCGTGCCGCTCGACCAGTCGGTCAGGAGCTTGGTGTAGAGGTCGGAGAACGGAACCGTGACCACGTTGACCTTGGCTCCGGTCAGCTTCTCGAAGTCCGGCGCCCGGCGTTGCAGCGGCTCGGCAATCTGCGGGCCGGTGAAGGTCATGACATTGACGGTCACGCCGTCGTACATCTTCTGCGCCATGGCCGGCGCGCCGGCGAGCAGGCAGAGCGCGGAAGCGCCTGCCAGAACAGTTTGCAGTCTCATTTCATTCCTCCCAGTCAGCGGCGTGAGCGCCGCTCTTCTTGCCCCGCGAGGGGCGCCTCACGGCTCGAACAAGTCCGGTCGTTCGGCCGCGAATTCGTGCAGATGCTTCAGGCCATTGACGAGGTGCGCGCGCATCGCTTCCCCGGCGGCTGCCGGGTCGCGACGCGCGAGTGCAGCCAGGATGGCCTTGTGCTCGGAGATCGTCGCCGGATTGCGCCCGGGCGTCGGCAGCAGGAGCCGGCGGACGCGTTCCGTCTGGGCGCGGGCGGATTCCACGCCCTCGGCCACCCGGCGAAATGAGAGCTGCGCGATCAGCGTGGCGTGGAAGCGGACGTCGAGCAGATAGAATTCCTCGATGTCGCGTGCCGCGGCTGCAACCGACTGGTAATCGACGATCAGCATCAGGCGGTCGAGCGACTCATCATCCATGGCTGGCGCGATCTGCCGGACGGTCGCCACCTCCAGCGCTTCGCGCACGAAGGCTGCTTCGGCGACGTCGCTCATCCGGATGCGCGTGACGTAAGTGCCCTTCTGCGGCTCGACGCTTACGAGCCGCTCCCGCGCCAGCCGCGCCAGCGCCTCCGACACCGGTTGCCGCGAGACCTCAAGCCGCTTGCAGAGTTCGGCCTTGTCGATCTGCGCGCCGGGCTCGAGCTTCAGCGAGATGATCGCCGAGCGGAGTTCCTCATAGACAAAGCCGGATTTCGAACCGGCCTTGCGCGCCATGCGCCCGAGTTGCGGATCGCTGTACGACAAGAAACGCTTCCCCCTTAAGCGTCATCCTAACGTACTAACATTTCAGTCAGCAAGAGCGTCGCACACTGTCCCAGATCGCTACACCGGGTTGCCAAGCGCCGACCCGCGGCACTCCCTGCGGGCAATCCGATGAAAATTCGGCACAAATGCGCAAAGCAGAACGAACTCTTTTTTTACGCTGTGCCCGTAGACCTGTGGTGGGGGACGCAGACTGGTTCCGCGTTCCGTCCCTCACTTGTTCCTGTTCAGAGTGTTGCCAGCGGCGGCCGATGTCGACACGTCAGCGTAAACAATCGAAGACTCGGCCGCTGCTCCTCCCATTATCCTGTCTGCTCATCGTGGGATATTTCGCCTACCACGCAGTGGAGGGCGACTACGGGCTTTTTGCGCTCGGCAAGCTGCAGGATCGCGTCGCCTCGCTCGAAACCGAGCTTGCAGCAGCACGCGCGGAACGCGAGCGGATGGAAAGCCACGTCGCGCTGATGCGCCCGGAGAGCCTCGATCGCGATATGATCGACGAGCGCGCGCGCGAGGCGCTCAACATGGCCGACGCCAAGGACATCGTCATCTTCCTCGATCCGGCGGACCGGCGTCCGACGCGCTGAGCAAAAGCTCAGCTCCCCAGTAAATGCCGTTGTGCACCGCACCCAATCACAGGCTGCATGGCTGCTTTGCACAGGTTCAGGTCGTCGCCGGCTAGCCTTTTGGTGCGCGCCATGGCGATACTACATGGCGTCAATAAGAACGTGCCGGAGGAAACGATGCCGCAGACCCAGGCCGCCCCGAAACGGGGACGAGAGGACGTACAGGTAAAACCTGAGCGGATGCGGTCGCCGGACAACCGGACCGACAAGGCGAAGGTGGTGCCCATCGCGGCATTCACGAAGGACGAGGAACTCAGCGCCTACCGTTCGATGCTGCTCATCCGCCGCTTCGAGGAAAAGGCGGGCCAGCTTTACGGCATGGGAGCGATCGGCGGCTTCTGCCATCTCTACATCGGACAGGAGGCGGTCGTCGTCGGGCTCAAGATGGCGATGCAGGACGGCGACCAGGTCATCACCGGCTATCGCGACCACGGCCACATGCTCGCGACCGGAATGGATCCGAAAGGCGTGATGGCGGAGCTCACCGGTCGCCGCAGCGGCTATTCGCGCGGCAAGGGCGGCTCCATGCACATGTTCTCCAAGGAGAAGAAATTCTACGGCGGCCACGGCATCGTCGGCGCGATGGTGCCGATCGGCACTGGCCTTGCCTTCGCCAACAAGTATCGCGGCGACAGCAACGTCTCGCTCACCTATTTCGGCGACGGAGCCTCCAATCAGGGACAGGTCTACGAGAGCTTCAACATGGCGAAGCTGTGGAACCTGCCGGCCGTCTACATCATCGAGAACAACCAGTACGCAATGGGGACGAGCGTGAAGCGCTCGTCGGCGACCACCGACCTCTACCGGCGCGGCGCTTCCTTCGACATTCCCGGCGTTCCCGTCGATGGCATGGACGTGCGCGCGGTGAAGGCGGCGGGCGACATGGCGCTCGATCATGCCCGCTCCGGCAAGGGGCCGTTCATCCTGGAAATGCTGACCTACCGCTATCGCGGTCATTCGATGTCCGACCCGGCGAAATATCGCGCCCGCGAAGAAGTGCAGAAGATGCGCGACGAGCACGATCCGATCGAGCAAGTGCGCCACCGCCTCGAGGAGAAGGGCTGGGCGAGCGAGGATTCGCTGAAGGACGTCGACAAGGACATCCGCCGCATCGTCAACGAAGCGGCGGAATTCGCGCAGGCCGACCCGGAGCCGGATCCGTCGGAGCTGTGGACCAACATCTACGCTGAGACGCAATAATGACAAAAAGCGACCTGCCTGATGTGGTGTTAGAAGCTCTTACTCAGCTGGGAGGAGCGGGGAAGGTGGCCGAGGTTGCGAAGTGGATCTGGGTCAACCACGAGGTCGAACTTCGTGCCAGCGGGGACCTGTTCTACACTTGGCAATACGACATTCGATGGGCAGCTGATCAGCTAAGAAAACGCGGGCTGCTAAAGTCGACTACAGTAACTTCCGCCCGTCGCTGGGAGGTCGCTTAACCTATGCCGACCGCAATTCTGATGCCGGCGCTTTCCCCGACGATGGAGGAGGGCAAGCTTTCGAGATGGATCGCCAAGGAAGGCGATGCCGTGAAGGCGGGCGACGTAATCGCCGAGATCGAGACAGACAAGGCAACCATGGAAGTCGAGGCGGTCGACGAAGGCACGCTCGGGAAGATCCTCGTCGCGGAAGGAACGGAAGGCGTGAAGGTGAACACGCCGATCGCGGTGATCGTGGGCGAGGGCGAGGACGCTTCCGCCGCGGTCGCCAAACCTGCGGAGAAGAAGACGAACGGTGCGACGCCCGCAGCCGCCGAGGCCAAGGCGCCTCCAGCGGTTTCGCCCGAAGACTCCGGGGAGACGAAGGCCGAGCCACCGACCGTCGCCGCCGCCCCGAAAGCCGCGCCGATGAATTCCCCGGAAGTGCCGGAAGGTACCGAGATGGTGGAGCAGACGGTGCGCGAGGCGCTGCGCGATGCCATGGCTGAGGAAATGCGCCGCGACGGCGACGTCTTTGTCATGGGCGAGGAAGTCGCGGAATATCAGGGCGCCTACAAGGTGACGCAGGGTCTGCTCGACGAGTTCGGCGCGCGGCGCGTCATCGACACGCCGATCACCGAGCACGGCTTCGCCGGTCTCGGCGTCGGGGCCGCATTCGCGGGGCTGAAACCGATCGTGGAGTTCATGACCTGGAATTTCGCCATGCAGGCGATGGACCAGATCATCAATTCGGCGGCGAAGACGCTTTATATGGCCGGCGGCCAGATGGGCTGCCCGATCGTTTTCCGCGGTCCAAATGGCGCCGCGGCGCGCGTCGGTGCGCAGCACAGCCAGGATTACGCCGCCTGGTATTCCCAGGTGCCCGGGCTGAAGGTGATCCAGCCGCACACCGCGGCCGACGCCAAGGGACTTTTGAAGGCCGCCATCCGCGACCCGAACCCGATCGTCTTCCTCGAAAACGAGATTCTCTACGGCCAGACTTTTCAGGTCCCGAAGCTCGACGATTTCGTCCTGCCGATCGGCAAGGCGAAGATCGCGCGCGCGGGCAAGGACGTAACGATCGTCTCCTTCGGCATCGGCATGACTTATGCCCTGAAGGCTGCCGAGGCGCTAGCCGGCGAGGGTATAGAGGCGGAGGTGATCGACCTGCGCACCATCCGCCCGATGGACATCGAAACCGTGATCGCCTCGGTGAGGAAGACCAATCGCTGCGTGACGGTGGAGGAGGGCTGGCCGCAAGGTTCCGTCGGCTCGCACATCTCGGCCGAACTGATGACGAAGGCCTTCGACCTGCTCGACGCTCCGGTCATCAACATCACCGGCAAGGACGTTCCGATGCCCTACGCCGCCACTCTGGAGAAGCTTGCGTTGCCCAATGTGAAAGAGGTGGTGGAGGCGGTGAAGAGCGTGAGCTATGTGAGCTGAGCATGTAAGCGGCCAGGGCCGCTTGCAGGAGCCGCAGGATCAATGGCCGAGACGGCAAAGAAGCATGCGACGTATGCCGATCTCGAGGCGGTTCCACCGCACCTCGTCGCGGAGATCATTGACGGCGAATTGCTGACGCATCCGCGTCCGTCGCCAAGGCACGGTTTTGCATCCTCCGCGTTTGGCGCACGGCTCATGGATTCCTTCCAGTTCAAGCGAAATGGGCCAGATGGCTGGATATTTATAGACGAACCCGAGCTTCATCTCGGCTCTCAGGTCGTCGTGCCGGATATCGGCGGGTGGCGACGTGAACGGCTCACCGCCGTGCCAGATACAAACTATTTCGACCTCGCGCCCGACTGGGCCTGCGAGGTGCTCTCCGCCTCGACAGAGCGGCGCGATCGCACCGTCAAGATGCGCATCTACGCAGAGGTTCGTGTGCCGCACGTCTGGCTGATCGATCCGCGTCTGCAGATACTCGAAGCCTTTGAACTCAATGAAGGGAAATGGGTGAAGATCGGAGCGTGGAACTCCGATGACGAGGTTCGTGCCCCTCCCTTTGACGCAATCTCCTTTTCGCTCGCTGACCTGTGGCCGCTCGATCCCCCGCTCGGATTCCAGGACGACCCGCTGCCCCTCTACGCCGGAGACCGGTAGATGCCGACCAACATTCTCATGCCCGCGCTTTCGCCGACGATGGAGACGGGCAATCTTGCCAAGTGGCTCGTCAAGGAAGGCGATGTCGTCAAGTCGGGCGACGTGATTGCCGAGATCGAGACGGACAAGGCGACGATGGAGGTAGAGGCGGTCGACGAGGGGACCATCGCGAAGATCGTGGTGGCGGAGGGCACGGCAGACGTGCCGGTCAACAACGTGATCGCGATCCTTGCCGGCGAGGGTGAGGACGCAAAGGGCGCGGCCTCAGCGGCTCCCGCAAAGCCGGACGTGAAAGCTCAGCCGACTGCCGCCAAGGCAGAACCGGCTGCTCCGAAAGACGCGCCGAAGGCCGAGAAGACTGCTGCACCGAAGCCGGCCGAGGCGAAGCCTTCCGTCGCAACCCAGGCGAAAGCCAACGGCGGCGGCCGCGTAATCGCCTCGCCGCTCGCCAAGCGTCTGGCGGGCGAGAACAAGATCGATCTCGCGCAGCTCGCAGGTTCCGGTCCGCACGGAAGGATCGTGCAGCGCGACATCGAGGCCGCGTTGAAGGGCGGTGCGGCCAAGGCCGCGCCGACCGCCGCCGCGTCGCAGGGTGGAGCGGCGCTCCCGCAAGGCATGTCCGACGCGGCTGTCCGCTCGCTCTACGCGGAGGGGAGCTATGAGCTCGTCCCGCACGATTCGATGCGAAAGATCATCGCGAAGCGGCTGGTCGAGGCGAAGACCACGATCCCGCATTTCTATCTCACGATGGACTGCCGCATCGACAAGCTACTGGCGCTGCGCGCCGACATCAACGCTGCGGCCCCGGTCAGGAAGACCGATGCGGGCGAGGCGCCGCTCTACAAGCTCTCCGTCAACGACCTTGTCATCAAGGCGATGGCGATGGCGCTGAAGGCGGTGCCGGACGCGAACGTCACCTGGACCGAGGGCGGCATGCTGAAGCACCGAAGCGCCGACGTCGGCGTCGCCGTCTCCATCCCCGGCGGGCTCATCACGCCGGTGGTGCGGAACGCCGATACGAAGACGCTGTCGCAGATCTCCAACGAGATGAAGGACCTCGCGGCGCGCGCGCGGAAGCGCAAGCTGAAGCCGGAGGAATACCAGGGCGGCTCGACCGCGATCTCCAATCTCGGCATGTTCGGGGTGAAGGATTTTGCCGCCGTCATCAACCCGCCGCACGCGACGATCCTTGCGGTCGGCGCCGGCGAGGAGCGGGCGATCGTCGAGAAGGGCGCGATCAAGGTCGCCACGATGATGACGGTCACGATGTCGACCGACCATCGCGCCGTCGACGGCGCACTCGGCGCCGAACTGCTCGCCGCGTTCAAGCGGTTCATCGAAGCGCCGGCGGGAATGCTGGCGTAGGGCGGAAGCGGCGCAATCCATCAACTGATCGAGGAGAAGAGAATGGCGTCATTCACACGCAGCGGGGAGTCGGTCTGGAAGGGGTCGGGGCCGGACGGAAAGGGGCACCTCACGACGCAGAGCGGCGTTGTCTCGAATATCCCCTATGGCACGAAGATGCGCTTCGGCGATGAGAAGGGCACCAACCCCGAGGAGCTTCTCGCGATCGCGCATTCCGGCTGCTTCAACATGGCGCTCGCCTTTGGCCTGACGAAGGCCGGCAAGGTGCCCGATGAGCTCCGGACGACCGCCAAGGTGACGATCGAGACGGACGGCGACGGCTTTTCGATCAAGAAGATCAGGCTGGAGCTGAAGGGCAAGGTGCCCGGCATGTCGGCCGAGGAGTTCAAGAGCGCCGCCGAAGGCGCGAAGGCGGGGTGCCCGGTCTCCAAGCTCTTCAAGGGCGCTGAGATTACGCTCGACGCGGAGCTCGTGAAGTAGGCTTCGGCGCTATCTCATCCTGAAAAGCAAAACGCCCCGGTCCTCCGGGGCGTTTCTCTTTGTAGTCCGGATCGGCTTATTTCGCGGCGCGCTTGCGCCCGCGTCCGCCGGCCGCCTTCTTCGCCGGCGCGCCGGTGGCTTTGCGGCCGAGGCCCATGCGCTTGGCGAGATCGGAGCGGGCCTTGGCATAGTTCGGCGCAACCATCGGATAGTCGCGCGGCAGGCTCCACTTGGCGCGGTATTCGTCGGGCGTCATGCCATAGGTGCCCTGCAAGTGCCGCTTCAGCGATTTGAACTTCCGGCCGTCCTCCAGCGAGACGATATAGTCCGGCGTCACCGACTTGCGGACCGACACGGCCGGCACGAGTTCCTTCTTCTCCGGCTCGGCCGCGGCGGCGGGCGCGCGGACCAGCGCCAGATGCACTTCCTCGATGAGCTTGCTCAGCTGACCGGACTCGACGGCGTTGTTTGTGACGTAGGCGGAAACGATGTCGGCAGTGAGCTGTACGAGATCGTCGCGGTTGGCCGATTCCATAATTAGTCCTTCTCTTGATTGGCGCGTATAATAGACCGATCCTGAAGATCAGCTGTGCGCGTCCAATACTTCGCGATCAAGCTCAGCGCAAGAACGCTGGCAAAGAATCTTGTTAAAAATTCATGCAGAGCGTGAAACAGACCCTGCCGATTTCACGCAAAAATAGCATTTCAGCCGGTAAAAGCCCAGTTCAGAGCCGAGCAGGAATGATCATTGGAGCGGACCGCACTAGGGCTGAACTTTAACTCGAAAAGTGAAATTTAGGTCTTCTCGGACGGCATGAAAGACAAGCCGGCGGCGAGGCAATTTCTCCACCGAATATCAGTTGCGTCTGGCAATCGCCGTGGAGAGACACAACCTGATCAGGAAAAGCAGGGGAATAGACACCGCCATTAGCCGGCTCTTCAGCTCGCGGTCTGACGCTGCGCCATGGCGCGGGCCGCCTCGCTGACATCGCGCCAGAGCATCCGCATCTCCTCGGCGGCAGGGCCGTTGGCCTCGAACTCCGTGACGGCCTGGCCGGATATGAGCGCGTGCGCATAGACCGCGCGCTGCGCGACCGCCCCGCGCCACACCGGGGCGCCCATGTCCTTTACCGCCTTGCGCGCCGCGCCGATGATCGGGGATTCCGTTATGCCGCGCTTCGGCGGCACGGCGTTCAGCGCGACGAAGAAGGGCCGCCCGCTGTTGCGGGCGGTTGCTATGGTGGCGGGCAGGGCGGCGAGGTCGAAGACCGCAAGGCGGGTCGGGATCAGCACCAGCGTCGCCGGCCGCATCATCGCCGCGACTTCCTCGTTGGCGAGCCCGGGGCCATCGATGAACGCCCACTCGATGCTCTTCAGGCGGCGGGCGGTTTCCAGAACCTCGGGGAGATCGGAGGCACTGCAGCTGATAAGGAGCGGCGTGCGGGAGCCGCGCGCCGTGTGCCAGACGGCGAGGGAGCCCTGCGCGTCGGTGTCGATCAGAAGGCTCGGCGCATTCTCGCGATCGGCGAGCGTGGCGAGGTTGACCGCGAACGTGCTCTTGCCGGCCCCGCCCTTCTGTGAGGCAATCGCGATGACATACATGGACTTGGCGCAGCTCCCCGCCCGGCGAGCCTACACCAAAGAGCCCTTCCACACCAAAGAGAAGCGGCCTGCCGTGGAGCAAAAGGGGCCGGTAGTGCCTCGGCTTGAAATTCGGTGGCCTTGACGCGCTAGTGCACCATCCGGTCCACTCGATATTATACGCCTTCGACGATGACTGAATCGTAATCGGGGGCCGAAGCGCCGCGCGTATCGCGCAAGGTCGAGTAGCCCGCTGCCGCCGCGCGTGCCGCCTCGATGCTCTCGAACTCAATGACCACGATGCGGTTGTGGAGCGTGCCTTCGATTACTTCGGTCTGGCCGCCGCTCACCAGCAACTTGCCTCCCACCCGCTCCGTAACTTTCATTGCCGCGTTCTTGTATCCTTCATATCCGTCCGGATCGATGACGTTGATGCTTGCGACGATGTATGCCTTGGGCATTGATCAATTCCTCCCTCGGAACCTGACCCTCATAGCACTGCGATCACCGCATCAATGGCTGATCTTCGTATCGGCGCGGCCAGCGCCTGCCCTGCCGTCATCGGATGGATCCTAGAAACCGCCTCCCAGGAAATCGTGCTTCGAGCCCACCGTTGCCAGGCGCATGAAAGGCCTCCGTCGCGTCAACTGGCACGGCGCCAGAAGCGGCTCGAAGTTCAGTTGCGCCATTTTATGGAGCAGCCGACGGAGGGGATCTGCTCGGCCGGGCCTTTTCCGGTCGCGGCGATTGCAAGCATCGCCTCGCGCAGCTCGCGCTTCTCGCTGCCGCTTGGCGGGCGCGAGCCGGCGCTGTCGACGCGGCCGCGGTATTGCAGCTCGCCTTGCGCGTTGAAGCCAAAAAGGTCGGGCGTGCACACTGCGCCATACGCGCGCGCAACTTCCTGCGTTTCGTCGATCAGGTAGGGGAACACAAAGCCATGCTGCGCGGCGAAGAGCTTCATGTTGTCGAACGAATCCGCCGGATAGTTCGCCGCGTCGTTGGACATGATTGCGACGGCGCCCACACCGGCCGCCTGCAGCGCCCGCACATCCTCGACAAGCCGGCCGATGACGGCTTTGACGTAGGGACAGTGGTTGCAGATGAACATGACCAGCGTACCCTTCCCGCCCTGCACGTCGGCCAGCGAATAGGCGCGCCCGTCGGTGCCCTTCAGGGTGAAATCGACGAGCTTCGCGGTCTCGTGCTTCAGGGGCGATTGCAGCGCCATGCGGCTCTCCTCTCCGTTCGGTGCGGCTGCCGGCCTGCGCGCTTCGGCCGGCACAGGGCTCAGGGCAGCGACGGATCTTCTTGGTGAGCGCTGTGGGGATCGAACCCACGACCTACTGATTAAAAGTCAGTTGCTCTACCGCTGAGCTAAGCGCTCGGATTTGCGCGCGAACCTATGGAAGGGGCGAGAGGGGGTCAAGCTTTGGCGGCCCCGGCCAGTTCCACCAGAGCCTTGACGATCTGGCTCGCGGGGTCGGCAAGGCCGTTCGGCGCGTTGAAGTGGTTCGCGCCGGGGATGATCCCGAAGCGCGTCGTCGCACCGGACGCCGCCCATGCGTCCGCGATGAGCCGGCTCTGGCGCAGGAACTCCGAAGATTCCTCGCCGCCGACCCAGGCCTCGAAACGCACGCCTTGCGAAAGCGGCCAGTACGCGGGACTGACCGCATGCGCTTCGGCGGTGTCGAGCCGCAACTGCTCGTTCATCTCGGTTGCGATCAGCGGCGCAAGATCGAACACGCCCGAGATGCCGATACCGCTGCGCACGAGATCCGCCGGCACATCCGTATCGAGCGCATGCCAGTCCGCTGCGACCAGCGTGGACGCGAGGTGAGCGCCGGCCGAATGGCCGCAGGCGACGATGCGCCTGCCGAAGCTGCGGTTCAGGAAAAGAGCGGCATCGCGCACATCCGCGATGATCTCGCCGACGCGCACTTCCGGGCAGAGCCGATAGCCCGGCACGGCGACCGAAAAGCCATGCGCATTGGCGCCGGCCGCCCAGTGGCTGAATGACGAGGGGTGGAGCGAGCGCCAGTAGCCGCCGTGGACGACGATGATCAGCGGACGCGCTGTGTCGATGCTGTCGGGATCGAAGACGTCGATCGTCTGGCGCGGATGCTTGCCGTAGGTGAGACCGAGGCGCGCATGGCCGGCTCGCGCCGCGCGGTAGGCGGCTGCGTCACGCTCCCAGCCGGCGATGATCGCCGGGTGGTCGGGAACGCGGGCGCGGTTGTTGTACTCGGCCTGATAGTCGAGCGGCGGCAGGGCTCAGACCTCTTCCAGCGCTTCGGTGTCGCTCGGCATGCGGACCGGGCGAAGCAGGAAGGCCGGGACATGATCGGAAAATCCGACGGCACTGGCGGCGTCGTCCAGCGTTTCGGCCGAACGGGGCCGGGAAGGGGCGCCGGCGCGGACGGGTTGTTCGTTGTTCGACGGGCGGTCCCCACGGGGCGGGCGATTGTCGCGACGGGGCCGATCGCCTCGCGGCGGACGATCGTCGCGCGCGGCATGCCGCGGCTCCTCTCGCTCGGCGTGCCTCGGCTCGCCTTGCTCGGCGGGGGCAGCCTGCGTCGCCTCGCGCTCGCCTCGCGCGCGTGAACCGCGGCTGCGCCGTTCGCCATTTCGCGGGCGGCCTTCGCCTTCCGCGTGACGTCCGCGCCTGCGGTTGCGGCCCGCGCCCTCATCCCGCGGCGCTTCTTCGGCTTCCGCATGCTCAGGCGCGGAGGCGTGACTTTCGGGCAGGTCGGTCTTCGCCGCCCACTCGATCGGCTTGTCGGTCAGCTTCTCGATCTGCTGGATGTATTTCGTCTCGGCGCGGGTCACGAGGGTCTGCGCGAGACCGGAGCGGCCGGCGCGGCCGGTGCGGCCGATGCGGTGGACGTAATCCTCCGAATGCGTCGGCACGTCGAAATTGAAGATGTGGCTGACCGCCGGGATGTCGAGCCCGCGCGCCGCCACGTCGCTCGCGACGAGCAGCTTGATCTGGCCATCGCGGAAGCTGTCGAGCGTCTTCAGCCGCGCATACTGGTCCATGTCGCCGTGCAGCGCGCCCACGGAATAGCCGTGCCGCTCGAGCGAGCGGTAGAGCGTCGCCACGTCGCGCTTGCGGTTGCAGAAGATGATGGCGTTGGTGAGCTCGGCTCCCGCGGCGTCGATGAGCTGGCGGAGCGTCGCGCGCTTCTCGTCGGGCTTGCTGCCGGTGGCGACGAGGCGCTGGGTGATGTTCTCGCCCGTCGAGGCGGGCCGGGAGACCTCCACGCGAACCGGGTTGCTCAGGAAGCGGTCGGCGAGCTGGCTGATCTCCGGCGGCATCGTCGCGGAGAAGAAGAGCGTCTGCCGGGTGAAGGGAAGAAGCTTCACGATCCGCTCGATGTCGGGGATGAAGCCCATGTCGAGCATACGGTCGGCCTCGTCGATGACGAGGATCTCGACGCCAGTGAGCAGCAGCCGGCCGCGCTCGAAATGGTCGAGCAGGCGACCGGGCGTTGCAATCAGCACATCGGCGCCGCGCGTGATGATCTTGTCCTGCTCGTCGAACGAGACGCCGCCGATCAGCAGCGCCAGGCTGAGCTTGTGATTGATGCCGTAGCGCCCGAAGCTGTCCTGCACCTGGCTCGCGAGCTCGCGCGTCGGCTCAAGGATGAGCGTGCGGGGCATGCGGGCGCGGGCGCGGCCATGTTCCAGCAGCGTCAGCATCGGCAGGACGAAGGATGCCGTCTTGCCGGTGCCCGTCTGCGCCAGGCCGAGAACATCGCGGCGTTCCAGCACGTGCGGAATCGCCTGTTCCTGGATGGGAGTTGGGGTGGTGTAGCCAGTGGCCTTTACGGCCGCGACGACCTTGTCGCTTAGTCCGAGTGTATCGAAGCTCATGGATGTTGTTTGGCCCGGCGCGGAAAGATCATCGCGGAGGGCGAGTTCGGTTGCAGCGCAACATAGGTAGTGGCTCCTCCATGTCAAGGTGGAGGGCCTGCTAAGGCTCAGTATTGAAAAAATAATTCTTTAAAAATCCCGGAAGATCGGGGAGCGGCACGCATTGCGCCCAGCAGCGGTATCCCGACCCGCTCTGAGGCATGCCCGGAAATCGCCACGATCTCGTCGCTTTGGCGCCGCATATCTGAGAAAATCACGTTGTCGTGCAATGGCTTATGAGCCGGCGTTCGAAAGATGCGATTCCCTCCAGGCGTTGCCAAATGGCGACAGCGCTGGACGGCGCGGCCCGCTAAGAGTGTAATTAACCCAATTGGTGAAAGAGGCCTCCCATGCTGCGTCTTGCTGTTTCCGTGTCCGCGCTCGCCCTTCTCTCCAGCGCGGCAGTCCTGTCCAGCGCGGCAGTCGCGGCCGACCTGCCGACTTTCAGCCCACCGCCCGCCCCGATGCTTTCGACGACGCCCATCGCCTACAACTGGTCCGGGTTCTACCTCGGCGGTCATGGCGGCTGGGGCTTCGGCGGTGGTAACTTCGACGATGGGTTCGTCATCGGCGGACAGGTCGGCGTCAACTGGCAGTTCAGCAACTTCGTGCTCGGCGCCGAAGGCGACGGCAGCTTCACCGATTGGGGCAACACCAGCGCGGTCGGCACGGTGCGCCTGCGTGGCGGCTTCGCTTTCGACCGGTTCATGCCCTACGTCACCGGCGGCGCCGCTTTCCAGGAAAGCGATGTGGGTTGGGTGGTCGGCGGCGGCGTGGACTACGCCTTCACCGACAACGTCTCGGCCGGTGTCGAATTTCTGCACTACGATTTCGACAACGCCGACTCCAATGTCATCCGCGGACGCGTGAACGTCATGTTCAACAGCATGTTTGGCATGTAGGACGCGACATCCACCGCAGAGCAAAAGAGGCCCGGCGCGAGCCGGGCCTCTTGCATTTCAGGCACCCCGGCAGCTCCCGTCTCAATCGCCCCCGGCGCCAGGGCAGAGACGGCACGGGCGCTCAGACGTCGATCAGGTCTTCCGTCGCGAAGGCTGCGCGCTCCTGGATGAAGGCGAAGCGCTCCTCGGGCTTGTTGCCCATCAGCCGCTGCACCATCGTCTTCGTCACCACCACTTCTTCATCGACGATGCCGACCCGCAGCAGCGTGCGCTTCGCCGGGTCCATGGTGGTGTCGCGGAGCTGCTGCATGGGCATTTCGCCGAGCCCCTTGAAGCGGCTCGTCTCCACCTTGCCGCGGCCGGCGAATTCTGTCGCCATCAGCTCGTCGCGGTGCGCGTCATCGCGCGCGTAAAACACCTTCGGTCCCTGCACGAGGCGGAACAGCGGCGGGACGGCGAGATAGAGATGCCCCTCTTTGATCAATTCGGGGAGCTCGCGGTAAAAGAAGGTGATGAGCAGCGAGGCGATGTGGGCGCCATCGACGTCGGCGTCGGTCATGACGATGACCTTGCCGTAGCGGAGATCCTCCTCGCGGTAGCGCGTGCCCGCGCCGCAGCCGAGCGCCTGCAACAGATCCGATAGCTGCTGGTTGCCGTCGAGCTTCTCGCGCCCGGCGCTGGCGACGTTCAGGATCTTTCCGCGCAGCGGCAGGATCGCCTGGGTGCGCCGGTCGCGCGCCTGCTTGGCCGAGCCGCCGGCCGAATCGCCTTCCACGATGAAAAGCTCGGTGTCCTCGCGCGAGGCGGAGCTGCAATCGGCGAGCTTGCCCGGGAGGCGCAGCTTGCGCGTCGCGGTCTTGCGCGCGATCTCCTTCTCGCGGCGGCGGCGGAGCCGCTCCTCGGCGCGCTCGATCACCCATTCCAGGAGCTGATTCGCCTGGTTCGGCGAGGCGGCGAGCCAATGATCGAAGGCATCGCGGAGGGCGTTGTCGACGACGCGGATCGCCTCCACGCTCGCCAGGCGGTCCTTGGTCTGGCCGACGAATTCCGGCTCGCGCAGGAAGACGGAAAGCATCGCGCCGCACGAGGTCATGATGTCGTCGGCGGTGATCTGCGCGGCGCGCTTGTTGCCGGAGAGATCCGCGTAGGCCTTGAAGCCGCGCAGCAGCACGCTCTTCAGCCCGGCCTCATGCGTGCCGCCTTCCGGCGTGGTGATCGTGTTGCAGTAGGAGCGGGTGAACCCGTCGCCGGCGAACCATGCGATCGCCCATTCGACCGACCCGTGCCCCTGGCGGCTCGACTTGCCGGAAAAGATCTCGCTGCCGACAAGCGTCTCGCCGGCGAGGCTCTCGGCGAGATAATCCTTCAGCCCCCCCGGAAAGCGGAACGATGCCCTGGCCGGCGTCTCGCTCTTCTCCGGGATGCGCGAGGGGGCGCAGCTCCAGCGGATCTCGACGCCGCCGAAGAGATACGCCTTCGAGCGCGCCATGCGGAAAAGCCGGTCGGGATCGAACTCCGCCCTGGCGCCGAAAATCTGCGGATCGGGGTGGAAGCGGATTTTCGTGCCGCGGCGGTTCTGCGTCTCGCCGACCACCTTCAGCTTGCCCTGCGGCTTCCCGCGCTCGAAGGACTGGCGATAGATCTTCCGGTCGAGCGCGACCTCGACCTCGAGCCGTTCCGACAGCGCGTTCACCACGGAAATGCCGACACCGTGCAGGCCGCCGGAAGTCTCGTAGACCTTCGAATCGAATTTTCCGCCGGCGTGCAGCGTCGTCATGATGACTTCGAGCGCCGACGTGTCGCGGAATTTCGGGTGCGGGTCGACGGGGATGCCGCGGCCGTTGTCGGTCACCGTCAGCCAGCCATCCGCATCGAGTTCGACCTCGATCCAGGAGGCATGGCCGGCGACCGCTTCGTCCATCGAATTGTCGATCACCTCGGAGAAGAGGTGATGCATCGCCTTTTCGTCTGTGCCGCCGATATACATGCCGGGCCGGCGGCGCACCGGCTCAAGCCCCTCCAGCACCTCGATGTCGGCGGCGGTGTAGCTCGGCGTGGCGGCGGTCGCGGGTGATGCGCGGCCGCGCGGCGCGCGCTTCGCGGCGGGCGAGGGCTCGCCGGCGGCGTCGGAGAAAAGATCGTCGGCGCGGTCCATGCGGCTCATCAATTCACGATTCGGTAAACATCTTGCCAATCCGCCGACAGGCCGCCAAGCGCGGCGTTTCGGTCGATTTCGAGACCCCGCAGCCACGCAAACAAACACTGAACAACGGTCCGGGAGACATAGCCCAGATTCGCCGAAGCGCAAGGCGGCGCGGCGCTAATCCAGGATGCGGGTGGTGAACCAGCGCGTCAGCCGGTTCCACAGGTCGGACTTCGCCACCTGATCCTCGATGCCATGCTCGAGGTTCGGGTTGTCGTTGATCTCGATGATGAAAACGCCGTCCGCCGTTTCCTTCAGGTCGACCCCGTAGAGCCCGTCGCCGATCAGGCTCGCGGCGCGCACGCCGGCGTCGAGCACCTCGGCGGGAACCTTGTCGATCGCAAAGGTGCGGAAGCGGCCTTCGTCCGCGGTGCCGTCCGCCCGGTGGTGGACAATCTGCCAATGCTTCTTCGCCATGGCGTACTGGCAGACGAAGAGCGGTTGGCCGGCGAGCACGCCGACGCGCCAGTCGAACTGGGTAGGGATGAACCGTTGCGCGAGCAGCAGGTCGGTCTCCTTGAAGAACTCGGCAACGGTCGCCTTCAAGCCCTCCATGTTCTCGGCCTTGCGCACGCCGCGGCTGAAGGACCCGTCGGGTATCTTCACCACCACGGGAAAGCCGAGCGTATCGGCGGCGCGCACGGCGTCGTCCGGCTCCTGGATGACGATGGTTTCCGGCACCGGCAGGCCGGCATGGGTCAGGCGCTCCCAGAGATACACCTTGTTGGTGCAGCGGATCATCGAGATCGGATCGTCGATGACCGGCATGCCTTCCATCATTGCGCGGCGGGCAAAACGGTAGGTGTGGTTGCGGATCGAGGTCGTCTCGCGGATGAACAGGGCGTCGAACTCCGCCAGCCGCGCCAGATCCTTGCGGGTGATCGGCTCCACCTCCACTCCCTGCGGCGCCGCCACCTTTGCCCAGTGCATCAGCGTCGCCTGCGAGCTCGGCGGAAGCGTCTCCTTCGGGTCGTAGAGCACGGCGATCGAGTGACGCGGCGCTGAGCGCGGCTTCGGCGCCCGCCATTTGCGGCCGGTATAGGCCTTCAGGGCCTGGGCGAAGAAGCTCGTCTGCGTCAGCGGCGCGCGGGCGAGCGTCGTCAGCTCGATCTTCTGAATCGCGTACCAGCCGTTCCGCTTGAAGGTGACGGTGAGATTGGGTGCGCGGAACCAGTCGAAGAGCAGCTGGGAAAAGCGCTCGAAGCCGGGGGTCTCGCACAACCCGAAGGCAACGAAGAGTGCGCTCGGAGGATCGCCCTGGTATTTCCGGAGGTCGCGGTTCAGCGCTTCCTCGAGCTCCGGCAAAGCGTGCTCGTAGTGAGCCCGGCCGCGGAGGTCGAGCATCGTCTCGACGCTCGGCATGACACGGTGGCCGCGCGCCTCGGCGAGCAGCGCGCAATAATAGGCGGCGGTCTGATAATTGTAGGACCGGCCGAGGATGATGATCTTCTGCCGCGCGCTGCCGAGCATGAAGGGCCGCGCCACGTAGTCTTCCGACGAGACGATGACGTGCGGCAGGTCGCGCGCCACGAGATCGCGGGGCTGATCGGCAACGAGGACCCAGTTGTCCATGTTCGATCGCGGCGCCTAGGCGGCCCGGCTCAGCCGGCGCGGACGGCTGGCGGCAAGCGCCTCGGTGGAAAACCCGCGCGCGAAGAGGAGGGCGTCCATGCCATCCTGGTAATAGCCCCGACGCTTTCCTGTCGGCCGGTAGCCCGCCCGCTCGTAGAACGCGATCGCGGAGCCGTTGTCCGCCCGCACTTCCAGGTGCATGCCGTCGGCGCCGTTCAGCCTTGCCGCGGCTTCCGCTTCCGAAAGCAGGCGGCGGCCAATTCCGCGGCCGGCTTCCTTGGCCGCTACGGCTATCGAATAGAGGCGCGCGCTCCGCCCGCCGCGCCTAATCAGCAACACCGCATAGCCGACCGGGCGATCGCCGCGGGTCGCCACCAGCATCCAGGCCGAGCGGCTGTTCGCCAGCCCGATCAGGCTGCGACGGCTCAGCCGATCGGAATCGAAGCGATCGGCCTCGATCCGCACCAGGGCATCGATGTCGGTGGAGCGGGCCTCCCGGATCGCAAAGGCCGGACCGGGAGGCGAACGACCGTCTTCTGGCATCAGAAACGCGAGGCCTCCCCCCGCAGCGCGGTCGAATCCGCGCAAATTCTTGCACCCCCGCGAAGTATGTGATCCAGCCCGATGCAGCCTTCAAGTGGAATTATGAGTTACGCGCAGCCAAGTCTTCGTTTCCCTGCAAGCCGGCCCGGCATCTTCTGACCAGAGTCCGATTGTGGCTGCCGCGTGTCGGGACTA
The DNA here is from genome assembly GCA_038211615.1 of Hyphomicrobiales bacterium. Classification (GTDB taxonomy): domain Bacteria; phylum Pseudomonadota; class Alphaproteobacteria; order Rhizobiales; family Afifellaceae; genus DASWJZ01. Next base: position 60,788 of record JBBQVL010000017.1, read on the forward strand.
GGCTCAGGCCAATCGCCGTACAGCGCGGTACGGAAATCGGAGGGTCAGGCATGTTGAAACGATTGGCGAAAATCTCGGCAGGCGTCGTCCTCGCGGCGGCGCTTTCGAGCGCTGCATTCGCGGAAGTTGTGCTGCATCGGGGCAACGGCAGCGAGCCGCAGACGCTCGACCAGGCGCACACCTCGATCGACGTCGAGGCGAACATCCTGAAGGACCTCTACGAGGGCCTCACCGTCTATGACGCGGGTGGCGTCATCATTCCGGGCGCCGCCGAGAGCTGGACGGTGTCGGACGACGGGCTGGTCTATACCTTCAAGATCCGCGAAGCCGCCAAATGGTCGAACGGCGACCCGGTCACCGCCGACGACTTCGTCTTCTCCTTCCGCCGCATCGAAGACCCGAAAGAGGCGGCCGGCTACGCCAACATCCTCTATCCGATCAAGAATGCCGAGGCGATCAACACCGCCAAGCCGGAAGCCGCGGTCGCGGTGGACACACTCGGCGTCAAGGCCGTCGATCCGAAGACGCTGGAAATCACGCTGGAACGTCCGACCCCGTATTTCCTCACCCTGATGGCGCATCAGACGGCGCTGCCGTTCCACAAGGCAAGCGTCGAGAAGCTCGGCGCCGACTTCGTCAAGGCCGGCAACATGATCTCGAACGGCGCCTTCATGCTGGCCGAGAACGTCGCGAACGACCACGTGACGGTCGACAAGAACCCGAATTACTGGGGCGCGGCGGACGTGAAGATCGACAAGGTCATCTTCTATCCGACCGACGACCAGGCCGCCGCCGTGCGCCGCTTCCAGGCGGGCGAGCTCGACCTCAACTA
>JBBQVL010000018.1:0-60441 GCA_038211615.1 Hyphomicrobiales bacterium
CAGACCTCGCGCGGCTGTCCCTTCGAGTGCGACTTCTGCGACGTCATCCAGTATCTCGGGCGCAAGCAGCGCTGGAAGGAACCGGACCAGGTGGTCGCGGAGCTCGAGGTGCTCTATGCGCGCGGATTTCGCGGCATCTTCTTCGCGGACGACAATTTCACGGTGATGCGCCGGCGCGCGCGCGCGCTTGCGGAACGCTTGTTGACATGGAACGCCGAGCGCCCGGCGGGGCGGATGCTCTTCTCGACCCAGGTGTCGGTCGATATCGCGCGCGACCCAGATCTCCTGCGCCTCTGCAACGAGGCCGGGTTCGGAAGCGTCTTCATCGGCATCGAGACCTCCAACGAGGATAGCCTCGCGGAGAGTCAGAAGCGCCAGAACCTGCGGGTCGATCTCGCGACGGAAGTGCGCAAGATCACCGCCGCCGGCCTTCTCACCTTCTGCGGGATGATCGTCGGCTTCGACCAGGATGACGAGATGATCTTCGAGCGCCAGGCGGAATTCATCGGCCGGCTGCCCTCCCCCATCATCCAGTTGAACGTGCTCATCGCGCCGCATGCGACGCCGCTCTATCAGCGCCTGAAGCAGGAGGGGCGAATCCTGGACGATGACCAGACGCGATCAGGGACGCTGCTGACGACCAACATCGCGCCGAAGCTGATGAGCCCGGCAAGTCTCTTCAATGGCGCGAAGTGGCTCGTAAACCAGGTCTACTCGCCGGCGGCGTTCGCGAGCCGGCTTGAAGCATTCGCCGATTGCGTCGAAACCGACGGCGCGGAGCCGAAGGCCGCGGCGGTCAACGTCGTGAGCCAGGCGCTCACCAGGAAGCTTGCGACATTCGGATCTGAGGAAAGGGCCATGCTCGCGCGCGTCGATCGCATCCGCAGCCGGCGCCCCGATCTTGCGAACCAGATCCACTGGTGTCTCCTCTACTATTGTCAGGCGCGGTATCTCTTCGAGACGCACGGCATTTGGGATCCGAGCCTTACGCGGCTCTCGCGCCCGCTGGCGGCCTGAAGCAGACGATCGCGCCGCACCCTGTGACCGATTTGAAAGTATGCGCGCCGCGCGATTCCCTGCGTCTTCCGGCCCTGCGGAGCGTGCATTCGCGTAAACGGGAGCCGTCGTGACGGAAACTGTTCGACGCCACGCGCCACCCCACCCCGGACGTCGAGGCTTCGCTGCCCTGCTTGCCGCAAACGCGGCCGGCAAGGGCGACCACGTCGCCTTCCGCTTCCTCGCCCGCGCCGGCGCGGTGGATGCCGATCTCACCTGGGCAGAACTCTTTGAGGCCGCCGGGCGACAGGCGGGCGCGCTGCACGATTTTCGCGGACGGCAGGTCGGGCTCCTCTGCAATCGTCCGCGGGACTTCGTCGTTTCGCTGGCCGCGATCTTTCTGGCGCGCGCCGTGGCTGTCCCGATGCCGGCGACCCTCAGCCGCCGCTCGTCCGAGCACATCGGGGCGATCATCTCCGCCGCCGATCTCGCCGCGATCATCGCGCCCGCGGACGTGCTGGCAGCCGACTGGCTCACCACCCGCATGGCGCCGACACTGAGCAGGCTTCCGCTGGAGGACCTGCGAAACCACGCCGGAGTGCACCCGGATCAGGGAGACGACTTCGACGTCGATCTCCCCCTGATCCTGCAGTTTACCTCGGGCTCAACCGGCCGGCCGAAGGGCGTGGCGCTGAGCCAGTCGAATCTCCTCGCCAACTGCGAGGCGATCGTCGAGGCGTACCAGCTTGGCCCGGAGGATATCGGGCTGTCGTGGCTGCCGCTGCATCATGACATGGGGCTGGTCGGCCACGTCCTCGTCCCGATCTTCCTTGGCGGCCGCTCGGTCATCATGGATCCGCTCCGGTTTCTGCAGAAGCCGTTGAGCTGGCTGGAAGCGATCGGACGGGAGCGTGCGACGATCACCAGCGCACCGAACTTCGCCTACGAGCTCTGCAACCTCGCTGCGTCCAGTGCGTCCGGCCCCGCTCTCGACCTGGCCGGCCTTGCGACGGCTGTCTGCGGCGGTGAACCGGTGCTGCCCGAGACGCTGGACGGGTTCGTTGAAAACTTCGCGCGCTTCGGGTTCCGGCAATCGGCCTTTGCGCCGAGCTATGGGCTCGCCGAATCCGCCCTTCTTGTCTCCACCGGCAAGAACGCTTACGGACCGGCAAAGCTCGTGTCGCGCGACGGACCGCACGCCGTGCGCTCCTTTATCGACCTTGGGAATCCAGTCGCCGGCATGCGTGTGCGTATCGTCGACCCTGTGGAGCGGCGCGAATGCACCGAGCGCGAGATCGGAGAAATCGAGATCGCCGGCACAAGTGTGGGACAGCGGCTCGATCACGAGCGCTCGGAATGGACCCCGACCGGCGACCTTGGATTTCTGACGGCGGGCCGACTGGCGGTGTCGGGCCGATTGAAGGACATGCTGGTTCTCCGGGGGGAAAACCTGCCGCCGGCGGATGTCGAGGCGGCCGCGATGCGGGTGGGCGGCGCACTCGTGACGGGCGGCGTCGCGGCAATCGGCGTCAACCGCGACGGCACGCAGGCGCTGGTAGTCGTGGCGGAAGTCCGCAGCGGACAGCGCCCGCCGCTCGACGATCTCCGCCGCAGAATGCGCGAAGCCGTAAGCACCGCCACTGGCCACGTCCCGGAAGACATCGTGCTCGTCAACCCGGCCAGCCTTCCGCGCACCACGAGCGGCAAGCTGCAACGCAGCAGGATCACCGCCCTTTATGAATCGGGCGGCCTGCTGGCCGCGTTCGACAGGGAGCCCGCGGCTCCCCTTTCCCATGCGTGAAGGGCCTCGCATGCATAAGGAAAGAGCACCCGCCGGCAAGGTGGATGTGTCGGGCGGTCAATTCGCCCTCGATCCCGTCGCCGGCTACAACATCCAGCGTGCGGCTTCGCCGATTTCCTGGCAGCAGCCCTTTCGCGGGTTTCTGCTGACGACCTTGACGGATGTCGCGCAGGCGCTTCGCTCGCCTGCTCTTGCCGAGACGAATCCTTTCCTCGGATGGCACTCCATCGCGCGAAAGCTCGGCAGGGACTATGAGGCCACGCTCCGCCTGTTCGGGTACATGCCCTTCATTTATGAGGGCGAGAAGCACAAGCGCCTGCGGGCGACGCTGGCGAAGGGGCTGGCGCCGTTTTCCGATGCAAGCGCAATTTTCGACCGCCGCGTAGCGCGATCGCTCGCAGCACTGGAAAGCTCCATGAATTTCGATCTCGCGCGCGACTTTTCCGGGACATTATTCTTCGAGATCCTCTGCGACCTCATGGATTTTCCGGAGGAGTCCCGCGCGGCGATCAGGCCGCTCAGCCGACTGTCGTTCGCGCTGGATGCGACGCTGCCGGTGCGCCTGCGGGACGACGTGCAGCGGACGGTCGCGGCAGCGATGCCTGCGCTCGCCAGGGAGGTTGGACTATCCCTTCGCAGCGGAAGCAGAAATATCCTGCACAGCATCGGCGAGGCACTGCCCGCCGATGAGCCCGACGCGACATCGGCAATCGCCCACCTCGCGACCGTCATGTTTCTCATGGGCGGCGACGCCATCTCCGCCTGCGTCACCCTTCCGGTGAAGCATCTGCTGACGGTGCAGGCCTCAGACCCGCAAGCGACGCAACAGCGCTGGGCTACACTGTCCGATGACGCCATTCGCTTTGCGGCGCCGGTCGACTATCTGACGCGAGTGGCCACTGACGACCTGTCCATCGGCGAATTTCCCGTTCGCCGGGGCGACAGGATCATCGCCTCGCCTCTCGCGGCCAACCACGATCCTGCTCACTTCGGCTCCGATGCCGGAATGATCAGGGATCGGGGGGGCGGCGCCGGCATGGCGTTCGGGGCCGGGGCGCATATGTGCGTTGGCGCGCGCATCGCCCGCAATGTGGTGCAGAGCGCCTATGGCGGGCTGAGCCGGCTGCCGCCGATCGAGCCTGCCGGCGAGGCGGATCTCAATCCCGGCCGGGTGGTCCGGTCCCTCGCCTCGCTTCCCATGCGGTTCAGATAGTGAAATGCAGGCAATGGATTTCGCAATCATCAAGGAGCGGATCTACATCCGCACGGCAGAGCTCGCCGGGTTGCCCCTCGACGGAGTCGGTCCGCACACGACGCTCGAGGGCATCGGACTCGATTCCTCCGATGCGGTGCTGCTCGCGCTCGAGATCGAGGAATTGGTGGGCGCCGAGGTCGATGTCGGCGTCTTCCTTCGCTTCCCCACGGTCGGCGAGGCAATGGACGAGCTTGCGCGAACCTACGCCCCTCTTGTCTCCAAGACCTGACCGGCGACAGGCGCTGACGCGGATGCATCCTCACCGCGCAAAAGCTCATCGATCAGGGAGGGAAACAGGCCCGACGCGATCGTAGCCGCGATCACATCATGTCCGTCATAGTTCGGAATCGGCACGAGCCGAACCGCATTGAGATCGGCCATGCGGCGGCTGGAGCGGGCGTCCCTCACATGGTTCTCCGCGAACACAAGCGTGGTGCGCGGCGGGTTGCTGGCGGACCGGTAGAGGGTCAGCAGGTCGGGAGTCTCGATCCCGCCCGCGTTCAACTCGAGGCCGAATTCACCTTCGCTGGTCGCGGGCGAGAACGCCAGGGACGTTGCCGCACCGAGTTCGACGCCGGCGCGCAACGCCATGTAGCCGCCGGCGGAGCTTCCGAGGCAATGCAGATCGGTTCCCCCAAGCTCCGCAACGATGTCCGAGAGGCCCCGCAGGAGCGCACGCTGGTCAGGCCCGAAATCCGGAATGCCGAGCAGGTATGCATTCTTTCGGGCATCCTTGAGGTAGACGATGTTGCAATCGTAGGGCGACAGGAAGCGGTGCAGGAGGTGGATCGAAAGCCAGACCTGCCGCGCCTTTCCGGTGAACACCAGCACAGTCTTCCGGGCGGCCGCGCGGCGCGAGATCAGGACGCTCGCCTCGCTCCCAAAATCTGGATCATCGCGATCCACGGATCGCTTTCCCTGGAACGGTTCGAGATCGTCGATGATGCCGAGGCGCCGAAGCTGGCGGCACACGGCAAGAAGCTTGTGCGCTTCCTTCGCGGTGGCTTCACGCTCGATCAGAAGCCTCAGCTCCGGCTCGGCCTTGTCCAGAAGCCCGGCCCGGACCATGCGGTCGCAGCGCGCAATAATATCGGCGGTACTCTCAGACTTCACTGCACGCTCGCTGCTGGTCGGACAGGCAGGCGGCAGCTAACACGTCTTCAAAAAGATTGCACCCGGTCGACAGGACATGCGCCGTCCCGCCCGGTTCGTCGTCATCGCCTCGCCGGATCGTCGCATGTTCTTGCCCGGCTTACCGACGCGGCGGCGCCGTCCGGAACCGGGCGTGTAGTAGGGACTTCTGTTCGACGCACGTCGGCGCCGGCTACAGAGATTGCCCGCCTGCGATCCTGGAACCCTTCCCGTCCCCCTTTGGAGAACCAAGGATATGAGTCTTGAGACGCCTCCCCGTCCGCGCATGATCTCGGTGCCGGCGTTTCATGATGCCCGGGGCTCGCTGTCGCCGCTTGAAGCCGGAATTCTTCCCTTCAACCTGGCGCGTCTGTTCTTCATCCGGGACGTTCCGCCTGGCGCCAGACGTGGTGGCCATCATGCGGCCTGCGATCAATTCCTTTTCGCCACGGCGGGGGCCTGCGTTGTGGCTGTAGCGGGCGGCGCGGGAGCTCGGGAAAACTTCATCCTCGAGGCGTGGAAAGCCGGCCTCTTCGTGCCCAAGGGAATGTGGCTTGAACTGAGTGGCTTTCGCGACAATGCTGTGATCGCGGTCGCTTGCAGCGAGCGCTACGAGGCTCCTGCCCATTGAGCGTCGCCAAGGTGAGATCCGCCGGCCAGTCGATTGCCGAAGCGCTGCCGCAAGCGGCTCCCCACTGGCGCATCGCGCGTTTCCGACCAGCGATCGACGCCGCGGTCGCCACGATGCTTTCCGGCGACCGCTATATTCTCGGTCCCGGCACCGAGCGGTTCGAAGCACAGTTCGCGACCTATTTGGGCACCCGTCATTGCGTGGGCGTGGCGAGCGGCACGGACGCGATTTCGCTCGCCCTTCGTGCCATAGGCGTGAAAGCGGGCGATGAGGTGGTGACCGCGTCGATGACCGCGGCGGGCACGGCAACGGGCATTCGCGACGCCGGCGCGACGATCCGTTTCGTGGACGTGGAATCCTCGACACGCGGCATCGATCCAGTGGCGCTGGAAAGTGCGATCGGACCTCGGACCGCCGCCGTGGTCGCCGTTCACCTGCACGGCATCCCAGCACGCATCGTCGAAATCGCAGACATCGCAAGGCGGCGCGGCGTGGCCCTGGTGGAAGACTGCGCACAAGCACACGGCGCGACGGTGGACGGTGTGCGGGTCGGATGCTTCGGCGATGCCGCCGCCTTCAGCTTCTATCCGACCAAGAACCTCGGCGGCGTCGGAGATGGCGGCGCCGTGGTCACGCAGAGCGTCGATCTCGCCGCCCGTGTTCGCCGGTTGCGGCAATACGGCTGGGACGAGAACCGGATCAGCATCGAAGAGGGAATCAACAGCCGGCTCGACGAGATCCAGGCTGTCGTCCTTGAGCAATTGCTGCCGCACCTCGATGCGGCGAACGCCGAGCGGCGCGCTATCGCGGCGGATTTCGCCGCCGCCTTCGCCGATCTGCCGATCGGCCTGCCGAAAGCCTCACCGGGCGCGGTCTATCACCAGTTCGCCATCGAATGCGACGCGCGCGACGCGCTCGCTCAGGCTCTCCGGGAGCAGGGCATCGCAACAAATGTCCACTATCCGCACGGCCTGCACCAGCAACCGGCATTTGCGGTCGCCGACCTGGAACTCCCCGTAACCGAACGCCTCGCGCGACGCATGCTCAGCCTCCCGATCCAGCCGGAAGTCGCCAGCGCCAACCGCGAGCGGATCATTGCAGCCGTGAGAAGCGGCATCCGGCAATGCAGCGGGTAGTTCTCCTCGGTTCAGGGTCTCCGCTGATCGTCGACGTGCAGGAGAGCTGCCGCCGGCGCGGCCTTGCGATCATTGCTGTGATCAAGAACGTCGAGGGCGAGGACTATGCGTTGAATGTGAAGGCCGTGCGCCTCGCCGATGCCGATCCGGCCCTTTTCGCGGAAGGCATTATCGTGCCGCTCTTCACTCCGGCGCATCGTCGTGCCGCCTCGGTCCATGCGAGTGCTCTCGGCGCAACGCATTTTCCTTCGCTCGTCGATCCGACCGCGATCACTCCCTTGGCGATCGAGATCGCCGACGGCGTCTACGTCAACGCCGGGACGACGATCGGCGCGGCCTCGCGACTGGGACGGTTCTCGCTCGTCAACAGGGGCGCGTCGCTCGGCCACCATCTCAGCCTTGGCGATTTCGCTTCGATTGGACCGGGCGTCGTGACGGGCGGCCAGGTCACCATCGGCAGAGGCACCGTCATCGGAGTAGGCGCGGTGATCATGCCCGGCATCACGATCGGGGAAAACACGGTCGTCGCGGCGGGATCCTTGGTGTCGCGTGACCTGCCGTCAAATGTCCTGGCCGCCGGTCACCCTGCACGGATTCTCAGACGCGACATCGCCGGCTACAACGGTCAGGGCGTCGAAGGCTGAGCGGCTGGAAAGAAGACTTCGCGTGACGATCGACCTCTACACGATCTGCTGGAACGAGGAGGCCATGCTGGGTTTCTTCTTCCGGCACTATGACGCTCTCGTCGACCGCTACGTCGTCTATGATGACGGCTCGACCGACGCTACGCTTGGGATTCTCCAAAGCCACCCGAAGGTCGAGGTACGGCGGTTCCAGCGCGTGGTGCCGGATTCCTATGTCGCGTCGGCGCAACGCCACCACAACTCAGTCTGGAAGGAAAGCCGCGGGCGGGCGGACTGGGTCATCATGACGGCCATCGACGAGCACCTGAAACACCCGGACCTCGCCGCCTACCTCGCCCGCTGCAAGGCAGATGGCGTAACCCTCATTCCCGCCATCGGGTATGAAATGGTGACCACCAGTTTCCCCAGCGCGGATGAGATGCTGGCCCATACGCGGACGGTGGGCGCGCCGCTCGCCAAGATGAACAAGCTCAGCATCTTCGATCCAAATGCGGTCGACGACACAAACTTTGAACCGGGCCGGCACATCGCGCGGCCCACGGGAAGGATCCGCTATCCCGAGGCGGATGAAGTGCTGAACCTGCACTACAAGTTTCTCGGGATCGACTATCTCGTCGAGCGCTCGAGGCTGCTCAACACCGGCCTGGGCGCCCTCGATCGCGAGCGGCGATGGGGCCGCCAGTACGAGTTTTCCGCTGCCGAACACCAGCAGGAATTCCGGAAGGTGCGTGAAGCCGCGCGAGACACCGCCGCCCCCGGCAGCGATCCCACAAACCGGGGTGTACGCAAAAAGTGGTGGCGGAACCGCGTCGGATCAGAGGGCGAAGATCACGGCGCTTCGTCCGCCGGCCAAGACGCTTAGCTCCGGCGCGATGAGGGCCTTTACTCGCGCGAGGTCTATTCCGCTGCGAAAAGAACCGCGACAGGAAAGCTCTGGAACAATTCCGACGCCGCGATTGCCCCCTCTGAAACTTCCGGCGCCGGCATCGGGAAGGCGCTGACCCATTGCCGATTCCCACAGCCCTCCGGCAACGGGATTCTCGTGTCCGACACTCCCTCCAGCCCGCGCAGGGGGTAGAGCAGCGCGGAGACCAGCAGCAGCGAACCGTTGTGGCGACGCAGGCAGGCGAAGACCCTATCTGCCGCCGGACCCTCGGCCACGATCGGTTCGTACGATCCATTCTGAAAGACTTCCGGATGGCGTTTCCGCATCCCCAGCAGCTCGCTGACGAGGAGCAGCTTGATTGCGCCGTCGTTCCAGTTCTGCATCAACGCGGTCACTTCCGCTGCTAACCGGCGCGAACCGCCTCCGTAGCGTCGAAGCATCTCCTGCCGCGTTGCAAAATCGACGGCACGGCGGTTGTCGGGATCGACAAGGCTGAAATCCCAGAGCTCGCTGCCCTGATAGATGTCGGGGACGCCGGGGACCGTGAGCTTCAGTGCGGTCTGCACGAGGCTGTTCCAGACTCCGAGCGGCGCTACCTTTGCCTGGAAGGCAAGGAAGCTCTCAAGGAAGGGGTTGGAGCGCGTGGCATCGAGTGCGTGGCGCACGAAGCCGAGGACCGCCTCTTCATAGACGAGATCGGGCGAGGCCCATGTCGAGTGGATCTTGGCTTCCCGCAACGCCTTCACCACCGCCCCCTCGATGCGCGGGCGAAACGCATCGAGCGCCTGCGCGTCGATCGCGGCCGAAATCTCGGGCGGCCAGGCAGCGAGGAGAAGCTGGTAGAACGCGTATTCGTCATTGCGGTCCGGCGGCACCGGTTCGCTCGTGCCGGCGTCGCGTGCCCGCAGCATGCGGCTCCAGGCGGTCACCTGCGCCTCCCACTCCTCCGGCAGTTCGGAGAGGACCGCGAGACGGGCGCGTGCATCCTCGCCGCGTTTGGTGTCGTGCGTGGAGGTGCTGAGGAGCGCGTGCGGCGTGCGCCTTGCACGCTGCTGGTTGGCGGCGTGAAACTGCGCGAGGCTTACGCCGAACCGCTCGGGGGCGCCGCCCACCTCGTTCAGCGCCAGGAAGCGGTTGTAGCGGTAGAAGGCGGTGTCCTCGAGCCCCTTCGCCATGACGGGGCCGCTATATTGCTGCAAGCGCATGGCGAGGCGCGTAACCGCGACATAGCTGAAGCCGCTGCCCGGCGCTGCGAGATCGGCGTTCAGGATTCCGTGCAGGAAGTCGAAGACGCTGGGGTCTACGTCGGTGTCGTGGCGCCGCGCCACGGCAACCGCCCAGTCGATGTCGCGGCGGTCGGCATCCGTGGGCGGGCTGCCGTCGACATAGGTGCGGTAGACCGGGAAGCACGAGATGACCTGCTTCAGCGCGCGATGCAGCACATTGTTGGTGAAGTCCGCAGTGCGCGGATGCGAGCGCGCAACCCGCGCCGCTTCGCGAGCGAGAGCATTGAGCTCGCTCGCCATCTCGTTCTCCATGATGCGCAGCTTGCCTTCGCGCACGATCTCCGGAAACGGCCGATCTTCGCCGGTGAAATCGAGATAAGCGCGCGTGATCGCGTCCGCTCCGCGCGGATCGACCAGGACGCCGGTCAAGATATTGGCGAACTCATATCCCGTCGTTCCATCGACCCCCCAATCCTCCCGGAGCGTTTCGTGGGTGGCGAGGATTTTCTCCACGACCAGGTAGAAAGGGCGCGGCGCTCTCTCGCGCAGCTTCAGGCAATAGGCCTTCGGGTCGAGCAGGCCGTCGATGTGATCGAGACGGAGGCCGTCAAGCGCGCCTTCCTGCAGCAGCCTGAACACGAGGCGATGCGCATGATCGAAGACCTCCGGGATTTCCATCCGGATGCCCGCGAGGTCGTTGATGTTGAAAAAGCGCCGGTAGTTGATGTCGTCGCCGGCCACGCGAAAGTGCGCCGGCCGCCAGAACTGGTCGGCGATCAGCGCACCGAGGCGGCTCCAGCTTTCGAGATCGCCAAGCTGGCCGTTGAAGTTGCCGACGGCGACGGCAACGCCAGCAGCGGCCTTGGCGTCGTCCAGCACCAGGCGCGCAAGCTCCGCCTTGAGCTCGCGCGCGCGCGCGGCAAAATTCCGGCGCGAAGCGGGAAGATCGGCAAAGGCGTCGGCAAGCCGCTCGAGCTTCGGATGCCGGCTGCCGAGGATGCGGCCGTAATGCAGCGGGCAGATCGGCAGCTTGTGGGTGTCATACGCCCAGACGGCAAAGGTCCCGGCCTCCGCGTCGAATTTCAGGACAAGCGCGCCGCCTTCAAGCGCCGCGCCGTATTGGTCGCCGAGGAACGGCACGAGCAGCTTTTCCTCGAGATAGCGCCGCTCGGGATGCCATTCGATGTCGAACCAGTCGGCGAAATCGGATTGCGGGCCCCATTCGAGCACATCCATCCACCAGACATTGTCGGAACCCCCGACACCCATGTGGTTCGGCACGAAGTCGAGGATTTGCCCGAGTCCATGTGCACGGAAGGCAGCTACCATTGCCGCGAAATCGGCTTCCGAGCCGAGTTCAGGGTTCAGCGCATTATGATCGACGATGTCATAGCCGTGCGTGCTTCCCGGTCGCGCCTTGAGATAAGGCGACGCATAGACATGGCTGATGCCGAGCGCCGCGAGATAGGGCGCGACCTTCGCCGCGGCTGCGAACCCGAATTCCCTGCGGAACTGCAGCCGGTAGGTGGCGCGGGGCGGAATGCTCGCGTCGGGCTCAGGCACGTGCGTCCGCATCCACGATGCTGAAAACGACTGTCCACGGACCTGGCCGGTCCGCATCGAACGAACCTTCCTCCCACAATAATCGCCCTTCAGGGCGCGCCGGTTCGCTCAGCGCCTCGGCCTTCAGGTTGGCAAGCACCGTTAGCAGCGATCCGTCTCCCATGTTCCACGCGACTCGCACAGCCTGTGGCCCCAACACCTCGTACGTCGCCGACTGCCCACCGATGCCCTTGAGGCGCGGTACGATTTCGGCGCGGCGCACGGCGAGGAGCGCGCGATAGAATTCAAGCCACTCCCGGTGGTCGTCCCTCTCCGCCTCATCCCAGTCAAGCTTCGAACTCGCGAAGGTCCGTTCCGAGATCGGGTCGGGAATAAGGTCGCGTCTATCCGGCGCCTGGAAATCCGGGTAGCGGGCAAACGACTCGCGCCGCCCGTTCCGCACGGCATCGGCAAGATCGCCGGAAAACTCGGAGAAGAACAGGAACGGGCTTTCCGCTCCCCACTCCTCTCCCATGAAGAGAAGCGGGATCTGCGGCGAGAGAAGGCAGGTCGCGACAGCCGCGCGCGCCGCCTCGCGTGGCGCGAGCGCCGTGAACCTCTCGCCGAAGGGCCGGTTGCCGACCTGGTCATGGTTTTGCACAAAGGACAGGAAGGCAGTCGGGGGAAGGAAGGCGCTCGGCTCGCCGCGTGAGCGCGGATTGTGGGTCGTCCATTCGCCCTGAAACGCAAAGCCTTCGGCGAGGGCGCGTCCGAGCTTTCCCGTGTCGCCGGAATAGTCGGCGTAGAAATCCTGCAACTCCTGCGCGGTTGCGGTGTGGAGCAGGTGGTGAATGTCGTCGTTCCACTGCGCGGTGTAATGGAGCGGCCGGCCCTCCGGATCGCGGGCCAGCAGGGAAGCTTCGTTCGCATCGTTTTCGAGGATCAGGTGGATTTCGCGTCCCTCGAACGACTGACGCACGCGTTCGGCGATCTCCTCGAGGATGTGCTTTGTGCTGTCGTCCTTGATCGTGTGCACGGCATCGAGGCGCAGGCCATCGAATCTGAATTCGTCGAGCCAGTAGACGGCGTTTGAGATGATGAGCTCGCGCACGGCATCCGAACCATCGGCGTCGAAATTGACTGCCGCACCCCAGGGCGTGTGGTGGCTCTCCGTGAATATCGGCCCGCACGCCGGCAGGTAGTTCCCCTCCGGACCGAAATGATTGTAGACGACGTCGAGGATCACCATCAGTCCGCGTTCATGCGCGGCATCGACCAGGGCCTTCAGATCGTCCGGCCGGCCATAGGAAGATTCCGGCGCGAAGAGCAGCGTCCCGTCATAGCCCCAGTTCCAGCGGCCGGGGAAATCCGCGACCGGCATCACTTCGATCGCTGTCACGCCAAGGTTCACCAAGGCGTCCAACCGCTCGACCGCCGACCGGAAAGTTCCCTCGGGCGTGAACGTCCCGACATGCAGTTCGTAGACGACCGCCTCCTCCCACGGCCTTCCGCGCCAATCCGCCATGCGCCAGGAATAGGACGAGGGGTCGATCACCTCGCTCGGCCCATGCACGTCCTGCGGCTGAAATCGGGACAGCGGGTCGGGAATGACCTGACCGTTGGCGAGTTCGAATCGATAGCGCGTCCCCGGCCCTGCGGTGCTTACCTCGAGCTCATGCACGCCCCGACCGCCCGCGCGCATCGGTCGAACCTGCTCCTCACCCTCGATTATCAGAGAGACGGCCGAAGATTGCGGGGCCCAAAGCCGGAAATTGACTCCCTTCGGGAGGACCTGCGGCCCCCACGCATTTGCTTTTTCACACGAGGACGATTTCAACATCGGATTTCCTGGAAGAGGATGTCTGGCGGAGCCCGATGCTCAGCCGGACGGTGGCGGATGGCTCGGCACCCACGTCGGCCCGGAGGACCCGGCCAGTCGCACCGAGACATGAGAGCAGCGGGATAGCGGCAAACAGCTCGGGCGAATTGTTCATGCGCGTGTCGAGTATGGAGTGGTGGACGGCCCTCACGCCGCTGGGAACGCGAAGGGCGCGTCCCAACCGCGAAGAGCGGCGGACGTTCGAACATCCCAAACGCGCTTCGCTCTTTTTCGATCCCTGAAAGCGCGTCGGCGGGCGGCGGCCTGCCGCGTCGCGAGACCTCAGTCCGGCAATTCCAGGAAACCGCTCAGGAAAGTCGCGGATTCGCCGCTGATGATGACGCGATCCCCCTCCAGCCGGCACCACAGGTCGCCGCCGCGCGGCGAGAGCTGGCGGCTGTGCAGCGTGTCCCGCTTGAACCGCTCGGCCCAGTAGGGGACGATGATCCGATGCGCCGTCCCGCAGACCGGATCCTCCGGCAAGCCGACCTTCGGTGCGAAGACGCGGATCACGAAGTCGGATGTCTCCCCCGGCGCCGTCGCGATCACGGCGCCGCGATCGAGCCCCTCCAGGGCGCGCATGTCGGGATCGAGACCGGCGACGGTCGCGGGATCGTCGTAGATCGCGACATGACCGAAGGGGGCGTCGAAGGTCTCTGCCGGAACGGCCCCGAGCGCGGATCCGAGCGCCGCGACCAGATCGATTGCGGATGCGGGCATCAGGGGCCACGGCACGGCAATGCGTACGCCTTCGCGCGACACAACGCGCTCGCTCGCGTCATCGAGCGTCAGCACCGCATTGCGGCGCCCGCCGGCTTCGCTGCCGAGCTCAACATGGGCTGCGGCCATCATCGCGTGGCCCGCGCCCGCATGCCGCCCCGTCGCCGTGTGGAAGAGAACCTCGGCGCGGCCCTCGCCGGTCGGCCGAAGCGAAGCGAGCACCCCTTCGTTCAGTTGCGCGGCGACCTGTTGCAGGATCGCGTCGGGAACCACGCGGTCCAGCGAGAGCACGAAGGCCGGGTTGCCGCGGAACGGCTCGCTGGCGAACGTGACGACCTGATGCACCGCCGCGCGCATGGATTCAGGATTTTGGCTGCGGCTTGTAGGCGGTCACCTTGATCTCGACCTTGCAGTCGAACATGAAGCGCATCGGGAAGATCGTGCGCACCGGCGGATCCTTGCTGAAGTAGGTCTTGTAGATCGCGTTGAACGCCACGAAATCGCGCGGATCGGTGAGCCAGCACTGGCAGTCGACAACGTCCTCAAGCGTGCAGCCGGCGACCGCGAGCGCGTCGCGCACGAAGCCGAAGGTCATGTGCACCTGCTCCTCGAACGGAACATTCTTGTGGCCGGACCCGTCGTCGAGGATGTTCCCGTCAGCGTCGAACACCACATTCTTCGGATCGAACGTCCACGGCCCGTAGGCGGAGGTGAAGACGAAGTCACCGGCCTGGACGGCCTGGCTGATCGGCACGGCGTGGTGGGCTGGATAGGCTTTCTTGGCCATCTGCATCTCCCTGGCGACGCGAGCGAGGAATGACAGTTGAGGATCAAAGGGTCAATTGGAGTCATCCTATTGACATTTGATCACTCCGTTGCGTGTATTCGTGTCGGCGCATTTCGGCAAGACCACGATCATCACGATCATTGCCAGCCGCATTCCCTTGATGCATTGCGGGGCGAGCATCACCTCAGATTGAGATTGTCAGAATGCAGACTGTGCCCAGCCAGGCGGTTGGCCGCCGCAAGCGCTCGCATGAAATCGTCGAGCTGCTTGAGAAGGCGATCATCAGCGGCGAGTTCAAGATCGGCAGCCAGCTCCCCTCCGAGAAAGTGCTGGCGGAGCGCTTCAAGGTCGGCCGTCCTTCGGTGCGAGAAGCGCTTTTCCTGCTGCAGCAGCAGGGCCTCGTGGATGTCACGAGCGGCACGCGCGCGCGGGTGACCGCACCGACCAACTCCTTCCTCATCGGCCAGCTCACCGGCTTCGTGAAGCGCGTGTCCTCCAGCACTGAGGGCCAGACCCAGATGGAGCAGGTCCGCCTTCTCTTCGAGGCAGGCGTCGCATGGCAGGCGGCGCAGGTCGCGACGGACGAAGACATCGCGCGGCTGGAGAAGACACTCGATGCGAACGTGGCAGCGATGGGAAATACGGCGGAGTTCATCCGCACCGACGTTGCATTTCACTACGAGCTCACTGCGATCACGCGGAATCCGATCTTTGCGGCCGTGCACGAGATCCTTGTGGAGTGGCTGATCGATCAGCGGACGACGACCACCCACATGCCCGATTCCGATCGCCTCTCGGTGCGCGATCACACCAGCATCTATGAAGCGGTCGCGGCGCACGACCCGATGCGCGCGTTCCACGAGATGGGGAGCCACCTCCGGCTGATCAGCCAGCTCTATCGCGAATCGAAGCGCCTCTCCGAGGTGATCCTCCGCAACATCGCCCGCGACGTCGCGGAGCGCATGGATCGGGAAAAGCAGAGCCTGTGGACGAGCGCGTCAAACGGCGCGCGCGGCCCTTCCCGCAGTCCGCGGGCGAAGCGCGCCAGATCGAACAGCACCAAGAGCGACTGAGGAGCCGAAGATGACTGTCGTGGTGCTGGGAGCGGGCGCGGTCGGGGTGGCGACGGCCTGGTATCTGAGCAAGGCGGGCCATGCCGTCACCGTGGTCGAGCGGCAGGAGGCGGCGGCGCTCGAAACGAGCTGGGGCAACGGCGGCGTCATCCACGCGAGCGAGGTCGAGCCTTGGTCGCAGCCCGGGATGCCGCTCAAGATCATGAAGTGGCTCGGCAAGGAGAACGCGCCGTTGCTCCTGCGCTACGGCGCGATCCCGCACATGTGGCGCTGGGGGCTGGCGTTTGCGCGCAACTGCACGCCGGAAAAATTCGCGGAGAACTCGCGCGCCAACCTCGAGCTCGCGCTCTATTCGCTTCGCTCGCTGCAGGAGATCGGCGCCGAAACCGGCATCGCCTACGATCGTGCGACGAACGGCGTCCTGAAGATCTATCGTTCGAAGGACTCGCTCGATGGCGCGGCGCGCGCCTGCGACATGCTGGCGAAAGGCGGGCTTCGCTACGAGCGGATCGACGTCGCGCGCACCGTGGACCTCGAGCCGGCGCTTGCGGAGACCGCCGGCACGCTGGCCGGCGCGCTGTATTTCGAGCGCGACGAGGTGGGCGACTGCAACAAGTTCGTCCAGGGCCTTGCCGCGGCGGCCGCCGCGCGCGGCGTGAAATTCCACTACGGGACGACGGTGAAGGGCATCGACGTTGCGCAGGGCAAGGTGACCGGCGTCATGACCAGCGCCGGCAGGATCGCGGCCGAGAGTGTCGTGGTTGCGCTCGGGAGCTTCACCACCCCGCTGCTCGCGGGGCTCGGCATGCGCGTGCCGATCTATCCCGTGAAGGGGATCTCGATCACGTTCCAGCGCGGCGCCTGGAACTCGGCGCCGCGGATCCCGGTGATCGACGACAGCAAGCTCTTCGGGTTCGTGCCGATCGGCGACCGCATGCGCATCTCGGGCTCGGCCGAGATCACCGGCTATGACGCCACGCCGGCGATGTCGCGCGCCGAGGCGATCATCGCAAACGTCAACTTCACGTTCCCCGAGGTCAAGCGGCACCTCGATCTCTCGAAGGCGCGCGTCTGGGCGGGCCTTCGGCCAGTCAGTCCGGCGGGGACCCCGATCATGGGGCAGACTTCAATCAGCGGGCTCTTCATCAACGCCGGACACGGCCATCTCGGCTGGACGTTCTCCTGCGGCTCGGGTCGCGTCGTGGCCGACCTGGTCTCCGGCAAGACGCCGGACATCGCTTTGCCGGGCGGGCAAGGCGTCACGCGGCAGCGGGCTGCCTAGCTTCGGCGCAGGCGGAAGGAGTCAGTAGCCGACCGGCGCGGGCTCGCCGTTCGATGCGGACATCCCGCCGTCGACGGGAAGATTGACGCCGGTGATGAAGCTCGCATCGTCGCTTGCCAGGAAGGCAATCGCCGCGGCGATCTCCTTCGGGTCCGCCGCGCGCCCGAGCGGGATGCGGTCGCGGAATTTTGCCATCATCGCCGGCTGGCCCGCCATCGACGCGGTCATCGGCGTGGCGGTCATCGTCGGGCACACCGAATTGACCCGCACCCCGTCGCGGGCGAGATCGAGCGCCATCGCCTGCGTCAGGTTGTTGAGTGCGCCCTTGGCCGCGACATAGGCCGCTGCGCCCCACTCCCCGCCGAGCCCCGAGACCGACGACGTATTCACGATCGCGCCGCGCGTCTTCAGGAGATGCGGGATAGCGGCGCGCGATATGAAGAACGCCGCGTCGAGATTGGTTGCCAGCACCTTCCGCCAGTGCGCGGTCGTGGCGCCCGCGACGGTCCCGCCCTCGAAGAGCCCGGCATTGTTGACCACGACATCGATGCGGCCGAAGGTCCGGGCGGTCGTATCCACCAGCGCGGCGACATCCTCTTCGCTGGTGACGTCCGCGGCATGCACCAGCACGCTCTTGACGGGGAGCGTTGCGGCGATCGCCTTCAGCTTCGCTTCCGTGCGGCCCGCGAGCACGACCGTCGCGCCTTCCGCGGCAAAGCGCGCGGCCGTCGCGGCTCCGATGCCGGAACCCGCGCCCGTGACGATGACCACCTTGCCTTCGAAGCGGCGCATGCCATCCCCCTTCGCAATCGAGAATGATCATAGGGTCAACGGTATAAAAGGATCAATCCTCGAAACCCTGTTGACATCGCTCGGCGTTGCACAGCATCTTTCACAGGGGCGACGCTACGGGAAACCTTGCTCGATGAGGCGTCGCAAGGATGGGGTGGCGATGAGAACGCAGCTTCGAGGCGTCCTTGCTCTCTTCGCTCGTTGCTTTCGCGCGTTCTCGATCGATCCCGTGCCTGCTCCGCTGCTTCGGCGGGCCGCATGGCGATAATCCCCCGGCCAGCGGCGACGGGCCAGAGCGGCAGTAACGTGGCTCAGCCGCTCCGCCTCGCCATGCGCAACGTCGTCAAGACCTTCCCCGGCGTGCGCGCCGTCGACGATGCGCTGCTGGAGGTCCGGCGCGGCGAGGTGCACGCGCTGATCGGCGAGAACGGCGCGGGGAAATCCACGCTCATGCATCTCGTCGCCGGCGTATACCAGCCCGACAGCGGCTCGATCGAGCTCGACGGCGCGACGATCCTCGGCCTGAACGAGCAGGGCGCGGCCGACGCCGGGATCGCCATGGTCTATCAGGAGCGCAGCCTCGTCGGCGCGCTGAGCGTGGCGGAAAACGTCTATGCCGGCCGCCAGCCCGTCAACGCGCTCGGGGTGATCCGGATGAGCCCGATGCTCGACGGAGCGCGCCGCATCCTCGCCGACCTCGAGGTCGGCATCGATCCGCGCACGCCCGTTTCCAGCCTGTCGCCCGGGCAGCAGCAGATGGTGGAGATCGCCAAGGGCCTGTCACACGATTTGAAAGTGCTGATCCTCGACGAACCGACCTCCTCGCTCACCATCAACGAGAGCCGCCACCTCTTCCGCGTCATCAAGAGGCTCGCCGCGCAGGGCGTCGCGATCATCTACGTCTCGCACCGCATGGCCGAGATCTTCGAGATATCGGACCGGGTAACCGTCATGAAGGACGGTCGCGTGACGGGCGTGCGCGAGACCGCTTCGGTGACGCACGGCGAGCTGATTTCGCTGATGGTCGGCCGCGAGCTTTCCTTCGAGCCCGATCCGCGGCGCGCCGCGCCCGATGCGAAGATTGCGCTGGAGGTCCGCGACCTGGTGGCGGCGCCCGTCGTCTCCGCCTCCTTCTCGCTCCGCTATGGCGAGATTGTCTGCCTCGCCGGCCTGCTCGGCGCCGGCCGCACGGAGGTCTGCGAGGCAATCTTCGGCGCGCGCTCCATCCAGTCCGGCGCCATCCTCGTCGAGGGAAAGGAACTTCGCCCGCGCAGCCCGAAGGACTCGATGGATGCCGGAATCTCGATGCTGCCGGAGGATCGCAAGGACGGCGGGCTGTTCATGGACTTCACCATCGCCGCCAACGTCGTTGCCGCCAACTTGCCGGCCTACACGCATTCCGGCCTGCTTTCGAAGGGCGAGATGCGCGCGGTCAGCCAGAAATACGCGAACGAGCTGCGCATCGCGACGCCGAGCGTCGACCGCGAGGTGCGGATGCTGTCGGGCGGCAACCAGCAGAAGGTGCTGCTCGCCACATGGCTGGCGCGCCACCCGCGCATCCTGATCGTTGACGAGCCGACGCGCGGCGTGGACGTGGGCTCGAAGGCCGACATCTACGCGATCCTGCGCGATCTCGCGGCGAACGGCCTCGCGCTGCTGGTGGTCTCCTCCGACCTCCCCGAAGTGCTCGCGCTCGCACACCGCATCGTCGTCATTTCGGACCGCCGCGTCGCCGGCGAGCTCGACGCCGCGACCGCTACGGAAATCTCCATCCTCGAACTCGCCGCCCCCCGGGCGTCCACCGAAAGAGCAGCATGAGCAGCACGTCGTCTTCCGCCCAGACCGCTCCGGGACAGGTGCCGGGAAAGCCGGCCGGCCAGCGGTCGCGCGGCAAGGCGCTGCTCGTGCGCATCGCCACGGAGCGCCAGCTCCTCCTGATCGTGCTCATCATCGCGCTCCTCGCGGGAATGACGATCCTCGAGCCAACCACCTTCGCCCGTCCCGCCAACGCGGCCGTCGTGCTGCTCGACACGGCGCAGACCGGCATCCTGGCCTGCGGGATGATGGTGCTGATGATCAGCGGGATGTTCGACCTTTCGATCGGCGGCATTCTCGCCTTCTCGGGCATCATGGCCGGACTCGCGGCAAAGAACCTCGGCTTCCCGCCCATCCCCGCGTTCCTCGTTGGCTGCTGCTGGGGCGTGCTGCTCGGAGTTATCAACGGCGTGCTGGTGACCCGCTTCAAGATCAACGCGCTGATCGCGACGCTCGCGACGCTCTCCATCTATCGCGGCGGCCTGCAGCTCGTGTCGGGCGCCGGCGTGACCAACATCGGCAACAACTTCACGATCTTCGGCCAGACCAAGATTCTGGGCATCTACTCGCCCTTCTGGTTCATGGCCGTCATCGTCCTGCTCTTCGGATTCCTGGTGGGACGCACCCGCTATTTCCGGCAGGCCTACTACATCGGCGGCAATCCGCGGGCGGCGAAGCTCTCGGGCATCAACGTCGACCGCACGGTCTTCACCTTCTTCGTCATCATGGGGCTGCTCTCCGGCCTCGCGGGCGCCCTCCTCGCCTCCCGTCTCAACACCGCCGTGGTGCTCGCAGGGCAAGGCGTGGAGCTCAAGGTCATCACCGCCGTGGTGCTTGGCGGCGCGAGCCTCTCCGGCGGCGTCGGCTCGATCCTCGGCGCGTTCCTCGGCGTGCTCTTCATGGCGCTCCTGCAGAACGCCATGATCGTCGCCGGGATCAATCCGTTCTGGCAGCTTATCGTGGTCGGGCTGGTGCTGCTGATCAGCGTCGGGCTCGACCAGTTCGCGCGGATTGGAAACCGCACTTGAGAACGTAACCGGGAAACGGCGCGCCGCCGGTCACCGCAAAGGGCGCAGGGTGAGCACAAGGAGGGGTATCATGAGACAGACGATATTTGGCGCGATCGCGCTTCTGGCGATCGCAGCGGGCGCACCGGCCAGCGCCGAGGATCCGACCGGGCTGAACGTGCCGATCGGCGACGCGAGCCGCAGCGATCAGGAATATGTATGGATCAGCAACGCCTCGAACCTGCCGCTCTTCGTCGAGCGCGTCTATCCGGGGCTTGAGTCGGCCCGCAAGGCGCTGAACGTCAAGGTGCGCATCGCCGGCCCGACGTCGGTCGATCTCGGCGCCTTCATCACCACCGTCGACACGGAATGCACGCAGAACCCGGCCGGCGTGATCGTCGTCGGCGGATGGGACGACGCGCTCGCCTCCGAAGTCGACAAGTGCATCGACAACAAGGTCCCGACCATCGTCACCGACGGCGACCTTCCGACCTCCAAGCGGCTGACCTACCTCGGCACCAACTGGTACAATCTCGGCTACCAGCACGGCCAGTACCAGTGCCGCTACCACAAGGACGCGGGCCTCGACAAAGGCGAGATCGGCACGATTTCGTTTCTCGCCGCCAGCAACTTCATCGCCGCGCGCCAGGGCCTGCGCGACGCGCTCGCCAAGGAATGCCCGGGCGTGACGGTCGTCGCCGACGAGGAGTCCGGCACCAACGTCGAGCAGGTGGCAGCCAACACGGCCGCCATCATCCAGGGCCATCCGGACCTGACCGGCATGGTGGGCTTCGACTCGGAGGCCGGACCGGGCATCGTGCGCGCCGTCACCGAGGCGGGCATGAACGGCAAGATCATCATCACCTCGAACGAGGCCGGCCGCGACTTCCTGAACTCCATCAAGGACGGCACGGTGAAGATGATCAACATGGAGAAGTACGAGACGATGGACTTCTTCGGGGTCCTCTACCTCTACGTCTTCCACAACGACATCATCCGCAACATGGGCATGGATCACTGGCTGCAGAATCCGCTGCCGGCGATCGGTGACTCCGGCCTGATCTTCGTCACCGGCGACAACGTCGACGTGATCCTCAAGGCGACCGAAGGCGCGCAGTAGCGCAATCGACGGCCCGGGGGCGGACTACGCTCCCGGGCTCAGCCCTCTCCCGACAGACCCCGCGCTCCGGCGGAGACATTTGAGATGACGCGAACTCTGACGCCGCCCGCCCCGGTCACCCTCGCCGAATTCGACAGGATGTTCGAGGCGGTCAAGAACTGGGGTAAATGGGGGCCCGACGACGAGCGCGGCACCATGAACTACCTGACGCCGGAGAAGATTGCGGCGGCGGGGAAGCTCGTGAAGAGCGGGCGCACCGTCTCCATGGCGATTCCGATCAACAAGGCGGCCGGGCCGGACAACCCCAGCCCGGCCGTCCACCTGATGTCGCTCATGCACGACCTGCCCGTCAGCGCCAGCGGGCTGTCTTTCGGCATGTGTTATCTGGCGATGGCGAGCCATGGCGACTGCCACACGCATGTGGATGCGCTGAACCATGTCGCCTACAAGGGAAAGCTCTACAACGAGAAGCCCGCCGAGACGCTCACGTCGCGCGGCTCGGACTGGGGGAGCATCACCGCCTATGCCAACGGCATCGTCGGCCGCGGCGTGCTGCTCGACGCGGCGCGGCATCGGGGGATCGACTGGCTCGAGCCCGGCGAGGCGGTGACGCGCGCCGAGCTGGAGGCCATCGAAGAGAAGCAAGGCGTGCGGCTCGGCGAGGGCGACATTCTTGTCTTTCGTACCGGCCATCACGCGCGCCGGCTGGCGCTCGGCGCCTGGAACAACGAATATCCGCCGGCCGGCACCGGCAAGGCCGGGCTGCACATGGATACGGTGCCATGGATGCACGAGCGGCGCATCGCCGCCTTCCTGCCCGACGGTGACGGCGAGACGGTCCCGAGCAACGTCGAGGCGATGCCCTATCCGATCCATCCGCTGCAACTGACGGCAATGGGAATGTGCGTCTCCGACAGCCTCAATCTGGAGGATGTAGCGAAGGCCTGCGAAGCGGAAGGACGCTGGGAGTTCCTCGTAGTCGGACTGCCGCTCCGCCTTCCCGGAGCGACCGGCACGCCGTGGAATCCGATAGCCATTTTCTGAAGGACGCGAGGGCAACATGGGACGCCGGTTCGACGGCAAGGTGGCGCTGGTCACCGGAGCGACCACCGGGATCGGACAGGCGACGGCGGTCCGGCTTGCGTCTGAGGGTGCGCTGGTCGGGGTGAACCACCGGCTGACGGACGATCCGGCCGAGACGCTGCGGCAGGTGAAGGCGGCGGGCGGCGAAGCTTTCCCGGTCGTCGCCGACATGCGCGATCCGACGCAGGTTACGGCGATGGTGAAGGAGGTAGCCAGGCGCGGCGGCCGGTTCGACTATGTCGTGTCGAACGCGGCGATCAATCCCTTCATGACCTGGGACAACACTTCGATCGACGATTTCAACGATCTGTTCGAGACGAATGTGCGCGGCGCGTGGGTCGTGTGCACGGAAGGCGCGAAGCAGATGGTGGCGGAGGGCCACGGCGGCGCGATCGTCATGATCAGCTCGATCTCCGCGCATGTTGGCGCGCCGACGCAGGTCGCCTATTGCGGTACGAAGGGCGCGATCTCGATGCTCGGCAAGGCGCTCGGCTCGGTGCTCGGCGGCAAGGGCATCCGAGTCAACGTGATAGAGCCGGGCGCCATCGCGACGCCGATGAGCGCACCGATGCTCGATATGCCCGACGTGATGAAATACTATCTGGAGCGCATCGCGCTGCACCGCATCGGCGACCCGGCCGAGCTTGCGGCGTCCGTCGCGTTCCTGCTCTCCGACGACGCCAGCTACGTGACGTCGGCGACGCTGCTGGTGGATGCCGGCTTCATCGTCAACGCCGAGCTCTGATGGTCCGGCCTGCTATCTGCTGGACGCTAGTCCGGCAGCTTTCCGATCGCCTCCTCGGCCAGCGCTCGATCCGGCGTCTGCACGAAGAGCAGCGTGTCGTTTTTGCCGAAGACGTAGAGCGGCCCCTGCGTCAGTTGGCCGGGATCACCGATGCGGGTGACCGCGCGTCCTCCGAGGCTGTCATCGGATTTGGTGAGAGGCGTCGCGCTCGACGCCTGCACCGCCGTCTGGAAGCCCGGCAGCATCGCGGCGGCGTCGGCGCCCTTCACGCGCCACGCGCCTACCTGCGCCTTGAGATCGCCCTGCGAATAGGCGCTCGCCAGCGAGAAGTCGGCGCGTGTCTTGCCGAGGCTCGCGAGAAAAGCGTCGAAGGGCCCGCTCCGCGTCGAGAGGTCCGTGCCGACCTGGCTTTCGACAGTCAGCGTGACGCCGCCGAGCGTCGATGGCAGCAGCGCCTCCAGACTAGGATCGGCATGCCGCCCCGCAGCTCCCGCCGCAAAGGGGGCGGATGCGAAAGCCGCGAGGAAAGCCGCGAAAAGCATCCGCGAGAGCGTGAGCCGGAGCATCTTCGAGCCTCTGCCGCTGGTATCGGAGAATTGGGAACGGGCCGTGATAGAAGACGCGCCGGGCGCCCGGCGTCAATGCGGCGTCCCGGCGCGATGCGGCGCCTGCGGCAAGTCCGCTGATGCGTTTCGATCTCCCCTCCGCCGGCCGGCTGGTCACTCTGCGCGACGGCGAGACCGAGCTGATCGTGGCGCCGGAATGCGGCGCGCGGCTCGTTGCGTTCCGGGTCGGCGGACGCGACGTCCTCCGCCCCGCCTCGGCCGAGGCACTGAAGTCGACGGCTCCTTACGGCTACGCGGGCTTCCCGCTCATGCCCTATTCCGGGCCGATCTTCGGCGATGGCTTCCGCTTCCGGGGGGAATGGCACGCGCTCGCACGCAACCTGCCGGCCGAGCCGACGGCGACGCACGGCGAGGGCTGGATCCGGCCATGGCGGATCGAAGCGCAATCGGAGCGATCCGTCGCGCTCGCGCTCGACTATGCGCCCTCTCCGGGCGCCTTTCCCTTCGCGTGGCGCGGCGAGCTGCGATTCACGCTCGACGAAGGACGGCTCGCGGTGGACCTGAACCTCATCAACCGCGACCACCGGCCGATGCCGGCGGGTCTTGGAATCCATCCGTACTTCCCGAAGGAGCCCGGCACCACGCTCACATTCGACTGCACGGGCGTCTGGCCTCCCGATGCGCCGGAGACCGTTGCCAAGGGGTGCGGGCCGCTCGAGCCGGGGCTGGATTTTCGCAATGGACTCGACGTGAGCGATATCGTCTTCGACCGCTGCTTCGAAGGCTGGGATGGCGTCGCTACGCTGACCGCGCCCGACGGCTTCACCACGCGGATCGAGGCCGATCCGATATTCGGGAAGCTGCAGATCTACGACGCATGGGATTATCCCTATATCTGCATAGAGCCGGTCACCAACGCCAATGACGGCTTCAACCGCGCCGCGCTTGACGTGCCGAGCCATGCGATGGCCGTGCTGGAGCCCGGCAAAAGCCTCGGCGGCACCATGACGATCGCCGCAAGCCGAAGACAGGCCAGTCGTTTACAGGCCAGCCGTTTACAGGAATGACGAAATTGCAGCGGGAGCGAGGTGCATGTCGCTTGGTCCAAACGAAGCGCTGATCGGCGCGCCCGGCTTCGAGCGCGAGCTGGCGACGCCCGCCCTCCTCCTCGATCTCGACGCCTTCGAGGCGAACCTCAAGACGATGGCGGACGTCGTCGCCCACCGCGGACGCAAGCTTCGCCCGCACGTGAAGGCGCACAAGTCCGCGATCGTCGGGCGACGGCAGATCGAAGCCGGCGCAGTTGGCCTCTGCTGCGCGACGGTGCTCGAAGCGGAGACGATGGCGGCGGCCGGGCTCGACGGCCTCCTCCTCACGACCCCGGTCGTGACGCCGAGCATGATCCGGCGGCTCGTCGCGGCGCGGGGAAGGATTTCCGACCTGGCGGTCGTCGTCGACAGCGAAGCGGGCATGGCTGCGCTCGCCGCGGCTGCCGATCCGGCCCATCCGATCGGCGTGCTGATCGATATCGACATCGGGCAGAACCGGACCGGGGTGACCGAGCCCGAACAGGCAGTGCGCCTGGCGCGAAGGATCGTCGCCGAACCAGGCCTCCGCTATCGCGGCGTGCAGGCCTATTACGGCCACCTGCAGCATGTGCCGACGCTCGCCGAGCGGCTGGAAAAGGCGCGGGAAAAATGGGCGCGGCTGGCAACGTTCACCGATGCCCTGCGCACGGCCGGACTGCCGGCGGAGATCATCTCTGGAGGCGGCACCGGAACCCACCACGCGGACCTCGAGCATGGGCCCTTCACCGAGATCCAGCCGGGCTCGTATCTTTTCATGGACAAGCAGTACGGCGCGATCGAGATGATGCCCGGGGGCTCATCGTTCCGGACTTCCCTCACCGTTGCCGGCCGGATAACGAGCACCGCCCAGCCGGACCGGGTCATCATCGATGCGGGGCTGAAGGCAATGGCGACGGAAGCGGGTCCGGCCCTTGTCGCCTCCGGCGCTCCAGGGGACGTGACCTATCAGTTCATGGGCGATGAGCACGGCGGGCTTCGCATCGCCGAGGGGGCGAGCCGGCCGGCGCTGGGCGACCTCGTCACCCTCATCGCCCCGCACTGCGACCCGACCGTCAACCTGCACGCCTGGCTGCATGTCGTCCGGCAGGGCCGGCTCGTGGACATCTGGCCGATCGAAGCGCGGGGCTACTAGCCGCGTCTGCCGTTCGGCGAAGACAATTTTTCGCCGGGACAGCAGGATGTCTGCCGGGCAGGGGCGCGAAATCACAGAGCCGTGAAACCGGCTGACGCGGCGGCGGCGCGATTCTTGCACCATTTTTGTGCAATAAAGGACTTTCGCATTCCTGTGGAGGGATGGGGAAGGATATTGAGCAAAATTCACGGACGGGGACGTGCGGGAGCCAACCGAATGGCGCTGCTCCATGCTACAGGAGGTGGCGCAGCTGCTGGCGTCCGCGCCCCGCTGTCACAGGGAAGAAGTCTCCTCCAGGCTTGTCATCCAGGGTAGTTGTTGGACGATCAATCTTCCGCCCTGGCTCCGCTGAGAGCTCTTTCGACTCCGCTTTCCGGTTGAGGGTTAGGTGTCAGAGCAGTCCCGGGAAACCTCGGAAAACGTCGTCGCTTTCGGGCCGTTTCGGCTCTTTGCGGGTCGACGCCAGCTGCTCGACGGCGATGAGCCCGTTCGGCTCGGCAGCCGCGCCTGCGACATCCTGGTGGCCCTCGTCGAGCGGGCCGGCGAGCTGCTCAGCAAGCAGGAGCTGCTGGCGCGCGTGTGGCCGGACACCTTCGTCGAGGAGGCAAGCCTCCGGGTTCACGTCGCAGCGCTTCGGCGCGCGCTGGGCGATGGACAGGCAGGCCGGCGCTACATCACGAACGTCCCCGGCCGCGGCTACAGTTTTGTCGCCCCGGTTTCCGTCAGCAAGGCGAGAGCGGAGGCTGCCGCTGCTTCTCCGGCAACGGACGAGCGGCAGGTCGACATGCCGGCGCCGCTCCTCCGAATGGTCGGCCGTTCGGAGGTCGTGCTCACACTTGCGGAACAGCTTTCGCGGCACCGGTTCGTCACCGTCGTCGGTCCGGGCGGCATCGGAAAGACGACCGTGGCCGTGGCCGTCGCCAATCACCTCCTCGGCGAATTCACGGACGGAACCCGCTTCATCGACCTCGCGCCGTTGACGGACCCGCTGCTCGTCCCGAGCGCGCTCGCGGCCCAGCTCGGGGTCGGAGTCCGCTCCGACGATCCCTTGCCGGGCCTGATCGGCTTCCTGAAGGAGAAGAACGTGCTGATCGTGCTCGATAGCTGCGAGCAGGTCATCGAAGCCGCCGCGACGCTCGCGGAGAATATCTTCAACGGCGCGAAACGCGCGCACATCCTGGCGACGAGCCGCGAGGCGCTGCGCGCCGAGGGCGAGCGCGTCCACCGGCTCTCGGCCCTCAGCTTTCCGACCGATACGCAGAACCTGAAAGCCGCCGACGCACTCGGCTTCCCGTCGGTCCAGCTTTTCGTGGAGCGCGCGGCGGCGAGCCTCGGATCGTTCGAGTTCGGCGACGCCGACGCTCCTTTCGTTGCGGACATCTGCCGCAAGCTCGACGGCATTGCACTGGCAATCGAGATTGCGGCAAGCCGCGTCGACACCTTCGGGATCAGCGGGCTTGCCGCCCGGCTCAACGATCGTTTCCAGCTCCTGATGCAGGGTCGCCGCACGGCATTGCCGCGGCATCGCACGCTCAGCGCCACGCTCGACTGGAGCCATGCCCAGCTTCCGGAGACGGAGCAGCTGGTGCTGCGCCGCCTGGCGACATTCGTAGGGACATTCACGATGGAGGCCGCAAGCGCGGTCCTGGCGGACGTCGACATGTCGGCGGCCGAGACCGTCGACGCCGTAGCCAACCTTGTCGCCAAATCGCTTGTCTCGGCCGACGTCGACGGAGCGATACCGCTCTACCGGCTTTTCGATGTCACCCGGACCTACGCGCTGGCAAAGCTCGAGGAGAGCGGCCAGCGCGACCGCTTCGCCCGCGCGCACGCCGAGTACTATCGCCGCGCGCTCGAAGACGCCCGGGCCGAATGGGAGACGCGGCCGGCGGTCGAATGGCTGGAGCGCTACCGACACCTCATCGGCAACGTTCGGACGGCGCTCGACTGGGCATTCTCGGCGACTGGCGACGCCACCGCCGGCGTCGCCATCACGGTTGGCGCGGTGCCGCTGTGGTTCGAGTTGTCGCTCACCCGCGAATGCGCCGAGCGCGTCGACAGGGCCCTCGCCGCACCGGCCCCGAGCCTCGACGCGGAGAGCGAGATGCGTCTCTGCGCCACCCGGGCCTGGGCCCTGATGCAGACGCAGGGCGCCGTGCCGGCGACGCAGGCCGCCTGGACCCGCGTGCTTGCGCTGGCCGAGCAGCGCGGCGACATCGACTATCAGCTCCGGGCCTCGTGGGGGCTGTGGTCCGGGCTCCTCAACCGGAACGAATTCCGTGCCGCGCTGGCACTGGCAGAACGGTTCTCGGATCTGGCCGAGACGCATTCGAGAATTGCGGACTTTCTCGTCGGCCAGCGAATGATCGGCTACATCGAGCATCTGATGGGCGACCAGCAGAAGGCGCGGCGTCACATCGAGCGGATGCTCGGCCAATATTCAGTGCCGGTGACCGGGGCGGAGCTTATCCGCTTCGTGTTCGACCAGCGCGCGACCGCCCAGTGCTTCCTGGCGCGCATCCTGTGGCTCCAGGGATCCGCAGATCAGGCCGCCCGGCTGACCACCGATATCGTCGAGGCTGCGCGGATCGGCAACGACGGGCTTTCGCTTTGCCAGACGCTGGTGCAGGGCGCGTGTCCCGTCGCGCTGTTCGTCGGCGATCTTGACGCGCTCGAGCGCTACGTGGCGATGCTGCTCGACTATGCGGAGCGACAGGCGCTCGATTTCTGGCAGGCCTTCGGCCGTTGCTTTCAGGGCGTCCTGGCTATTCGGCGCGGAGCGGCCGCGGAGGGGCTCGCGATCCTCGCCAGCGCCCTTGGGGAGCTTCGGGACATCCAGTTCGGCGTCTATTACGGCGTGTTTCTCAGCGAATATGCGGATGCGCTCGGTCGCGTTGGGCGGGCGGCCGAGGGGCGTCAGGCGATCGACGAGGCGCTTCAGCGCGCCGACAACAATGAAGATCGCTGGTACCTGGCGGAACTGCTCCGCATCAAGGGCGAACTCGTGCTGCGCGAAGGCGGCCCCGACGCGCCAGGCGAGGCGGAAAGGTACTTCCACCAGTCCCTTGAGTGGTCGAGCCGGCAGGAAACCGTCGCCTGGGAGCTGCGCGCCGCGACGAGCCTCGCAAGACTTCATCGGCACCGGAATAGGCAGGAAGAGGCTCGCGCTGTCCTGGCGCCTGTCTACGCCAAATTCGCGGAGGGCTTTGACACATCCGACCTGAAGGATGCCGGCGAAGTTCTCGCTTCGCTCGATGCCTGAGAATTCCAGCGGCTCGCGTCAGCGACTCTCTGGCGCTAGTCCCCGAGGCTGATCAGGTTCTGTCCCCACAGCGGCCCGTCCGGGAATTGCTGCAGCTTTCCACCGGACACGAGTCCGCCAAGGTCGATCCCGACAAATCCCATCTGCGCGATCAGCCGACCGACTTCCACTTTTGCCCGCAGATGGTCGCCCGAAAGGAAGATCACGCGCTTGCCTCCCGCTTGCCGCGGATACGCGGCCAATATCTCGGGCGGCAATGTGTTGAAGGCCTTCACCAGCTGGGCGCCCGGCGAAAGTTCGCTCACGATCTCGCTCGATGTCCTCCCGCCAAGGTCCGCCGCCTGTGAGCCGGGCAGGATCGGGCATGTCGCGTCGATCAGGATGCGCCCTTCCCAATCGGCGACGAGCGCCAGTGTCTCGGCGAGTTCTGCCCAGGGCACCGAAAGGAAGACAATGTCTTCCTCGGCGGCTTCCCTCGGTGTGACCGTTGTGGCGGGCGCGCGGAAATCACTGGCCGCTTGCGCCGGAAATCCCTCCCCCCGGTCGCCGCTGATCGCCACCGCGATCCCCGTTCTTGCGAGGACGCGCGCGAAAGCCTGACCGAGCAGGCCATTTCCCAGGACACCTACTCTCGTGATCGTCATGTGATGCGTTCCGGACCGGGCAATTCCACCCTCACTTCCCCCCGCCCCCATTTGGCAGAGGCCCACCCGGGCGCCCCAGTCATTCGTTGTAAATTTCTGCAAACGCCCTCCCGAACCAGAATTCGCATCCATTAACTCGCGTCCCGACGGCAACCCGAAGCAATCTCCAGACGCCGAGAGAAGCGGGGGCGGTTTTCGTCGAAGCCGCCCCGGTCCGGCACCGAAGACAAAGGGAGCGAGAGATGCTGGCCGACCAACCCCACGCTGCCGGCACCGATGCGACCCCGCTGTCTCACAAAAGGAAGGAGACCGCCGACATGAGTGAGAAAACAGAGCGTCCGCTCGAGAATTCGCGTGCGCGGATCAGCCGCCGCGAAGGCCTCAAACTGGGCGCGGCAAGCGTCATGGCATCACTTCTGCCGCTTCCTTCGCTGGCAGCTACGCAAACCCCACCTGAGGAGGACAGCATGACCGACAACACCGCCATTCGTCCGTTTCACTTCGAGGCGCCGCAAGCGGACCTCGTCGATCTGCGCAATCGCATCAAGGCGACCAAGTGGCCGGAGCGCGAACAGGTCGCTGACGCATCGCAGGGCGTGCAGCTCGCGACGATGCAGGCGCTCGCGCAGTACTGGTCGAGCGAGCATGACTGGCGCAAGTGCGAAGCCCGGATCAATGCCCTGCCGAACTTCATCACCGAGATCGACGGGCTCGACATCCACTTCATCCACGTTCGCTCGAAGCATGAAAACGCGCTGCCGATGATCGTCACCCATGGCTGGCCGGGCTCGATCATCGAGCAGATGAAGATCATCGATCCGCTGACCAATCCGACCGCGAATGGCGGCACCGGGGACGACGCCTTCCACCTCGTGATTCCCTCGCTGCCCGGCTACGGCTTCTCCGGCAAGCCGACGGCGCCCGGATGGAACCCGGTCAGCATCGCGAAGGCCTGGGCGACGCTCATGCAGCGCCTCGGCTACACGAAGTACGTGGCGCAGGGCGGCGACTGGGGCAACGCCGTGTCGGAGGTGATGGCCCTGCAGCAGCCGCCCGGCCTGCTGGCCATTCACACCAACATGGCGGCGACGGTTCCGCCCGATGTTTCCAAGGCGCTCTCCGCCGGCGGCCCGCCGCCGGCCGGTCTTTCGCCAGACGAGAAATTCGCGTGGGACGGGCTTGTCGACTTCTACAAGAACGGCCTCGGCTACGCCAACGAGATGGCGCTCCGCCCGCAGACGCTCTACGGGATCGCCGATTCGCCGGTCGGTCTCGCGGGCTGGATCCTCGATCACGACATCCGCAGCTACGAGATGATCGTTCGCGTTTTTGACGGCAAGCCAGAAGGGCTGAGCCGCGACGACGTGCTCGACAACATCACGCTCTACTGGTTGACGAACACCGCGATCTCCTCGGCGCGCCTCTACTGGGACACGGCGCACAATCTGCCGGCAGGCGGCTTCTTCGACGCGCGGGGCATCAAGATCCCGGTCGGCGTGAGCGCATTCGCCGAAGAGATCTACCAGGCGCCGAAGAGCTGGGCGGAGAAGGCTTACCCGAAGCTCATCCACTACGGCAGGTTCCCGAAGGGCGGGCACTTCGCGGCATGGGAGCAGACGTCCGTCTTCGTCTCCGAAATGCGCGAGACGTTCAAGCCGCTGCGCAAATCCATCTGAACCTCTGCGGCGCGCTCGACGCGCGCCGCATTTTTTCGCCGTAGGCCCCGAAGGAGGAGAGACTGATGTCTGAAAAAATCGACCATCGACGCCGCCGCTTCCTGGGGACCGCCGCATTCACGGTCGCCACGGCGGAACTCATCATGATGGGTTCTGCAAGCGCGGCGTCCGGCGACGCAACTCCGGCAGTCCCGGCGATCAAGCCGGGGACTAGAACGTCGTTCGCCTCCCTGAAGCAGATCGACGCCGGCGACCTGAATGTCGGATATGCCGAGGACGGACCGGCTGACGGGCCGGCCGTCATCCTCCTGCATGGCTGGCCCTACGACATCTACAGCTATGTGGACGTCGCCCCCCTGCTGGCAGCGGCGGGCTACCGGGTGATCGTTCCGTATCTGCGCGGCTATGGCACGACGCGCTTTCTCTCGGATGCGACGCCGCGGAACGGCCAGCAGGCGGCGATCGCGTCCGACATCGTCGCGCTCATGGACGCCCTCGGGATCGGGACGGCAACCTTCGCCGGTTACGATTGGGGCGCGCGCACCGCGAATATCATCGCGGCGCTCTGGCCGGAGCGCTGCAAGGCGATGGTCTCGGTGAGCGGCTATCTGATCGGCAGCCAGGAGGCGAACAAGACTCCACTGCCGCCAGGCGCCGAACTCCAATGGTGGTACCAATTCTACTTTGCCACCGAGCGCGGCCGGGCTGGCTACGACAAATACCGGCGCGATTTTGCCAAGCTCATCTGGCAGCTCGCGTCGCCGAAGTGGAATTTCGATGACGCCACATTCGAACGCTCGGCGGCGGCGCTGGAGAATCCCGATCACGTCGGCATCTCCATCCATAATTACCGCTGGCGGCTCGGGCTCGCCGAGGGCGAGGCGCGCTACGATCATCTCGAACGGGACCTCGCCCGGTTCCCCGCGATAAGCGTCCCGACGATCACGCTGGAGGGTGACGCCAACGACGCCCCTCACCCCAAGCCGGAAGCTTATGCAGCGCGGTTCGCGGGCAAGTACGAGCACCGGCTCGTCACGGGCGGCATCGGTCACAACCTCCCGCAGGAAGCGCCGCGGGCGTTCGCCCAGGCGGTGATCGACGCGGACGCCCTGTGAGCGATCCGAGCAGCAGCGGCTCCGCCAGACGCATCATCACCAGCAAAGGAACACGCACATGACGTTTCCGAATCCGATCGAGACCGCATCCGCCTCGCGCCGCGAGGTCTTGATCGGCGGCGCGGCCATGGCGGTCGCAGGCCTCACGTTTAGCGCCCTGACTGCGAGCAGCGACACAGCATTCGCCAACACGTCTACCAACCAGGAGAAGTCTTCCATGAGCACGATCACGACCAAGGACGGCGTCGAAATCTTCTACAAGGACTGGGGCTCGGGACAGCCCATCGTCTTCAGCCACGGCTGGCCATTGTCCTCCGATGACTGGGACGCGCAGATGATGTTCTTCCTCGGCAAGGGCTACCGCGTCATCGCCCATGACCGGCGCGGCCATGGCCGTTCCTCGCAGGTCAGCGACGGTCACGACATGGACCATTACGCCGACGACCTGGCGGCATTGACCGCGCATCTCGACCTGAAGAACGCCATCCATGTCGGACACTCCACCGGCGGCGGCGAGGTGATCCACTATCTCGGGCGGCACGGCGAAAGCCGCGTGGCGCGGGCCGCGATCATCAGCGCGGTGCCGCCGCTCATGGTGAAGACCGCCGCCAATCCGGGCGGCCTGCCGAAAGCGGTGTTCGACGATCTGCAAGTGCAGCTCGCCGCCAATCGCTCGAAGTTCTATCGCGACCTGCCCGAAGGGCCGTTCTACGGCTTCAACCGACCGGGCGTGAAATCGTTGGAGTCGGCCATCGCAAACTGGTGGCGCCAGGGCATGATGGGCGGCATCAAGGCGCACTATGACGGCATCGTCGCCTTCTCGCAGACCGATTTCACCGAGGATCTGATGAAGATCAGCGTGCCTGTGCTGGTGATGCACAGCGAGGACGACCAGATCGTCCCCTACGCCGACGCCGGGCCGTTGTCGGCCAAGCTGCTGAAGAACGGCACGCTGAAGACCTACAAGGACTTCCCGCACGGCATGATCACCACGCAGGCCGACACGGTGAACGCGGACCTTCTCGCCTTCATCAAGGGCTGATCTCCGAAATAGCGCGCGGGCTCCTCGCCCTCGCGCCACCTCTCCTGCCGCTCGCCTGGCAGCGGCGATCCGTCAACCGGCGAAAGGTCGAGACGGATGCGGACCCCGTCATCCCGGCGGACCGGCCAGCTTCGAAGGAATCGATCGATGAGCGAAGCAGCACCTTTCCTTTCTCCCTCCACGCGGCGCGCCGTGCTGACGGGAGCGACCGGACTGGCCGTGTCTTCGGCCCTCGCACTCCCCGCATTGTCGGTGGCGGATCGCGCGCGGGCAGCCACCCCGGAAAACTCCGGCAGCCTCACGGCAAGCACGCTGACGACCACCGACGGCACGCAGATCTACTTCAAGGATTGGGGATCGGGTCAGCCGGTCGTCTTCAGCCACGGTTGGCCTCTCAGCGCGGACGCGTTCGAGGACCAGATGTTCTTCCTGGCTTCCAATGGCTACCGCTGCATAGCCGCCGACCGCCGCGGCCATGGCCGGTCAAGCCAGCCGTGGAACGGCAATGACCTCGACACCTTTGCCGACGACCTCGCCGAGCTCGTCGGAGCGCTCGACCTGAAGAACGCGATCCATGTCGGCCATTCCACCGGCGGCGGAGAGGTCGTTCGCTACGTCGGCCGGCACGGTACGGCGCGCGTCGCCAAGGTCGTGCTGATCAGCGCCATACCGCCGCTCCGGCTGAAGACGGAAGCTAACCCGCTCGGCGCACCGATCGAGGCGTTCGATCAGGTTCGCGCCGCTGTGCAGGCGGACCGCTCGCAGTTCTGGAAGGATCTCACCTATCCGTTCTACGGCTACAACCGGCCTGGCGCGAAGATCTCCGAGGGCGTGCGCGAGCATTTCGTCATGCAGAGCATGATGGCCGGGATGCCGGCCTCCTATCTCGGCATCAAGGCACAGTCCGAGACGGACCTGACCGAAGACCTGAAGGCGATCGACGTTCCGACGCTGATCGTCCACGGGGGCGACGACCAGCTCGTCCCGATCGCCGATTCGGCGCTCCTCAATGTGAAGATCATCCCGAACGCGACCCTCAAAATCTACGAGGGCGCGCCGCACGGCCTGACCACGACCCACAAGGATCGCCTGAACCAGGACCTGCTTGCGTTCTGCAGGTCAGCGAAGGCGTAGCAACGTGCACCGAGGACACCGGAGGAACCATCATGCGCACCATTCTCAAGGAGCTAGCCGTCATGGCTGCCGTCACGCTCGTCGCTTCCACGCTTGCCCACGCCCAGAGCGCCAGGGACATTCGTGGCCCCTCACCCTTGCTCTCGATTGAAGGCGAAGCACCGCCGAGGCTGATCGTCGACCCGCCGATCCCGGAGGCGCTGGCGCGGGGGGCGGTCTTCATTCAGTACCGGACGGAGAACCTGCGCGTTGTGCCAGTGTTCGGCAAGGGGGCGCTCGACGTGTCGCCGCGCATCGGGCATGTCCACATCACCGTCGACGACGCGCCGTGGCATTTCGTCGACGCGAGCGGTGAGACCATCATCGTGGTCGGCCTCCCCCCAGGCCCGCACAAGGTGCTGGTCGAGCTGGCGGACCCGACACACCATGTGATCGACAGCCAGACCGTCAGTTTTGAGGTCCCGCAACGGTAAGAGATCCAGCGGGGCAATCGGCCGGTTCGATCCGTATCTGTCTGCCCGCCCCGGTCGCGCGTCGCCCGACGCTTGCCGTCGACATGGGCAGGGTGCGTCCTTTCGAGCCGGGCACAGAGCGTTTCATCTGAGCTAGGGTCGGCCGGCTCGACCGCGACGCGGGAGAGTGTCGTCCCGAGACCACAAGAGAGCGATGGCCGTGCCCGATCTCACTCCGCGCCCAGGCGCTTTTGCGACGTATCCGAGCCTGAAGGACCGAGTGGTCTTCATCACCGGCGGCGGATCGGGGATCGGCGCCGCGATGGTGTCCGCTTTCGCAAAGCAGGGGGCGAAGGTTGCCTTCGTGGATGTCGACGACAAGGCTTCCAGGGCGCTCGTCACGGCGCTCAGGAAGGCCCCGATGTTCCTGCACTGCGATCTGACCGACATCGATGCGCTGAAAGCCGCTATCCGCAAGGTGGAGAAGGAACTCGGGCCGATCGGCGCACTCGTCAACAACGCGGCCAGAGACACGCGTCAGAAGGCGGACGAAATCACGGCCGAGGCATGGGACGCCGCGATGCACGAGAACCTGCGGCATCAGTTCTTCGCGGCGCAGGCGGTGCACCCGCACATGAAGAAGCTCGGACAGGGATCGATCATCAACTTCTCCTCGGTCGCCTGGATGACGGGCGGGCCGGATTTCGTGCCTTATGCGACCGCCAAGGCAGCGATCGTGGGTCTCACCAATTCGCTGGCGCGGCTCTATGGCGGCGACAACATCCGCGTGAACGCCATCGCGCCGGGCGCGGTCATCACCAAGAAGCAGCTGCGGCTCTGGTACACCGAGAAGGAGGCGGACCAGTTCGTCACGCGCCAGGCGCTGCCCCATCGGCTGCTCGCGGACGAAGTCGCGCGCACGGCGCTCTTCCTTGCCGCCGACGACAGCCGGATGATCACCAAGCAGTGCCTCATCGTCGATGCCGGGCTGCGCTGAGCTGAGAGTTCTTCCGTTTCAGGGAGGCGGGCGCCGATGCTTCAGACCGGCCTCAACCCCTACGGCCTGACCTACGTCCTTGGGCTGCAGGGGCATGGCACGGAGCGCGCCAACCCGAAGGGACGCGGGCTGGAAGGGTTCATCGCCGAACAACGCGCTCGACATCCCGCTTGAGGACATCCAGGAAGCTCTGCCATTAACGCTTCCGCGCCGACTGCGGTGCACCGGACGGGGCTTTGTCGCGGCCCCTGTCTCGGCTCGGTGGCTGCGCGAGCGCAGGCGTTGCAATCCATATGACGCTGCGCGCTCCGTCGCCCGCATTGGCGCGGAGCTTGATCTGGTCGCTGCGAAATCCGGCTGCGCGGAGCCGGTCCGTGAAACGCTTGCTCGGCGTCGAGGACCAGACGGCGAGGATGCCGCCCGGTTTCAGCGCGCCGCGCGCCGCGCGGAGACCGCCCAGATCGTAGATCCGGTCATTGGCCTTGCGCGTCAATCCTTCCGGGCCGTTGTCGACGTCGAGCAGGATCGCGTCATAGGCCGACTTGCTCGAGGCGATGAGCTTTCCGACGTCGCCCTCGTAGAGGTCGACCCGCGGATCCTCGAGCGACCCCTCGAATATTCCCGCGAGCGGACCCCTGGCCCAGGCGATGACCGACGGCACCAGCTCGGCGACCGTGATCCGCGCGTCGGCGCCGAGGACGGTGAGCCCGGCGCGCAGCGTAAAGCCCATGCCCAGCCCGCCGACCAGGATGTGAGGCCGCTTGTGGCTGCGGATCCGGTCGCACGCGAAGGTCGCGAGCGCCTCCTCCGAGCCGGTCCCGCGGCTGTTCATGAGCTGGTTCGATCCGAGCATGATGGAGAACTCGTCGCCGCGCTGCATCAGCCGCAACTCGCCGCCGCCCGGAATCGCGCCCCGGTCGATGACGGCCCAGCGAATCATAGAATTGTCCGCCGGATCGCGCCGGCCGCGGCGGTGCCCGACGGGCCGCGCCTCCTGCCGCCGAATCCGACGCGTCCCCTGCCCTTCCGCTCCCGCATCTCTTGCCTCGGTCGCCTGCCGAAGCACTGAGGCTTTCCCCCGGCCGAATCAACCGGCCACATGCGAGAACGCCCTTCTTCCCGTGCTGGATCGCATCCGCGAGCGGAACCCGATAGCGCGACCCGGGCGGAGATCAGCGGCAGGAACTCTCAGCTCATCCAGTTGCCGCCATCGACATTGAGGGTCTGGGCGACGACGTAGTCGCTGTCGGAACTCGCCAGGAAGACAGCCGCGCCCGCGATGTCGTCAGGCAGCCCCATCCGGCCATAGGGGACGGCCTCGCCGACCAGCCGCTTCTTTTCGCCGATGGGTCGCTTTTCGTATTTGGCGAAGAGCGCATCCACCCGCTCCCACATCGGCGTGTCGATCACGCCCGGCGCGATGCCGTTCACGTTGATGCCGTGCTTGATGAGCTCGAGCGCCAGGCTCTGCGTGATGCTGATCACCGCCGCCTTGGTGGCGCAGTAGACTGCGACATGCGCTTCGCCACGCCGCCCGGCCTGGCTGGAGAAATTGATGATCTTGCCGCGCTTGTTGGTGGCGATCATCTGCGCCGCGATAGCTTTCGAGGTGAACAGCAAGCCGCGCACGTTCACCCCGAACTGCTTCTCGTAGTGGTCCGCGGTGATTTCCGCGAGCGGCGCCATGTCGAAGATGCCGGCGCCGTTCACCAGGATATCAGCGGCGCCGAAGCGTTCGGCGACGAAACCCGCCATCCGGTCGATCGAGTCGCCACGGCTGACGTCGACCGCCACGGCCTCGGCCGCCGGGCCGATCGCGGCGGCCGTCTCCCTCGCCTGCTCGAGCAGCAGGTCGGCGATCACGACGCGCGCTCCTTCCTTGACGTAACGCTCGGCGATGGCGCGTCCGATTCCGCGCGCGCCGCCGGTGATGACAGCGACCTTTCCCTCTAATCGCATTGGAAGCTCCTCCCACGGCATTGACTGCTTTTCTTGCTTGTGCATAGCTATGCACGGCCAAAACGGCTCGTCAATGTGCGAGAATTCGGGGGGCCGACCGCGCTTCGGAAACGGCAACATGCCGCGAAGCGGGACCCCCGAACCCAATGAGAAAAGGCCTTCGGAGGACATTGCCGACCCGCTCGATCCAGCAATGAATGAAGACGCCGCCGGCCAAGGCGTCTCTTAGGGAGGTGCAACAAGATGGTCCGCAAGATCATTTCAGATACGCTCAAGCTTCCGGTGAAGCGCCGCGATTTCCTCAAGGGCGCATCCGCGCTCGGTGTCGCCAGCGCCTTTCCGGCGATCATCACACGCTCGGCCTTCGCGGCTGACGTTCCGACCGTCGTCAACTCGATCCGCTCGCTTTCCAACCCCTACCACGCCACCTGGAACAAGGGCGGCGCGGCGTTCGCGAAGTCGGTCGGCGCGGAATACGTGACCCTCGTCACGGAAGGAAACAGCGAGAAGGGCATCGCCGACATCAAGGCGATCCTTGCCAAGACCGGCGGCAATTGCGTCATCAACGTCGATCCGAACGACAGCCCGGACGCGCGGCCGATCGTCGAGGCCGTCAAGGCTGCCGGCGCCACGGTCGTGACGCAGTGGAACAAGCCGAACGACCTGCATCCGTGGGACTTCGATCCGAACTACGTCGCGCATATCTCGTTCAGCGGCGTGCCTTACGGCAAGGCGATGGCCGAGGCGCTGATCAAGGCGATGGGCGGCAAGGGCGGCATCTGCGCGCTGGGCGGCATCGAGTCGAACGTGCCGGCCATCGAACGCAAGGCCGGCCTGCAGCAGGCGCTCGACGCCAACCCCGATGTGAAGCTCCTCGACTTCCAGGTCGCGAACTGGACGGCGGCCGAGGCGCTCGAGAAGACCAACGCCTGGCTCACGCAGTTCGGCGACCAGATCACGGGCATCTGGGCGGCGAACGACGACATGGCGCTGGCCGCGGTCGAAGCGCTGCGTGCCGACGGTCGTGCCGGCAAGGTGCCGGTGACCGGCATTGACGGCATCCAGCTCGCAGTCGAGGCGGTTCTCGCCGGAGAGATGGCGGGCACGGTCGCCTGGGATCCCTTCTGGCAGGGCGGCATGGGCCTTTCGATCGGCTTCCACGCCAAGACCGGCACCTTCGACCCTTCGAAGGAAGGCAAGGAGCACCGCGAATTCTATGGCACGGGCGTCACCATCACCAAGGACAACGCCCAGGCGTTCTACGATTCCAACGTGAAGGCCGAGCCGCAGCTCGACTGGAACGACATCTGGGGCCGTGCGAGCGGGCAGATCCAGTACAACTAGCCGACGCAACAGCGGGCGCGCCTCCCCGGCGCGCCCGCCCCTACTCGATGCTCAAGCCCCGGCGTAAGGTGGCCGGACGCGGCAACGCGTTCGCCTGACAGTGCGCGCAGGTCGGAAATTCATGGCCGTCGAAACGTCGACATCCCCGAACGAGGCCAGCGCGCAGCCGGCAGCAAGGCCGCGCCGCTGGCGTCTCGCGTCGTGGGCGCCGCTGATCGTCTTCGTCCTGCTGTGCGCGATCATCACCGCTTTCAATCCGAATTTCCTGACCTTCGGCAATTTCGTGCGGATCAGCCAGGCGGCGATGATCCCCCTCGTGCTTGGCCTCGGCGCGACCTTCATCATCCTGATGGGGTCGATCGACCTCTCGGTTGAGGGAATCCTGACGCTCGGCGCCGTGATCCTCTCGATGCTGGTGCTGAATGGCGCGAACGGCAACGACTACGGCCTTCTGGCGATCCTCGTTGTGCTGGTCGTCGGCGGCTGCGTGGGCTTTCTGAACGGAGTGATCCACGTCAAGCTGACCGTGCCGTCGTTCATGACCACGCTCGGGACCTGGTTCATCGGCGTCGGAATCGCCAACGCCCTGCTCGGCGGCATGGCGATCCGGATCAACGACCCGCTGATCCGCGGCCTCGCGATCGAGCGGTTCCTCGGATTTCCGCGCGGCGTCTGGCTGGCGCTTGCCTGCCTCGTCGTCGCCCTCATCATCCAGAACTACACGCGCCTCGGCCGCTACATCTACGCGCTCGGCGGCGGCGAGGACCTGGCCGCGCTCTCCGGCATTTCCGTTGCCCGCGTCAGGATCGCCGCCTTCACGCTCGCCGGGATCTTCTACTCGATCGGCGGCATCCTCGCCGCCGCACAGCTCGGCCTTGGAAACTCCCAGCTCGGCAATGGCCGGCTGTTCACCACCGTGACCGCTGTCGTCGTGGGCGGCACCTCGCTCTCTGGGGGCCAGGGCGGCGTGCTGCAGACGCTGGTCGGCGTGCTGATCGTCGTCGTCCTCTCGAACGGCATGGTGCTGATGGGCGTGCCGCCGAGCGTGCAGATCGGCGTGCAGGGGCTGATGATCATCGCGGCGGTGGCCCTTTCCATCGACCGCAAGCTGATGCGGATAGTGAAATGAGCGCCGGGTCCAGCCCGGCGCTGTCGCTCGTCGCGGTCGACAAGAGCTTTCCCGGCGTGCACGCGCTGAAGCGCGTCTCGATCGAGATCGGCCAGGGCGAGGTCGTCGGCCTGATCGGCGAGAACGGCGCCGGAAAATCGACGCTCATGAAGATCTTGAGCGGCGTCTATCAGCCCGACAGCGGGCAGATCCTGATCGCCGGCCAGCCGACGCGGCTGCTCGACGCGGC
This sequence comes from Hyphomicrobiales bacterium, assembly GCA_038211615.1. GTDB lineage: Bacteria > Pseudomonadota > Alphaproteobacteria > Rhizobiales > Afifellaceae > DASWJZ01. The sequence goes on from JBBQVL010000018.1 coordinate 41,321, forward strand.
CGACGCCAACAGCAAGGGCATCGGCATGGTGTTTCAGGAGCAGTCGCTCCTGACCAACCTCACCGTCGGCGAGAACATCTACCTCGGCAACGAGAAGCAGTTCACCCGCTTCGGAATCGTGGACTGGAAGAAGCTCTACGCCGCGGCGGCGCGGCAGCTCGCCAAGGTGCAGGTCGACGTCGACCCGCGCATGCGCGCCGAGGACCTCGATTTCGCCGCGCGCCAGATGGTCGAGCTCGCCAAGGCGCTGACGCTCGAGGAAAAGGCCGGCGGCCATCTGGTCATCCTGCTCGACGAGCCGACATCGGTGCTGGAACGCGCCGAGATCGAGATCCTGTTCAGCCGCGTGCGCGCGTTGAAATCGCGCGCCTCCTTCATCTTCGTCTCGCACCGCCTCGACGAGGTGCTGGAGGTCTCCGACCGCATCTACGTCATGAAGGACGGAGCGGTCGTGGCGGACCTTGTCACGTCGGAAGCCGACGTGACGAAGCTTCACCATCTGATGGTCGGCCGCAGCCTGCAGGCGGAATATTATCGCGAGCCCCTGCAGAAGCCGTTCCGCGACGAGGTGCTGATCGAGGCGGAGGGACTTTCGCTCGGCCAAGCCTACCGGGACGTCAGCTTCAAGCTGCACGCCGGCGAGATTCTCGGCATCGCGGGGGTGATCGGCTCGGGTCGCGAGGAATTGACGCGGACGCTCGCCGGCTTCGCCCCGCACACCGGCGGGCGGCTCTCGGTGCGCGGTCGCGACGTGCGCCTGTCGACGCCGGCGGAAGCCGTCGACCTCGGCATCGGCTATATCCCCCGCGAGCGGCGGGTCGAGGGGCTGGTGCTTTTCCTTTCCGTCGCCGCCAACATCACCCTCGCGGATCTCGGCGGGCTCATGCGGCATGGGTTCATCTCGGCCAGCGAGGAGCGCCGGCTCGCGAAGAGCTGGGTCGATCGCCTGCGCGTGCAGACACCGAGCATCGAGACGCTCTGCCTCAGCCTTTCGGGCGGCAACCAGCAGAAGGTCGTGCTGGCGAAGTGGCTGAATGCAAAGGCCAGGGTCCTTATCCTCGATCACCCGACACGCGGCATCGACGTTGGCGCGAAGGAGGAGGTCTACGAGCTCGTCCGCGCCGTCACGGCGGAGGGCGTCGCCGTCATCCTCACATCGGACACGCTGGAGGAGACGATCGGCCTCAGCCATACGGTGCTCGTGATGCGCGACGGCGCGGTGACCTTCGCGACCGATGCGCGGCCCGGCCACAAGCCGAGCCAGGTCGACCTCATCGGGCATATGGTGTGAGGCGGCCGGTGAACGCGCTCATTCAGAGGATTGGACCGAACCGCGTGCGGCAGTGGCTGCCGCTGGCGACGCTCGTGATCCTGGTCGCCGTCGTGGGCGTCGCCCAGCCGGTATTTCTGCAGCCCGCCTCCCTGCTGCAGCTCGCCAGCGACACCGCCGTGCTTTTCATTCTCGCGACCGGCGTGACTTTCGTCATCATGCTCGGCGGCATCGACCTTTCGATCCAGTCGATGGCCTCGCTTTCCAGCGTCATCGTCGCGCTGACGATCACGCGCTTCGGCTACGGCGCTTTCGTGCTGGCCGTCGCGGTCGGCGCCGTCGCAGGGTTGCTCTCGGGCCTTGCGCATGTGCGGCTGCGGATTCCGTCCTTCATCGCGACTCTCGCGATGGGGGGTGTGCTCTACAGCGCGGCGCTGGTCATTTCGAGGGAGCGGTCGATCACGCTCGAAGACGCCGAGCGCGGCTATCAGACCTGGATTACCGGCACCCCGTTCGGCTTCCCGAACGTCATCTTGATCGGCCTGATCGTGCTCGTGGTCGGGCATATCCTGCAGAGCCGCACCCGCTTCGGCCGCTACAGCGCCGCGATCGGCGCGGGAGAGCCCGCCGCCTACGCCTCTGGCGTGAAGGTCGACCGGCAGAAGATCATCGCCTTCGTGCTCTCGGCAGGCCTTGCGGCGCTGGCCGGCGTCATCCTCGCGGGCCGCCTCGCCAGCGGATCGCCGACGCTTGCCGCGGAACTGCTGCTCCCCTCAATCGCCGCGGTCGTGGTCGGCGGCACCGCGATCACCGGCGGCGTCGGCAGCATCTGGCGCACACTGGTCGGAGCGCTGATCATCTCGGTCGTGCGCATCGGCATGACCTTCCTCGGCGTCAACATCTTCGCGCAGAACATCGTATTCGGGGCGGTGCTGATAGCGGCTGTCGCCATTACCATCGATCGGTCGAAAATCCCGATCGTCAAATAGCAGGGGTGCCATCATGGATCTCGGATTGAAGGGCAAGGTCGCGGTGATCACCGGCGGCAGCGTCGGCATCGGGCTGGCGGTGGCGGAAGGTCTTGCCGCGGAGGGCGCGAATATCGTCATGGCGGCGCGCAACGAGGATCGCGTGAAGAAGGAAGCGCGCCGCGTCGCGAAGCAATACGGCGTGACGACGCTCGCCGTCGCCTGCGATGTTGCGACCGTGGAAGGCTGCGATGCGCTGGTCGCCGCGACGCGGAGGAAGTTCAAAGGCGCGGACATCCTCCTCAACAATGCCGGCACCGGCTCGAACGAGACGATCATGGCCGCGCCGGACGACAAGTGGCAGGCCTATTGGGACCTGCACGTCATGGCGGCGGTTCGGCTGGCGCGCGGCTTCGTGCCAACAATGCAGAAGCGCGGCGGCGGCGTGATCCTGCACAACGCCTCGATCTGCGCCGCCCAGCCGCTCTGGTACGAGCCGATCTACAACGTCACCAAATCGGCGCTGATGATGTTCTCCAAGACGCTGGCGACCGAGGTGGTGAAGGACAACATCCGCGTGAACTGCATCAATCCCGGGCTGGTGCTGACGCCGGACTGGATCAAGACGGCGAAACAGCTCACTGCCAACAATGGTGGCGACTGGCAGGGTCATCTGCAGTCGGTCGCCGACGAGCTGGCGCCGATCAAGCGCTTCTCGAGCCCGGAGGAGATGGCGCACTTCTTCGTCTTCCTCTGCTCCGACAAGGCGACCTACTCGATCGGCTCGACCTACTTCGTCGACGGCGGGATGCTGAAGACGGTGATGTGATGCCGGAGCGCGGATGAAGGCGCCGAAGAAGCCCGGCAAGCGATACCCGTCGTCGACCGACGTCGCCCGCGCTGCCGGCGTGTCGCAGTCGGCCGTGTCGCGCGCCTTCTCCGAGAAGAGCGTTTCCGAGGAGACGAGCCGGAAAGTCTTCGAGGCGGCGAAGAAGCTCGGCTACAGCCCGAACTTCATTCCGCGCATCCTGCTGAACCATCGCTCCAATCTCGTGGCGGTCGCGATCAGCGGCACGAGCAATCCGTTCTATGCGCTGGCGCTGGAGGAGTTCACCAAGGCGCTGCAGACGACCGGCCACCAGGTGCTGCTGGTGCAGGTCGACAGCGACCACTCGCTCGACGGCATCGTGCCGAAGCTCGCGAGCTACCGGGTCGACGCCATCGTCAGCGCCCTGCCCGTTCTGACGAAGGACGCGGCGCAGGCCTTTGCGCAGATCCGGATTCCGACCATCTCCTTCAACACGCCGGTGAAGAACCGGTGGGTGACCTCGGTCTGCTCCGACAGCGCCGGCGGCGCGCGCGCGGTCGCGGATGTGCTCGTGAAGCGCGGCGCGAAGACGTTCGGTTTCATTGCCGGTGCCGAAGGCAGCCACGCCAGCAACGAGCGCCTTCGCGGCTACAAGGCCCGGCTGCGCAAGCACGGCTTCGCCAGCGTCAGCGTCGCGACGGGCGACTTCCTCTACGAGGGCGGCTTCAACGCCGCCATCGAGCTGAGCAAGCGTGGCTCGTTTCCGGAAGCGCTTTTCTGCGCCAACGACCTGATGGCGATCGGGGCGCTCGATGCGCTCCGCAAGCGTCTTCGCCTCCGCGTGCCGGAAGATGTGCTCGTCGCCGGCTTCGACGATGTTCCCGAAGCTTCCTGGGCGTCCTACGACCTGACCACAATCGTGCAGGATGGACCACGCATGGTTGCGGAGGCGATGTCGATTCTTCAGTCGATGATGTCGTCGAGCAGGTCGGCCGGCGGCGTTCTCCGCGTGGTGCCGGGTGAGCTCATCGAGCGCTCGACCACGCGCCGGCCGCCCCTCGCGGCAAGTTAGGCTCTTGCATCCGCCTTCCGATGCCCACAGAGGTTCTCTCCGATTGAAGGGCGGCGGGAGCCGCCTCCAGACGGTCGCGCATCATGTGGACCGTCGGCTGGAAAGCGAGCCACCGGCTCTGTGGAAGGACACGCAATGAAGATCGAGGGAAAGAAGGCGCTGGTGTTCGGAGGAACCTCCGGAATCGGCCTTGCCACGTCGAAGGCGCTGGCGAAGCTCGGGGCCAAGGTCGTCGCCATGAGCCGCACGCCGGATCGCGCCGGCGACGTGCCGCCGGGGATCACGCTCCGAGCCTGCGACGTCCGTTCCGGCGAGGCCGTGGCGGCGCTCTGCGCCGAGCTCGCGCCCTACGACATTCTGGTCAGCGCCGCGACCGGCGGCGAGCGGGCCGCTGGCCCGTTCCTGAAGATGGACATGGACGGCTACAAGGGGTCCTTCAACAAGCTCTGGGGCTACGCCAACGTCGTCCGCTACGGCGCCGAGCATCTCGCGAAGGATGGAAGCATCGTGCTGGTGAGCGGGGCGCCGGCGCGCCGTACGCGGCCCGGCCAGATCGCGCTCGCCTCGGTCGGCGGCGCGGTCGAGGCTTTCGTCCGCGGCGTCGCGCCGGAGTTGGCGCCGCGGCGCATCAACGTTGTCTCGCCCGGCGTGATCAACACGCCGATGTTCGGCCCGCCGAGCCCGGAACGCGACGCCATGGCGGACAAGCGCTCTGCCGGCCACCTGATCCCACGGGCCGGGACCGCCGACGAAGTGGCGCAGGCGATCCTGTTCCTGATCGAGAACGATTTCGTCACCGGGACCACAATCGACGTCGATGGGGGCTGGCTCCTGAGCTGAGAGGGATTGAGCGGAGGGCGATTCTCGTCTGTCTGGCGGGAATGCTGGTAGTTTCGGAAACGCGGATCCGGTCGGGAGCGTCGCATGCATTCCTATGAGCAAGGCCGTCTCAACCTTCCGTTCGTCGGGCACTGCACCTTCGGCAAGCGCCCGCCCTGTCTCGACTGGGACACGCTCGACGCCGATGTCGCGGTGCTCGGCGTGCCCTACGACATGGGCACGCAATATCGCGCCGGCGCCCGCTTCGGGCCGCGCGCCATCCGTGAAGCCTCGACGCTCTTCTCGTTCGGCCATGGCGGCGCCTATGACCATGAGGACGATGCGGTCTACCTGCCGATGGACAAGGTGAGGATCGTCGACGTCGGAGACGCCGACATCATCCACACCGACACCGCGGCGAGTCACCGCAACGCCGAACTCGCCGTCCGCAAGATTCTCGAGCGCAAGGCCCTCCCCCTCGTCCTCGGCGGCGACCATGCGGTCAACATCCCGTGCATCCGCGCCTTCAGCGACGAAGCGCCGATCCATATCGTGCAGATCGATGCGCATCTCGACTTCGTCGACGTGCGGCACGGCGTGCGCGAAGGGCATGGCAACCCGATGCGGCGCGCCTCCGAGCAGGCGCACGTCACCGGAATCACGCAGCTCGGCATCCGCAACGTCTCCTCGACCGCCCGCGAGGGCTATGAGGATGCGCGGGCGCGCGGCTCCGTCATCCGTTCCGTCCGGCAGTGCCGCCGCCTCGGCACGGAAGAAGTCCTCGCGCTCGTCCCGGCGGGCGCCCGCTACTACGTCACCATCGACATCGACGGATTCGACCCGTCCATCGCGCCCGGCACCGGCACGCCGAGCCACGGCGGCTTTCTCTACTGGGAGGTGATGGAACTGCTGCAGGGGCTGACGAAGCGAGGCACCGTCGTCGGCATCGATCTGGTCGAGGTTTCACCGCCCTACGACCCCTCCGATATCACCGCGATGCTGGCGGCGCAGGTGCTTCTGACCTTCCTCGGATACATCTTCCACGAGCGTGAAAGGAAGACGCGATGAGGACCCGCGCCAACTGGCCGGGCTTTTGCTAGCTTTCGTCGGGAGTGCAAGCCACACTCTTGGATCACGGGAGGGTTTGGGGATGGTTTCTTTCAGGGCACGCGTCACCGCGACGCTGTTCGCGGTACTGGCCTTTTTCGCCGTCGCGCAGTTCGCGCCGGATGCGAAGGCGGCAGTCGGCGACGAAAACAAGATCACCTGCATGTATCCGACCTGGGTCGGCTACGGCCCGATTCACGTCGCCAACGAGCTGGGCTTCTTCAAGGATGAGGGTATCACCGTCGAGGAGACCATCGACGACGACATGCCGAACGCGATGGCGGCCATGGAGCGCGGCGACATCGACTGCTACCTGCGCACGGTGGGCGAGTTCCAGGGCCTCGGACGCCGCAAGGACACGGAGGGCATCATCATCGGCACCATCGACCTTTCGCTCGGCGGTGACGGATGGGCGGCTGACGGCTCGATCAAGTCGGTCTGTGACCTGAAGGGCAAGACGATCGCGGTCGAGCCGAACCTGCCGGCGCGCCTTCTGATGCAGATGGCGCTGAAGAAGGAGTGCAATCTCTCCATCAAGGACACCAACCTGACCGATCTCGCGGCGGCCGATGCGATTGGAGCGTTCTCCGACACGAGCCTTGCCGCCGTCGGCACCTACGAGCCGGTGCTGAGCCAGGTGATCGCGGCGCATCAGGACAGGGGCGCGCACATCGTCGCGTCGTCGAAGGACTACAACGACCTGATCCTCGACATCATCATGGCGCACACCGGCGAGCTGCACGCGCATCCGGACAAGTACGTGAAGTTCCTCCGCGCCCTCTATCGCGCGGTCGACTATTTCTACGCGAACCAGGACAAGGCGATCCCGATCATCGGCAAGCAGTTCTCCATCACCCCGGACGACTTCAAGGCGACGCTGCCGAACTTCCGCTACACGCCCTTCGACGAGGCGAAGATGTTCATGGGCACGCCGGAGAAGCCGGGCCGGGTCTATGATGTCTTCCGGGAAGCGATGGACCTGAACCTCGAGTTCGGGGCGGCCGACGTGAAGCTCAACCCCGAGGACCACATCGACTCCTCGATCATCAACAAGGTCGAGAAGAACTGGTAGGCGCGGACCGGCGGGCGTTCGGCCATGACGCTCTCGGCGACCGGCCGGGAGAACGACGCGGCAGGAGGCGCGGCGACCGGGCGCGCCACGCTTCCCCTCGCATCCGCCGCCATCCGCAAGGAAGGCGGCGTTCGCGAGCTCTTCGTCTTCCGCGGCAAGCCGCGCGCCAATATCCAGCTCTGGGTGGGCATCGGGGCTTTCGTGCTGACGATTGCCGTCTGGCAGCTCGTCACCGGGACCGGCCTGATCAAGCCGGTGTTCCTGCCCTCGCCCTGGTCGGTGGTGACAGCCTGGCTCGGCCTTTTCGGCACCGCCGGCTATGCCGCCGACATCGGCATAAGCGTCGCACGCGTCTGGATCGCCTTCCTCACCTCGGCGGTGATCGCGATTCCGCTCGGCATGCTGATGTCGAGCTACCGCGTGGTCGGAGCCTCTTCCGAGCCGCTCATCGATTTCATCCGCTACCTCCCGGTCCCGGCGCTGGTGCCGCTCACGCTGATCTGGCTCGGGATCGGCGAGGGGTCGAAGATCGCGCTCCTGTGGATCGGCACGTTCTTCCAGCTCGTGCTGCTCGTCGCCGACGATGCGCGGCGCGTACCGAAGGAGTTCATCGAGACCGGCCTGACGCTCGGCGCCAACGACCGCGCGCTGCTGAAGGACATCCTCTTCCGCGCCATGCTGCCGAACATGGTGGACAGCCTGCGCATCACGCTCGGCTGGTGCTGGACCTATCTGATCGTGGCTGAGATCGTCGCCTCGAATTCCGGCATCGGCTACGAGCTGTGGACCGCGCGCCGCTACGGCAAGACGCCGGAGGTCTTCTCCGGCATCCTGACCATCGGCGTGATCGGGCTCGTCTCGGATCAGGCGATCCGCTTCGCGCACCGGCGCTATTTCCGCTACCTGACCTGACCCGATGCAGACCGACGCCTTCATCGAATTCCGCACGCTGACGAAGGTCTTCTTCGACGAGCGCGGCCACGCGACGCCTGTCGTCGCGCCGCTTTCGATGAAGATCGCGGAGGGCGAGTTCGTGGTGTTCGTCGGTCCCTCCGGCTGCGGCAAGACCACCGTCATGCGGATGGTGGGCGGGCTCGAAACGCCGACATCGGGCGAGGTGCGGCTGAAGGACTGCGCAGTGCAGGGCCCGAGCCGCGAGCAGGGCATGGTGTTCCAGTCCTACTCGTCCTTCCCGTGGCTGACGGTGCTCGGCAACATCCGCTTCGGCCTGAAATACCGCACCGACATCGGCGCGACCGAGAAGGACCGGATCGCGCGGCACTATCTCGATCTGGTCGGGCTTTCGCCATTCGCCGATTTCCACATCAACCGCATTTCCGGCGGCATGCGGCAGCGGGTCGCGATTGCCCGCACGCTCGCCGCCGACCCGCTGGTGCTCCTCATGGACGAGCCGTTCGGCGCGCTCGATGCCCTGACGCGCGAACGCCTTCAGTTGCAACTGCTGTCGCTCCGCAATGCCGAGCGGAAGACGGTGATCTTCGTCACGCACGACGTGGACGAGGCCGTCTTCCTCGCCGACCGCATCATCGTGTTCTCTGCGCGGCCGGCGCGCGTGCTGAAGGACGTGTCGGTCGGCGCGGTGCTGCCGCCCGAGCGCACGCTCGAGGTGACCGAGCTACCCGCGTTCCGAAAACTCCGGCACGAGGTGCTCTCCCTGATCCGCAACGAGGAGACACGCATCGAGGCGGCGGAACTCGCCGCCGCGGTGGCGTGAGGGACAGGACGTTCCCGATGTGGAGCCCCCCAAACTCCCTCATGCTGGGGTGCCGGCCAAAGGCCGGCCTCGAAGCACGCACAACTGTACTCTCATCGCCTTCTGGATCGTCCTTCGAGGCTGCCCCGACTTCGTCGGGCCAGCACCTCAGGATGAGGGTGGTGGGGGTGCCAAGAGTCGGTGGGAGCCGGACGTGAGCGCCTTCGATTTTACGGGCAAGCGTGTGCTGGTGACCGGCGCGAGCCATGGCATCGGACAGGGCGTCGCCGCCGCGTTCGCACGCGCCGGCGCAGACCTTACCATCCTCTCCTCTACCGCCGACATCGAGAAGGCGGCCTCCGAAATCGGCAAGGAGTGTGGCAGGAAAATCCGCGCCGAGATCTGCGACATCACGGATCGCGACGCGGTGCGGCGCTCCATCGGCGCGCTCGGCGCACTCGACGTGCTGGTCAATAACGCGGGCCTCGAGCTGATCACGCCGATGCTTGAGCCCGGCGACGAGGTGGAGAGGATTTTCGCCCGGATCATCGAGATCAACGTGATCGGCACCTACTACGTGACCCGCGAGGCGCTGCCGCTGATGCGAACGGGCGGCGCGATCGTCCTCACCTCCTCCATCTGGGGAAAGACCGGCGCGGCGGATTTCGCCGCCTACGTCACCTCGAAGCATGCCAATATCGGCTTCATGCGCGTGCTGGCGAAGGAACTTGGTCCGAAGGGGATCCGCGTCAACGCCGTCTGCCCCGGCTGGGTGAAGACGCGCGCGGCGCTCCGCTCGCTGACGAAGGTCTCTGACGCGGCGGGGATCGACGAGGACGTCATGCTCGGCCAGATCCTCGCCGCGCAGGCGCTGCCGGGGCTGATGGAGCCGGAGGACGTCGCGAGCCTCTATCTGTTCCTGGCTTCCGACCACGCGAAAAACATCACCGGGCAGGCGGTCAACGTCGACCGCGGGGACACGATGGTCTGATGCGCGCACTGGAAGGCAAGCGGGCGCTGGTGACCGGCGCGGCAAGCGGGATCGGACGCGCGATCGCGACGGCGTTCGCCGCCGAGGGCGCGCATGTCGCGATCGCCGACCGCGCGCCGAGGCGGACGAGCGACAAGGTCGCCGCTGCGATCGAAGCGAATGGCGGCAAGGCCTTTGCCGTGCACGCCGACATCGGCGACGAGGCGCAGGTGCTGAAGCTCTTCAGGACCGTGCTGAAAGGGCTCGGCGGGATTGATATTCTGGTGAACAGCGCCGGGATCATGCTGGAGCGGCCATTGCTCGAAAGCACCGCCGAGGACTTCGACCGCGTGATCGGCGTGAACCTGCGCGGCACGTTTCTCGTCGGGCGCGAGGCGATCCGCGCCATGGCGTCGCAGAAGTCCGGGCGCATCATCAACATCGCCTCGGAGCTCGCCTACCTCGGGCGCGAGACCTTCTCCGTCTACTGCGCCTCGAAGGGCGGCGTGATCTCGATGACCCGCGCCTGGGCGCGCGAGTTCGCGCCGAACATCCTCGTCAACGCCATCGCGCCGGGACCGACCGATACGCCGATGCTCGGGGCCGAGTTCACCTCGCCGGAAGTGCTCGCAAAGGAATCGGACAATCCGCTCGGCCGCATCGGCAAGCCGGAGGAGATAGCCGCCGTGGCCGTGTTCCTTGCCGGGCCCGGCGCATCATTCATGACCGGACAATGCGTCAGCCCGAACGGCGGCGCGGTGATGTTCTAGTGAGTGTGCAGACGATGAGCCGCGACCCCCGAAACCGTCATTCTCGGGCGGAGCGAAGCGCGACCCGAGAACCCAGCTTTGCCGCTTCCTGGGTCCTCGGGTCGCGCTTCGCGCGCCCGAGGATGACATTTAGGGCGGGCCGGGCGCTGATGACGTAACGTGTTGTAGGGGGAGAGAAATGGCAGACAGCGTGTTCATGGCGGAACTCTCGTGGCCGCAGTTCGCCGCGAAGGCGAAGGCCGGCACGATCGTCATCCTGCCGCTCGGCGCGACCGAGCAGCACGGTCCGCATCTCGCAATGTCGGTCGACGTGGTGCTGCCGACCGCCGTCGCCGCGCGCGTCGCGAAGAAGATCGGGGCGCTCGTCGCTCCGACCATCCCCTACGGCTACAAATCGCAGCCGCGCTCGGGCGGCGGCGAGGCTTTCCCCGGCACCACCAGTCTCGACGCGAACACCTTCTCGCTCGTCGTGCGCGATGTGATCCGCGGGCTCGGGGCTCACGGCGTGCGCAAGGTCGTCGTCCTGAACGGCCATTTCGAGAACAGCTGGCCGGCGGTCGAGGGTCTCGACCTCGGCCTCCGCGAGCTTCGCCGCGACGGGGTCAAGGACATGCAGGCGATGCGGCTGGAATACTGGGATTTCGTCAAGCGGGCGACGCTGGACCGCCTGTTCCCGGAAGGCTTTCCCGGTACCGAGCTCGAGCACGCCAGCCTGCTGGAGACATCGCTGATGCTGCTCCTCAGGCCGGATCTCGTCGACATGAAGAAGGTGCCGGACGACGGGCCGGCGAAGTTCCCGACCTACGACCGGCACCCGGTTCCGAAGAACTTCGTCCCCGCGTCCGGCGTGCTGGCGCGCGCCGAGAAGGCGACGGCGGAGAAGGGCCAGTGGCTGATGGACGACCATGTCGAGCTGATCAGCAAGGCGATCGAGAACGAGTTCGGCCGCAAGAAGCGGAAATGAGCGACCCGAATTTCCAGCCGCTCGATTCCGGAAAAGTCCCGCGCTTCGCCGGTCCTTCGACCTTCATGCGCCTGCCGATGGCGAAGCCCGCAGAGGTGGACATCGCGCTTGTCGGGATCCCCTTCGACGGCGGCACCACCAACCGCACCGGCGCTCGGCACGGACCGCGCGAGATCCGCAACCAGTCGAGCCTGGTGCGCCGCGTGCATCATGTGACCGGCGTTTCGCCGTTCGACCTCGCCCGCGTCGCCGATTGCGGCGACGCGCCGGTGAACCCGCTCGACCTCAATGAGACGCTGGAGAACATCACCGCCTTCATGGGCGAGGTGCAGCGCGCCGGCGCAACGCCCCTCACCGCCGGCGGCGACCATCTGGTCTCGCTTCCCATCCTCCGCGGCATCGCCCGCGAGGCCCCGCTCGGCATGATCCACTTCGACGCGCATTCCGATACCTACGACAGCTTTTTCGGCAGCCGCTACAACCACGGCACCCCGTTCCGCCGCGCCATTGAGGAGAACCTGCTCGATCCGAAGCGCGTCGTGCAGATCGGCATCCGCGGCGCGATCTCCGACGCCGGCAACTACGATTTCGCCAAGGCCGCCGGTGTGCGGATCATCTTCATCGAGGAGTTCGAGGAGCGCGGGGCGCAGGCGGTGATGGAGGAGGCGCGTGCGATCGTCGGCGCACAGCCGATCTACGTGTCGTTCGACATCGACGTGCTCGATCCCTCGATCGCGCCGGGAACCGGCACGCCGGAGATCGGCGGCATCACGACGCGCGAGGCGCAGGCGATGATCCGCCGCCTCGCCGGGCTCAACATCGCCGGCGCGGACCTGGTCGAGGTCTCGCCACCGCTCGATCCGACCGGAGCCACCGCGCTGACGGCCGCCACGCTGATGTTCGAGCTTCTCTGCGTTGTCGCAGAGCACCGGGCCAGGAGCGGCGCGCGCTAGACGGCTACCGCGCGCCGCTCGGCAACCTGCCTCGGCGGACGCGTCGATTCGCGAAAGTCGAAACGGAAGTCGAGCAGCACGCGCGCCAGCTCCGCCGGCTCGCCCTTGATGCGCTCGCGCAGCGTCTCCCATGAGCGGATAGCCAGCTGGTCGACCGATTGCGCGACGGCGCTGATATAGGGCCGCACCGCCGTCATCCATTCGGAATGCTCGAAGCCGAGCAGCGAGATGTCCTTGGGAAACGCGAGCTCAAGCGCACTGATCGCCTTCACCGTGCCAACCGTCCCGTAGAACGTCGCGGCGAAGATCGCCGTCGGCCGGTCCGGGCGGCGCAGATCCTGCTCGATCGCGCTGCGGCAGCTCTCCGCCGTGCCGCCGCCGAAGACGATGCGCTCGCGACCCGAAAGCCCCGCTTCGGCCAGCGCGCGGCGGTAGCCTTCGAGCCGATCTCTCAGGTGGGTGTGATTGGTCGAGGAGATGAGCAGCGTGATGTCGCGGTGGCCGAGCTCCAGCAGATGCCGGCAGCCATGATAGCCGGCATCGAAGTTTCCCGAGCCGACCGTATCGAAATGCGGATGGCCGAATGCGCGGTCGACGAGGACGGTCGGCGGCAGGCCCACGGGAAAGCCTGGGGTCGATCCGAACTCGTCCTGTGCCGCCACCACGAGCAGGCCGTCGATCCGGCGCGCGATCAGCGATTCGATCCGCCGCGCTTCGGTTGCCGGGTCCTCGCCGCTCGCCACCACCATGATCTCGTAGCTGCTCTGCGCCGCGAGCCGCTCCCATTGCCGCACCAGTCCCGAGTAGAACTCGTTGCCGAGGTTCGGCACCACGATCCCGAGTGTCCGCGTCTCGCCGCGCCGCAGGCTCGACGCCATGTGGTTGGACTTGTAGCCGAGCGCCTCCACCGCCTCGAGCACCGCGCGTCGCCGGTCGCCCGTCACGCCGCGGGAGCCGGAGAGCGCGTTCGATACGGTCGCGGGCGAAACGCCGGCGCGCGCCGCGACGTCGCGGATCGTCGGCGGTCGGGAGGGCGGCTTCGGCGGCCGCCGGTCATCCTTCATGGCGCTGCTCCCTCGCCCCTGCAAGATCGGCTGTATTAATTGCCCAAGAGCCGGAACGACCGATTAGCGGTTCGCGCAAAGGCTGCCAACCGGCCGTGTAGTCGCAACTCTTGAACGTGGCGGCAACACCGCCGGCCGATTCGCCGGCAGGATGCAACACCGCATCGCTCCCGTCAGAGCGCGCTGCCACCGCCGCCATCGATCAGCTGACCCGTGATCCACCGCGCGTCGCTGCTGGCGAGAAAGCCGACAATGTCGGCGATATCGGTCACGTCGGCGATCCGGCCGAAGGCGCTGAAGACGGAGGCCGCCTTGCGCGCCTCGGCATTGCCGCGCAGCCAGCCTGCGTTCATGTCGGTGTCGGCGACCCCCGGCAGCACGGCGTTCACGGTGATGTTGCGCGGAGCGAGGTGCTTGGCGGCGACCATTGTCAGGATGTCGAGCGCGCCCTTCGCCATCGAATAGGCGGCGACGCCCGGGAACGCGATCAGCGACGTCTGCGACGAGATGTTGATGATCCGTCCGCCGTCCGGCATGCGCGGCACGGTCGTCTGCAGGATGAAGAACGGCGCCTTGGCGTCGACCGCGAAGACCGCATCGAAGACCGCCTCAGTGGTGTCGTCGATCGTGCCGCGCGGACTGATCGCCGCATTGTTGACGAGAATGTCGATCGCCGGTGGCCGGCCGAGCGTCGAAAGCCCTTCGTCCAGCCGGGAGAAGAGGGTTGCTACGCTGGCGAGCGACCCGTCGAGAGGCGCCTTCACGGCAAATGCGCGCCCGCCCTCCGCCGAAATCGATGCGACCGTCGCGTTCGCCGCCGCATCGTTCTCCCCGTAATGCACCGCCACAAGCGCCCCATCCCGCGCCAGACGCTCGGCGATTGCCCTGCCATAGCCACGGCTGGCGCCGGTCACCACCGCCAGCTTGCCGTCGAGCCCTGCCATGCCTTCCCTTCTCCACCACCCGTCGGCGCCGCCCCGAGATGCCTCTTCGAGCACTCCATGGCACAACTAGCGCGAAACGATTTATTTTTCCAACTTTCCCTGTTTCCCAGCGCACTCGCAACGCCGGGACGCTTCTTGCAGCGCAGCATCTTTTCCTCTTGCAACAATCTCGCCCGCGTCCTTAAATCGATTTGAGACTGAACGAGGTTTTGGCGGCGACGACGCCACGAAAGAAGGAGCGAGATCGCCGCACCGACGATCATCGAGGCAAGCAACGGGCCGCAAAGCGCCCGGAAGCCTGATGCCGCAGAGCCAATTCAAAATACCAAGAGGGAGGAAGTGAACATGAAGGATCGGATTTCCCGCACGCATCTCGCGTCGGTGGCCGCCGGAGCGCTGCTCGTTGCGATGACAGGCGCCGGAACGGCCTATGCCGCCGGCGAGACCGTCGGATACTCGGCGCCATTCCTGATGGCGCAGTTCGAAGTGGTTCTGCAGGACCAGACCGTCGCCAACGCCAAGGCGGCCGGGCTGACCGTCCTCTCGCCGACGAACGCCGACCAGGATTCCGGCAAGCAGATCACCGATGTCCGCAATCTGATTGGCGCCGGCGCCAAGGCGCTGATCGTCGTCGCAAACGACAGCAAGGCGATCATCCCGGCGCTTGATTTCGCCGCTTCGCAGAACGTGCCGGTCGTCTCGATCGATATCGGGCCGGACGGCGGCAAGCTCTACGCCATCGTGCGCGCCGACAACCGCGGCATGGGGGAAATCGCCTGCACCGACATGGCCAAGGCGATGGGCGACAAGGGCAAGGTCCTGTCGCTGCAGGGCGCCTTCAGTTCCATCAACGGGCGCGAGCGCAGCGAAGGGTTCCACGACTGCATCACCAAGAACCATCCGAACATCGAGCTGATCGAGCGGCCGACGGACTGGGATGCCACCAAGCAGGCGGCGGCCCTGCAGACGGTTCTCGCCGCCAACCCCGATCTCGGCGGCATCTTCCAGCAGTCCGACTATGCGCTGTCGCCGACGCTGAACGTGCTGAAGCAGGCCGGCCGCGACGCCAAGGTCGGCGAGCCCGGGCACATCTACAACATCAGCATCGACGCCGGGCCGCAGTCGCTGGCGCTCGTCCGCGACGGCACGCTCGACGCCGAGATCTCCCAGCCGCTCGACGGCTACGCCAAGTACGGCGTCCAGTACCTGCTCGACGCTCTGGCCGGCAAGGAACTTGCGCTCGGCAAGACCGATCACGGCAGCGAAGTGGTCGAGTTCAACGGCAACAAGATGGACCTCCTGCCGGCCGTGCTGGTGACCAAGGCGAACGTGGACGATCCGGCCCTGTGGGGAAACCAGCCGCAGAAGTAGCCTCGGCGTCAGCTGGATAGGTCCCACTTCGATGGACTCATTCGACCCGAGCAGCGGGCCATTGGTCGAGACGCGCGCCGTCGCGAAACGCTACGGAACGACGGTCGCGCTCGACAATGTCTCGCTGCGGATCGATCCGGGCCAATCGGTCGCCCTCGCCGGAAGAAACGGCGCGGGCAAATCGACCATGGTCCGGCTGCTCACGGGACTGGACCGCCCGGACGCGGGCGAGGTGCGCTTCTCCGGCGCGCCCGCTCCGGACGTCTCCGCCCGCGCGGAGTGGCGTTCGAAGGTCGCCTGCGTCTACCAGAAATCGACCATCATCCCCGAGCTGACGGTGGGCGAGAACCTGTTCCTGAACGACCACCCGACATCGCGTTCCGGAATCATAAGCTGGCGTGAGCTCAGGCGGCAGGGACGCGAGGAGCTCGACGTCTGGAAGCTCGATGTCGATATCGAGCAGCGCGCCGGCGAGCTGACGGTCGGCCAGAAGCAGCTTCTCGAGATCGCCCGCGCCCTGCGGCTCGGGAGCCGCTTCATCATCCTCGACGAGCCGACCGCGCGCCTCGAGTCGCGCGAGATCCGGCAGCTCTTTGATCACATCGCGCGGCTGAAGCGCGAAGGCGTGACGTTCCTCTTCATCTCGCACCACCTGCAGGAGATCTACGAGATCTGCGAGCGGGTGGCGGTGATGCGCGACGGCCGCCTGGTCGCCGAAGCGGCGGTCGGCGATCTCGGCCAGTCGGAGCTGGTGGCGGCGATGGTGGGCGAGTCGTACGCGTCGCGGGAGCCGGCCGAACGGCAGGGCCCCGCCGCAGCGCACGACGGCTTCCGCATGCCCGATGCACGCCCCATCCTGCTCGACGTCGAATCCGTCTCGGTCGCCGGCGCCGTGCAGGATGTGTCGTTCCGGGTTCGCGCCGGCGAACGCGTCGGCCTCGCCGGTCTTGCCGGCTCGGGAAAGTCCGAGCTTGCCGAAGCGATCGTCGGGCAGAGGACGCCCGAGCGCGGCCGGATTTCGGTCGGCGGCAAGCCCATGCCGCTCGGGCGGGTGGATCGCGCGCGCGAAATCGGCGTCGCTTTCGTGCCGGACGACCGGCACGCCAGGGGTTTCTGCAGCAATCTCTCGGTTGAAGAGAATATCGCCCTGCCCGTCCTGCACCGCATGAGCCGCTGGGGCTTCATCGCATCGCAGCGGCGGCGCGAGCTTGCCAATTCCATAATCGCAAAGCTGCAGATCAAGGTCAGCGATCCGGACCAGAACGCCAGCGAGCTTTCCGGCGGCAACCAGCAGAAGACGGTGATGGGCCGGGCGCTCGCGTCAGAACCGAAGGTGCTCGTGCTCGGCTATCCGACGGCAGGCGTCGATATCGCGTCGAAGCAGGCGCTGTTCGAAATCATCCGGTCGACCGATTCCGCCGTGCTGCTCGTGTCCGACGAGATCGACGAGCTGGCGATCTGCGATCGCGTCATGGTGATATTCGCCGGAAAGATCGTGCGCGAGTTCAGCGGCTCGTGGAGAGAGCGGGATATGGTCGCCGCGATGGAAGGATTGGGTCAATAAAAGTGGAAGCAGAAAGATCCCTCATGGCGACGCCCCCCTCGCCGCGGTGGCGCTTCTCGTTGCGCATGAGCGACGAGCTGGCGCTGCTGCAACTGATCGTCGTCGCGATGATCATCGGCGCCTTCGTGCAGCCGGCGTTTTTCACGCAGGTCAACCTCGTGAATATCCTTCAGCAATCCTCAGAGCTTTCGGTGCTGGTGCTCGCCGAGGCGATCATCCTGATCGTCGGAAAGTTCGACCTGTCGCTGGAATCGATCGTCGGCGTCGCGCCGATGTTCGCGGCGTGGCTTGTGACCGACACGGCGATCAACGGTTCGGGGCTGATGCTGAACCCCTATCTCGCGGTGCTGCTGATCTTCGCCGTCGGCGTCGCGGTCGGTGCATTCAACGGCTGGCTGATCGTCCGCCTCGGGCTGAATGCCTTCATCGCCACCCTCGCCATGCTGATCCTGCTGCGCGGCATCTCGATCGGCATGACCAACGGCCGGACGCTCTACGACCTGCCCGCGCCGCTCCTTTACCTCGGCAACGCCCACTGGCTGGGCCTGCCCGCCTCCGTCTGGGTTTCCGGCGCGCTCTATGTGGTCGCCGGCCTGATCCTCCGCTACCACCGCTTCGGCCGCGCCCTCTACGCGATCGGCGGCAACGCCGAGGCGGCCCGCGCCGCCGGCATCCGCGTCGACCAGTATGTCTGGACGGTGTTTGCGATCGGCGGCGCGCTCGCCGCTTTGTCCGGGCTCATGCTGACCGGACGCATGGCCTCGGTGCTGTCGGGCCAGGGGCAGAACATGATCTTCACCGTCTTCGCGGCGGCGGTGATCGGACGCATCAGCCTGAACGGCGGCAAGGGTTCGATCTTCGGCGCGCTCTTCGGCGTGATCCTGCTCGGCATCATCTCGAACATCCTGACCCTGTCGAACATCGAGACGTTCTGGATTTCGGCGACATACGGGGCCATCATCCTGCTCTCCCTGATCGTCACCCGCCTCACGTCCGGAAAATCCTACCGCAGCGATTGAAACGAGTGGGCGAGACACCGCAGGGGAGCGCACTGAACATCGGGGCTTGCGTAAATAAATGAAACGATTTTACCGAGACGGTCAGAAAGGAATTTGCCTGGAATCCCACACCGATCTGGCCCTTTCGCGGGAGCGTCAATTTTGCGCTTGCAATGCCACGACGCCCAATCTTAAATCGTTTTCGTTCTGAACCTGTCGTCGCCTGAACCCGCGCAGATGGTTGCAACCTGCGCCATCCGAAGCGAAGCAATCACCCGGCCGCAGGGCCGATTCGACTGGAGACTTCCGTGAACCGAGCGCTGTTGCCCGAATCCCTTCGTCCGCGCGACGATGACCCGCAGTGGCAGTGGAACAGGGCGATCCCCTCGCCCGGCCACACCAATGTCGACTTCGAAGGCAGGGTCAACTTCGACCGTCTGCGCTCCTATCGCCTGGCGCGCGCCCGCGCCGCGCTGGAGTATTCGGAGTGCGGCGCCCTCCTTCTCTTCGACGTCAACAACATCCGCTACATCACCGCCACCAAGAGCGGCGAGTGGGAGCGCGACAAGCTCTGCCGCTTCGCCCTGCTTGCCGGCGACGACGAGCCGATCGTCTGGGACTTCGGCTCCGCCGCGGTGCATCACCGCATGTATTGCGACTGGCTCCTGCCGGAGAACTGCCGCGCCGGCATGC
>JBBQVL010000019.1:0-54617 GCA_038211615.1 Hyphomicrobiales bacterium
GGTCGCCCGCATCACCGTCGTGACCATGATCATCTCGGGCGCGCTCGCCGGGTTGATGGCGCTAAACCCGATCATGGGCGACCAGCAGCGGCTGCAGATCGAGTTCGTCGGCGGCGCCGGCTTCGTCGGCATCGCCGTCGCTTTGATGGGGCGCGCGCATCCGGTCGGGGTTATCCTCGCCGCGCTCCTCTTTGGCATCCTCTACCAGGGAGGCGCCGAGCTTGCCTTCGACATGCCGTCGATCTCGCGCGACATGATCGTTGTCATCCAGGGGCTCGTCATCCTCTTCGCCGGCGCGCTGGAGCACATGTTCCGCCCCGGCCTGACGCGCGCCTTCGCACTGATGTCGACGCCGCAGCGGCGGCGCATGGTGGACGTCAAGGACGGCGGCTGATGGATCTGCTCGCCATCATCTTCTCGTGGCAGACGGCCGATTCCGCCGTGCGGCTTTCCGCGCCGCTGATCCTTGCGGCGCTCGCGGGGCTCTATTCGGAGCGCTCCGGCATCTTCGACATCGGGCTGGAAGGGAAGATGCTGGTCGGCGCCTTCGCCGCCGGCACGGTCGCGGCGCTGACCGGCTCCGCCTGGCTCGGCCTGCTCGGCGCGATCGCCGTTTCGGTGGCGTTCGCGCTGGTGCACGGCTTCGCGTCGATCACGCAACGCGGCAACCAGATCGTCTCGGGCGTCGCCATCAACTTCCTCGCTTCGGGCCTGACTGCCTTTCTGGGACAGGCCTGGTTTGGCGAGGGAGGGAAGACGCCGCAGCTTCCGAACACGGCGCGCTTCATGGACAAGCATCTTTGGGGTGCGGACAAGGTTGGCGATTTTCCGGTCCTCGGTTCGCTCTATGCCGACGTGATTTCCGGCCACAGCATCCTCATCTACGCGGCGTTCCTGGCGGTGCCGTTGACCGCCTGGGTGATCTACCGCACGCGTTTCGGGCTGCGCCTCCGCGCCGTCGGGGAAAACCCTGCCGCTGTCGATACAGCCGGCATCTCCGTTATCTGGCTGCGCTATCGGGCCGTAATGATCACCGGCATCTTCTGCGGTGTCGCCGGCGCCTACCTCGCCATCGCACAGTCCGCCGGCTTCGGCCGCGACATGACGGCGGGGCAGGGCTACATCGCGCTCGCCGCGCTGATCTTCGCGAACTGGCGCCCCTGGCGCGTGCTCGGCGCGTGCTTCCTGTTCGGATTGCTGAGCGCCATCGCGATCCGCATGCAGGGCGCCGTCCTGCCCGGCATCGGCCAGGTGCCTGTGCAGGCGATCCAGGCGCTCCCCTATGTCCTGACCGTCATCCTGCTCGCCGGCTTCATCGGCAAATCCGTTCCGCCGAAGGCCGGCGGCGTGCCCTACGTCAAGGAGCGTTGATGCCCGGTTCCGCCGATCTTTTCGATGCCGCGCGGGCGGCGATGCGTCAGGCTTACGCGCCTTACTCGCACTTCCCCGTTGGCGCCGCGATCCGCACCGAGGGTGGAAGTGTCTTCTCCGGCGCCAACATGGAGAACGCCAGCTATCCGGAAGGCTGGTGCGCCGAGACTTCGGCAATCGCCCACATGGTGATGGCCGGCGAACGGAGGATCGCCGAAGTCTGCGTGGTGGCGGAGAAGATGGCGTTGATCACGCCCTGCGGCGGCTGCCGCCAGCGGCTGAAGGAATTCGGCTCGGCAGACACCCGCGTGCACCTCTGCGACGAGACGGGCGTCGTCGAAACCGTTAGACTCGGCGATCTGCTGCCCAAGGCATTCGGTCTCTGACATGAGCGCTGTCGCCAGGAAGAACGCGGATCTCATCCGCGCGAGGACGCCGCTCATCCCGGCGCTCGGCATCGTGCTCGGCTCCGGCCTCGGCGACTTCAGCCGGGCGGTGGAGGGCGCGGTCGCGATTCCCTATGCCGATCTCGAGGACTTTCCAGTGCCCGGCGTTTCGGGACACGCGGGCACCCTGATTGTCGGCAGCGTCGCAGGCCTGCCGGTCGCGGTCATGGCGGGGCGAGGCCACTACTACGAGCACGGCCGCGCCGACGCGATGCGCCCCGCGCTCGAAACGCTGAAGGCGCTCGGCGCCGGCGATCTCATTCTCACCAACGCGGCCGGAGGCCTGCGCGAAGACTTTCCGCCCGGCTCCCTCATGCTGATCACCGACCACATCAACTTCTCCGGCACCAACCCGCTGATCGGGGAGGCGAGCGACGCGCGCTTCGTCGGCATGAGCGAAGCCTACGATGCGAGGCTGCGCCGCGCTGCGCTCGAGGCTGCCGACCTCGAGCAGGTGCAACTGCACCAGGGCGTCTACATGTGGTTTTCCGGCCCGAGCTTCGAGACGCCGGCGGAGATCCGCGCCGCCCGCGCGCTTGGCGCCGATGCCGTTGGCATGTCGACCGTGCCGGAGGTGATCGTCGCGCGTTTCCTCGGACTGCGCGTGCTCGCCTTCTCGGTCGTCACCAATTATGGGGCGGGAATGCGCGGCGGCGAGCTTTCGCACGCCGAGACGAAGGAAGTGGCGCCACGCGGCGGCGAGAAGCTCGCCCGCGTGCTGAAGCGCGTGCTCGCCGCCTGGCCTGCGGTTTCTTCTGCCGCCAGCCGGGAGGGCTGAACCGTGC
Organism: Hyphomicrobiales bacterium; assembly: GCA_038211615.1. Taxonomy (GTDB): domain Bacteria; phylum Pseudomonadota; class Alphaproteobacteria; order Rhizobiales; family Afifellaceae; genus DASWJZ01. The sequence goes on from JBBQVL010000019.1 coordinate 2,603, forward strand.
GCTTCCTGCCGCAGGAGATCATCCGCAAGAAGCGTGACGGCGGCGCGCTGTCGCGCGAGGAGATCGCTTTCCTGATCGAGGGCCTCACCGACGGCAGCGTCAGCGAGGGTCAGGTCGCTGCCTTCGCCATGGCGGTGTTCTTCCGCGGCATGGCGATGGACGAGCGCGTCGGGCTGACGCTCGCCATGCGCGATTCGGGCGATGTACTCGAATGGCCCGATGCCAGGGGCCCGGTTCTCGACAAGCATTCGACCGGCGGTGTCGGCGACAATGTCTCGCTGATGCTGGCGCCGATCGTCGCGGCCTGCGGCGGCATCGTGCCGATGATCTCCGGCCGCGGCCTCGGCCATACCGGCGGTACACTCGACAAGCTCGATTCGATTCCCGGCTACCGCACGCAACCGGACGAGACGCTGCTGCGGAAGGCGATCGACGCTGCCGGCTGCGCGATCATCGGCCAGACCGGCGACCTCGCGCCTGCCGACAAGCGCCTCTATGCCATCCGCGACGTGACGGCGACGGTGGAATCGGTGCCGCTCATCACCGCCTCGATCCTCTCGAAGAAGCTCGCCGCGGGCCTGCAGGGACTGGTGCTCGACGTGAAGACCGGCTCCGGCGCCTTCATGGCCGATATGGAATCGGCCCGCGACCTGGCGAAGAGCCTCGTCGCGGTTGCGAACGGAGCCGGCCTGAAGACAAGCGCGCTCTTGACCGACATGAACGAGCCGCTTGCGTCCGCCGCCGGCAATGCGGTGGAAGTGCTGAACGCCGTCGCCTATCTCGTCGGCGCGCGCCGCGAGCCACGGCTGCACGAAGTGGTGATCGCGCTCGCCGCCGAGATGCTGGTGCTTGGCGGCCTCGCCGACATGACGGCGGAGGGCGATGCGATGGCGCGCGAGGCGCTTGCAAGCGGCCGCGCGGCGGAGCGTTTCCAGAGGATGGTGAGCGCGCTCGGCGGACCGTCGGACTTCGTTGAGGAGCCGGGGCGGCATCTGCCCAGGGCGAACGTTGTAAAGCCGGTTCCGGCGGGGGAGGAGGCCGTCGTCGCCTCCATCGACACCCGCGCGCTCGGCCTTGCGGTAGTCGCCCTCGGCGGCGGGCGGACCCGCGCCGAGGATCCGATCGACCACGCGGTCGGCCTGACCGAGCTGGCGGGACTGGGCGACGAGCTTTCGCCGACGCAGCCGCTCGCGCTCATCCATGCGCGCGACGAGGCTTCCGCCGCGGCGGCGGCCGCGGCGATCCGCGCCGCCTACAGCTTCGGGCCCCCGCCCATCCGCCGCCTCGTCTACGAGCGCATCGGCGCGGAGAAAGTGTGAGATGGCGCGCGCGATCCTCCTGGTCATGGATTCCGTCGGCATCGGCGGCGCAAAGGATGCGGAGAAATTCGGCGATGCGGGCGCTGACACGCTCGGACACATCGCCGCCGCCTGCGCCTCGGGCGCCGCCGACGGTGCGGGGCTTCGCTCCGGGCCGCTGAAAATTCCGGTGATGAACGGCCTCGGCATCGCGCGCGCGGCCGAAGCCTCGACCGGCACGCATCCCGCCGGCATCGAGCGGATCGAGAAGCCGTCCGCGATCTGGGCCTTTGCGAGCGAAGTCTCGAAGGGCAAGGACACGCAGTCGGGACACTGGGAGCTTGCCGGCTTCCCGGTGCCGTTCGCGTGGGGCTATTTCCCGGACACTATCCCGACCTTCCCGAAGGAGCTGACGGACCGGCTCATCGAGCAGGCCAGGCTTCCCGGAATTCTCGGCAACCGTCATGCATCCGGCACCGATGTGATCGAGGAGTTCGGCGAGGAGCACATCCGGACCGGCAAGCCCATCTGCTACACGTCCGCCGATTCCGTTTTTCAGATCTGCGCGCACGAGGAGCACTTCGGGCTGGAGCGGCTCTACGAGGTCTGCCGGATCTGCAGAAAACTCTGCGATCCGCTGCGGATCGGGCGCGTCATCGCGCGCCCCTTCACCGGAGAGAAGCGCGGCGAATTCAAGCGCACCGGCAACCGCAAGGACATCGCCGTGCCGCCGCCCGGCGAGACGCTGCTCGACCTGGCCGTCCAGATGCAGCGCGACGTCTACGGCGTGGGGAAAATTTCCGACATCTTCACCGGCCGCGGCGTGACGAAAGTCCTAAAGGCGCCGGAGAACGAAAGCCAGTTCGCTCGCACGCTCGAAGCGATGCGGCAGGCGAAGGACGGCGATCTCGTCTTCACCAATTTCATCGACTTCGACCAGCTCTTCGGGCACCGGCGCGACGTGGCGGGCTATGCAGATTGCCTGGAGCGGTTCGACCGGCGCCTGCCGGAGCTCATCGCGATGCTGCGGCCGGGCGATCTCGTGATCCTGACCGCCGACCACGGCAACGACCCGACCTACAAGGGCAACGACCACACGCGCGAGAACATCCCGGTCATGGCCTTCGGGCCGGGCATCGATGGCCGCAATGCCGGCCACCTCAACACCTATGCGGACGTGGCGCAGACCATTGCCGCGCATCTCGCGCTGCCGCCGCTCAAGGTCGGCGCGAGCCTCATGTAAGGTTCTGCCCGCCGGCCCGCGCCGGCGTCGAACTCAGTCGTCTCCGACCGCCGCGTTGAACGCGCCTTCCAGCATCAGGCGGCACTCCTCCGCCTGCTGACGCGCGCTCTCCTCACCCCAGCGGCGCGAGATTTCGCGCAGGTCGCGGATCGCCACGTCCACCGCTGTGAGGAGGTCGATCTCCGGCTCGGGTTCGGGCTTCGGAGCTCGGGGACGAAAGGGGATTACATCGGCCAAACGCGTTACTCTTACTCACGAATCACTGTGACGCACGGGCCATCAGTGAGCCGGAAAATGGTTATTCCGGAATTACCGTTACGACGATTGAAGGCATATTCGTCTCGAATTGTCCGCCATCGGTCAAACGCGGGTTAACGACGGAAAGCTACTCGTCCCCCAAGGGCGCACCTCGCCGGGCAAGCCCGGTGGACCGCCTCAAAGAGATCAGCAAACCAGGGGCTTGCCATGGCTCTGACCGCCGCAGCCGCACAGAAAGCCCTGATCGCCTTCAATCGCTTCGGCCTCGGTGCGAAGCCGGGCGGCCCTGCTTCCCTCGGCGCCGATCCGGCGGCAGCCGTGCGCGCCGAAGTCGCCAATCCGGCCGGCGCGCTGATAACCAATCCGAGCCTGCCGACCTACGCCACAGCCACGTTCGAGGCCGAGAGCGGCTTCGAGCGAGCCGAAGCGGTGCTGCGCAAGGAAATCGACGCTCGGATCGGCAAGCAGATGCAGGCCAAGGTCGGCTTCGTCGAGCGGCTGGTAATCTTCTGGAGCAACCACTTCTCCATGTCGGTCAACAAGTCCGAGACCGTGCGCGGCACGATCGGACAGCTGGAGCGCGACGTCATCCGCAAGAACGTGCTGGGAAAATTCCAGACCATGCTGCTCGGGGTCATGCAGCATCCGGCGATGCTGTCGTTCCTCGACAACGCCGATTCGATCGGCCCGAACTCGCCGATCGGGCAGTTGTGGGACGCCGGCTTCAACGAAAATCTCGCTCGTGAGGCGATGGAGCTGCATACGGTCGGGAGCGGTGGCGGCTATACCGAGGCCGACGTCAGCGCCTTCGCCAACATTTTGAGCGGCTGGTCCTACGTGCGCGGCTGGGAGGCCGACAACCATTATAACGGGGGCACAGCGGGCAATCGTGGCCGCTTCCTCTACCGGGCAAACTGGCACGAACCTGGCCCGATCGCGTTCCGCGGGAAGACCTACGCCGCCGAAGGCAAGCAGCAGGCGGTGAAGGCGCTGATCGATCTCGCCCGCAGCCCGGCGACCGCCGAGCATATCGCCTTCAAGCTCGTTCGCCACTTCATCGCCGACGAGCCGACGCCCGCGATGGTCAATCCGCTGAAGGCGAAGTTCCTCGCGACCGGGGGCGACCTCGCGGCGGTGTCGCTCTGAGCTTCTGAATCTCCCCGCCGCCTGGTCGATGCCGCTCGTCAAGCTGCGCACGCCTTACGAACTGGCGATCGCGCAGTTCCGGGCACTCGGCCTGCGCTACAAGCCCGACGAGTTCTGGGTGCTGTCGGAGACGCTCAGGGCGCTCAACCAGTCTCTGTGGGAGTGTCCGTCGCCCGAGGGCTATTCCGACGATGCATCCTTCTGGCTCGATCCGGATGGAATGACGATCCGGCTCGATACGGCGCTCCTCTCCTCGCAGGTCTACGGACCGCGCCTTCAGGGCGCGCCGGTCGCGCTGGCGCTGAAGCTTTTCGACAGCGCGCTGTCGCAGGAGACGCGCGAGCGCGTCGCCGGGGCCGGCGACCGTGCCTACGCTCTCACGATCCTTTTCTCCTCTCCCGAATTCCAGCGGAGGTGACCATGCACGACGACCTTCCGCCGGACCCCGCCGAAGAAAGACTGCGCCGCGCCGCCTGCGAGGGATGCGCGGAATCCCGCCTGCTGATGTCGCGCCGCGCCATGCTCGGCGTGACCGCGGGCCTGTTCTCGTGGGCCTTTGTGCCGCGTTTCGCGGAAGCGGCGGGCGCCGCCAGCGACCCGCGTCTCCTCGTCGTCGTGCTGCGCGGCGGGATGGATGGCATCTCGACTGTCGTGCCGTTCGGCGACAGCCACTACGTCTCGATGCGCGGCGACATCGCCATTCCCGCCGCCAGCACCATCAAGCTCAACAGCTTCTTCGGGCTGCATCCGGCGATGCCGACGTTCGGGAGCTACTACAAGGCCGGGGGCGCCGCCGTCGTGCACGCGACCTGCGTGCCGCTGCACAGCCGCTCGCATTTCGACGGGCAGGACAATCTCGAGAACGGCCTGCCGGGGCTCGCGGCCAATGCGACCGGCTGGCTGAACCGCCTGCTGACCGCGCTGCCGGCCGGCGCTCCGATCAAGGCGAAGGGCGCCATCCAGATCGGCGACGCGCCGCTCATTCTGCGCGGGCCGGCGCCGGTCCTCGGCTGGTCGCCGACCTGGTTCACGCATGTTGTCGACCCGACGCTCTACCTGGTCCGTTCGCTCTACCGGGAGAACGATCCAGCGCTGCTCTCCGTCCTCGACCGCGGGCTGAAGGCCGACCGTCTCGCCGAGCGCGTCGACAGCGACGACGGCAACATCAGCGAGCTTCGCAAGGGCTTTCGCGCCGCCGGCCGTCTCGTCGGCGCTCCCGACGGGCCGCGCATCGCTGTGCTCTCGGTCGGCGGCTGGGACACGCACGTCCAGCAGGGCGGGGTGACCGGCGCGCTGGCGGGCAATCTCGGCGAGCTCGACAACGGCATCAAGGATTTCCGCGCGACCGTCGGCTCCGCCTGGGGCCAGACGGTGATGCTGCTGGTGACGGAGTTCGGCCGCACCGTGCACGTCAATGGCGACGATGGCACCGACCACGGCGTCGGAACCGTGGCGCTGCTCGCCGGAGGCGCCGTCAACGGCGGCAGGGTGTTTGGCGATTGGCCGGGCCTTGCCCCCGCGCAGCTCTACGAAGGCAGCGACCTGAAGCCCACCACGGATATCCGCTCGATCTTCAAGGGGGTACTCAGGGATCATCTGGGCGTGCCGGCGACGCTGCTGAACTCCACCATATTCCCCTCCAGCCAGTCCGCTCCGCCGATGGCGAACCTCATCAGAAGCGGCGCGCCGGCCGCCGCGACGATGTCGCTCGCCGACTTCTCCCCCGCGCCGCTGATGTCGGAGCCCCCGATCGCCCGTTATCGCCGCGGCGTTCGCGTGTCTGTGGCGCGCGCGTCGATGGATTAGCCGCGGCGCGCCGGAAGCCGACTTCGGGAGGGTTTTGCGATCGTGCTCCGCCGTGTATGAACGCCTCCAAACGGAGGCGCGGGACATGGCGGAAGAGTTCGAAGGCGTGACGGTCATCGGCCACCCGCTGGTGCAGCACAAGCTCACCATCATGCGCGACAAGGAAACCTCCACGCGCGGCTTCCGGCAGCTCCTGCGCGAGACGGCGGCGCTCATCTGCTACGAGGCGACGCGCGACCTGCCGCTCGAAACCGTTCAGATCGAGACGCCGCTCGCAAAAATGCAGGCGAAGAAGATCGCCGGCAAGAAGCTCGTCTTCGCCTCGATTTTGCGCGCCGGCAACGGGCTGCTGGAGGGCATGCTCGACCTCGTGCCGTCGGCCCGCGTCGCGCACATCGGCATCTACCGCGACCACAAGACGCTGCAGCCGGTCGAGTATTATTTCAAGGCGCCGGAGGACCTCGCCGACCGCACGGTCATCTGCGTCGACCCGATGCTCGCTACCGCCAATTCCTCGGTCGCGGCGGTCGACAGGCTGAAGAGCCGCGGCGCGAAGGACATCCGCTTCGTCTGCCTGCTCGCCGCTCCCGAGGGCATCAGGCATTTCCGCGAGGCACACCCGGACGTGCCGGTCTACACCGCCGCGATCGACAGCCATTTGAACGAGCAGGGCTACATCGTGCCGGGCCTGGGCGATGCCGGCGACCGGATGTACGGGACGAAGTAGCGGTGGCACACTGTGTCCTCTCCCCTTGAGGGAGAGGGTGGTCTGCGGAGCCGATCGGGAGAGGGGGAGCTCTGCGATTTGCCGCCGACCTGATCGGAGGCCTCCCCCTTATCCGGCTGCTCCGCAGCCACCTTCTCCCTCAAGGGGAGAAGGCGGCGCCACCCGCTAGGCCCGCCTGAACAGCCCCACCACCTCGGTCTCCGCCGAATACACGAACTGATCCACCGGCACGATGCGCTCCGGCCGATAGCCGCCGTCGACGAGCATGCGTGCGTCGCGCGCGAAGGTGGCGGGGTTGCAGGAGATTGCGGCGACGAGCGGCACCTTCGATGCGGCGAGCGCCGTCGCCAGCGCCCTGGCTCCGTTGCGCGGCGGATCGAAGATCACGCCATCATACCTTTCGAGCTCCTGCACCGAGGGCGGATCGCGGTCGAGGTCGCGGCGTTCGGTGGTGATCGGCTTCAGGCCCGGAGCGCGGCGTGCCGCGAGTGAGAGCGCATCGAGGGCGGGAGAACTATCCTCCACCGCATGGACGCTCGCATGCCGCGCCAGCGCCAGCGCGAACGTCCCGATCCCGGCGAAGAGATCCGCGACACGCTTTGCTCCGCGAAGATGCTCGACGACGAGCCCCGCCATGTTCGCTTCCGCCTCCGCCGAGGCCTGCACGAAGGCGCCGGGCGGCGGCACGAGCGGCACACCTGAAATGACGAGCGCAGGCTCGGCGAGCGTCAGGATAGGCTCGCCGCCGAGCGAAAGCCGCGCGACGCCCGCCGCCTTCGCCATGTCCGCCAGCCTGACCGCGGCGGCCGGATCGGGATTGGCCGCGCCGTCGAGCGCCACATCCAACCCGCCCGATGTGGCAAGCACCGTGACCCTGACGGATTTCCGCTGCGGCGTGAACGACGGCAGCAGCCTCCGCAAGCCGGCAAGCCGTGTGGCGATCGCCGGTGCGAGCACCGGGCATTCCTCGATATCGACCAGCCGGTGCGACAGCCGCTCGTGATAGCCGAGCATCAAGCGCTGTCCGGCGCGGATCGCCGTCAGCACCGCACGCCGGCGGCTGGCGGGCGCGACGCCGATCGTCTCCGCCACCTCGGGCGTCAACCCCTGCTGTGCAAGCGCGGCCAACAGGAAATCGCGCTTGAGCCTGCGTGTCGCCTCAAGCGGCAGCATCTGCAGCGCACAGCCGCCGCAGATACCGAAATGCCGGCAGGGCGGCGCAACGCGCTCCGGGCTCGGCGAGAGCATCTCGACGATCCGCGCCCGCTCGCCGTCGCGCTCGACCGACATCCGCTCGCCCGGCAGCGCGAACGGCACGTAGATCGGCCCATGCACGCCGCGCGCGATGCCATCGCCGCGATGCCCGAGCGTCTCGATCGTGACGATCTCAGCCATGCGGCGAGTCCTTCCGTGCCCCGAGGAGGAATTCGCGGTTGCCCGAGCCGCCGGCGATCGGCGAGGGGACGAGCCCGGTGATCCGCCAGCCCTGCTCCGCCTCCAGCCACGCCGCGACGTCTTCCGCCGCTTTTTCCGCGACGCCGGGATCGCGAACCACGCCCCCCTTGCCGACAAGCTTCCGTCCCACCTCGAATTGCGGCTTCACCAGGAATACGCCCCACGCGGCCCCCGCCGCCAGTTCGAGCGCCGCGGGAAGCGCCAGCTTCAGCGAGATAAAGCTCAGGTCCGCGACGACCGCGCCGATCTCCCGGCCGTCGAGGTGATCGCGCTGCAGGTCGCGGGCGTTCAGCCCTTCGATCAGGCTGACACGCGGATCGGCTGCCAGCCGCTCGTCCATTTCGCCGTGCCCGACATCGATCGCAATGACATGCGTCGCGCCGCGCTCCAGCAGCACCTGCGAAAAGCCCCCGGTCGAGGCGCCAAGGTCGATTGCTGTCAGACCCGCCGGTTCGAACCCGAAGGCATCGAGGCCGGCTATGAGCTTCAGGGCGGAACGGGAGACATAGCCAGCCGCCGCGTCGTTGATGGCGATGTCCTGTCCGGGTCCGACCATGCGGGCCGGCTTCGCCTCGGTCTCGCCGTCGACCTTCACGGTTGCCCGAAGGATCATGTCGCGCGCGCGGCTGCGGCTTGGCGCCAGCCCACGCAGGACAAGCGCCTCGTCGAGGCGGAGGCGGGTTGCCGTGTTCATGATCCGAAGGCGGTCAGAAGCCGCAGTAGGAGAGCCCCGACATGATCGCGCTCAGAAAGATGTCGGTGCCCCAATAGGCCCAGCCCGCCCCGGCGAGGACGAAGAGAATCCCCGCCCCGAAAAGCGCGGTTCGGGTGATGCGGTCGAGCGGTTGAGCGTCCATGGCGCCACACTGCCACAAGCGGGATCGGCTGGCGAATTTCCGGTCGGACCAAAGAGAGGGACGGCGTGGAGCCGCCCCCAAGGCAGCAGAGCGGCCTATCCCGCCAGGAGGTGCTTCAGCTTGGCAAGGCCTGTCTCGTGCGACTCGCCGGTGGCGATGGTGCCAACGAAATTCCCTCCCGAATCCTGCAGGATCATCGAGGCGGTGTGGTCCATCGAATAGTCGCCGCCGTCGAGCGGGACCTTGCGGCTGTAGATCTTGTAGTCCTTCACCATGGCATGCACCGCATCCGGCGGTCCGCTGATGCCGACGATGCGATCGGAGAAGGCCGTGACGTAATCCTGCATGATTGCCGGCGTGTCACGCTCGGGATCGACGGTTACGAAGATGAAGCGGAGCTTTTCCGCGTCCGGCCCGAGTTCCTCGGCCCATCTGCCCATCTCGGTCAGTCCGGTCGGACAGACGTCGGGACAATGCGTGTAGCCGAAGAGGGTAACGGACGGTCTCTCGCGAAAGATCGCCTCGGTGATCGGGGCGCCCTTCGCATCGACGAGCTGGAACGACCCGCCGAGCGGCGCGCCCGGCTGCAGCGCCGCGCCGCTCCGCGCCTCCCGCGGTTCCAACAATGAGCGGCCGCCTATCGAAAGCGCGCCGAGCCCGAACAATACCAGCGCGACGGCAATCCAAAGGGCGATGCGAATCTTCGACATGAGCGAAATCCATCCGATCGCGGTTAGATAGGGAGCGCGGCGACCCCGCTCCAGTCTATTCGGAAGGGCCGCCGGCGCCCATCGCGCCGATCTTCGCCATCACGTTGGTCCTCCCCGCCTTTTCGAAGTCGAGACTGACGGCGAGAGTGTCGCCCTCCTTCAACGGCGCGGCGAGGCCCGTCAGCATGATATGGGTGCCGCCCGGCTTCATCTCGATCCTGGCGCCTGGCGCGATGCTTCCGTCGGCCTCGCGCATTGTCCCCACGCCGTTTTCCTCGACCGTCCGGTGCAGCGTGGCGGATTGCGCCGCGGGGCTCGTGACGCCCACCAGCCGGTCGGTCTTGCCCCCCTTGTTCTCCAGAGTGATGTACACCGCGCCGACGTCGGCGCCGGGCGCCGTGGCGCGCGCCCAGGCCTGCGTCACGGCGATCTCCGGCGGGGCGGAACTCTCCTCGCGGCGCACGAAATAGAAGGCCGCGACGATGGTCAGTGCGATTGCCGCACCGGCCGGCAGCAGGGTCTTCGTTCTCATGCATGACCTATCGCGCACCGTGCCGCAGCCGTGGATTGCGCATAACGCCGCGTGCCGCGCGCCAAGTCGTCGCGGCCCGTCCGGTGGGCGTCGTCAGTTGCGGATCACGACTTTCAGCGCCTCCTTGCGGATCATGCTCTGCAGCGCGTCCACCACGCCGTCGATCGTACGTTCGGCGGAGATGAGCAGGTCGGCGCGGAAGGCGGGATCGGCGAGAAGCGCGATTGCGCGGCGGAAGGTCTCCGGGCGGTGGTGATAGACGCCCTTCAGCGTCAACTCGCTGTAGTGGATGAGATAGGTGTCGAGCGGGATGGATGTGCCCGGAGCGCAGCCGCCGAAGAGATTGACGAGACCGCCCGGCCGCACCGATTCGATCGCATCCGACCAAACGCCCGGCTGCCCGGTGCATTCGATGGCGATCCAGAAACCCTTCCCGCCGGGGCTCGCCTCGCGCACGCGCGCCGCCTGTCCGCCACCGCGTGCGATTTCGATTGTCCGCGCCGCGCCGATTGCGCGACCCGTCGCGAGCCGGCCTGGATTGGGATCGGCCAGCACAGGCAGGTGGCCCATACTGGCGAGCGCGGCCACGAAGAGCAGCCCGATCGGGCCGCCGCCGAAGATCAGCACTTCGACCGGCCCGAGCGCGCCGTATCGCGCGAGTTCGCAGGCGTCGAGGCCGTGCAGCACGCAGGCGAGCGGCTCGGCGAGCGCCGCGCGTTCGAAGGAGAGCCCGTCCGGAATGCGGTGAAGGTTCCGCTCCACGAAGCGGCGCGGCACCAGCAGATATTCGGCAAAAGCGCCGTTCAGATAGTGCAGGTCTTCGCAGAGGTTCTCGCGTCCCCGCCGGCAAGGCTCGCAGACAAGGCACGGCGCGGAATTCGCAACCACGATGGCGTCGCCAACTGCAAGGCCGCGCACGTCCGCCCCAAGCGCCGCGACACGCCCCGCCATCTCATGGCCGAAGAGGGTTGGGGCCTTCAGCATGCGCGGATGCCCGCCGCGCCGAAAGACCTTCACGTCGGTGCCGCAGGTTGTGGCTGCCTCTACCTTCAAGAGGATTTCGCCGGCGCCCGGCCGTGGCACCGGCACGTCGCGAACCTCGATCTCCTCGGGGCCGAGGAGCATCGCGCCGCGCATCGTCGTCGGGAGAGCGCTCATGCTCCCGATCCGCGCGAGGGCGTGAACAGCACCTTCAACGCCTTCCGTTCGACCACCAGCGCCACGCCCTTGTCGAAATCGTCGAGCGGCATCCGGTGGGTCACAAGCGGTGAGGGATCGAACGCCCCGGAAAGGAGGAGACCGAAGATCGCCGCCTGCTCCTTCAGCGCACCGGAATAGGTGGCGATCACCCGCCGCTCGCTCTTGAAGAGCGTATTGAGATCGAACCCGGCGCTCGCGCCCTCCGGTGCATGCGCGAAAAGCACCACCGAGCCGCCGGCGCGCGTCAGGTCGATGCCGGCTTTGAGAGTCCGGTCCCCGCCGACGGTGTCGAACACTGCGTCGACGCCGAGTCCGTCGGTCACGGCCGCCACCGCTTCGGCGGCATCGGCGCCGGGCTTCACGGCGCGCACCGCCCCGAGCCTCGCGGCGAGGTCCAGGCGCGGCTGGTCGAGATCGACCATGACCACGTCGATCCCGGGAAAGACCGCGCGGAGCACGAGCAGGTGCAGCAGCCCCATGCTCCCCGCGCCGAGCACGACCGCCGTCCCGCCATCTCCGATTCCCGAGCGGTTGATACCGCGCAGCACGCAGGCGGCCGGCTCCACGAACACCGCCTTTTCGTCCGGAAGCGCATCCGGCAGTTTTCGCGCCGCGAGCGCCGTCGCCCGCGGGCGGATCAAAATCGCATCGGCGAACCCGCCGGGCTGCATGAGGTTCTCCTTGAAGACCTCGCACATCGTCTCGTTGCCGCGCCGACAGTAGACGCACTGGCCGCACGGCACGTGGTGTGGCACCACGATCCGGTCGCCCATCGCGAACTGTTCCACCCCTTCCCCGAGGCCGATCACCGTGCCGACCAGCTCGTGCCCGAGCACGCTCCCCGGCTTCGCGCTGCCGGTCTTCAGCTTGAAGAGATCGGTGCCGCAGAAACCGACGACGCTGAGGCGCAGCAGCATTTCGCCCGGCCCGGGCTCCGGGATGGGGCGCGTTTCCAGCGTGGTCCGCTCGCCGCCCTCGCAGGCGACGACGAAACCCGTCCGCAGATGAGGGGCGATTGCGTCCATCGGTTGAGGTTCTACCCGGCTTTTCTGCGGAATCCAGCGCCGTCCTTCGGACGCGGCCGATCAGCGGTGCACCGGCATCATGCGGTCCATCAGCGCGAGAAGCAGCGCCGAGACGACGAAGGTCAGGTGCGTCGCGATGAGCAGGATCATTTTCTCGGTCGTGACCGAGTCGTAGTTCATGAACGCCTTCAGGAGATGGATCGACGAGATCGCCACGATGGAGGCCGCCACCTTGATCTTCAGCGAGCCTGCGTCGAGCTTGCCGAGCCACGCGAGCGACCGCTCGGTGCCTTCAAGGTCGAGCTTCGACACGAAGTTCTCGTAACCTGAGAGCATCACCATCACGATCAGGCTGGCGACGAGCGTGAGATCGATCATGGTCAGCGATATCAGGATGAGATCGACCTCCAGCATCGTCGGTGCGATCTCGACGAGATGCAGAAGCTCGCGGAAGAACTGCACGGCGAACAGGATGAGGAGCAGGCCGAGGCCGAAATAGAGCGGCGCCAGCAGCCACCGCATCGAGAAGAGAATTCGCTCGAAGGTCCGTTCCATCGAAACCTCACGCTTTGGAGGATGGGGCAAGGCATAGCACAAGCGCCCCCGCCACTGCAGACCCGAAAGAGCCGATGAGCACGCCGAGCTTCACCGCATCCTGCAGCTCCGGAGAGTTCGGAAAGGCGAGCAGCCCGATGAAGAGGCTCATGGTGAAGCCGATCCCGCAGAGGAGCGAGACGCCGTAGACCTGCAGCCACGAAGCGTCCTTCGGACAATCGGCCCAGTCCAGCCACACGGTCGCCCTGACGATCGAAAATATCCCGACCTGCTTGCCGACGAACAGGCCGGCCGCCGTTCCCGCCGTCACCGGATTGAGGAGCTGCGTCAGCCCCACTCCGGCAAGACTCACTCCGGCGTTGGCGAAGCCGAAGACCGGCACCACGAAGAACGCGACGTATGGCTGCAGCGCGTGTTCGAGCCGGTGCAGCGGCGAATGCGGATCGTCCGGATGACCGTGCGCGATCTTGCATGGAATTGTCAGCGCCAGCGCCACGCCCGCGAGCGTGGCGTGCACGCCCGACTTCAGCACCAGCACCCAGAGCACAATCCCAAGCAGGAGGTAGGGCAGGAGCCGCGTCACGCCGGCGCGGTTCATCCCGATGAGGATGGCGATCACTAGCGCCGCGAGCCCGAGCGCCACGAAGGAGAGATCGCTGGTGTAGAAGGCCGCGATGATCGCCACTGCGCCGAGATCGTCGAGGATGGCGAGCGCCGTCAGGAAGATCTTGAGCGACACGGGCACGCGCCGGCCGAGGAGCGAGATGACGCCCAGCGCGAAGGCGATGTCGGTCGCCGCGGGCACCGCCCAGCCGCGCAGCGTCTCCGGGCTGCCGCCGTTCAGCACGATGTAGATCAGCGCGGGAATCGCCATGCCCCCGGCAGCCGCGATGCCGGGCAGGATGCGACGCGGCCAGGTGGAAAGCTCGCCGGCCAGCAGCTCGCGCTTTATCTCCAGCCCGACGAGCAGAAAGAACAGCGCCATCAGGCCGTCATTGATCCAGTGCAGGACGCTGAGCGGGCCGGCATAGGCATGCAATATCGCGAAATAGTGGGGTGCGGCGGGTGAGTTGGAGACGACCAGCGCCAAGGCCGCGACCAGCATCAGGATGCTGCCGCCGGCCGCCTCGCTGCCAAGAAAGTCCCGTAGCGCGGAAGCGGGCTGGCGCCTGACGGATTTCTGCATTCGGGGAACGCTAACCCGCGTCGAACGGCTCGACGCCGACCGCCTTGCCCTCCTGCGCGCGGATCTTCTCCACGCGCTCCTCGGCGCGCGCCAGCAGCGCTTCGCAGCGCTTCTTAAGCGCCTCGCCGCGCTCGTAGATGGCGATGGATTCCTCCAGCGGAACGTCGCCACGCTCAAGCTTCGTTACGATCTCCTCGAGCTGCTTCAGCGCTACCTCGAAGGAGAGGGTTCCGACGTCGGGCACCGTGTTTTCCGCCACTCTTGTCTCCTCAGGCCGCCATCAGCTGGCGGATATGGGCAGCCGCGGAGGCCGCCAGGCCCTTCAGGTCATAACCGCCTTCCAGCAGCGCCACGACACGGCCGCCGGCCGAAAGGTCGGCGATCTCCATCAGCTCCTCGGTCGCCCAGGCGAAATCCTCCGCCTGCAGCCCGATCTCGGCCAGGGGATCGCGATGGTGGGCATCGAAGCCGGCGGAAATGAGGATGAGATCCGGCGCGTAATCCCGCACCGCAGGCAGGATGCGCTCGCCGAACGCCTGCTTGAATTCCGCGGTCCCGTCGCCGGGCGACAGCGGCGCGTTGAAGATATTACCGACACCCGTTTCCGAGGGCGCGCCGGTGCCGGGGAACAGCGGCATCTGGTGCGTGGAAGCGTAGAGCACGGTCGGATCGGACCAGAATATCGCCTGCGTGCCGTTGCCGTGATGCACATCCCAGTCGACGATGGCGATGCGGTCCATGCCGTGCGCCTGCTGCGCGTAACGCGCGGCGATGGCGATCGTGTCGAACAGGCAGAAGCCCATCGCCTTGGCCGACTCCGCGTGGTGGCCGGGTGGGCGGACGGCGCAGAAGGCGTTCGTGGCCTCGCCCCGCGCGACGCAATCGACGGCATGCTGCGCTGCCCCGATCGCGCGCATCGCGGCCTCCCACGAACCGGGAGAGACGGTGGTGTCCATGTCGATTCGCGCCAGCCCCTCGCTTGGGACAGCCTTGCGGATCGCCTCGACGTAGCGCGCCGGGTGGCAGAGCATTGCTGCATCGGGGTCGGCGAGCGGCGCCTCCACCCGCACCAGCGCGGCGAACTCGGAGGTGTCGAGCGCGGTGTGCAGCGCGCGCAGCCGATCCGGCCGCTCCGGATGCCCGACCGGCGTCAGATGCTCCAGAAAGGCCGCGTGGTGCAGGAGAAGGGTTGTCACTCAAAAGTCCGCCATGTGCACGAGCATCTGAGTTCGCCTGCCCGGGCTGTCAACCCGCTGCATGGCGGTCTCCGCGCAACCTTCGGGGGATGAACGCCCAAACCCATTGTCTGGCCTCCGATTCTGCCGGAAGAGAAGCCGGCCAATTATCATGACGATTAAGCGCCTTGCCGGCAGGCCGCGGCGCCCGAGGGGGAGAATCGATGAGCTTGAAGAAATACGCCGCGGAGGCGATAGGCACATTCTGGCTGACGTTCGGAGGATGCGGCAGCGCAGTCATCGCCGCCGGATTTCCGAATGTCGGCATCGGCCTCGTAGGCGTTTCGCTGGCCTTCGGCCTGACCGTCGTGACCATGGCCTACGCGATCGGCCACATATCCGGCTGCCACCTGAACCCGGCGGTTACCGTCGGCCTTGCCGCCGGCGGGCGTTTCCCGCCCGGCCAGGTCTTTCCCTACATCGTCGCGCAGGTCGTCGGCGCCATCGTCGGTGCGGGCGTGCTCTATCTGATCGCCAGCGGCGCGCCGGGCTTCGATCTCGCCGGCGGCTTCGCGTCCAACGGCTACGGCGATCATTCGCCCGGCAAATACAGCCTCTTCGCCTGCCTGCTCACCGAAGTCGTGATGACGATGGCGTTCCTCTTCATCATCATGGGCTCGACGCACGGCAAGGCGCCCGCCGGATTCGCGCCGCTCGCCATCGGCCTTGGCCTGACGCTCATCCATCTGGTGAGCATCCCGGTCACCAACACGTCGGTGAATCCCGCGCGCAGCACGGGACCGGCGCTCTTCGTGGGCGGGTGGGCCCTGGCGCAGCTGTGGCTGTTCTGGGTGGCTCCGCTGGTGGGCGGCGCGCTTGGCGGGATCATCTATCGCTGGCTGAGTGCGGAGCCGTCGGGGCAGGTCACGGGCAATCGCCCGGCTCGCTAGTCTCGAGCCACCGGCCGCGGCGCGGCTGCACGGGCGAGGCGGTCCTTGATCGCCTCGCCGAGGCCGTGGCCTGGAAGCGGCGCGACCGCGATCACCGAAGCGCCGCTTGCGTCGAGTGCGTGCAGGAACGCGAAGAGGTTCACCGCTGCCTCGACGAGATCGCCCGAAGCGCTGAGGTTGCGCATGGCAACCGCGTGCTGCGCGCCGGGCAGGGGCAGCGGCCCGAAGGCAAGCAGCGCCTCGTTCGGGGCGACGGACACTGCGTCGAGCCGCAGCGGCAGCCGCGGCGCGTAGTGGCTCGCGAGCATGCCGGGCGCGGTGACGGGATCGCCGGCCGTGGCGCGTTCCACCCTTGTCCCCAGCGCATCCTCGATAGCCTCCGCCGGCACGCCGCCGGGGCGGAGCAGCCGCGGGCGATCGCCCGCGAGCGAAACGATCGTCGATTCCAGCCCGACCGCGCACGGGCCGGCATCGAGCACCAGCGCGACCGCTTCGCCAAGCTGCTCGATGACGTGCTCCGCGCGGGTGGCGCTCAGCCGGCCCGAGCGATTGGCCGACGGAGCAGCGAGCGCGCCGCCGAACGCCGCGATCACGTCGCGGGCCGGCCCCCGCGGCGCCCGCAGCGCAATCGTCGAAAGCCCCGCCGTGGCGAGCGGATGCACCGGCGCGCCTGCCGCAAGCGGCACGACGACCGAAATCGGCCCCGGCCAGAATTTTTCCGCCAGCCGCTCGGTGCGCGCGTCGAGTGTGCCGTAGCGGCGCGCCATGCCGACGTCGGTTACATGGCAGATCAGCGGATTGAAACGGGGCCGCCCTTTGGCGGCAAAGATCCGCGCCACTGCTTCCCCGTTCGCCGCGTCGGCGGCGAGCCCGTAGACGGTCTCGGTCGGCAGCGCGACAAGATCGCCGCGCCGCAGCGCCTCGACGGCTTCGGCAATCGCCGCGGCGAAATTCGTTTCCGTCAGGATGATGTGGCGCACGCGCGCCTTTCGCCCGCAAGGGGCGGCGCGTCAAGCGCCGGCTGATGCGCACCGCCCTTGCGCCATGGTGTCGGGGACCGTTGAGTTGCCTCGCGCCGGGCTTCTCTGCTGGTATATAGTGAGCGAGGGGATCGACCATGTATCGCGCGCCGGTATCCGAAATCGCCTTCACGCTGAAGCACGTCACCGGGTTCGGCGAAGCGCTTGCCGCCGGATTGTTCCCGGCCCTGAGCGAAGACCTCGTGGACGCCGTGCTGACCGAAGCAGGGCGCTTCGCGTCCGACGTGATGGCGCCGCTCAACCGGGTGGGCGACCGCGAGGGGGTGCGGCTGGCGAATGACGCGGTCACCACGGCGACCGGCTGGTCGAAGGTCTACGAGGGCTGGTGCGCCGGCGGCTGGAACGGCATCTCCGCGCCGGAATCCGCTGGCGGACAGGGGCTTCCGCTGATCCTCTCCGCCGCGACGCAGGAGATGTGGAACGCCGCCTGCATGTCCTTCACGCTCTGTCCGCTCCTCACCATGGGCGCGGTCGAAGCGATAGAGCGTCATGGCAGCGAGGACCTGAAGGCCTTCTACCTGCCACGCCTCGTCTCCGGCCGCTGGACCGCGACGATGAACCTGACGGAGCCCCAGTCCGGCTCCGACCTCAGTACGCTCACGACCCGCGCCGAGCGGCACGGCGACGGCACATACCGCGTCTTCGGCCAGAAGATCTTCATCACCTACGGCGAGCACGATCTCAGCGAGAACATCGTGCACCTGGTGCTGGCCCGGATTCCCGATGCGCCGGCCGGCTCGCGCGGCATCTCGCTCTTTCTGGTACCCAAGATCATCCCGGATGCCGGCGGTGGGCTCGGCGCGCGGAACGACCTCTTCTGCGCCAGCCTCGAGAAGAAGCTCGGAATCCACGGCGCGCCCACCTGCACCATGATCTATGGCGACGGCCGCTACGGCGCGCAGCCGGGAGCGGTCGCGTGGCTCATCGGGGAAGAGCATCGCGGCCTCGCCTGCATGTTTACCATGATGAATAACGCCCGCCTCATGATCGGCGTGCAGGGGGTCGGGCTGGCGGAGCGGGCATTGCAGCAGGCGACCGCCTATGCGGCCGAGCGGCGACAGGGCCGCGCGCCGGGCGCGAGCGGCGAAGGCTCCAGCGTCATCGCCGATCACCCCGACATCCGCCGCACGCTGATGACGATGCGGGCGCTGACGGAAGCGAGCCGCGCCATCTCCCTTTCCTGCGCACTCGCCGCAGATCTCGGGCGCGCGGAAGGATATGCCGGCCAGAGCCGGCAGAAAGCCCGCGCCGAGCTTCTCACGCCGATCGCCAAGGCATTCTCGACTGACGTAGCGGTCGAGGTGGCGTCCCTCGGGGTGCAGGTGCACGGCGGCATGGGCTTCATCGAGGAGACGGGCGCTGCGCAGACGCTCCGCGATTCCCGCATCGCGCCGATCTACGAAGGCACCAACGGCATCCAGGCGATCGACCTCGTGACCCGCAAGCTGCCACTCGGCGAGGGCTCGGTCGTCGCGGAATATATCGACGAGCTGAAGGCGATAGCGGAGCGCGCGCGGGCCGAGAACCGGCCCGATTTTGGCCGGATGGGGACGCGTCTCGAAGCTGCGCTCGAGGATCTTCAGGCGGCGGGCGAGCACCTCCTCGCTCTCGTGAAGGGCGGCGGGACGGCTGAAGCGCTGGCAGGTGCGACACCCTATCTCCGCCTCTTTGGCCTCGCGTCGGGCGGAGCCTACCTCGCCAAGGCGGCCCTTGCTTCCTGCGGCGAGACCAGCGCGGACGCCACGCTGCGCATCGCAACCGCGCGTTTCTTCGCGGAACGTCTGTTGCCGGAGACCGCCGCGCTGAGGTGCGTGGTGATCGAGGGCGCCGAAGCGGTCCTCGGCGTCGACGCTGCTCACATCCCCGCCGTCACGTGAGCCTCGCGGGCAAGACGCTCTTCATCACCGGCGCGTCGCGCGGCATCGGGCTGGCGATCGCGCTCCGTGCCGCGGCGGATGGCGCGAATATCGCCATCGCCGCCAAGACGGTCGCACCGCATCCGAAGCTCGACGGCACCATCTTCACCGCTGCCGCGGCGATCGAGAGCGCCGGGGGCAGGGCGCTGCCGCTTCAGGTCGACATACGCGACGAAGCGGCGGTGAAGGATGCGATTGCCCGCACGGCGGAAGTATTCGGCGGCATAGACATCGTCGTGAACAACGCTTCGGCCATCAGCCTGACGAAAACGCCCGACACGGAGATGAAGCGCTTCGACCTGATGCACGACATCAACACGCGCGGCACTTTCATGGTGACGAAGTTCGCGCTGCCCTACCTGGAGAAGGCAGCGAACCCGCACGTGCTGATGCTGTCGCCGCCACTCGACATGAGCGAACGCTGGTTCGCCCCACACCTCGGCTATTCGCTCGCGAAATACGGGATGAGCCTCTGCGTGCTGGGCTTCGCCGGAGAATTCCGCGCACGCGGCATCGCCGTCAACGCGCTCTGGCCGCGCACCACCATCGCGACCGCGGCGATCCGGAATCTGCTCGGCGGCGACGCCATCATGCGCGCCTCGCGCAAGCCCGAAATCCTTGCGGACGCCGCCTACCGGATTTTCTGCAAGCCGAGCCGGGAATTCACCGGCAACTTCCTCATCGACGACAGCTTCCTCGTGTCCGAGGGCGTCACCGACCTCGATCGCTACCGCGTCGACCCGAGCGTCGCGCTGCAGCCGGATTTCTTCGTCCCGGAAAATTCTCCGCCGCCGCTACCGCTAGGACCCGCTTCGCGTCGGATCTAATCGAACGCGCTGCCCCTCGGGCTTGGGCGGCTCTGCTCGCGCCACTTCTTCATCTGGGCTTCGAGCTCCGGCTCGGGCTGGTCAGGAAGGGTGATCCGCGGCGTCACCAGCAGATCGCCGGCGCCCGTCGCCTTCGGCAGGCCCTTGCCCTTCAGGCGCAGCACGCGGCCGCTGGATGAGTTCGGCGGGATGGTCACCTGCACTTTTCCCGAAAGCGTGGGAACGGCGATCTTGGCGCCGAGCACCGCCTCGTCGAGGCTGACCGGAAGATCGAGTTTCAGGTCCGCGCCCTTCGCCTTGAACAGCGGATGCGGCACGAACCGGACCGTCACCATCGCATCCCCCGGCGGGCCGCCGGAGGGCGAAGGCTGTCCCTGGCCCTGCAGGCGGATGACCTGACCGTCGGCGACGCCCTTCGGCAGGGTGAGCGCGACCGTCTTGCCGTTCGGCAGGCTGACCTTGGGCTTCCTGGCTGACGCGATGTCCTCAAGCGTGACGGCGACATCGGCACGGACATCGGCGCCCGGCGTGCTCATCTGCGGATTGCCGCGCGCGCGTCCGCCGAGCCCGCCGAAGATCGAGGAAAGGAAATCCTCCGCGCCCTCAGCCTGGCCTCCCGCGGTGCGCGGCCCGCCCGGGCCGCTGGTGAAACGGAAGCTGCGCGCGCCGCCCGGCCCGCCGCCGGGAGAGCGGCCGAACGAGGAGAAGATCTCCTCAAAGGCGCTCGGATCGACGTTCTCGAAACCTGCGCCACCCTGCGCGCCCCGAAAGCCTTCAAATCCCTGGAATTTCGGCTTGCCCTCGGCGTCGATCTCGCCGCGGTCGAATTTCCCGCGCTTCTCCTTGTCGCCAACGATCTCGTTGGCGGCGTTGATCTCGGAGAACTTCGCCTGCGCGCGCTTGTCGCCCGCATGCTTGTCGGGATGGTACTGCTTGGCGAGTTTCCGGTAGGCGCGCTTGATCTCCGCTTCGGTCGCGGTGCGGCCGACGCCCAGAACCTCATAGGGATCGCGCATAGGCAGCTTATCCGGCGTGGAGACTCGGGGAGCACATTACGCCGAGATATGGGAGGAAAGCGCAAGAAATGCCAGTATCGCGCGGCAAAACCCGCCGCGCTTTTGGGCTAGGTGCGGTCGTCCTTGGTGCGCTCGTCGATCTGCACGACGGCCGGCCCGCTGTCCGGCTGGCAGATCGCCCCGGAATAGCGATGCACGCCGGCGACGCTCGTGACGATGGTGCTGAACTGGCGGCAATTGGCCGAACTCGCGGGGGCGTCGGCTGTCTCTCTTTCCAGCGTGCCGGAAGATCCGGTGCTGGCGTTGATCCATTCCCCCGTCGGGCTGCCTTCCGCCTGCGCCAGCACCGCCGTCGCAGCCTGGCCGATCTTGGTGGCGTCGGAATAGGCGAGGGTCGGAGGCAGCGGCTGCTGCACTGCCACGGGAGAAAGAGGCGTGACGGAGCCGGTCGCGGCGGGGCTGGAATCCCCATCGAGGATCGACATGGAGCAGCCGGCGAGCAGCAGCGGAGTGGCAAGGATGAAAGCCAGCCGCCTAGCCGCAGAGTGGCTTCGGCCGTTATGGTGGGAACGCAACACTGATACAGGCCCCGATAATGAGCGACGGCAATGCAACCGCCGAGGCGCACGATGCCGCCGGGAAGTTAACGGTTGGTAAACCCGCCGAGGCGACGGACCCGTTTCTGCTGTTTTCTGAATGGCTTGCGGAGGCTAGCGCGCAGGAACCGAACGATCCGAACGCCATGGCGCTGGCAACCGTCGACGATTCCGGCCTGCCGGATGTACGCATGGTGCTGCTGAAGGGCTTCGACCCCGACGGCTTCGTCTTCTACACGAACCTCGAGAGCAGCAAGGGGCGGCAGCTCGCCGCGTCGCCGAAGGCGGCGCTCTGCTTCCACTGGAAGACGCTGCGGCGCCAGGTGCGGGTGCGCGGCCCCGTCGAGCCGGTCACGCCCGAGGAGGCGGACGCCTACTTCGCCAGCCGGCCGCGGCTCGCCAGGATCGGCGCCTGGGCCAGCACGCAGTCGAAGCCGCTTGAGAGCCGGATGGCTCTGGAGCGGGCGGTCGCGCTCCAGACCGCGCGTTTCGCCGTGGGCGAGATCCCGCGTCCGCCGCACTGGTCAGGCTTCCGCATCGTGCCGCTGGAGATCGAGTTCTGGCGCGACGGAGCCTTTCGGCTGCATCATCGGGCGCGCTTCGTCCGCGCGCCGGATGGCTGGACGAAGACGCTCCTCTATCCATGAGCGATCCCCGCGAAGCGGCCGGCGACGCGACGGCGAGCCGCTTCGCGGTGGAACGGGAGGGGATGGTGGAAAGGCAGCTCGTGCGGCGCGGCATCGCCGACGCGCGCGTCCTTGCCGCCTTCCGCCGGGTGCCGCGCGAGGCCTTCGTGCCGGGCGAGCTCGCCGGCTCCGCCTATCACGACAATCCGCTGCCGATCGCCGAGGGGCAGACTATCTCGCAGCCCTACATCGTGGCGCTGATGGCGGAGGCGGCAAGAATCCGGCCCGAGGCGCGCGTGCTGGAGGTCGGCGCAGGCTCCGGCTACGCCGCCGCCATCCTCGGGCAGCTGGCGAAGGAAGTGGTCACGATAGAGCGGCACGGCTCGCTTGCGGAAGGCGCCCGTCGCGCGCTGCTTGGCCTCGGATATCATAACGTCACCGTCATCCACGCCGACGGCTCGCGCGGGATGCCGGAGCGCGCACCCTACGACGCGATCCTTGTCGCCGCGGGCGCACCCGCGCCGCCTGCCTCGCTCAAGCAGCAGCTCGCCGAGGGCGGACGGCTGGTGGTCCCGGTCAGCGTCGATTCGCACCAGGACCTGACGGTCATCACCCGCCACGGCGACAGTTTCGAGGAAGAGAATCTCGGCGCCGTGCGCTTCGTGCCGCTGCTCGGCGCGGAGGGGTGGAGCGGGGAGTAGCCGCTCAGCTCTTCAGCACGATGCAACTGCCGCCCGTCTTTGCGAGTTCGGCGCAGAATTTTTCGCCCTCCTGCCGGGTCTCCACCGGAACCCGGACGCGATAGAATGCGCGCGGCCCGCGGCCCGGCATACGGCCGCCGACGATCATCGGCGGACGATCCGCGAAGAGCGCGGGAAAGCGCGACGCGAGCCGCGAATAGGCGCCGATCGCCAGCGCCCGCGAGAAATTGCCGGCGACCTGCACCCCCCACGGCGCGTGCGCCGTCTCGATCTCCGGCGCGAGCTCGGCGCCTGGCCCCTTGAGGAGGGCCGCAAGCGCGACGCAGTCCTTTGCTTCATCCTTCTCGGCGGGCAAGGCGGGTGTGGAATCCGGGTCCGCCCAGGTCTCCGCCGCAATGCCGGTGATCGCGAGGACATAGCTCTGCGTCTCGTAGGGAAGCGTGGAACCGTCGGCGAGCCAGCCGCTCACGCGCTCCGGCCCCGCATTGTAAGCGGCGGCCGCGAGCCCGAGGTTGCCGAAGCGCTCCCTCAGCTCCGCCAGAAAACGCGCCGACGCGGGGATGGCCGTCGCGGCGTCGAAGGGGTCTTCCAGGCCGCGCTCCGCCGCGGTTCCCGGCATGAATTGCGCGATCCCCTGCGCGCCCTTCGGGCTGACCGCATCGCTTCGAAACAGGCTCTCCTTCCAGATCAGGCGCGTGAAGTAGCCGACGGGGAGATTATTCTCGGCCGCAGCCGTCTCGATGAGCGCGCAAAGCGCCTGCTGCGATGCGTCCGGAGCGTCCGTCGCGACGGTATCGGCTGGCGCGGGCGCGAGCGCCGGCGTTCGTTCCTGCGCCCATGCAGGCCAGCAGACCGACGCGGCAAGCATCGCGCGGGCGAGACGACTGGTGAGGTGAACCCTGTCCATGCCGGGATTTTATCCCTGCATGGACGTATCCGCGACCTTAACGATGGATCAGAGCTTCACCCAGGCGGCATTTCTGCCGCTCGACTTGACGCAGGCGTCGACGAAGGCGACGCCCTTCACGCCGTCCTGCACCGTCGGGAAGGTCACCGCCTTGTCCACCTTCTTGCCGGTGCGCGCCGCCATGATCGCCGCGGCGGCTTCCTTGTAGATATTGGCGAAGCCTTCGAGATAGCCCTCGGGGTGCCCGGGCGGGACGCGCGTCATGCGCGCCGCCGCGGCGCCCGCTCCCGCGCCGCCGCGCGTGATCAGCCGCTTCGGCTCGCCGAACGGCTTGAACCAGAGATAGTTCGGATCCTCCTGCGCCCATTCGATGCCGGCCTTGGTGCCGTGCACGCGGAGCACGAGGCGGTTCTCGTTGCCGGGCGCCACCTGGCTCGCCCAGATCATTCCGCGCGCGCCGTTCCCGTAGCGCAGCATCACATGCACGTTGTCGTCGAGTTTTCTGCCCTTCACAAAGCTCGACAGGTCGGCCGCGAGGCTCTCCGCGTCGAGGCCGGAGACAAAACAGGCGAGATTGTAGGCGTGCGTGCCGATGTCGCCGACCGCCCCGCCGGCGCCGGAGCGCGCCGGGTCGGTGCGCCACTCCGCCTGCTTGTGGCCGGTCGTCTCGATCTTCGTCGTCAGCCAGTCCTGCACGTATTCGGCGTGGACGAGCTGGATCGTGCCGAGCTCGCCCTTCTGCACCATCTCGCGCGCCTGCCGCACCATCGGGTAGCCGGTGTAGTTATGCGTCAGCGCGAACACGCAGCCGGACTTCTCCGCGATCTCGGCGAGTTTCTTCGCCTCCTTCAGCGTCGCGGTCAGCGGCTTGTCGCAGATGACGTGGATGCCACGCTGCAGGAAGGCCTTCGCGACGGGAAAGTGCATGTGGTTCGGGGTGACGATGGCGACGGCCTCGATGCCGTCCTTCAGCCGCGCCTCGCGGCGCGCCATCTCCTCGAAGCTGCCATAGGAGCGGTCCTCGCGCAGGCCGAGCTCGAGCCCCGAGGCCTTGGCGCGGGCCGCCTCGGAGGAGAGCGCGCCGGCGACCAGTTCGTACTGGTCGTCGATGCGCGCGGCGATGCGGTGCACGCCGCCGATGAAGGCGCCCTGACCGCCGCCCACCATGCCGAGGCGGATTCGCCCCGCAAACTTCTCGCTGCGTCCGGAAACCATCTCTGTTCTCCCTAGCTCTGCCGTCATTCTCGGGCGGACCCTCGGGCTTGACCGGAGGGGGAGACCCGAGAACCCAGCGGATGACGTTCCTGGGTGCTCGGATTTCGCTTCGCGAATCCGAGGATGACGCTCGTTGGTTGCGCTGGCCGCCTTAGCTGATGCCGAGCGCCTTCCTGTTCGCCTTCACGTCCATCGTGCCGCCGGCGAAATCGTCGAAGGCGTGCGCCGTGACCTTGATGATGTGGCCGGCGATGAAGGGTGCGCCTTCGGCGGCGCCGGTCTGCGAATCCTTCAGTGCGCACTCCCATTCGAGCACCGCCCAGCGGTCGTAGTCATACTCCGCGAGCTTGGAGAAGATCGCCGAGAAATCCACCTGCCCGTCGCCGAGCGAGCGGAAGCGGCCGGCGCGCTTCACCCAGCCCTGGAAGCCGGAATAGACGCCCTGCTTGCCGGTCGGGTTGAACTCGCCGTCCTTCACGTGGAAGGCGAAGATGCGCTCGTGATAGAAGTCGATGAACTCCACATAGTCGAGCTGCTGCAGGATGAAGTGCGACGGGTCGTAGTTGATGCCGCAGCGCGGATGGTTGTCGAGCCGTTCGAGGAACATCTCGAAGGTGGCCCCGTCCATCACGTCTTCGCCCGGATGCAGCTCGAAGCCCACGTCGACACCGTTCTCGTCATAGGCGTCGAGGATCGGCTTCCAGCGCTTCGCCAGCTCGTCGAACGCCGTCTCGATCAGCCCCGGCGAGCGCGGCGGCCACGGATAGAGGTAGGGCCAGGCGAGCGCGCCGGTGAAGGAGACCGTCGCCTTCAACCCGAGATTCTTCGACGCCTTGGCGCCGGCGAGCATCTGCTTCACCGCCCATTTCTGCCGCGCCTTCGGATTGGCGTGCACCTCCTTCGGGGCGAAGGCGTCAAAGCCGGTGTCGAACGCCGGATGCACGGCGACAAGCTGTCCCTGCAGGTGGGTGGAGAGCTCTGTGATCTCGACCCCCGCCTCGCGGCATACGCCTTTGATCTCGTCGCAAT
This sequence comes from Hyphomicrobiales bacterium, assembly GCA_038211615.1. Taxonomy (GTDB): domain Bacteria; phylum Pseudomonadota; class Alphaproteobacteria; order Rhizobiales; family Afifellaceae; genus DASWJZ01. Next base: position 28,599 of record JBBQVL010000019.1, read on the forward strand.
AGGTCTTCGATGCCGCCGCCTTGGCGAGGTCGATGAAGCGCCCGTCCCAGCTCGGGATCTGGATGCCCTTGTAGCCGAGCGAGGCGGCCCATTCGGCGATCGACTTCAGTGAGTTGAACGGCGCCTTGTCGCCGGCGAACTGGGCCAGGAAGATCGCCGGCCCCTTCATGGTTTTCATCGCAGTCGTTCCTCCCTTGGCCCGCGCATCTTGGTTGTTGCGGGATGCCGATAGTGATAGCCGGAGCGGCTGTAAATGGAGGGACGGAGTCCTCGCCGTCCTCTTCTCGACCCACAGCGACAAAGGGACGGCGAGGAGCCGTCCCTCACTTCGTCCCCGGCTTTTCTGTAGACCCCCGAATTAAATCGACGCTATCTTTGCCGGCCCATGACCGTCAAGACCGCCGGACAGTCGCTTTCCCCGATCCCATTGCCGCAACCGCGACCGAGCGGCGGGGGCGTGAACTCCGCCTGGGTCCGGCGAGTGAACGCGGTCACGCTGATGCAGGCGCTGCGTCGCCATCCGGGCAGTTCGCAGCGCGAGCTCGCGGTCCTGACGGGCCTCGACAAGGCGACCGTCTCCGCCGTCACGTCACAACTGGTCGTCGCCGGCCTCGTCGCCCGCTCGAATGCGACCGCCACCGTTCGCCGCCTTGGCCGACCGGCGGTCGCGCTTGCAATTCCGCGCTCCGCCGGCATCGTCTTCGGCGTCCGACTGGAGCCGGATCGGATAGCCGTCGTAGCGGCCGATCTCGGCGGGCAGATAATCGATCGCGAATCCCGTCCGGGCTCCGCCGACCCGCGCGCGGCCATCCACTCGCTCGGCGCTGCGATCGGCAGGCTTGGCCAGCGGCTCGGCGCTCTTCCGCAGCGCGCGATGGGGATCGGTGTGCCGGCACTGATCGACCGCGACGGTCACCTGATCTTCGGTCCCAATCTCGGCTGGCGCGATGTGCCGCTTGGCGAGATAGCGGCGAAATACCTCCCGATCCCGTTCGTCATCGAAAACGATTCCAACGCCGCGGCAATTGCCGAGCGCGAGTTCGGCAGCTGCGCCGGTATCGACGACTTCATTTACGTGAGCGGCCATTCCGGAGTAGGCGGCGCGGTCTTCGCCGGAGGCAGGCTCTACCGCGGCGCACAAGGGATGGCCGGCGAATTCGGCCATATTCGAATCGTGACGGGCGGCCGCGCCTGTGCATGTGGCGGGCGGGGCTGTCTTGAGGCCTACGCTTCGGTGCCGGGCCTGATCGCGAGCCTGGAAGAACGTGGCACGACGGTCGCTTCCATCGCCGAGGTCGCGATGCGCGCCGAAGCGGGCGAGCCCGCCGTCCTCAAGCTTCTCGCGGAGACCGGTGATCTCATCGGCCGCGCGCTCGCGAGCAGCGTCAACGCGCTCAATCCGAGCCATCTCGTGCTTGGCGGCAACCTAGCCGTCGTCGCGCCGTGGATGCTGAGCGCGCTTCGCAACGCGCTCGCCGGCGCCGCGATGGAGCAGTTCGCGGCGCGGCTCAACATCGAGCTCTCGCCGCTCGGCATGGACGCGGTGCTGATGGGCGGCGTGGCGCTGGCCCTGCAGAAGGTCGACGCCGACCTGATGCAGGGCGAAGCCGTCGCCTCCCGCTAGAACCCCACAGCGCAGCCGTCGCGGCGGCCTTCCGAACCGGCGACGTAGCCGCCCTCGACGCGCCGGATGATCTGCGCCGCTCCGAACTCGAGCAGCGTGCCCTCTCTGAGCCGATGCCCGCGCTCGACGAGCCCATGCTTCGCCCCGGCCGGCAGCGAAGCCTCGATCCAGACGTCGTCGCCTTCCACCCGCCAGCGCGGCGCATCGATCGCCGCCTGCGGGTTCTGCGCGGAGGCAAGCATGCGGCTGATCACCTGCGTATGGCCCTGCGGCTGCATCGTGCCCCCCATGACGCCGAAGGTGATCTCCGGCGCGCCGTCTTTGGTGACGAAGCCGGGGATGATCGTATTCAGCGGGCGCTTCGAGGGGCCGACGCAATTCGGATGCCCGGCCTGCGTCACGAAGCAGGAACCGCGGTTGTTGAGCGCGATGCCGGTGCCGGGCACCACCACCCCGGAGCCGAAGCCGTGATAGTTCGACTGGATGAGCGAAACCATCATCCCGTCCTGGTCCGCCGTCGCGAGATAGACGGTCGCGCCTTGATGCATCGAGGCCGGTGTCGGCACGGACACGCGGTCGCGCCGGATGGTGGCGGCCATCGTGTCGAGCCGCGCCGGATCGAGCAGCGCCGCGGGCGCGATCTTCATGAAGGCGGGGTCCGCCACATGCTCCCGCACGTCGCCGATGCCGAGCTTCATCGCCTCGATCTGAAGATGCAGCATCTCCGGGCTGTCGGGCGCGAGACCGACGATATCGAGCCGCTCCAGGAGGCCGAGCGCGATCAGCGCCGCGATGCCCTGGCCGTTCGGCGGCAGTTCGTGGATGCGATGCCCGAAGAATTCCACGTCGATCGGGTCGACCCAGTCGCAGGCATGCGCGGCGAGGTCCTTCGTCGTCATATGCCCGCCGTCGGCCGCCGCTTCGCGCGCGATCGTCTCCCCCAGCGCGCCGCGATAGAGGCTCTCGCCGCCCGTCTCCGCCAGCGTCTTCAGCGTTGCCGCATGGTAGGGCGGGTGGAAATGCTCTCCCGCTCTTGGCGCGCGCCCGTGCGGCAGGAACGTCTCCGCAAAACCGGTCTGCGCGTGCAGCCGTTCGACCTGGTTCTGCCAGATCATCGCGACCGTCGGCGACACCAGGAACCCGTCACTCGCATAGCGGATCGCCGGCTCGAAGAGATCGGCGAACGGCAGCCGGCCGAATTTCTGACTGAGCGCCACCCAGGCCGAGACGGCGCCGGGCACGGTTGCGCAGTTCCAGCCCTCGTGCGGCATCGTCGGACCGGCAAAGCGGTCCGGCGTCCATCCGGCCGGCGAGCGGCCCGAGGCATTCAGCCCATGCAGCCTTCTGCCATCCCAGACGATCGCGAACGCGTCGCTGCCGAGCCCGTTGTTGCAGGGCTCCACGACCGTCAGAGCGATGGCGGTCGCGATCGCTGCGTCGATGGCGTTGCCGCCCTTCGCCAGCATCGAGAGGCCGGCCTGCGCGGCGAGCGGCTGAGCGGTCGCGACACAGTTGCGCGCCATCACCGGCATGCGGCGCGAGGGGTAGGGGAAATCCCAGTTCATGAATGTCCTGCGAGGGTCTGGCTTCGGGGATTGCAGCGCCGCGGATCTTCGGCGCGGGGGAGCGCGAGGCGCCTAGTCTGAACCGTCGAGAAGCTCAAGCGCAATGCGCAGATTGTCCCCGGCGCGCGTCAGAAACCTGTCTGCCTGCTTCTCGGTAACGCCGCGTGCGATCAGCACCGCCGGCTTGATCCGGCCGCCGGCCGCAAGGAGCGCCGCGGCTCCCTTTTCCGGCGAACAATTCGCGAGCGCGGCGACGATGCGGGCGGCACGCGTCTCGAGCTTGGCGCAATCGATGCGCATCGAGACCATCAGTCCGTCCATGACATGCCCGAGCCGGGTCATCGTGAGGCTGGAGAGAAGGCCGAGCGCGGCTTTCTGTGCGGTCCCGGCGGCCATCCGCGTCGAGCCGGAAATGACTTCCGGCCCGCTGTCCAGCAGGATCGAATGGTCGGCGTGCTGGAAGAGCGGCGCGCCGGGATTGTTGGCGATGGCGACGACGAGTGCGCCGGCGGCCTTCGCAGTCTCGGCCGCAACAAGCGTGAAGGGCGTGGTGCCGCTCGCGGCAATGGCGACGACGCAGTCGGCGGCGTTGAGACGGAGCGCGCGCATGGCCGAGGCGGCGGCCGGTCCGTCGTCTTCCCCCGTCGATTTCACGCCCGGACCGAGCGCGAGGCCCTCGGCCAGCACGAAGGCGATCCGCTCCGCCGGCCAGCCGAATGTCGAACCAAGTTCCATTCCGTCGAGCGCCGCCTGGCGGCCGGACGAGCCCGCGCCGGTGTAGACGAGACGGCCGTGTGGCTGGATTCTCGCGGCGATGGCGCGCGCGGCCGCGGCGATTTCCGGGAGCGCCGTCCGCGCCGCTTCGATGGCCCGCGCCTGCCCGTCCACGAAGGCGTCGAGGATTTCCGCGTCGTCCCAAATATCGAGTCCGCGATAGCGCGGGTCGATCGTCTCCGTTTCGCTCATTGCCGCAGTCTAGCGCAGCGGGATACTGACCCAGGCCTGCCCGCCGAAGGCGTCATAGCCGCTGCTGCCGAGGCCGTCATAGGTGCCGACGACCTTGAACGCGGCGCCGCCTGTCATTCTCGTCATCACTCCGGCCTTGAACGCCGCATGCAGTTCGTCGTTCGAAGCGGAGAGCCCGCTGACGACCTCTCCGGCATTGTCGAAATCCCACAGGGCGGTCATCGAGATCAGCGGCTCCAGCACCGTTCCGTTGTCGGCGAGATAGCGGTAGGCGAGCTCAGGACCGAACGAGAACCGGCCGAGCGATACGGTCTGGTCGGGAATGAACACGCCGCGCGAGTCGGTGTAGCTCTGCTGGTTCTCCTGGATGTAGGTGACCTCGGCGGTCGGCGTCACGCGCCAGTTGCCAAAATTCCAGTTGCCGGTGAGCTGGGCGCTGGCGAGCCAGCGATCAGTGGTGAAATCGTCCTGGTAGAGCCCGAACGGATCGATCGAGTTCTCCGACCCGCCATAGGCGACGCGCGCGGTGAAGAAGAGATTCTGCGCGAGGCGTGCGCTGATGTAGGGGCCAGCCATCGCGCCGAAACCGTCGGCGGAGACGCCGCCGTCCGCGTGTTCCCCGGTCCAGTCGAACTGCGCCAGCGCGCCGACAAGCACCGACGGCGTCACCAGGTAGTCGACGCCGACATAGGCGACCCCGAAATGGCCATCGATGTCGCGGCCATCCGCGCTGTCGTCGAACGCGGAGAAATGCGCTTCGACCCAGACGTCGAAGCTCGGCATCGGAAGTTCCTTCACGCCGCGGGCCTGCGCATAGGCCTGCGAGAGCTGCAGCAGGCTGGTGGCGACCGACATCTGCATCGCACCGTCGTCGCCGTTCGCCATGAGCGCCACCGGTTGTCCCGGCGGGGCCGTTCCGTCATCCCCGGAGCCGTTGCCCCAGAGATAGCCGGGGATGCGGCGGAAGATGCGCGTGCGGTCGGGCCCGTCGGCGAGCAGCCGCTCCCTGTGGCTCAGGAATGCCTTGATGTCGTTCGACGTTGCGTCCGCATCGCCGAAGGCGTTGGTGAAGGTGCATGTGATGGCCTCGCCGCCGTCGAGTCCGACGGAGGCCGTACCGGCTGCGACATTGACCGTGGTCGGATCGCCGCCCGCATCGCCGCTGCAGGTCAGATCTTCAAGCCTCCAGCCTTTCGGCAGGTTGACTTCGGCGAACGTGTAGGTCGCGGGGGTGAGGCCGGCGAAGCTCCGACTGGCAGTGCCGCCGGTCGTGGTCAGACCGAAGGCGGTTGCGCCTGCGACGGTCGAGGTGAACGAGAAGGAATCGTCGCCACCGGTCGTGTTCTTGACGATTGTGATGGAGCCGGCGGGCGGCGCGGCAAATCTCACGGTCGCTGTCGCCGTGGCCTGCGCGAGCGTTCCGCTTGCTGGCGTTCCGTTGGCCACCGCGTGGTTGGTGACGCTCCGGGTCTCTACGTCTGCCGCCGTCGTGAAATAGCTTGCAGTGCAGTCCATGTTGTCGCCGACCGCGAGCGAAGTGGCGGGGCAACTCACGGTCTCCGTCTTGTCGTCGCTCACCTGAATGCCGGTGATCGCGACATTGCCGGTGTTGGTGAGCACGTAGCTGTAGTCGATCTGCTGTCCGGCGCCGGAATAGGTGGTGGGAGTAGGCGTCTTTGTCAGCGTCCACGACGGCGTGCCGACGTAGTTGATCGTTACGGAAGCGGGATCGGATTCGACAAAGGTGCATTCACCGCAGGTATCGCCGGAGGCTGTGGCGGTGTTCGTGACGCTTCCGTTGGCGACGTCTGCGTCGGTTATCGTGTAGGTCGCGGTGCAGGTCTGCTGCTCACCGGAGTTGAACGGCATCGTCAGCGAGCAAACGGACCCGATGAGATCATCGTTGACCTCGACATTTGCAAAGCTCTGAAAATTCTCGCTTCCGCTGTTGGTGACAACGTAGGTGTAGGTGATGACCTGATTGACCTCGGTGTAGTGATCCGTGTCGGCCGTCTTCTCCAAGGCCAACGCAAACCCTTGCGCCCGCGCGCCATCGAGCGGGGCGAAAAACCCGATCGCCAAGACGAACAGGCCGATGAGCAAGGCCCCGGCGCCGCGATCAGTCCAAACCCTGCGCAACCCCTGTCCCCCCGGTTGTCGCGTACTCGGGAATCGCCTCAAGAACGCTGAGGCGCCGCGAGCTTAGTCGGCTTGGATGACCTGACCGACTCTCGAAACGACGGATTTCCACGGAACGCCGGGAAATCGACGCGCTGTGGCAAATCTGCCGCGGTCGCTAAATCCGAGGCTGCAATTCTCGGTTGCCTCGCACAATCAGGGCGATTCGCTGCTTCGTGGTCGTCCCCAGGGCCGTGCGAACTCTATCCCTGACGCAATGATTGGCCGGCTGCTATCCCATCGGTATGAATGAGACACGGACGGGATTCTCGTCAGCGCAGGCAGCGATCGACAGGTTCATGTCAGGTCCTCTCTTCATCGGTATCGACGGCGGCGCCACGCGTTGCCGCGCCCGCATCAGCGACGCCGCGGGCGCGGTGCTTGGCGAAGCGACCTACAAGGCCTCGGCCAACATCGCGTCGGAAACTCCGGAATCGGTGATGCAGTCAGTCCTTCGCGCGGTTCGGGCTGCCGCCAGGAAACTGGGTGTGCCCGAGGAGGAATGGCGGCTTGGCTACGCGGGCCTCGGTCTCGCGGGCGCGGAGGTCAGGAGCCAGGTGAGGGGGCTTCTAGGGCTCTTTCGAAAGCAGGCTTATTTCGCCAGGGCCGAGACCTGCACCGATGCCTATGCGACCTGGCTCGGGGCATTCGGCGGCGCGGATGGAGCGATCCTGATCCTCGGCACCGGGTCGTGCGGTTTGGCGGTCGTCGGGCGCAGGCAGCATTATGTAAGCGGCTACGGCCCGCAAATATCGGACGAGGCCAGCGGCCATTGGCTCGGGCGCAATGCGTTCCGCCGCGCACTATGGGCGAGCGACGGCCGCATTGCTCGCACGCCGCTCGCCGACGCGATTCTTGCGCAATTCCAGGAGCGCCCCGAAGAGATCATCGAGTTCGCCAAGGGTGCATCCCCGGCAACGTTCGGCGCCTGGGCGCCATCGGTCTTTGACCACGCGAAGCGCGGCGATGCGCTTGCCTTGTCGCTTGTGAGGGAGGCCGCGGCGGACGCCGAGGTGATGATCCGGCGACTGCTCGAGGTCGGCGCATCCTCGGTCTACTTGCATGGCGGGATTTCCGGGAAGCTCTCCGCCTGGCTCCAGCCGGCGATCCGCGAGCGCGTGAGGAAGGGCATGAACGTCAAAGGCGTGGCGCTGGAGGGCGCGACGCTTCTCGCGCGCCGGCTTGGCTCGGCCGACGGCAAGGGCAAGCGATAGACGTATGAACGAGACAGGGAACATCGGAAGCCGGATGCTCTCCGAGGCGCGCGAGGCGCCCGACGCCGTGGCGAGGATGCTCGGCGAGAACGCCGATCTCTGCCGCCGGCTCGGCGCGCTGCTCCGCCGCAGGAAGCCGCATTTCGCCGCGACCTGCGCGCGCGGCAGCTCCGACAACGCCGCGATCTTCGCCAAATACCTCTTCGAGATCCGCCTCGGCCTTGTGACGGCATCGGTGGGGCCGTCAGTCCTCTCCGTCTACGCAGCCGCGCCGAACTTTGCGCATTCGCTGTTTCTCGCGGTCTCGCAGTCCGGGCGAAGCCCCGATCTCCTGCGGCTGGCGGAAGCGGCGCGCGCGGGCGGTGCGATCACCGTCGCGATCGTGAACGACGCCGCCTCTCCGCTCGCCGAAATCTGCGAGTTTCCAGTTCCCGTCCACGCCGGCGCGGAGACGAGCGTCGCCGCAACGAAATCCTGGATCTGCTCGCTCGCCGCGGTTCTGCAGATCGTCGCGCATTGGGCCAACGACGGGGAGCTGCTCGCCGCGTTGGAGAGCCTGCCGGACGATCTCCGGCGCGCGGCCGATCTCGACTGGCGCGCGGCGACGTCGCCGCTTGCCGCCACTGGCGGCCTCTATGTGGTCGGACGCGGCATTGGTCTGGCGCTGGCCCAGGAGGCTGCGCTCAAGCTGAAGGAGACCTGCGGCATCCATGCCGAGGCCCTGAGCGCGGCGGAACTCATGCACGGCCCGCTGGCGCTGACCGGGCCAGATTTTCCGGCGCTTGTCTTCACCCAGCACGACGAGGCCTTCCAGGGCGTGGCCGATCTTGTGGCGCTGCTCGTCGGGCGCGGCGTGCCGGTGATCGTCGCCGGGCCGCCCACGACCGGCGGGCTGGCGCTTCCCTGCGACGCGACGCTCAGCCCGCTCGTCCTGCCGGTCACGCTGGCCCAGAGTCTCTACCCGCTGGTCGAAAGCGTCGCCCGCGCTCGCGGCCGCGACCCCGACGCGCCTCCGCACCTGAAGAAGATCACGGAGACGCTGTGAGCGCCCTTGCGATCGTCGGCGCGGAAATCGTGCAATCGCACACGATCCTGAAGGACCACGCCGTCGTCGTGGATGGGGCGAGGATTCGCGACGTCAGCCCGGTCGCCTTCCTGCCGCCGGATATCGTGCAGCGGAAAGTCGATGGCCTGCTGGCCCCGGGCTTCATCGATTGCCAGGTGAACGGCGGCGGCGGGGTGCTGTTCAACGCGACGCCGACCATCGAGGCCATCCGCGCCATTGGCGTCGCCCATCGCCGCTTCGGCACGACCGGGTTCCTGCCAACCCTCATCACCGACACGCGCGAAAAGATGCAGGCCGCGGTCGCGGCGGTGCGCGACGGCGTTGCGGCCGGCATCCCGGGCCTGCTCGGCGTTCACCTCGAAGGCCCGTTCCTCAACCCGGAGCGCAAGGGCGTACACGACCCTAAATACATGCGCCCCATCGAGGACGAGGACATCCGCATCATGACTTCGCTCGGCAGCGCCGGCCGCACGCTGGTGACGCTGGCGCCGGAGATGGTGCCGATGGCGGCGATCGCGCGTTTGGCGGAATCCGGTGTGATCGTCGCGGCAGGCCACACGGCGGCGCGCTACGAGGTGCTGCAGGAGGCGAGGCGGGCCGGGCTGACCGGCTACACGCATCTCTTCAACGCCATGCCGCCGCTGATGGGCCGTGACCCGGGACCGGTCGGCGCGGCGCTAGAGGATCGCGATGCCTGGTGCAGCCTGATCGTCGACCTGCATCATGTTTCCGCGCCCTCGCTCCGAATTGCCCTTGCGGCAAGAACGACGGAGCGGACAATGCTTGTCACCGATGCCATGCCTTCGGTCGGCAGCGACCTGGAAAGCTTCGAGATTCAGGGCCGCACCGTGTTCCGCCGCGACGGCAGGCTGACGACCGCCGAGGGGACGCTCGCCGGCTCGGACCTCGACATGGCCTCGGCGGTGCGCAACACGATCCGCGTCCTCGGAGTTTCTCCTCCGGGCGCGTTCCACATGGCGTCGGAGGCTCCTGCCGCGTTTCTCGGGCTTGGGGCGGAGCTTGGAAGGATCGCGCCCGACTATCGCGCCAATCTTGTCCTGCTTGACGATGATCTGAAGGTACGAGCGACCTGGATAGACGGGGTCGAGGAGGTGGATCGTTGATCGCATCCGGGGAGGAGCAGCCATGAGCGCGGCCAGAAAAGTTCTCGTCGTCGGTCTCGGCAACATGGGCATGAGCCATGCCCGCGCCTACGCCCGCATCGACGGTTTCGAGGTCGCGGCGGTATGCGAGCGCAACATCGCCGAGCGCAAGCTCCCACAGGAAATATCATCAGCCGCCCGTTTTGCCCATTTTGGCGAGGCGCTGGCGAAGGTGAAGCCCGACGTGGTGTCGATCAACACCTGGGCCGACACGCACGCCGATTTCGCGATCAGCGCCATGCACGCCGGCGCGCACGTCTTCGTGGAGAAGCCGCTCGCCGAGACGGTCGCGGATGCCCAGCGCGTCGTCGATGCGGCGCGGCGCACCGGGCGGAAGCTGGTGGTCGGCTATATCCTCCGCCATCATCCTTCCTGGACGCGGTTCGTGGAGATCGCCCGCACGCTCGGCACCCCGCTCGTCTTCCGCATGAACCTGAACCAGCAGTCGAGCGGGATCGCGTGGGAGGGTCACAAGCGGCTGCTGCAATCGCTTTCGCCGATCGTCGATTGCGGCGTCCATTACCTCGACGTGATGTGCCAGATCACCCGCGCCCGGCCGACGAAGGTGCACGCGCTCGGCGCGCGCCTCACCGATGACATGCCGCAGGGCATGTACAATTACGGGCATCTGCAGGTCTCTTTCGAGGATGGCTCGGTCGGCTGGTACGAGGCGGGCTGGGGGCCGATGATGAGCGAGACGGCGTATTTCGTGAAGGACGTGATAGGTCCCAGGGGCTCTGTCTCGATCGTCATGCAGGAGACGGCGGGCGGAATGAAGTCCGCCGACATCAACGCCCACACAAAGACCAACCGCATCCTGCTCCACCATTCGGCGCTGAATGCGAAGGGCGAGTTTGCGCAGCAGGACGAGTTCCTCGATACCGCCGACGAACCCGACCACGACGAGCTCTGCATGCGCGAGCAGCAGTTCCTGCTGAAGGCGATCGACGAGGACCTCGACCTTTCCGATCACATGGACGATGCGGTGAAGAGCCTCCGCGTCGTGCTCGCCGCCGACCGCTCGGTGCGCGACGGCGGCGTGGTGGCGCTCTAGGATGGCCGTCCGCCCGGCCCCGAACTTGCATTGCCCGCGGGGTGCTGAAAGGCAGATTGGAAGACAGATTGGTCGGAAACATGCTTGAGGATCTGAAGGAGAAGAACCGCGCCTGGGCGAAGCGGCGGGTCGCCGCCGATCCCGGGTTCTTCAAGCGGCTCATGGGCCAGCAGGCGCCCGAATATCTCTGGATCGGCTGCTCCGACAGCCGCGTGCCGGCGAACGAGATCGTCGACCTCGATCCGGGCGAGCTCTTCGTCCACAGAAACGTCGCGAACCTCGCCCCGCCGCAGGACGCGAACTATCTCTCCGTGCTGCAGTTCGCCGTCGACGTCATCCGGGTGAAGCACATCCTGGTCGTTGGCCACTACGGCTGCGGAGGCGTTGCCGCGGCGGTCGATGGCCAGCGGCGCGGACTGGTGGATCACTGGCTGCATCCGATCCGCGAGATCGCGCATGACCACCGCGGCGAGCTCGATGTTTTCCCCGAAGGCCGCGCCCGTCTCGATCGCCTCTGCGAGCTGAACGTGATGCGCCAGGTGCGAAACGTCGTCTCCGACGTCTTCGTGCAGGACGCCTGGGCACGCGGCCAGAAGCTGAGCGTTCACGGCTGGGTCTATTCGCTCGCCGACGGGCTGGTGAAGGACCTCGACGTCACGGTGAGCCGGCCGGAGTAAGGCTCAGCGCGAGAGGCCCTCTCCCCCTTGTGGGGAGAGGGTTTGGGTGAGGGGTTTCTAGCGTAGAGTGGAGCGGAGAAGGTCCCGCCCCCAACCCCTCCCCACAAGGGGGAGGGGAGTTCACGCAGCGTCGCGCTCTACCGAAATGCCGGCTCGTCGAAGCCCCTGAGCTTGCGCGAGTGCAGCCGGTCGACGCCCTCCTCGCGCAGGATACGCATCGTCTCCAGCCCGACCTTCAGGTGCTGGCTGACGCGCTCGCGGTAAAAGGCGTTCGCCATGCCGGAAAGCTTCAGCTCGCCGTGCAGCGGCTTGTCGGAGACGCAGAGGAACGTACCGTAGGGCACGCGGAAGCGCAGCCCGTTCGCCGCGACAGTCGCGGATTCCATGTCGATGGCGATGGCGCGCGACAGGTTCAGCCGCGAAAACAGCTCATCGAAGCGGAGCTCCCAATTGCGGTTGTCGGTGGTGGCGACTGTGCCGGTGCGCACCCGCGTCTTCAAATCCTGGTCCTGCAGGCCGGTGATCTGCTCCGTCGCCTCCTGCAGCGCCACCTGCACCTCGGCGATCGGCGGTATCGGCACCCAGGTCGGCAGGTCCTGGTCGAGCACGTGGTCGTCGCGCACATAGCCGTGCGCCAGCACGTAGTCGCCGAGGAACTGGCTGCGCCGGAGGCCGGCGCAATGGCCGAGCATCAGCCAGCAGTCCGGGCGCAGCACCGCGATGTGGTCGGTGATCGTCTTGGCGTTCGACGGTCCGACGCCGATGTTGACCAGCGTGATCCCGTCGTTCCGCTCGCGCGTCAAATGATAGGCCGGCATCTGCGGCAGGTAGCGCGGCGATTTCGGCTCCGGCCCGCCGGAGGCGCGGGGCGTCGCGGGAAGGATGATGTTCCCCGGCGCGACGAAACCCGTATAGCCGTCCTTGCCGACCATCGATTGTCCGAGAGCGATGAACTCGTCGACGTAGCGCTGGTAGTTGGTGAGGAGCACGAAGTTCTGGAAATGGGTGGGCGACGTGCCGGTGTAATGCTGCAGGCGGGCGAGCGAATAATCGACCCGCTCCGCCGTGAAGAGCGCCAGCGGGCGTGGCTGGCCGGGCGCGGCGACGAAGGTGCCGTTGGCGATCGAATCGTCGGTGGCGGCAAGGTCGGGCAGCGCGAAATGCGCCTGCAGCGCGCGCAGGTCCGCCTCGGTGATGTCGGTGACGCTCTCCTCGATGACGAAGGGAAGCGGGATCGCCCGCGTGCTCACGCCGACATGGACCGGCACCTCATGACGCTTCAGCAGGTAGCCGATCTGCTCTTCGTAGTAGCGCGCGAAGAGATCGGGGCGGGTGAGCGTCGTCCCGTAGGTCCCGGGCTCCTGCAGCACGCCCCAGGAGAGCCGCGCGTCAACATGCAGGTCCGAGCGGTCGATAGAGGTGACGAGATAAGGATAGTGGGCATCGACGCGGTGCGCCTGACCGCCGCGCGCCGCCGCCGCAAAGCCGGTGCGGATCGCCGCGACGCTCTCATCGTAGATTTCGGTGATGCGACGGACGGCCGCCGCCGCATTGTCGAACGGCTGAAGGTCGCGGGCGTAAGGTCCGGCCAGCATCTCGATCGTGCTACGGCTTGAATCGTTCATGGCTGCGCCTGAAACGGCGCCGCATCGGCGCTCAGGCGAGCTTGCACAAATCCGCGCCTGAAGAAAGACGGGGAGCGCGAGATCAGCGGGCCGTCTGCCCCTTGCGTTGGCTAGCCGGGAGGAATCAGCCACCATCGGGCGGGCGGCTTCGCGACGCGAGATATCCGTGCTGCGCCGGGCCAAGGGGGGAGATGCTGAGATGAACGGCTACACGACTGCGATGCGGCGCTACTTCGAGGTCAGCGGACGCTCGAATAGATCCGAATACTGGATGTTCGCCCTGGTCTATTTCGTGATCGCGGTCATCGCCACAATCATCGATGTCGCCGTTCTCGGACACGGGTTTGGCGAGAACCCCGGAATCGTCGCCAGCATCGTTACGCTCCTGCATTTCATCCCGAGCATCACGGTCGGCATCCGGCGGCTGCATGATACGGACCGCAGCGGCTGGTGGCTGCTGATCCTCTTCATACCGCTCATCGGCGTAATCTGGCTGATCGTGCTGTTCTGTTTCGAGGGAACGCTCGGCAACAACCGCTTCGGCCCGCGCCCCGACCTGCTCTCCTGACGCTTCGCCACCGCTCCTTGCGGGCGGTGGCGAATATCTTCCACAGCCTAGTCGACCTTGATCGCGACCGGCCGGCCCATGGCGCGCGACTCGGACGCGGCGTCTGCGAGCCGCTGCGCCTGCAGACCATCGCGGCCGGAGGGCGAAGGCATCTTCTTCTTCGTCACCGCCTCGATGAAGGCGTCGAGCTCCAGCCGGTAGGCGTTGGCGTAGCGCTCGAGGAAGAAGTTCTGCGCCACGTCCCGATTGAAGCCGCCCTTGCCGGCGATCTCGATCTGCGATTCGAGGATGTTGTCGACGCGCGCCATGCCGGCCGAGCCATGCACTTCCATCCGCTGGTCGTAGCCGTAGGCGGCGCGGCGCGAGTTTGAGATCTGCGCGAGCTTGCCCGAGGCGGTGCGCATGATGACCAGCGCCGTATCCACGTCGCCGGCCTTCCCGATCGCCGGATCGACCAGCGAGGAGCCGTAGGCGGTCACTTCGACCGGCTCCTCGTCGAGCATGAAGCGCGCGATGTCGAAATCGTGGATCATCATGTCCCGGTAGAGCCCGCCCGATCTTTCGATGTACGAGATGGGCGGCGGACCGGGATCTCGCGACAGGATCGTGACAATCTCCACGTTGCCGATCGCCCCGCTCTTGATGCGCTTCTTCAGCGCGGCGTAGTTCGGATCGAAGCGGCGGTTGAAGCCGATCATCAGCGGCGTGCCCGCGTCCTCGACCTTGCGGATGCACTTCTCGACGCGCTTCGAATTGAGCGCCACCGGCTTCTCGCAGAACACCGCCTGGCCGGCCTTCGAGCCTGCCTCGATCAGGTCGGCGTGGGTGTCGGTCGGCGTGCCGATCAGGATCGCGTCGATGTCGCTGGCGCCGACGATCGCGGTCAGGTCGCGCACCTCGGCGCCCGTCGCCTTCGCGAGCCGGCCGGCGGCCGCCTTGTCGACGTCGGCGATGGCGACCAGCGTCGCGCCGGCCGCCCTGGCGATGTTGTTGCCGTGAATCTGGCCGATGCGCCCGGCGCCGAGCAATCCGAAACGAAGCATGATTTCCCCCGAGGAACCGGACTTCTGAATTGGTCCGCCCTTGCAGCTACATGGTAGGATCGTTAGCAGGCAAGGGCCATTTTGGGAGAGAAGCGGGATGGCCGAAAGCGCCCCGGCGGCAACGCTCGACGTCATCACCATCGGCCGTTCCTCGGTCGACCTCTATGGCGAGCAGATCGGCTCGCGCCTCGAGGATGTCGCGAGCTTCGCGAAATCCGTCGGCGGCTCGCCCACCAACATCGCGATCGGCGCGGCGCGCCTCGGCCTGCGGGTCGGGCTCATCACCGCCGTCGGCGGCGAGCAGCTTGGCCGCTTCATCCGCGAGCAGCTCCAGCGCGAAGGCGTGGCGCTCGACGGCGTGAAAGTCGACCGCGACCGCCTGACCGCGCTCGCCATCCTGTCGGTCGAGGACGACCGGACGTTTCCGCTGCTCTTCTACCGCGAGAACTGCGCCGACATGGCGCTGATCGAGGCGGACGTTGACGAGGGCTTCATCCGCTCCGCCGGCGCAATAGTGGTGACCGGCACGCATTTCTCCAGGCCCGGCCCGGCCGCGGCGCAGAAAAAGGCGATGCGGATCGCGCGCGCCGCCGGCCGCAAGGTCGCGTTCGACATCGACTATCGGCCCAACCTGTGGGGCCTCGCGAGCCACGCGGAGGGCGAGCAGCGCTACATCCGGTCCGAGACGGTGTCGGAGCACTTAATGCAGGTCCTCGCCGATTGCGACCTGATCGTCGGCACCGAGGAGGAGATCCACATTGCCGCGGGCGTTGAGGACAACCTCGAGGCGCTGCGCCGCATCCGTGCGCTCTCGACCGGAACGATCGTGCTGAAGCGCGGGCCGATGGGCTGCGTGGTCTTCCCCGGCGAAATCCCGAAGAGCATCGACGACGGCATTGTCGGGCGCGGCTTTCCGATCGAAGTCTTCAACGTGCTCGGCGCGGGCGACGCCTTCATGGGCGGCTACCTGCGCGGCTGGCTGCGCGGCGAGCCGCACGCGACCTCGGCCACCTGGGCGAACGCCTGCGGCGCGTTCGCCGTGTCGCGGCTCCTTTGCTCGCCGGAATACCCGACCTGGATCGAGCTGCAGACTTTCCTGGAGAAGGGCAGCGCGCACCACGCTCTCCGCTACGATGCGGCGCTGAACCACATCCACTGGGCGACCACACGGCGGCCGGAGCCGCAGACGATCATGGCCTTCGCCATCGACCATCGCGCGCAACTGGAGAAGATCGCCGATGAAGCCGGTGCGCCGCGCGAGAGAATAAAGGCCTTCAAGCGCCTCGCCGTGCAGGCGGCCGTAGAGGTTGCCGAAGGAAGACCCGGCTTCGGCATGCTGCTCGACGGCGTCTACGGACGCGAAGCGCTGTTCGACGCGGCGAAGCATCCGCTGTGGATCGGCCGGCCGGTGGAGGAGCCCGGCTCGCGCCCGCTGCGTTTCGAGAACGGTCCGGACCTCGGCTCGCGGCTGATCGAATGGCCGACCCACCACACCGTCAAATGCCTCGCCTTCTACCACCCCGACGATGCGCCGGAGTTGAAGGCCGAGCAGCTCCGCACCCTCCGCGGCCTCTACGACGCCGCGCGCCGGCTGAACCGCGAGCTGCTGGTGGAGATCATCGCAAGCCGTCACGGCGCGATCTCCGACGACACCATGCCGCGCGCGCTTGGTGAGCTCTATGCCGCCGGTATCAGGCCGGACTGGTGGAAGCTCGAGCCGCTCGCCACGACCGGCGCCTGGGAAGCGGTGGAGCGCGTGATCGTGCGCGAGGATTCCTGGTGCCGCGGCATCCTCCTCCTCGGCCTCGAAGCGCCGGAGAAGGAACTCCAGGCGAGCTTCGCCGTCGCGTCAGCTTCGCCGATCGTCAAGGGCTTCGCCGTCGGCCGCACGATCTTCGCGGATGCCGCGCGGAACTGGCTTGCGGGCAAGATCGGCGACGCGGGCGCGGTCGACGACATGGCTGATCGCTTCCGACGCCTCGTCGGGATTTGGAAACGCACACGCGCCACAAGCGCGGCATAGGGAGGCACACGACATGACCAGCCTCAAGATCAGGCCGACGAAGCAGCCCGACGCGAAGGGGCGCACCATCCACGTCACGCCGCAGAGCGCCGGCTGGACCTATGTTGGATTCGACCTCTGCCGCCTGAAGCCGGGCGAGAGCGCGCGCGGCAACACGATGGACCGTGAGGTCTGCCTCGTTCTCGTCTCGGGCAAGGCGGCGATCGGCGCGGAGGGCCAGTATTACGGCGTCATCGGCGAGCGCATGAGCCCGTTCGAGGGAAAGCCGTGGTCGGTTTACGTGCCGGCGGGCGCCGACTGGATGGTGACCGCGGCGAGCGATGTCGAGCTTGCCGTCTGTTCGTCGCCCGGCGTTCCGGGCAGCCACACGGCGCGCATGATCCCGCCGGACGGACTGCACCAGGAAACGCGCGGCAAGGGCTCGAACATCCGCCACGTGACCAACATCCTGCCGGAATGGGAGCCGGCCGACAGTCTTCTCGTCGTGGAGGTGATCACGCCGGGCGGCAACACTTCCTCCTACCCGCCGCACAAGCACGACACCGACAATCTGCCGAGCGAGTCGCTATTGGAGGAGGTCTACTACCACCGCATCAACCCGCCGCAGGGCTACGCCTTCCAGCGCGTCTACACCGAGGATCGTTCGCTCGACGAGACGATGACGGTGGAGGACGGCGACCTGACGCTTGTGCCGCGCGGCTACCACCCCTGCGCCGCCCTGCACGGCTACGACCTTTATTATCTGAACGTGATGGCCGGCCCGAACCGCATCTGGAAATTCCACAACGAGGCGGCGCACGAGTGGCTGCTGAAGAAATGAGCCGGGAGGATCGCCGT
Source organism: Hyphomicrobiales bacterium (assembly GCA_038211615.1). Classification (GTDB taxonomy): domain Bacteria; phylum Pseudomonadota; class Alphaproteobacteria; order Rhizobiales; family Afifellaceae; genus DASWJZ01. The sequence goes on from JBBQVL010000019.1 coordinate 46,202, forward strand.
GACGCGAATCCGGTGGCAGGCGTCGGTCCGATGGATGCGTGACCCGCCTGCCGCGATGCGATCGGCAGAGAAGCTAGCCCGGTCGCTTGACGATGCTGACGGCGTTCCACCAGACGGCGTCGTAACACTCCTGCGCCTCCGACCAATGCAGATGGGCGAGGATCCGCGTGCCCGGCCAGAAGCAGTCTTCGTTCCACCAGTTACCGAGAAGCATGGGCTCCTGACGCGATCGGTACGCGACGGTCGCCAGTCGGAAGAAACGCAGGCGACCGAGGAGCCCGCCGCCGCGCGGCCGGCCCTTCAGCAATCGCGTAAAGCACACCCGCGCCCTGCCGTCCTTCCGCGACAGCACGACGGCGTATCCGGCAAGCTCCGCCGCCTCCATCAGCATCTCGGGTGAATACGGTGCGGCGACCATCGCAAACCTCTTGAAGCACAGGCGACTGAACTCCGACCTGCAAGTTCAAGTCCGAGACCAACCCTCTTAAGCTGGCTAAATTTACGTCAATTCAAAGAAGTAGCGCCTCCCTAAAATATCGGGCATGGCGATGGCAATGCCGGTCACCAATCGCTTCGTCGTCCAGTCCACCTCCGTATTCCTGCTGGTGGGATTCCTGGCCCTGCTCGCCATCGTCGGGATGACGTTCTGGCTCGGAGAACGCTCCCAGGTCTATTTCAACGATGTCATCGAGGCCCGCGATACGCGGGCATCAGCGGTGGAACTCCGCAACGCGGTGCAGACCGCCGAATCCAGCCAGCGCGGCTTCCTTTTCACAGGCAACGAAATCTATCTGGCGCCCTACGGTACCGCCAAGGCGCTCGCGCTGCGGCAGATGCAGACATTGAAGCAGGTTCTGCAGCCCTACCGGCAATCCGACATCATGGTTGAGCGGCTGTCGACCATCGTCGCCGAAAAATTCAGCGAGATGGATCGGACAATTGCCCTGAAGCGCGAACGAAAGGACGCCGAGGTGGCGGCGATCGTACGCACCAATCGCGGCAAGGCCCTGATGGACGAAGCCAATGTCTTCTTCTCCGGCATCATTCGCTCCACGGACCAGCGGCTCACGACCGGAGTCGGTGAGCAGAAGGCGAATGCCGGCTGGCTCCGCTCGTTCTCCATTTTCGGCGCGCTGATCATCGTGGCCGTGGTGGGCGGGGCTGCCGTCAGCATCGTTCTCTACACCCGCCAGCTTCGCGAGGCGCGCGACGAGGTCAGTATCCTGAACGCCGAGCTCGAGGGGAGGGTGGAAGCGCGCACCGCCGATCTCGCGCGCGCCAATCAGGAGATCCAGCGGTTCGCCTATATCGTCACCCACGACCTCCGCGCACCGCTCGTCAACATCATGGGATTCACCTCGGAGGTCGAAGGCGGCATACGCAGCATGCAGGCGCTGATCGACAAGGCGCAGATCGGCGACGACCCCACCGACCCGGTCGCGAAAGAAGCGCGCGTCGCGGTGAGCGAAGAGCTGCCGGAAGCGATCGGCTTCATCCGTTCCTCCACCCGCAAGATGGACAGCCTGATCAGCGCGATCCTGAAGCTCTCGCGCGAGGGACGACGGTCGCTGCGGCCGGAGACCCTGGAGCTCGCCGAAGTGGTGGGGGCGAGCGTCGCGGCGATCCAGCATCAGATATCGGAGGCGGGCGGAGAGGTCACGCTCGACATCGACGTGCCGCCGCTCGTAAGCGACCGTCTCTCGCTCGAGCAGACCTTCGGCAATCTCCTCGACAACGCGGTGAAATACCGCTTCCGGCAGCGGCCGTTGCGGATCGGCGTCGAGGCCGCGCCCGTGCCCGGTGACCGGCTGAGCATATCGGTCGCCGACAATGGCCGCGGGATCGCCGAGCAGGACCGCGAGCGCATCTTCGATCTCTTCAGCCGCGCCGGCGCGCAGGATCAGCCCGGCGAGGGCATCGGCCTCGCCTACGTGCGGACCGTCGTCCGCAATCTCGGTGGCGAAATCAGCGTTTCCTCGGTGCCGGACGAGGGGACGGTGTTTCATATCCTGCTGCCGCGCACCCTTCCGGCGGCATTGGCATCGGCGACATAGGATCGAAGCTGTCCGCCGGGGTTGACTATCGTCAGCAATCTCCGCCGAATGGCCTGACGCAGGCGGCACGCCGGGCGAAGAACCCGGCGGACTGGGAGAGAAGCGTGCTTTGGGGCAGGAATGCGCGGGCGGGGTTGTGCGGGTCGCTGCCGCTGGTTTCGCTCATCGGGATCGGCATCCTCACTGCTGCGCCGGCTTCGGCTGAGGACGGCCCTCCGGGGATCACCGCGCCGCGCGTCTTCGCGCCCTTCGACCCGAAGGCCCCGGCATGCGCCCCACCGCCGGGCCTTCTGAAAGCGCTGGCCTTCGCGCCGGAGAACGAGCGCGCCTTCCTGCAGGGCGTCGATCACGGGCTTGCCATGGCCGCGGGCGATCGCGGGCTCGAATACCAGGTCGCGGTCGCCGACAGCGATGCGGAAAAGCAGATTACGCAGGTCCAGGCGTTCGTCGCTGCCAAGCTTGGCGCCGTCGTCACCGCGCCGGTGGATCCGGTCGGGCTTGCGCCGACCCTTCAGCAGATGATGTGGGCCGGGGGCTATGTCGGAACCGTTGTCCCGCCGCCCGCCACGACAATCCTGAACGCCCCACAATATCTCACCGGCAAGACGCTCGGCGATGCCGCCGCCGCCTACATCATGGATCGCCTCGGCGGAAAGGCGGATGTCGTTCTCCTGACGCAGGACAGCCTCGAGTTTCTGGCGCCCCGCTTCGTCGCCATCCGCGATTCGCTGAAGGACATACCGGGCGTCACGATCATCGCCGACATCTCGCCGAATCCGGTGAACGAGGAGGGCGGCTTCGCCACGATGTCGACGATCCTCGAGGCGCATCCCGAAGTGGATGTCGTGCTCGGCGCCGACACGGTGGTCCTTGGTGCGCTGAAGGCTTTGCGGAAGGCGGGCAAGGACCGCCCGGACCAGTACCTGGGCGGCATCGACGGCGAGCCCGAGGCGGTCGCCGAGATCAAGAAGGGGGGCGGTCCCTACAAGGCAAGCGTGGCCCTTTCTTCCCCGGTTTTCGGCTATGCGCTCGGACAGTTCGCCGCCGACTGGCTGGAAGGCAGAAGCGTGCCACAGGCGATGGATATTCTTCCGAAGGCGCTCACGATCGAAAACCTCGCGCAGTACGAGGCGGATCTCGCCAACCCGGCCGCGGTCTATGCCGACCCGGCCCGCCGGAACTCGTATCTCAGGATGTACGGCAACATCTGCTACGACACGCGCGACCAGTACGTGAACTTTCCCTGGTCGTCCGAGGCGAAGTAACGGATCGCGTCTAGGCGAACGTCTCGGTCAGCATCCGCAAGAACTTTCGCGCGTCGGCGTCGAAGGCCACCGCGCATTGCGGCGGCTGGCCGCTGCGGGCATGCGTGTCGATCACCGTCCGTCCGACCGTGAGCGCGCCCGTCGTCTCCACCGCCACATGCAGGCGTCGCGTCGTGAGGATTGCCGCATCGATCAGGAAGGCGACACAGAGCGCGTCATGCACCGGCGTCGTATGCGCGACGTCCATCTGCTGCGACGCGTCGTGCGCGGCGATCCGGTGGCCGATCAGCTCGGCCGCGGCCTGGCTGGCCGGCGTCCCGAGTGCGGCGAGCGCCGTACAGTCGTCGCGCGACACGAGCGCGCGATGCGTCGCGTCGAGCGGGACTAGCGTGAGTTTGCGAAAGCCGGCCGAGAGCACGACGGAGGCGGCCTCGGGATCGGCCCAGATGTTGAATTCCGCCGAGGGTGTGACGTTGCCGATCGCATGGCCGCCGCCCATGATCACCACCTCCGGCACGAGTTCCGCGAGCTTCGGATAGAGCGTGAGCGCCGCCGCGATATTGGTGAGCGGCGCGACCGGAACGAGGGTGATCTCTTCGGTGGCGTTCCGGTAAGTCTCGATCAGGAATTCCACCGCCGCGGTTGCCTCCTTGTCGCGTTTCGATTCCGGCAGCGGCAGCGTCCGGCCGTGGAATTTTCCGGCCCGGTCGTCGGTCGATCGCGGGATCGGAAAATCGGGGCGTACCAAGGGCCGCGCCAGGCCCTCGTGGACCGGGATATCGCCTCGCCCGATGTGGTCGAGCACCCGCAGGGTGTTGTCGGTGCAGTAATGGACCGCGACGTTTCCATTGACCGTCGTGCACGCGACAAGCTCGAGCGCCGGATGCAGCGCCGCGAGCATTACCGCGACGGCGTCGTCGGTGCCGGTATCGACGTCGAGGATGAGTTTGCGCCGGGTCACCTTGCCATCGCCTTTGCTGTTTCACTAAGGTCGCGCCGCCCGCAGGGCGGGACGCGGCCGCGAGCCGTAGCATGTGAGAATGAGAGCGGGCGAGGGCGGGAAATGAAGAACCAGTACAAGGGCAAGGTGGCGATCGTCACCGGCGGCACGCAGGGGCTGGGGGAAACGATTGCCCGGCTTTTCGCGGAGCGCGGTGCTGCCGGCCTCGTCATCGTTGGGCGCAACAAGAAGCGCGGCAAGGCGGTCGCCGACGACATCACCAAAGGTGGATGCAAGGCAGTCTTCGTCGCCGCCGACCTCGGCGACCTCGCGGCAGCGCGGAAGATCGTTCCGGCCGCGGAGAAGGCCTTCGGCCGCGTCGACGTGCTGGTCAACGCCGCCGCCCTGACCGACCGCGGCACTATCCTCGACACCACGCCCGAGCTCTTCGACGCGATGTTCGACGTGAACGTGCGCGCGCCATTCTTCCTCATGCAGGATGTCGCGAGGCTGATGATCCGCAAGAATATCCAGGGCACGATGCTGAACATCCTTTCGATGGCCTCGCATGCCGGTGCGCCGTTCATCATCGCCTATTCCGGCTCGAAGGGCGCGCTCGGGGTGCTGACCCGCAGCGCCGCCTTCTCGCTGGCGCGCAACCGCATCCGCATCAACGGGCTGAACATCGGCTGGATGGACACGCCTGGGGAGGACCGCATCCAGCGCCTCTATCACGCCGGTGGCGACGACTGGCTCGCCAAGGCGGAGGCGGCTGCGCCGGCCGGGCGCCTGCTCAAGCCGGCGGAGGTTGCCCGCGCCGTCGCCTTCCTCTGCAGCGACGAGTCCGGAATGGTCACCGGATCGCTCATCGATTTCGACCAGCAGGTGCTGGGCGCCTCGGAGGATGCGGCGTGGCCGTCGGCGGCGATGACCGTCTAGCGGCGCCGGCGCTCAGTTCTGGTTGAGCGCAAGCTGGGTTACCTTGGCGCGGGGTCCGCCCGACTCAAGCTGGTCGCTGACGACGATTGCGAGGCGGCCGTTGCCGCTGTTGCGGATTGTCATCGAGGCCTTGGTGTCGCCGTTGACGGGCCTCGGCCAGGTGATCGTCAGCGTCACCGCATCGCCGCTCCGCTTGCCGGAAAGGCCGGCTGCCCCGACCGATGCGCCGACATAGGTGCCGCTGTAGCGCCCTGTGGCGGAATCGTAGCGGAGGTCGGCGCGTATCTGCCGCGAGAAACCTCCGATGCCGCATTTCCCGCTGATCAGGAGCCCGGAAGCCCCGGGCTGTCCGGTCAGCGTGCAAGTCACCTGGTTCGGACGTTCCGCAGCATTCCTCTGCACGGTGCCGCCGCCGGTGAAGGACCCTTCGAAGCGGCTCAGAAATTCCCGTTCGGCTGCGTTGCCGGGCGAAGCGAAGAATAAGCTAGCCAGCGCGACCGCGGTTGCCGCGGCGCGGGTCGAAAAAGCGCGCATCTAGTTCTCCTGAAAGTCCTTCGCCAAGCTAACGAACCGGGGGACGGAACGATCCCGTCACCCGCGAGCGCCAACAGCGAGTCACATCCACCGAGTCGGTAAACAGATCGTGGTGGCGCGAACGGGCCGCCTTTGGGGCAAGCCGGTCCTTATTCGGGCAGGATGGCGGCGGGCCTTCCCGGCTCGCTGCGGCTGGCCTTCTGGCGATGCTAGTTGCCGAGCGCTGCCTTTATCGCGGCGTCGCCGCGCTTTACCGCGTTCTGGAGCGCCTGCCGGGCCGATTGCTGGCCCGCGAGCATCGCCTCGAACTCCTCGTCCTGTATCTCGCGCAGCTCCGGGAGATTGACGGCGCGTATGCCGCGCGAATTTTCCGTCGGCGGCTTGCCGATCATCTGCAGGATCGGCTGCTCGCGTCCCGGATTGGCGTCGTAGAAGCCGGAAGCCTTGGTGGCGTCGTAGGCCGCCATGGTGGTCGGCAGGTAGCCCGAGAGTTGGTGCAGCCGGGATTGCACGTCGGTTTTCGACAGGAACTGGAAGAAGGCCGCCACGCCCTTGTAGTCGTCATCCGGATGGCCGGCGAAGACCCAGAGGCTTGCGCCGCCGGGGATGGTATTCTGCGGCGCGCCTGCCGCTTCCGGTTCGTAGGGCAGCGGGCCGGTGCCATAGTCGAGCCCGGACTTCACCACGTCGCCGAGCCCGCCCGAAGAGTCCGTGTACATGCCGCACTCGCCGGAGAGGAAAAGCTGCTTCGCCTCCGAAGTGCGGCCGGCGTAGCGGAAGACCTCCTCGCTAGCGAGGTCGGCCAGCTCCTGAAAATGCTTCACGAACAGCGGCGCGTCGATCTCGAGCTGCATGTCGGCGCCGGCCATGCCGTTCTGGTTGGTGGCATAGGGGAGGTTGTTCCACGCCGCGAAGTTTTCCAGGTGAATCCAGGTCAGCCAGGCGGATGTGTAGCCGCAGGTCGCGGCTCCAGATCTGACGATGTGCCGCGCCGCGGCCCAGACCTCGGGCCAGGTCTTCGGCGGATCGTCCACCGCCAGTCCGGCGCGCCGGTAGATATCCTTGTTGTAGAAAAGGATTGGCGAGGAGGAGTTGAAAGGGAACGAGAGCATCGTCCCGTCGGGCCGCGAGTAGTAGGCCGCAATGCCCGGCAGGTACTGGCTCTTGTCGAACGACACGCCCGCCCTTTCCAGCACGTCCGCCACCGGAATGAACGCGTCCGCGGCGTTCATCATCACGCCGGTCCCCACGTCAAAAATCTGGATGATGTGCGGCGGGTGGCCGGCTTCGAAGGCGGCAAGGCCCGCCTTCAGCGTCTCGGGGTAAGTGCCCTTGAAGATCGGCACCACGCGGTATTCCGTCTGCGTAGCGTTGAATTCCCGCGCCAGCGACTGGATGACCTCGGCATTCGCGCCACTGACGCCGAACCAGAAATCCAGTTCCGTCACGGCATGCGCGCGCCCGACGCCCGCGACGAGGAGCAGCAGCCCGAAAAGCGCGGATGCCACGATCTGCATGAAATCTGATCGCCTTTCGGTTGAGCATACGCGCCCGGCATGCCGGGTCGCACGAATTATGCCGCTAATCTGTGTCCAAGCTGCGACGGCCGCCATAGGCTGGGATCGCGGCACAACTTGGGATGTCACCGTCTCGCAGGGGTCAGGAAAGAAGGAATTCTGGCGTGATCACGGTTTTCGGGTCCATCAATCTCGATTTGATCGGCAATGTCGAGCGGCTTCCCCGCCCCGGCGAGACGGTGCCCGGCACCGCCTTCGCCAATGCACCAGGGGGCAAGGGGGCGAACCAGGCGCTCGCCGCCGCGCTGGCGGGCGCCCCTACCCGGATGGTCGGGGCGGTGGGCAGGGACGCGTTCGCCGCGCCGGCGCTGGAGCTCCTCCGTGCCGGTGGCGTCGACCTCTCTGGTGTTCGGACGGTGGACGGTCCGACCGGCGTGGCGCTGATCCTCGTCGATGCCGCCGGCGAGAACGTGATCGCCGTTATCCCCGGCGCGAACGGCAGGGTTGGCGAGAAAGATGCTTCCGCGCTTCAGTTCAGCCCAAGCGACGCGCTGGTGCTGCAGCTCGAAGTGCCGGTCGCCGCGATCACAGTCGCGGCAGAGCGCGCGCGCCAGGCCGGCGCGCATGTGTTGTTGAACTTCGCACCCTTCCGCACCGACGCCCTCGGGCTGATTCAAGACGCGACCCATCTCATCGTGAACGAGAGCGAATGCGCGCTGGTCGCCACGGCGCTTGGCATCCCCGGAGGCGGTCCCGCCGCTCAGGCCAAAGCGATTGCGGGAAAGCACGGGCCGGCGGTAATCGTGACGCTCGGCAGGGACGGGGCGCTGGCGGTCGTGGACGGGAAGACTGAGGCGGTCTCCGCGCTTCAGGTGACGGCGCTCGATACGGTGGGCGCGGGCGACACGTTCTGCGGCTATCTGGCGGCAGGACTTTCGGAAGGCCTGCCGCTTTCCACGGCGATGGCACTCGCTTCGAGCGCCGGCAGTCTCGCCTGCACCAGGGCCGGCGCACAGCCCGCCATCCCGCGGCGCAACGAAGTGAATGCGGCCTTGTCGGCCTCTAGCAGGCTGTTGAAGAAGTCATTGGCGTTCGCCGACGAAGCCAGAGTCGTCACCGTTGTGGATGTAGAAGTGTCCGACGAGACGACCGGCCGTGCCGATGGCC
>JBBQVL010000020.1:0-54065 GCA_038211615.1 Hyphomicrobiales bacterium
CGAGAGAAGCCGGAACTCGAGCGGCGACACACCGATCGGAACGCCGCGCACCGTGACCCGCATCTGGCGCGCGTCGAGCGACACCTCTCCCGAGGTCAGCACCGGCGCGAGCTGCCCGACGGTGCGGCGCAGCACGGCGCGAAGCCGCGCCAGCAGCTCGTCCATCTCGAAGGGTTTTGGCAGATAATCGTCAGCGCCGGAATCGATGCCCTCGACGCGCTCCGTCCAGGTGCCGCGCGCTGTCAGCACTATGACGGGGAAGCGTCGGCCGTTGGCGCGCCAGCGTTTCAGCACGGTGAGGCCGTCGAGCTTCGGCAGGCCGAGGTCGAGCACCGCGGCGTCATACTCTTCCGTGTCGCCATGAAACCACGCCGCCTCGCCGTCGGCGACGCGGTCGACCACGTAGCCCGAGCGTTCGAGCGCGGCGACGACATCGGCCGCGACGCGCGGCTCATCTTCGGCGAGGAGAATTCTCAATCAGCCTTCCACTTCCGCAACAGGTTCCATCGTCTTCGCATCGATTGCGACCTCCCGCAGCTTCCCGTCGGGCGCGAGGACCTTGAACCTGTAGAGCCAGCGTCCGCGATGCCGGACCAGAGAAACGCCGAGGACATCGCCCGGATAGAGGGTGGACAGGCGGGCGACGATCTCGGCGAGCGGCAATATCTCGCCGTGCTGCAGAAGCTCGCGGGCGCGATCGTGACCGGCGTCGTCCGACCCCTCGTCATGCTCCGCGGATTCATCGTCCTGCGCATGCAGCACGGCCGGAAAGGCAATCGCGAGCCAGACGGCGAACGGCGCAAGCAGCCAAGGGCGGGAAAGCTTCATCCGGAGAACCTCGCCGAAGGTCTCGCACGCCGCGGCTTACAAATCACTGACAGGTTCGCGCGAATCCCGCCGCGCCGCAGGCCGGCTCTGCTCCGGAGCCGCTCCCACAGGAGCATTGAGATCGCCGCGGAAAGCTCCTATACCCGCGCCAGTCGGAGCGTGGCGCAGCCTGGTAGCGCACCTGAATGGGGTTCAGGGGGTCGGAGGTTCGAATCCTCTCGCTCCGACCATTTAAATCAATGACTTAAGCGCCATCGCAGTAGACGAATGGCAGGTTGATTTCGCCCCCCGACATACAAGACGGTCACTCGTCACCATCGGCGAGGATCTTGCTCCCACCTGTACCGGATGACCACGTCGGCCTGACTCATCAGGAGGATGGCGAGAGGAACCGGTGGAGAGCCGAGTTCGTGATCTTCAGGACTTCCCGGGCCTGATCTGCCGAACGATCCAGCCGGCGAACGAGATGACGAGGAACGGATACCCAAGTGTAGGGAGCGGCGCGTCGGTCGGCAGCAGGACCTCGCCCCAGAAGATGCGTGCGGCGGTGACGGCGAAGAGAAGGGCCGCGACGAATCCGGCGAGGCGTCCCCAGATCGGAAATTCGCGTGGAAGGCCGAGGAGCACCAGTGCCGCCGCCCAGAGACTGATGCCGACGGCGAAGGACGGAACGCTTGCCGTCAACCCTGCCGCCGTCCCCGACAGGACGAGTGTTTCTCCGGCGGTGAAGACGATAAATCCCGACGCCAGAAGGTCCTCTCCGCGCCTCAGGTATTTTACCGTGAGAAGGGCGGAGGCGCAGATAAGCGAAACGCCATCGACGGCCCAAAGGGCCTGGCGGATTTCGGCCGCGGGCGCGAACGAACCCGCGATGCCTCCGAGACCTCCGATGGCGAGAGCGAGAGATGTCGTGATGTCGAGGCGTGTCGGCTTCGGCCTGCTCATGGGATCTCCAAGCGTCCGCGACGTGGCGGGCCCGCAAATGGGGACGCACGCCTTTTTTGGCTAAGACCAGGCCACAAGCCCAACGATAGGGCGTCCCCTGCTGCGTCAGTCGATCGCGGCGGTCACCATGATCTCGACCAGAAACGCGGGCGTCGCGAGGCTCGCCTGGACGGTTGCCCGCGCGGGCGTGTTTCCAGGCGACACCCATGCGTCCCAGGCCGCGTTCATCTCGGCGAAGGTGCGGATGTCCTGCAGCCAGATGTTGGCCGTCAGGAGCCGCGACTTGTCGGTGCCCGCCTGCTTCAGCAACGCATCGATCTGGGAGAGGACCTGGCGGGTCTGTTCGGTGACCGATGGCTGCGGGTCGGCCGCCACCTGCCCCGCGGTGTAGACGATATTTCCGTGGATGACGGCCTGGCTCATGCGTGGCCCGGCTTCTAGGCGTTTGATCGTCACGGGGAATGTCCTTCGATTGGTTGGTGGCCGAAAGTGTGAGGTAGCGGAGCCGCGGACGCTACCGCGCCTGTTCGAGCAGCCGCTTCGCCTCCAGGAGCTCCGAGAGCGCCGATTCCAGCCGCCGCCGCTTGTCGACGTTGAGCGACGGGCGGGGCAGCGGAGCAGGTGCCGCCCGGGGCGGCTCGACGCTGACGACCGGCGACGTCCGGATCGCCGGTTCATGCACCACAACCGCGCGGCGCGGAGCCGGCGGCGCTGCCTCGTCGTCCGCCTCGCCCGCATCGCTCTCGGCGGCGGTGACGGTCTGCACCGATCCGGTCTGGCCGACCTCGACGACGAAGGCGACGCCCTTGTCCTTCAGCAGCCGCTGCACGCCACGGATCGTAAAACCCTCGCCGTAGAGGAGCAGGCGGACACCGCGCAGCAGGTCGACGTCCTCGGGGCGGTAGTAGCGCCGGCCCCCGCCCCGCTTCATCGGCTTGATCTGCGTGAAGCGCGTTTCCCAGAAGCGCAGCACATGCTGCGGCAGCTCCAGTTCTTCCGCCACCTCGCTGATCGTGCGGAACGCGTCGGGCGCTTTCCTGGATGTCGCGTCGGACACGCTACTCGGCCGCTTCCTCCGATCTCGCGCTGCCGGCGAGACCGTCATTGATGCGGCTCTTCATGATGTTGCTGGCCTTGAAGACGGCCACGCGCCGCGGCGGGATCGGGACCTCGCGCCCCGTCTTCGGGTTGCGCCCGACCCGCAATCCCTTGTCGCGGATCATGAACGAGCCGAAGGAGGAAAGCTTCACCGTCTCCCCCGAAACGATCGCGTCCGAAATCTCCTTCAGGACCATCTCGACCATGGCCGCGGACTCCGTTCGCGACAGGCCGAGACGCCGAAACACGGCCTCGGCGAGGTCCGCCCGCGTGATCGTATTGCCCCCCATACGCCGCCCTATGCCGTCTTTTATCGAATTGATCTAATTGAGGATACTCAGCCTATGCGGCTGGACAATCGCGGTCAACAACAAGACGAATCACCAGCGCAGCAGCGCCGAGCCCCAGGTGAACCCGCCGCCCATCGCCTCCAGCATCACCAGGTGGCCCTGCCGGATGCGGCCGTCGCGCACCGCGCAATCGAGCGCGAGCGGGATCGACGCCGCCGACGTGTTGCCGTGCAGCGCGACCGTCGACACGACCTTCTGCTCGGCGATGCCGAGCTTCTTCGCGCTCGCGTCGATGATCCGCTGGTTCGCCTGATGCGGCACGAACCAGTCGATGTCGTCGGCGCCGGTGCCGGTCGCCGCGAAGGCGGCGTTGATCACATCGGAGATCATGCCGACGGCATGCTTGAAGACCTCACGGCCCTCCATCCGGACGTGGCCGACCGTACCGGTCGCCGAGGGACCGCCGTCGACGTAGAGCTTGTCCTTGTGCTGCCCGTCGGAGCGGAGGTGCGACGTCAGCAGGCCGCGATCGGCGATCGTGCCGCCGCCCTCCGCCAGCTCCAGCACCACAGCGCCGGCGCCGTCGCCAAAGAGCACGCACGTCGTGCGATCGCTCCAGTCGAGGATGCGCGAAAAAGTCTCCGCGCCGATGACGAGCGCGCGCTTTCCATGGCCCGCCTTCAGCATCGCGTCGGCGGTGGAGATGGCGAAGACGAACCCCGAGCAGACCGCCTGCAGGTCGAATGCCGCGCCGGTGTGGAGCCCGAGATTGTTCTGCACCGTCACCGCGCTCGCCGGAAACGTGTTGTCCGGGGTCGAGGTGGCGAGCACGATGAGGTCGATGTCGGCGGCAGCGAGCCCGGCGCTCTCCAGCGCCTTGCGCGCCGCGGCTGTCGCGAGATCGGAGGTGACCTCGCCGTCCGCGGCGATGTGGCGCTCGCGGATCCCGGTGCGCTGCACGATCCACTCGTCGGATGTGTCCACCGACGCCGCGAGGTCGGCGTTGGTCAGGACTTTCGCCGGAAGGTAGCTGCCTATCCCGCGCACCACGGAGCGCTTCATGCGGAGGCCGCTCTCAGCCGATCGGCCGGCAGCGCGCCGGTGCCGCGCGCCTGGTCCTCGGCGATCATGCGGACGAGATCGTTCTTCGCCATCTCGCGCGCCAGGTCGATGGCGCTCGCGAACCCCTCCGCGTCGGTCCCGCCATGCGACTTGATGACGACGCCGTTCAGGCCGAGGAACACGCCGCCGTTCACCTTGCGCGGGTCCATCTTCTCGCGCAGCAGGCGGAACGCCGCCTGCGCGAAGACGTAGCCGAGCCGCGAGGCCCAGGTGCGCGCCATCGCCGCGCGAAGATACTCGCCGATCTGCTTGGCGGTGCCCTCGGCGGTCTTCAGCGCGATGTTGCCGGCAAAGCCTTCGGTGACGGCAACGTCGACCGTGCCCTTGCCGAGATCGTCACCCTCGATGAAGCCGTGATACTCGAAGCCCGGATGGTTCATCTCGCGAAGAATCCGCCCCGCCTCGCGCACGTCCTCGACGCCCTTGATCTCCTCCACTCCGACGTTGAGCAACCCGACCGTCGGGCGGTCGATCCCGAAGACCGAGCGCGCCATCGCCGCGCCCATGACGGCGAAGTCGACCAGCATCTTCGCATCGGCTCCGATCGTCGCGCCGACATCGAGCACGATGCTCTCCCCGCGCATCGTCGGCCACATGGCGGCGATCGCCGGCCGCTCGATGCCGGGCAGCGACTTCAGGCAGATCTTCGACATCGCCATCAGCGCGCCGGTGTTGCCGGCCGAGACGGCTGCGCCCGCCTCGCGGTTCTTCACCGCTTCGATGGAGCGCCACATCGAGGAATCGCGGCGCCCCTGCCGCAGCGCCTGGCTCGGCTTGTCGTCCATCCGCACCGTCACGCTGCTATGATGGAAGGTGGATTTGTCGCGCACGCGCGGATTGGCTTCGAGCACCGGCCGCACCACCTGTTCCTCGCCGAAGATCAGGAAGCGCAAATCGGGTCGGCGGTCGATCGCGATCGCCGCGCCCCCGATCGCCACCTCCGGCCCGGTGTCGCCACCCATCGCGTCGAGGGCAATCGTGATCGTCTCAGGCATCGGGCCGTGGTTCTCGCGCGGGAGGCCGGAACATACCCCTAGCGGCCCCCGTGGCAAGCGCCAAGGCCGCCCGCCGCTATTCCCGGTCGCGTTTCAAGGGAGCAAGCGCCGCGAAGGGCGAGGACTTCGGTTCCGGCGGAGCCTCGATATGTCCGGGAAACTCCACGCCCGGCGACCGCGGATAGGGGTCGAGACCGAGCGCCAGATGCTCGACGACGATGGCGCCGAGGTCGATCCGGCCGCGGGTGTACACGTCGCGGTCCTCCAGATCTTCCGGCGCGGACTCGGAAGCGGCCCTCCCCTTGCGCAAAGTATCCTCCGCCGCCTGCTGCAGCGTAATGTCGATCGCCTCGTTGACCTCCTGCCGTAGCGGTTCGAGCGACACCACGTCGGTCTGCACGATGGCCGCGCTCAGTGTCCCGCTGACGGCAAACGCCTCCGCGCCGACGGGGCGGACGTCGATCTCGGCGCTCAGCGCCTCAACCGCAAGGATCCCGAGCTGCTCGGCGACGGCGCGGCGCTGCGGCTCGTCGGCAACGATGCTGAACTGCTTGCCGCCGGCGGGAATGCGTCCGACCAGCACCTCGAAGGACAAAGGCTCCGAAATGCTCATCGGCCTGAATTTCCCCGCGCGCCATCACCGATCTCCGGGAAGGGTATCGCGCCGCGCCGGAGATCGGCAATATCGGCGGCGGCAAGCGCTTCCGTCGCCGCCTTCAGATAGCCGGCGAGAGCCAGTGCGCGCACGTCCGGCGGATCGCCGGGAAAGACGTTGCGCGCCACCGCCTCGGTGAGCGCCGCCTCGCCTTCCGCCAGTCCCTCGCGATAGGCGCTCATGCGCCCGGCGAACGAGCGGTAGAGCGTCTTCATGCGCTTCGGGACCGCCGTGTCGGCCATGCCCATCTCGCGGAAGACGGCATCCATGTCGTCGACCAGGCTCTCCGAGACGAGCCGCGCAAGCTCTGGCTCGCCGCCCTCCGCGTGCATCAGCCGGTCGAGCACCGGAAACAGCGCCAGCGCCATCATCTCGAAGCGCCCCTCCAGCGTGTCGGGTACGCCGAGCGCGAGATAGAACGCCGGACGGCGGGAGGCTTCGCGGCAAGCGGCATAGATGCGCTCCGCCGTCTCCCGTTCGCCTCGCCGCCGTGCAGAAAAGAACAACATCGCGGTCACCGCCTTGTCCCCGCCATACACGCCCGCCAAGCCGACCGCCATTGCAAACGGCCGGCGGGACGGCTAGCAAAACCGGACGAGGAAGGAAGCCGATGCGGAGCGGATACCGTCAGAGCCTTGGCGTGGCTGCGCTCGCGCTTGTCGCGGGGCTCGGCCTTGCAGGCTGCGTGGGCGAGACGCTGCAGCGCGGCTACGTGCCTTCCGATACGGCCCTGCAGCAGGTGCAGGTCGGCGCGCCGCGCGAGCAGGTCATGATCGCGCTCGGCACGCCGTCCACCACCGCCGATTTCGGCGGCGAGGTCTTCTACTACATCTCGCAGAAGACCAGCCGCCCGGTCGCCTTCATGAATGCCCACGTTGTCGACCAGCAGGTCCTCGCCATCTATTTCGACGACAAGAGCCAGGTCTCCAAGATCGCCAATTACGGCCTGCAGGACGGACAGATCGTCGACTTCGTCACCCGCACCACGCCGACCGGCGGCAGGGACTTCTCGTTCATCTCGCAGCTCTTCTCGGCAACCGGCGTGACGATGCCCGTCGCGCAATAGCGGCCGCGTCGCCCCCGCAAGAGAGAATCGGCGCTTTATTCCTTGGCGCGAAGGCTGCGCATTGAGCGGAGCTTTCGTCGAACCTCTACAACCCGCCAATCCTCAGCCGCTGCCCGTAGATACCCGGCACCGCCGTTGTCGGGTTTTTGGACGACCATGCTGCGAAGAAGTCGCCGCCGGAAAATGCGGCGACCTGTGGCTGCCACTGGTCCGACTGGAATGTAGTGTTGACGCGAAACTCGACCTGCATCGCTTGCCCCGCGGCGTTGTAGGCCCGCGCGTAGACGCCCTTCCCTGAGCCGTCCTGGTTCTGCGAGGTCCACACGACTGCGAAGCCCCGGTCGGTGAACGCAGCGACGGATGGCTGGAACTGGTTGTTTCCAACCGCCGTATTGACGCGAAATTCCCCGCCTGCCTTTGCGAGCGATGCATTGTACCGCTGGCCGTAGACTCCGAGTCCCGAGCCGTCCTGATCCAGCGAGGTCCAGACCATTGCAATCCCGCCGTCCTTGAGGCCGGCGACCGTGGGCTCGGTCTGGTCCTTCGCCCGAAGCGTATTCACTCGAAACTGGCCGCCCTGCTTCACGCCAGCGCTCGTGTAGGCCTGTGCATAAATGTCGTGGCCGAACTGCACCTGGTCGTTGGAGGACCAGATCACGACAAACCCGCCATTTTCCAGCGGAGCGACCCGTGGCATCCATTGATTGTTCGCGGTCGTGGTGTTGACGCGAAACTCGACCCCGGCTTTTGCGCCAGCCGCGGTGTAGCGCTGCGCAAAGACCCCGTAGCCCGACCCGTCCTGCAGGTTGGAGGCCCATGTCACCAGGAAGCCTCCCGCCTTGAGCCCGGCTACCGACGGCTGCCACTGTTGATTCGCAGTTACCGTGTTGACCCGGAACTCGGTTCCCGACTTCTCCCCCGACGCAGTGTAGCGTTGGCCATAGATGCCCCACCCCGATCCGTCTTGGCTGAGCGAAGCCCAAACCACCACCGACCCATTGGTGAGGCCAGCTATCGAGCCCTGCTGCTGGGCGTTCCCGGTAAACGTGTTGACGCGGAATTCCGCGGCCGTCTTCACGCCTGCAGCCGTATGGCGCTGGGCGTAAGCCCCGAAGCCAGACCCATCCTGGTCCTTGGATTCCCAAACTACCGCGAAGGTGTTGTTGGCGAGCCGCGCCACGCTCGGGAATTGCTTAAGATGCGCGATCGTTGTGCCGTGGGTGTTGATGCGGAACTCGGCTCCGACGCGAGGGTCAACCGAGAACGGCAGCGCCGCCGACGTGCTCGCGGCAAAATTCGCATCGCCGGAATACACCGCCTTCAGCTGGTTGGTGCCGATGACGAGCGCAGCGGTGTTCAGGCTGGCCGCGCCGCCGGACATGGAGCCGGTGCCGATCGTCGTGGCCCCGGCTTTGAACGTTACCGTCCCGGTCTGGCTGCCGGCGGCGGGGGCCGTCGCGGCGACGGTCGCCGTCAACCGCACCATGGCTCCCGGAAGACTCGAGGTCGGCGCCGCCGCCAGCGAGGTCGATGTCGCGCCTTTGTTGGCGGTCTGTGTTGCTTCGGCGGAGGTCGAGACGGCGTGCGTGGCGTCGCCGCCATACGCCGCGGTGATTGGGTGGGCGCCGACCGAGAGCGAGCCGATCGCGAGCTGCGCCGAACCGCTCGAAAGCGCGATCGGGCTCTGAACGACGTTGCTGATCGTGAATGTCACCGTGCCGGTCGGCGTGCCGCCGCCCGTGACCGTAGCGGTGAACGTCACCGATTGACCGGATACGCTCGGATTGATGGAAGAGACGAGCGTCGTGCTCGTCGGGTGGAGATTGACGGTCTGCGTCGCTTCTCCGGAGGTGCTGCCGTTGAAGCTGGCGTCGCCATTGTAGCTGGCCGTGATGGTGTGGGCGCCGACGGAGAGATCCACCGTGTTGAGGAGGGCCTGGTTCCCCGAGACCGCGACGGGGGTCTGATCGACATCGTCGATGGTGAACGTGACTGTGCCGGTTGGTGTGCCGGCCGCCGGTGACGTCACGCCGACGGTCGCGGTGAGGGTCACTTGCTCGCCCGGCGTGCTGGGATCCGGGGCAGCACCTACGGTCGTCGTTGTCGCGCCCTTGTCGACCGAGTGAAAAGGAATGAAATCCGACGATGTGCCGTGCGTGGGATCGCCGTTGTATGAGGCGACGATGCCGTGGGCGAAACCAGCGGCAAGCGAAGACGTCTCGTACTCAGCCGTGCCGCCGACCGAAAGCGCGACGGTCGCCTGCTCGACGCTGTTGACAGAGAACGTCACCGTGCCGGTCGGGGTGCCTCCGACTGAGGTGACGGTGGCGGTGAAGGTCACGGGCTGGCCGAAAACGCTGGGGCCGACCGATGCAACGAGCTGCGTGCTTGTCGTATGCGGATCGACCACCTGCGTCAGCAAATCGGACGTGCTGGCGGCGTGGTTTGGATCGCCGCTGTATTCGGCGGTGATGCTGCGGCTGCCGGTCGCGAGCGCAGTAGTAGTAAGCGTCGCCTCGCCGAAGAGTAGCGCCTCGAGCGGCGCGGCCTCGACCGGCGCGTCGCTCGCGTCCGACCCCCCGTTGCCGAGCTGGCCACTGTTGCCGCGCCCCCAGCACTTCACCGCCCCGGCGCTGGTCACCGCGCAGTTATGATAAGAGCCGGCGGCAAGCGCGCTGACATTGGTCAGGCCGCTCGCCACGACGGGTGTGGACCTGTCCGTGTGCGGCGCGACGCCGATTTGGCCATCGCCGTTGTAGCCCCAACAAAAGACCCCGCCATCGGTGGCGAGCGCGCAGGTGTGATAATAGCCGAGGTCCAGCGCGCTGATGCCGCCTAGCAAGCCGACGTTGCCCACGCCGTGCACATCGAGCGGCACATTGTTGCTCGAATTGAAGGTGTTGTCGCCAACCTGGCCCTCGGCCCCGCGGCCCCAGCATTTGACGCCGCCGCCGCTGAGCACGGCGCAAGTGTGAATGGCGCCGGCGCCGATCGCCACCACACCGCTCGTCAGCCCACTCACATTCACCGGCACGAGACTGTCCACGAACGTGCCGTCGCCGAGCTGGCCAAACGAGCTGTTCGAGCCCCAGCATTTGACGCCACCAGCATTCGTGAGAGCGCAGGTGTGATTGTAACCCGCCGAGACCGCCTTGATGTCGCTCAACAGTCCAACGCCGCCGACGCCCACGACATCGACCGGCGTGAACCTGTTCACGTTCGTTCCGTCACCCACCTGGCCGCCGGGGTTATTGCCCCAGCACCTGACGCCGCCGGCGGCGGTCACGGCGCAGCTGTGATAGAAACCGACGCTGATCGCGCTGATGCCACTCAACAACCCGACATCGCCGACGCCATGCACATCGATCGGTGACGTGCTTGGCGCTGACGTACCGTCACCGAGCTGACCCTCGGCGAAGCTGGAGCCCCAGCATTTGACGCCGCCGGCGCTGCCCAACGCGCAGGTGTGGCCTGCGCCCGCCGAGACGGCCACAGCATCGGCGAGCAACGCGCTCATCGGCACGTCACTCGAATTGTAGGTCCCGTCGCCGAGCAGTCCTCCCAGTCCCCAGCACTTCGCTCCTCCGGCGGCCTGCAGCGCGCAAGTGTGCCCCTCGCCCCCGGCAATCAGCGGAAACCCGAGGCCGACCGTTTCGACCGCGACGCCGCCGCCGCTTATGTCGGTCGATCCATCCTTGAAAATCACCGTGCCGGCGACCGCGCCGCCCGCCACGGGCACGACGACGGCCTTGAAAGTCACCGACTGTCCGGTGGTGCTGGGGTTGGGGGCACTGGTCAGCGAGGTCGCGGACGCATCTGCTAGTGACTGCGGAGTCGTCAGTGCGAGAGTCGCAATCACCACCGCGCAGCCGAGCAGCGCTCGGCCGCAGCCGTTCCATCCCAGCATTTTCGAAAGCCCCCTGCCCCAAAAGAGAAACGAACGGCCCCGCTCAATTGCTAGGCAGGCAAGGCATCAAAGACAAGGCGATATTCGGAAGTGCAGCAATTATCCGGCGAATTACCTCGTTATCGTTGTCCCGTTGGCGAGGATTTCCAGCGAAATATTTGCAAAAACACTCGCGAAATACTCAGTGCGCGAGTACCGCGAGCAGCAGCAGCGCCACGATGTTGGTGATCTTGATCATCGGATTGACCGCCGGACCGGCCGTATCCTTGTAGGGGTCGCCGACCGTATCGCCGGTCACCGCCGCCTTGTGCGCTTCCGAGCCCTTGCCGCCGAAACGCCCGTCCTCGATCAGCTTCTTCGCATTGTCCCAGGCGCCGCCGCCGGCGGTCATCGAGATCGCCACGAAGAGCCCGGTCACGATCACGCCGAGCAGCATCGCGCCGAGCGCGGCGAAGGCGTCCGACTTGTCGGCGATCAGGTAGATCACGCCGAAGCAGACGAGCGGCGAGAGCACCGGAAGGAGTGACGGCACGATCATCTCGCGGATCGCGGCGCGGGTCAGGATATCGACGGCGCGGCCGTAGTCCGGCTTGTCGGTGCCCTGCATGATGCCGGGCTTCTCGCGGAACTGCCGGCGCACTTCCTCCACGATGGAGCTTGCGGCGCGGCCGACCGCGGTCATCGCGATGCCGCCGAAGAGGTAGGGCAGCAGCCCGCCGAAGAGCAGGCCGACCACGACGTAGGGATTGGAGAGCGAGAAGTTGACGCTGACGCCCTCGAAGAAGGATCCCGGCGCCGCATGGTCGGCGAAGTATTTCAGGTCCGACGTATAGGCCGCGAAAAGCACCAGCGCGCCGAGGCCGGCGGAGCCGATCGCGTAGCCTTTGGTGACCGCCTTCGTGGTGTTGCCGACGGCGTCGAGCGCGTCCGTGGTCTTGCGGACATCGGCCGGGAGGTCGGCCATCTCGGCGATGCCGCCGGCGTTGTCGGTGACGGGGCCGAAGGCGTCGAGGGCGACGACCACGCCGGCGACGCCGAGCATCGTGGTGACGGCGATGGCGATGCCGAAGAGGCCGGCGAAGCCGTAGGCGACCAGGATGCCGGCGATGATGACGAGCGCCGGCAGCGCCGTCGATTCAAGCGACACGGCGAGGCCCTGGATGACGTTGGTGCCGTGGCCGGTGACCGAGGCGTTGGCGATCGAATGCACCGGGCGGTAGTTGGTGCCGGTGTAGTATTCGGTGATCCAGATGATGAGGCCGGTCACCGCAAGTCCGGTGAGCCCGCAATAGAAGAGATCGAGGCCGTTGAAGATCGCCGGGCCGGTGGCGGTCGCGGCGGTGTAGTCGACGTCGAAGCCGAGCAGCCACCAGATCACGCCGGCGACTGCAACGATCGACAGCAGCGCCGTGGCGATGAAGCCCTTGTAGAGAGCGCCCATGATCGAGTTCTTGGCGCCGAGCTTGACGAAGAACGTGCCGATGATCGAGGTGACGACGCAGGTCCCGCCGATCAGCAGCGGCAGCAGCATCATCTTCCCCGCCAGCTCGCCGTCGAAGAAGATCGAGGCGAGCACCATGGTCGCGACGATGGTCACCGCGTAGGTCTCGAAGAGATCCGCCGCCATGCCGGCGCAGTCGCCGACATTGTCGCCGACGTTGTCGGCGATCGTGGCGGGGTTGCGGGGATCGTCTTCCGGAATTCCGGCTTCCACCTTGCCCACCAGGTCGCCGCCGACGTCGGCGCCCTTGGTGAAGATGCCGCCGCCGAGACGCGCGAAGATCGAGATGAGCGAGGCGCCGAAGCCGAGCGCGACCAGCGCATCGATGACTTCGCGGCTCTCGCCGTCATGGCCCAGCGGACCGGTGAGCACCCAGAAATATACGGAGACGCCAAGCAGCGCGAGGCCGGCGACGAGGAGCCCGGTGATGGCGCCGGAGCGGAAGGCGATGGCGAGGCCCGCGCCGAGCGACTGCGCCGCAGCCTGCGCCGTCCGCACGTTGGCGCGGACCGACACCAGCATCCCGATGAAGCCGGCGCTGCCCGAGAGGATCGCGCCGATGGCGAAGCCGATCGCGGCGGTCACCGAGAGAAGGTACCAGGCGAGCGCAAACACCACGACGCCGACGATCGCGATCGTGGTGTACTGGCGTGACAGGTAGGCGGTCGCGCCCTCGCGGATGGCGCCGGAAATCTCCTGCATGCGGGAATTGCCTGCATCGGCGGCGAGCACGGACTGGATCGCCCAGGCCGCGTACACGATGCTCAGCACGCCGCAGGCGATCACGAAATAAAGCGGAAGCATTCTGGATTGACCCCTGGGAAAGCGGTGGGAGCCGGGACGGCGCGAATCCGCGGCCGGGCCCGGCGATACGGACTGGAGCGGGGTATTGACGAAACGCCAATCCCCGTCAAGGGAGCGGCGGCGCGCCTATAGAGGCTGCGGACGTCGGCGCATCTGCCAGAAAAGTGCCCCGAGGCAGGTGAGCGCGACCGGCAGCACGACGATGTTGAGCACCTCCCAGCCTCCGAAGACGAGGATTTCGCCCGACGAGAACGAGGCGAGCGCCACCACCCCGAAGATCAGGAAGTCGTTGAGCGCCTGAACCTTTTCCTTCTCGGCCGGCCGGTAGGTCTCGGTCACCAGCGCGGTGCCGCCGATGAAGCCGAAGTTCCAGCCGGTCCCGAGAAGGATGAGCGCCCCCCAGAAATGCGCGATGGAACTGCCGGCGAGCGCGGTCAGCGAGCAGGCAAGGAGCAGGATCAGCCCGATAGCGACAATCCGCCGGGCGCCGAACCGGCCGATCAGCGAGCCGGTGAAGAAGCTCGGGATATACATCGCGAGGACATGCCACTGGATCCCGAGCACCGCGGAATTGTCTGAGTGGTGGTGCATGACCATAGCGAGCGGCGCCGCTGTCATGACGAAGCTCATCATCGCGTAGGCCGACATGGCGCATCCGACGGCGACGAGGAATTCCGGCTGGCGCGCGATTTCGCCGATCCGTCGCCCCCTCGCGGTGCCTGCCTTGGGAGGAAAATGCGGGATATCGAGAAAAAGCAGCACTCCCGCGCCGAGGAGGGTGAGCACCGCTGACCCGAGGAATGCTCCGGCAAACGGCGCGCTGGTCACGAGACTGGCGGTCTGGATCACGGTCTGCGGCCCGAGGACCGCCGCCACGACCCCGCCCGTCATCACCAGCGCGATGGCGCGCGGACGGAACGCCGGGCTCGCGGTATCGGTCGCGGCGAAGCGGAACTGCTGCGCGAAGGCCGCGGCGAATCCGACGAAGAACGAGCCAACGCAGAGCAGCGCGAAGCTTGCCTGGATCAACGCGCTGGCGGCGAGCAGCGCGCCGAACGTGCTGATGAGCATGCCGGTGACGAAACCCGGCTTCCGCCCGACGCGCCGCATGAGCAGCGCCGCCGGAACCGTGCCGCACGCCGTGCCTACGACGAAGGCGGTGATCGGCAGCGTGGCGAGCGACTTGTCGTCGCCGAGCAGATTGTAGGCGGCGATCGACGCCACCGCGAAGTTGATCGGCGGCGCGGCGCCCCCCAGCGCCCCGGCGATCGCGAGGACGAGGACGTTGCGGCGTGCCCTGCGGTCGTCGACAGGAGCGGCGGCGATTGTCCTGTCCACAGCAGCCGTCATGACCTTGTCTCTTCTCGCCCGTGCACGAATGCACGCATAGATAGACCGAGCGGAGCCCCCTCGAACAGCACATTCGGTTGTGCGGTTCCTTCGCCAAGCGCGCCGATGCGAGCCACGGGAACGCCAGCCGCCGTCGCCGCCTTAAGAAATGCCGCGGCGTTCGCGGGCGGCACGGCGGCGAGAATCTCGTAGTCATCGCCGGCGGTTAGCAGGCGGGCCACCAGCGTCTTGTCACCCGAACCGGCAAGACCCGGGGGAAGCGGCACCTTGTCGGCCTCGATCGTCGCCGAACACCCGGAGGCCGCACAGAGCTTGTCGCAATCGCCGACGAGGCCGTCGGAGACGTCCATCGCCGCCGATGCGAATTCGACAAGCGCCGGCGACAGAGCGGTGCGCGGCTCGGGACAGCGGTAGCGCCGCGCGACCACGTCGCGTTCCCATTCCGCGAGATCCGTCCACAACCCCGGCTCGCCGCGCAGAAGCGCGAGTCCGGCGCCGGCCGCGCCGATCATGCCGGATACGTAGAGATGATCGCCCGGCTGGCCGCCGGAGCGATGCACCATCCGGCCCTTCTCCACCGTGCCGAAGGCCGTGACGGAAACGACCGGCCGCTCGGGCATGGAGATGGTGTCGCCGCCGAGCAGGCGGATCTTGAAGCGCCGCTGGTCTTTCCGCAGTCCGTCGGCGAAAGCGGAGAGCCAGGCCGCGTCGATGTCGGGCGAGATCCCGAGGCTCAACACGTAGGCGAGCGGCTTCGCGCCCTTGGCGGCGAGGTCCGAGACGTTCACCCTCAACGCCTTCTGCGCGACGGTGTCGGCAGGGTCGTCGGCGAGGAAATGCACGCTGCTCGCGATCATGTCGGTGGTGACCACAAGCTCCTGCCCGGGAGGGACCGCGATCAGCCCGGCATCGTCGCGCAGGTCGAAGGCCCCTTCCCCGGCCAGCGGCCGGAAATAGCGGTCAATGATTGCGAGCTCGTCGGGCTGCACTGGCTCGCCTCAGCCTGCGGCGGCTTTTGCGAACTCCTCGGGCCGCGTGTCGCGCGCCACGCGGTCGAGCACGCCGTTCACCAGGCCCGGCTCGTCGGCCGAGAAGAAGGCATTGGCGACGTCGAGATATTCGCTGATGACGACACGCGCCGGTATATCGCGGCGGGAAAGTATCTCGAACACGCCGCAGCGCAGGATCGCGCGGAGCGTCAGGTCGATGCGGGTCAGCGGCCAGGTGGGCGGCAGAGCGGCGTGGATGATCGGGTCGACGCGGCGCTGCGCATCCACCACGCCGGAGACAAGCGCGCGGAAGAAATCGACATCGGCCGGGCGGAGCTGCTCGCCCTCCAGCTCAGACCCGAGGCGGTGCGCCTCGAACTCGCCGATCACCGCCGGGAGGGGAGCGCCGCCTACGTCCATCTGGTAAAGCGCCTGCACCGCGCCGAGGCGCGCGGCGCCACGCTGGTTGGCAGGACGTGGGGATGCCATCTAGACGGCCTCTCTCTTGGCGAGCTTCTGCTTCAGCGCGATCATCGCCAGCGCCGCCTCCGCCGCCGCGCCGCCCTTGTTCAGTTCGCTCGTGCGGGCGCGCGCCAGGGCCTGTGCCTCGTTCTCGACCGTCAGGATGCCGTTCCCGACGGCAAGCCGATGCGAGACGGCAAGGTCCATCAGCCCGCGCGCCGATTCGTTCGCGACCGTGTCGTAGTGCGTCGTCTCGCCCCGGATGACGCACCCGAGCGCGACATACGCGTCGAATTTCTGCGGCGAGGCAAGCGCCATCGCGATCGCCGCCGGTATCTCCAGCGCACCGGGAACGGTGATCCGCTCGAACGTGGCGCCGGCCTGTTCGATCGCCGCGCTCGCTCCGGCCAGAAGCGCGTCGGCGATGTGCTCGTAGAAGCGCGCTTCGACGATGAGGACGTGCAGCGGGCGCTCGCCGCCCGGCCCGAGATCGCGTGTGAATCCGACCATCTAGTTCCCCGAATTGAGCCGCGCGACGTAACGGGCGAGCGTGTCGATTTCGAGATTGACGGAATCGCCCGTCCGTCGCTCGCCCCAGGTGGTGACCGCCAGCGTATGCGGAATGATCGTCACGTCGAAGCGGCGGCCATCAACCTTGTTCACGGTGAGCGACGTTCCGTCGAGCGCTACGGAGCCCTTCTCCGCGATGAACCGGGCAAGCTCGGCCGGCGCCTCGAAGGTGAACAGCGCCATGCCGCCGTCGTCGCGCCGTTCCGCGATCAGCGCAACCCCGTCCACATGCCCGCTGACGATATGCCCGCCGAGCTCGTCGCCGAGCTTCAGCGAGCGTTCGAGGTTGACGCGCGTGCCCGCCGCCCATGCGCCGAGCGTCGTGCGCGCCAGCGTCTCCGGCGAAGCCTCAACGTCGAAGAAGGCGCGGTTTCCCTCGATGCCGCGTTCCACCGCCGTGAGGCATGGCCCGGCGCACGCGATCGACGCGCCAATGGCGATGGTCTCCGGATCGTAGGCGGTGGCGATGCGGAAACGCATGCCGCTCTCGCGCGGCGTCGCCGCAAGAACTTCTCCAACGCCAGTGACAATCCCGGTGAACATCAGCGCACCCGCTCGTATCGGCTCATCATATCGGCTCCGAAGAGGCGGCGCTCTACCCGAGCGAAACGCGGTGAGTTTTCGATGTTCGAAAGCGGCAAGCCAGCAAGCGCCGGAACGATTTCCCCGCCCAGCGCCAGCGGACTGCGGAAGAGCATCGCCTCGTCTACCAGGTCGGCCTCGATCAGCCCGCGCGCAACTCTTGCGCCGCCTTCGACCAGGAGGCGCGTGATCCCCTTCCCGGCCAGAAGCTTCAGGCAGGCGGCGAGATCAAGGCCGCCTGCCGACCGGGGCACCGGCAAGCCGCCCGCGGGCATACGCGAGCCGGCGGCGCTCAGCACCCAGGTCGGGGCGGAATGGTTGGCCAAGACGCGCCGGCTGGCCTGAAGCCGCCCTTCGCTGTCGAGAACAACACGCACCGGCGAACGGTCTTCCAGGCCGGGCAGGCGCACGGTCAGCTCCGGGTCATCGGCCTCGACCGTGCCGCGCCCGACCAGGATCGCATCGAAGTGGGAGCGGAGCGCCTGCACATGCCGTCGCGCCACGTCGCCGGTGACCGCAAGCCGAGGCTCGCCAACGCGCCCGATGCCGTCGTCCGCCGACACCGCGAGCTTCAGCAGCACATGCGGCCGGCCGCGTTCGATCCGGTCCATGTGTCCGGCATGCGCGCGCCGCGCCTCCACCACGAGGATGCCGGACAACACGTCGACCCCTGCGGTGCGCAGGCGCTCGAGCCCGCTACCCGCGACGCGCGGGTCGGGGTCGACGCCGGCGGCGACCACCCGCGCCGCTCCGGCCGCGATGATCGCGTCGGCGCACGGGCCGGCGCGACCCTGGTGCGAGCAAGGCTCAAGCGAAACGTAGATCGTTGCGCCCCGCGCCGCGCCTCCTGCTTCAGCCAGCGCCGCCGCCTCGCCATGCGGTCGTCCCCCCCGCGCTGTGTGTCCGCGCGCGACCACCACGCCATCCTTCACGATGATCGCGCCGACCGCAGGGTTCGGCCAGGTCGTGCCGTTGGCGCTCGCGCCGAGCCTGATCGCCGCCGCCATGAAGCGGCGGTCGAGGGCCTCAGTCATCTTTGACGGAGCCCGGATTGTTTTCCGCCAGCTCGCCGACGAAGGTCTCGAAATCCTTCGCCTCGCGGAAATCGCGATAGACGGACGCAAAGCGGACATAGGCGACCGCGTCGAGATTCTTCAGCCCCTCCATGACGAGCAGCCCGATCTCCTCCGCCGGAATCTCCTGCTCGCCGCGGCTTTCGAGCTGCCGCACGATGCCGGAGATCATGCGCTCGACTCGCTCCGGTTCCACGGGGCGCTTGCGCAGCGCTACTTGCACCGAGCGCACGAGCTTGTCGCGATCGAACGGGACCTTTCGCCCCGAACGCTTCAAGACCGTCAGCTCGCGCAACTGCACCCGTTCGAAGGTCGTGAAACGCCCGCCGCATTCCACGCAGACCCGGCGGCGGCGGATAGCGTTGTCATCCTCCGTCGGCCGCGAATCCTTCACCTGCGTATCGGTGGCGCCGCAATAGGGACAGCGCATGGTGGGCGCTAGCTCTGGTAGATCGGAAAGCGGTCGGTCAGCGCGCGCACCTTTTCCTTGACCGCGGCCTCCACCAGCGGCGCAGCGCCCTCGGGCGACTGCGCGACCGCGTCGAGCACTTCGGCGATGAGCGCGCCGACCTCGCGAAACTCGGCGACGCCGAAGCCGCGCGTGGTGCAGGCCGGCGTGCCGAGGCGGATGCCTGACGTGACGAAAGGTTTCTCAGGATCGAACGGTATGCCGTTCTTGTTGCAGGTGAGCCCAGCGCGGACCAGCGCCTTCTCCGAGACGTTGCCGCGGACGCGCTTCGGGCGGAGATCGACCAGCATCAGGTGGTTGTCGGTGCCGCCGGAGACGATATCGAAGCCACCCGCCTTCAGGGATTCCGCCAGTGCGCGGGCGTTCTGCACGATGTTCTTCGCATAGACCTTGAAGTCGGGCCTGAGCGCCTCGGCGAAGGCGACCGCCTTCGCCGCGATCACGTGCATCAGCGGCCCGCCCTGCAGGCCGGGGAAGACCGCCGTGTTGATCTTCTTGGCGATATCCTCGTCGTTGGTGAGGATCAGCCCCCCGCGCGGGCCGCGGAGCGATTTGTGCGTGGTAGAGGTCACCACATGCGCGTGCGGGATCGGCGAAGGATGCGCGCCGCCCGCGACGAGGCCCGCGAAGTGCGCCATGTCGACCATGAGATAAGCGCCAACCGCGTCGGCGATCTCGCGGAAACGCTTGAAGTCCCACACGCGCGAATACGCGGTGCCGCCGGCGATGATGAGCTTCGGCTTCGTCTCGCGCGCACGCTTCTCGATCTCGTCGTAGTCGAGGAGCTGGTCCTCACGCCGCACGCCGTACGGGACGACCTTGAACCACTTGCCGCTCATGTTGACGGGCGAACCGTGCGTCAGGTGCCCGCCCGCGGCGAGGTCGAGGCCCATGAAGGTGTCGCCCGGCTGCAGCAGGGCCAGGAACACCGCCTGGTTCATCTGGCTGCCGGAATTCGGCTGGACGTTGGCGAAGGCGGCTCCGAAGAGCTTCTTCGCCCGCTCGATCGCCAGCGTCTCCGCGACGTCGACGAACTCGCAACCGCCATAGTAGCGTTTGCCCGGATAGCCCTCGGCGTATTTGTTGGTCATCACCGAGCCCTGCGCCTCGAGCACGGCGCGCGACACGATGTTCTCCGACGCGATGAGCTCGATCTCGTGCTGCTGCCGGCCGAGTTCGTCAGCTATTGCGCCGGCGATCTCCGGGTCGGATTCAGCGAGCGTCGCGGAGAAAAAGCCGTTGGACGTTGAACGCTCGCGGGCAATCTCGATTGGCGGCATGGGGCACCGGTCGGATGGCGTGAAGGCGCCTGGCCTCAAGACTCCCGGCGCGCCGGGCGGATAGCACAGCCCCCGCCCCTGCGCAAAGCAACCCGTTCCCGGCGAACTCCGCCGCCCGCGACGGCCCTACTGCTGCACGGTCTCCTCCGGGCGACCGATCGCGCCCGGGTCCTGCGCCAGTGCCACGGTGCCCTGGTTGTCGAGGCCGTAGATGTCGTCGCGGAAATGCACGAGGCCGTCGCCGGTCGTCCAGGCGGTGAAGTAGACGGTGTAGATCGACGGCGGGTTGGTGACTTCCACGTCGAGCCGCTGGCCCGAGCGGATCGTCTCGTCCACCTTGGCGCGGTCGTAGCCGGTGTCGCGCAGCACCCAGGCGACCAGTTCTCGCACGTTGAACACACGCACGCAGCCCGAAGACTCGAACCGGTAGTCGGATCCGAACAGGTTCTTCGAGGGCGTGTCGTGCAGGTAGACGTCGTACTGGTTGTGGAACTGCAGCTTCACGAAGCCGAGCGAATTGTCGTCGCCCGGATCCTGCCGGAACATGTAGTTCACGGCCTCTTCCGTCTGCCAGTTCACCTGCTCCGGCTGCAGCTCTTCGCCCTTCTGGGTGAAGATGCGGATGTGGTGATCCGTGAGGTAGCCCGGATCGGCCTGCATCTTCGGGATCAGGTCCTTCTTGATGATCGAGGCCGGCACCGTCCAGAACGGGTTGAAGCGGATCTCGTAGATGCTGCTCTTCAGGATGGGCGTCTGCCGGTCGACCTTGCCGACCACCGCGATATGCCGCGAGACGACCTGACCGTTCTCCACCACCTCGATCTGGGCGCCGGGGATGTTGACCATCACGTAGCGCTCGTTCGGAAGGCCCATGGCCTTGATCCGCTCGAGGTTGGCCTTGAGCTGCGCCAGCCGCACGAAGGCCGGCACGTTCAGCGCCTGCAGCGTGCTTGCGGCGACCACGCCGTCGGCGGGAATGCCGTGCCGCTCCTGGAACTGCTTCACCGCCGCCTGCACGTAGGAATCGAAGGCCGATGTGTCGCCGGTCGTCTGCCTGAGATCGCCGGAAGCGATCAGTCGGCGGCGAAGCTCGACGACGCGCGGGTCGCGGAGGCCGATCTTGAGTTCCATGTCGGCAGGCACGCTGGGCCACCCGCCGCGCGCCACGAGGTCCTCGTAGACGTAGATCGCCTGCTCCATCGCCGGCACCGTCTGCGCCGAAAGGATCGGCACGCTGGTGGAAACCGGCCGCGCGATGGTCGACTGCGCGTCGAAGCTTTCCGCCCATTCCGATTGCTGGACGCCGGAGAGATCCTCCTGCGCGCTTGCAGCCGGCGCCAGGAGCGCGGCGGTCACAGCGAAAAAGGCGAGAGTGCGAAGCGATCCCATCAGACCGAATATCCTGTTTTTCCGTTCAATCTTGCCGAGATGGCGCGCCGCAAGGGCGTTCGCAATCGCTAGCCGCTTTGGACTTAACGGCCGATTAAGCATAGCCGACGCAACGCCACACATGCCAAAGGCGGTTTTGACGGACACGGGGCGCACCGCCGCAAATCTACGCGCCACGCCGCAATTTTTCGCGGCATTTTGTGGCCATACAATGTCGCCGCCTGCCTGCGCACGCGCCAAAACGAAAGCGCCCGCGCCGCTCGTCGCGGCACGGGCGCCCAGGGTTCGGAAAAACCTGAGTCCGGAGAAGACCGATGGGCTAGAGGCGGTAGAGAATCTGGTCGGTCCAGAAGCGCTCCAGGCGCTGCAGCGCCTTGTTCATCATGCGGAAGTCCTCCGCGGCGATGCCGCCCACCTTCTCGATGGACTGGATATGGCGGTTGTAGAGCTCGTTCACGACCTGCGCGACCTCAAGGCCCCGTTCGGTCAGCGATACCCGCACCGAGCGCCGGTCGACGCGCGAGCGCTGGTGGCGGATGAACCCGGAATCGACCAGCTTCTTCAAATTGTACGAGACGTTCGAGCCGAGGTAGTAGCCGCGCGTCCTGAGCTCGCCCGCCGTCAGCTCCGAATCGCTGATGTTGAAGAGGAGCAGCGCCTGCACGCTGTTCACATCGGAGCGACCCATGCGGTCGAATTCATCCTTGATGACGTCGAGCAAGCGCCGGTGCAGGCGCTCCACCAGCGTCAATGCGTCCATGTAGAGTGTCTTGGTGTCGTCCGGAGCCGAGTCCGCCGCCTCGTAGCGGGCCGCCGCCTGTTCTGACATCAGCATGTCCATTCCTCGCCATCCCGCCTTTTCGACGGATGCATGCCGGGGAACCTAAGGTCGCAAATTGAAGATGCACTTAAGCGAAACGCTTAATTAAATCTTTCCGGGATCGGCGTCTTAGTTGCGCGTCAGCTATTCGGCCTGCGTGCGCCGCCACTCCATGAAGGAAAGCGCGAGAAATCCGATAAACAGGCAGGAATGCACCAGCACGCGCAGCGGATAGCTGCCGAACAGGTCCGAAAACAGCGTGTACATCGAGACTTCGATGGCCAGCGCGACCGCCCACATCACCGGTCCCCAGGCCGCGCCGACCCAAAGGCCCACGGAAGCGAAGAGGTCTGCAATCAGAAGCGTGATCGCGGCCGAGCGCTTCGCCGGGGTCAGGTCCGCGAAGGTCAGGCCGTCCGGTGTGAATATCCCGAGCACCTGGCAGGCGCGCGCCAGTCCGGCGAGCAGCAGCAGCAGCGCCGCCACGCGCATGTAGATCATGGTGAGCGGCATACGCGCTCCCGGCGGTTCGATCGGGCCGCCCAGCGCGTCGCTCATGAGGATACCGTGTACCGATGCCGCATCGGCGAGCCATAGGAGCCGCCGCCGCGGGCGTCAATCGAGCCGCTGGGACGGGTGGAGGGCGGCCCGGGCCGGTGCTATTCTGAAGGTAACCAGAACGGATCGACGATGACCGCGCCCTTCACGCCCCCTCGCCCCGACATCGACCGCATCACCGGCCGCCGCCGCCTGAGGCGCACGCGCCGCACCGACTGGTCGCGCCGGCTCGTCCGTGAGACGAGTTTGTCGGCGAGCGATCTCATCTGGCCGATCTTCCTCATCGACGGCGACAATCTGCGCCAGCCGGTCGCCTCGATGCCGGGAGTGGAGCGGCTGTCGGTCGAGCAGGCGGTTCGCGATGCGGAGCGCGCGGCGCGGCTCAAAATCCCGGCGATAGCGCTCTTCCCCTTCACCGAGCCGTCGCGGCGCGATCTTTTCGGCTCCGAATCCGTCAACGCGAAGAATCTCGTCTGCACCACAGTCCGGGCAATCAAGGCGGCGGTGCCGGAGGTCGGCGTCATCGTCGACGTCGCGCTCGATCCCTACACCAGCCACGGGCATGACGGGGTGATGGAGGGCGAGGAGATCGTCAACGACGCGAGCGTTGCTCAGCTCGTTCGTCAGGCGCTGGTGCAGGCCGAGGCGGGCGCCGACGTCATCGCCCCCTCCGACATGATGGACGGACGCGTCGGCGCCATCCGCGAGGCGCTCGACGCCGGCGGCTTCGGCCACGTCCAGATCATGGCCTACACGGCGAAATACGCTTCCGCCTTCTACGGGCCCTTCCGCGATGCGATCGGCACGAGCGCGACCCTCGTCGGCGACAAGCGCACCTACCAGATGGACCCGGGAAATTCCGACGAGGCGCTGCGCGAGGCGGAAGCCGACATCGCCGAGGGCGCCGACATGCTGATGGTGAAGCCCGGCATGCCCTATCTCGACATCCTCTACCGGGTGAAGGAGGCGTTCGGCATGCCTACCTTCGCCTACCAGGTGTCGGGAGAATATTCGATGATCGAGGGCGCCGCGCGCGCCGGCTGGATCGACGGCGAGCGGGCGATGATGGAAAGCCTCCTCGCCTTCAAGCGCGCCGGCGCCGACGGCATCCTCACCTACTTCGCCCCAAGGGTGGCGGAGAAGCTGGCGAAGGGCGGATAGCCCTCCCCCTGCTTCAACCCCGGCGGAGGCCGGAGGGTCCGTCCGGATCAGGCCGCATCGCGCAGCGTGGGATGCGCGAGCCGGCCCAGCTCGGCGCGCGCATCGAGGATCGACTGGTCGCGGAGCGCCGGGCCGAGGCCGAGCTTCTCGGCGCGGACAAAAGTTACATCGCTGATCCCGATGAAGCCGAGCAGCGTGCGGAGGTGCGGTTCCTGCGAGTCCATCGCCTTCGCGGGACCGGCGCTGTAGAGCCCGCCGCGGGCCACTACGACGATGGCGCGCTTGCCCTTCAGCGCGCCCTGCGGGCCTGTTTCCGAGTAGCGGAAGGTGCGCCCGGGGCGAAGCACGTAGTCGAACCAGGCCTTCAGCCCCGATGCGATGCCAAAATTGTACATCGGCGCGCCCATGACGATCGTATCCGCCGTTTCGAGTTCTCCGATAAGCTCGTCGGAAAGCGCCCGCGCCTCGCGCTGCGCGTCGTTCGCCGGCTCCTCGCGGCGAAGCCCGGCGGCCGCGTCAGGCGTCAGGTGCGGGACCGGCGCTTCGCCGACGTCGCGCACGACAACGGTGGCGGCGGGATCTGCGGCGCGCAGACTGGCAAGCGCCTCTTCGACGAGAAGCTTCGAGACGGAGGCGTCGCCCGAGACGCTGCTGTTGATGACGAGAACGTTGGACATGGATACTCCCCCGGTGGGTTGAGACGACGGTCCGCACCAGATGGAGGTTCACAAAAACGATCTGAATATCCATATGGGGAACAAGATTGTTGCTGAATCAGGAACGGTCATGACCGAAATCGAGGATATGCGCGCCTTTGTCGAGGTGGTGGAGGCTGGCGGCTTCAGCCGCGCCGCAGACCGGCTTGGCGTCTCCAAGTCGATCGTCAGCCGCCGCATCGCCCGGCTCGAAGCCGAGCTTGGCGCACGATTGCTGAGCCGCACGACGCGCGGCGTCAGCCCCTCGGAAGCCGGTCTCGAGTTCAAGGGACGCGCCGAGCGCATCCTGCAGGAGCTGCGCGAGGCGGAGGACGCCGTCGCGCAACGGAGCGGCGATGTCGCGGGCCGGCTCAGGGTCTCCGTGCCGCTCGGCTTCGGCGTGCGCCACATCGCCCCGGTGCTGACGGAGCTGCTGTCCCGTCACAAACGGCTGTCGATCGAAGCAGTGTACACCGATCGCATGGTCGATCTGATCGCGGAGCGTTTCGACGCGGCGGTGCGCATCGGCGAGCTGCAGGATTCCACTCTGGTCGCCCGCCGCATCGCTCCGATCCGCGCGGCCTTGGTGGCGAGCCCCGCCTATCTCGCCGAGCACGGGCGGCCGAAGACGCCGGAGGACCTGACCGCGCACGAATGCCTCGTCTACACGGGCACGCGGCAGCCGCAGCAATGGCGGTTCCGCGCCGGCAAGCGCTGGGCCTCGGTCCGCGTCGAAGGGCGCATCCACTCCGACAACGGCGACGCGCTGGCCAACGCCGCGATCGGCGGGCTCGGGATTACCGTGCTGCCGACTTTCCTCATCGCCTCGGCGATAGAGGGTGGGGCGCTTGAGCCGTTGCTCATCGACTATCCCCTGCCGGAGGCCGGGCTCTATTTCGTCCGGCCGCCCGGCGCGCACGTTGCGGCCAAGGTGCGGGCGCTGCTCGACGCCATGGTCGAGCGCTTCGGCGGCGAGCCCGACTGGGACGCCTGCGCGATGCACGCCGCGACCTTGGTCGCAGATCGCCGCCGCGCCCACCTTCGCATCGGCGTCGTCGGAGCGACGGCGGAGGCCGTCAATGCTTGACGCTCCGGGAAGGCGCTCCCATTTCTTCGGCCGGAGGTGACGCGATGAACCAGACCATCACGCTTGAGGCCGGCGAGCTTGAGTATGATCCTGCCGTTCGCCCGGAGCGCTACGAGGGCGTGCGCACGCGGCGCAGCTTCGCGTTCCTGGTCGATGCCGCGATCATCCTCATGCTGATGGTTGTCGCCTATGTGCTGATCGGCGTGCTCGGCATTTTCACCCTCGGCGTCCTTTGGCTTCTCTTCCCCGCCGTCTGGCCGGTGGTGGCCATTCTCTATTCGGTGCTGACGCTCGGCGGGCTGAACTCGGCTACGCCCGGCATGCGTTTCATGGGCATCGAAATCCGCACCGTGCGCGGCGAGCGCCTCGACTACGGCCACGCCTTGCTGCACGTCCTCGGCTTCTGGCTCTCCGTCGCGATCCTGACGCCGCTGGTGCTCCTGGTCGCCCTCTTCACCGAGCGCAAACAGCTCCTGCACGACCTCATCCTCGGTACTGTCGCGGTTCGGAGCGCTTAGCGGCGATCGCTGCCTCTCCCTGAGGACGAAGCTGTCCGACAAGTGGACTGAACAGGGACAGATTTTCCACCTGGCGCCGGGGAGCCAGTCGGACATTTCCCTATCCCGTGAGGTTCCCGCCTTCGCCAAGGCTACGCGGGGCGCCACAGCCACCCTCTCCGTCAAGGTGAGAGGGCCGCGCGTGCTTTTTGCGGCCTTGCCTTGCAGCCCGTCGTGGCGTGGTATGCTCATTGCGTGAGACTGCTTCGATGACGAAGATCGTAACCGACGCCCACCAGTTCTACCTCACCGCGCCGAGCCCGTGCCCCTACCTGCCCGGGCGGCAGGAGCGGAAGGTGTTCACGCATCTGGTCGGCCCGAATTCCTCCGAGCTGCACGACCTTCTGACCCAGGGCGGCTTTCGCCGCAGCCAGGGCATCGCCTACCGCCCGGCGTGCGAATCCTGCATGTCCTGCGTATCCGTCCGGGTCTGTGTCGACGCCTTCCGGCCGACCGCCAACATGCGACGGGTCTGGAAGGCCAACCGCAATCTCATCGGCCGCTTTCGGCCGGCGCAGGCGACGAGCGAGCAGTACAGCCTCTTCCGCCGCTATCTCGACAGCCGCCACTCGGAAGGCGGCATGGCGCACATGTCGGTGCTCGACTACGCGCTGATGGTGGAAGACAGCCACGTTGACAGCGGCGTCGTCGAGTATCGGAGACGCGGCCCCGACAGCGGGATTACCGGCCGCGACGAAGGTGAAATCACAGCGTGCACGCTGACCGATCTGCTCACCGACGGACTCTCGATGGTCTATTCCTTCTTCGATCCGGACCAGGCGGCGCGCTCTCTCGGGACCTTCATGATTCTGGAGCACATCGAACGGGCGCGGAAACTGGGCAAGCCCTACGTCTATCTCGGCTATTGGGTCGATGGCTCGCCCAAGATGGACTACAAAGCCCGCTTCAGGCCGCAGGAACGACTTTCCCCGCGCGGCTGGGTCCGCATTAACTGAGATTCCACAAGTGTAGGTACCTGTGACAAAGCGCGACAATTTTGGGCGTCAACGGATTGGAACTGGTAATGGAACTCCGCTACAACCTGTCAGCCGAATAACCAGCATGTGAGGGTTCCGTAGATGGCAAAAGCAGCGACACCAATGGACGCGTTGGTGGGGTCGCGCCTTCGCACGCGGCGGAAGCAGCTTCGAATTAGCCAGGAGAAGCTTGGCAAGGAAGTTGGCGTATCGTTTCAGCAAGTTCAGAAATACGAGAACGGGACAAATCGGATTGGCGCCGGGCGTCTGGCTGAGATCAGCAAGGTTCTCGACGTTCCGGTCGCCTATTTCTTCACCGGCAATTCCGGCGGCCCCTCGCCCGAGGGCGACCGCGGAGACGCGCGCGCCATTCTGAGCGAGCCGGGCGCGACGGAGCTGCTGCAGGCCTTCGGACAGATCGGCAGCCTGGCGTTGCGAAATGCCGTGGTGCGGCTCGCCCGCGATCTCGCCGGCAATTTCGGTGAAGGCGCAGGCCCCGCCAAGCGCACGCCTGCCCGCCAGGTCGCAGCCTCCAAGGCCAGCCCGTAGCATCCGGGCTGGTTGGCCTGCCCGATTGTCGGCGCCACTGATTCTGGAAGCGAGATCAGCGCAACCATATTGCCGCTGAGCTCGGAGGCAAACGCAGCATCGCCTCCAAGAGAAGCGTCGGGCAGGTGGAAGCTTGCTCCAAGGCTTCAGCGTAGAGCGGTGCGTCGCGCGCCGTCACCCCTCCCCGAACTTGTTCGACTTCGGAAAGCCCTGCGGGGCGAGGCGGCCGGCCTGCGCCCTCTCACCCACCCAGTCCTGCAAGTCGGCGACGGGCCGTGTATGCGAGCGGCCGGCGGAATCCGTCCAGCTCAGCCCCTCCGCCTTCAGGAACACGCGCGCGTCCGATAGCTCGCCGTCCTTGTAGCGCTGCAGCCTGACACCCTTGCCGCGCGCCATCTCCGGCAATTGGTCGAGCGGGAAGACGATCATCTTGCGGTTGGTGCCGACGACCGCGACGAGATCGCCCGCCACCGGCACGCAGATCTTCGCCTCGTCGGGCGCGGAGACGTTCAGCACCTGCCGGCCCTTGCGCGTGTTGGCGACGAGCTCGCTCTCCGCCACGCGGAATCCGTAACCCGCGGCGCTCGCCACGATGCGCGCGCCATTCGGGTCGAACGGGAAGATCGCCATGACATCCTGGTCCTTGTCCATGTCGAGCATCAGCCGCACCGGCTCGCCGTTTCCACGCCCTCCAGGAAGTTTCGACGCCTCCAGCGTGAACACCTTTCCGCCTGTCGAGAGGATCAGCACCTTGTCCATCGTCGTCGCGTGGAAGGCCCGCTTCAGCCGGTCGCCCTCCTTGAAGGTGAGCGTGCCGAGGTCTGCGAGATGTCCTTTCATGGCGCGGATCCAGCCCTTGTCGGACAGCACGACCGTTACCGGCTCGCGCTCGATCATCGCCTCCTGCATTTCCTCGACGTCGATCTCCGGCGCGTCGGCGAAGCCGGTGCGACGCCGGCCGAGATCGGTCTTCGCCCCGAAAATCTTCTTCACCTCCTCGATCTCGAAGGCGACGCACTTCCACTGCCGCTCGTCGGACTTCAGCAGGCCCTCGAGATCCTTCTGTTCGGTCTTCAGCGAATCGAACTCCTTGCGGATCTCGATCTCGTCGAGCTTCCGCAACTGCCGCAGGCGCATGTTGAGGATTGCCTCGACCTGCACGTCGGAGAGCTTGAATTTCCGCATCATGACGGCCTTCGGCTCGTCCTCCTCGCGGATGATGCGGATCACCTCGTCGAGGTTCAGGTAGGCGATAAGATAGCCGCCGAGCACTTCCAGCCGCTCGGCGATCTTTCCGAGCCGGAAGCGCGAACGGCGGACGAGCACGTCCTTCCGATGGTCGAGCCATTGCCGCAGCACGTCGCGGAGCGACAGCACGTTCGGCACCTTGCCCTGCGACAGCACGTTCATGTTGAGCGAGAAGCGCGCTTCGAGCTCGCTCATGCGGAAGAGCGATTCCATCATCAGCGCCGCGTCCACCGTCCGGCTCTTCGGCTCGATGACGATGCGCACGTCCTCGGCGCTCTCGTCCCGCACGTCGCCGACCAGCGGCAGCTTGCGATTCTCGATCAGGCCGGCGATCGCCTCGATCAGCCGGCTCTTCTGCACCTGGTAGGGAATTTCGGTGACGACCGCCGCCCAGGTGCCGCGGCCGAGATCCTCGACCTCCCACCGCGCCCGCACGCGCATGCCGCCCCGCCCGGTCCTGTAGGCCTCGGCAAGCGTCTCGCGCGAGGAGACGACGATGCCGCCGGTCGGAAAATCCGGCCCCGGCACGATCTCCATCATCTTGCCGTGCGTGGCGTTCGGGAATTTTATGAGATGCAGCGCCGCCTCGCAAAGCTCCGCCGCGTTGTGCGGCGGGATGTTGGTCGCCATGCCCACGGCGATGCCGGACGAGCCGTTCGCGAGGAGGTTCGGGAAGGCGCCCGGCAGCACCACCGGCTCCTGCCCCTCCCCGTCATAAGTCGCGCGGAAATCGACGGCGTCCTCGTCGATGCCGCGCAGCATCAGCTCGGCGACCGCCGTCATGCGCGCCTCGGTGTAGCGCATGGCCGCCGGGTTATCGCCGTCGACGTTGCCGAAATTGCCCTGCCCGTCCACCAGCGGATAGCGAACCGCGAAATCCTGCGCGAGCCGGACAAGCGCATCGTAGATCGACTGGTCGCCGTGCGGATGGAAGTTGCCCATCACCTCGCCGACCACCTTGGCGGACTTCTTGTATCCGCCGGTCGGGTTGAGCCGCATCTCGCGCATCGCGTAGAGGATGCGGCGGTGCACGGGCTTCAGCCCGTCGCGCACATCCGGCAGCGCCCGGTGCATGATCGTGGAGAGCGCATAGGCGAGATAGCGCTCCTCCAGCGCTGTGCGGAGGTTGACCGGGACAATCTCGCCGCCCGGCTCGTCGCCGCCGTCCTTCGGCGGAATCACTCGTTTTCCCATGCGGCCGTGCTTAGCGCCCTCACCCCATCGGGACAATCACGCCGTTTGCCGCTAACAACGCTCGAATGGCCGGTCCGGAAGTCTCCATCGAAGCGCTCGCCGAACGTCTCCCCGCCGGCATGCGGCTCGCCGGGCTCGACCTCGGCACCAGGACCATCGGCATCGCGGTCTCCGACCGCGGTCTACAGCTCGCCACGCCGCTCGAGACGATCCCCCGCACGAAATTCGCCAAGGACGCCGAGGCGCTGCTGAAAATCCTGGCGCGCGAAAAGATCGGCGGGATCGTGCTCGGCCTGCCGATCAACATGAACAACACTGAGGGCCCGCGCGCCCAGGCGACCCGCGCCTTCCTGCGCAGCCTCGCGCCCCTGACCACCCTTCCCGTCGTGCTCTGGGACGAGCGCCTATCAACTGTCGCCGCCGAGCGCGCGATGATCGAAGCCGACATGTCGCGCAAGAAGCGCGCCGAGAAAATCGACGCCGCGGCGGCGGCTTTCATCCTGCAGGGCGTGCTCGACCGGATAGCCCAATTGCGTCGGGGTAAGGCGCACGGCATCTGATCTTTTCCGCAGCGGCAGTTGTGCTTATGTGTCTGGCCCGCTCTGGAGAGAGATCATGAAGATCAAAGTCGTTGTCCACGACGCGGAAGAAGGCGGCTTCTGGGCCGAGGTGCCGGCGATTCCAGGCTGCGCCACCGAAGGCGACACGATGGAAGAACTGATGCGCAGTCTCCGCGAGGCAATCAAAGGCTGTCTCGCCGTCGAGGTCGAAAAGCCATAGCCCGGCGGGCGCGAGCAGTTGCTGGAAATTGCTTTGTGAGAACCGTGTCGGGCAAGAAGTCTCGGTTAGGGGGATAAGATAAACCGCTCCAATCCATCCCAGGAGGCTTTTTGAATTGGCAATGTGCGTGGATCAAGAAGCCCAACTTCTTCCAGAGTCCATTGCATGCGACCAAAATTACAAGGGGCACAAGTGACCACCATATTGCTAAGGGAGCTATCACCTCCCCTACTATGGGGAAGCAAGTGATCGAATTGCATCCACATGCATTGAAATGCGGCGTGCTGAGACAAGTTTGTGCCCCAGGTAAGAGACTGCGGATAGCGCTCTTTGATTGCGGCTCGGACCTCTTTGCTGATCAACGGGATACCGCAAAATACACAGTTTCGCCCGTAGCGTTCGATGACTGCTCGCCTCCCGGCTAAGTCAGGCATTCTTGTCGGCAGGCGCCGTGCCTTGTTTAGATACGGCGGCGCATCAGCAACCACTCTATATCGATGATATTTCCACTGATCGGGATTCGCCGTCGTGCTTCCCCAAAGTGACTCCGTCCAAGCTCTAACAGCCGGCTTATCCGCAGCCTTGATTAGTTCCGCGGCAGATTTCTGATCTCCAAGAAGATCCGCGTCCACGGCACGGTCAAGTAGACCCGCTGCCTGAAATATTTCGGAAACGGGCTCTCGTAGGCAGCGGCGCGGCGCGAGAAACCCTTCATCGATCATGAGCTGAGTCCTGTCTGCCCCGATGCCTCATTGCCCCGCCGGCGCGATGTAATCCAGGATGGCGCGGGAGTCGAAGCGGCCGTCGATCATGCCGTAGGTGGCGCGCCAGGGGCGGCCGAGGCGCGTTTCGATGAAGGCGTCGGCGATGGCCGGGGGAAAGTCGCGGCGCAGCGCCGAGGCCGCCGCGGTCAACGCGAGTTGCTCGACCAGGATGCGCGCCGACCCCTCGTCCTCGCTTGCGACCCGGGCAGCGGCCGCCAGCACATCGACAGCCGCCTTGGCGCCCGGGCCGAGCTCACCGGCGATTGTCATCAGCACCTGCTCGAGCACGCTCTCGGAGGAGAGCGCGCGCACCGCGTCGAGCGCCATCACGTTGCCTGAACCTTCCCAGATGGCATTGACCGGCGCCTCGCGATAAAGCCGCGGCAGCGTGCTTTCCTCGACGTAGCCGTTGCCGCCGAGGCACTCCATCGCTTCGTAGAGGAAAGCCGGCGCGGTTTTGCACACCCAGTATTTGACCGTCGGCGTCATCAGCCGCACGTAGGCGGCCTCGGCCGGCTGGTCGTCGGCCATGTCGAAGGCCTCCGCCAGACGCAGCGACAACGCCAGCGCGCCGGCGAGATCGAGCGCCATGTCCGCCAGCACGCGCTGCATGAGCGGCTGGTC
Source organism: Hyphomicrobiales bacterium (assembly GCA_038211615.1). GTDB lineage: Bacteria > Pseudomonadota > Alphaproteobacteria > Rhizobiales > Afifellaceae > DASWJZ01. Next base: position 32,390 of record JBBQVL010000020.1, read on the forward strand.
GATGAGCTTCTTGCCGAAGGCGGCGCGATGCCGGACGTGGTGGACGGCCTCCGCAAATCCTCCGCGCATCAGCCCGGCGCTCGCCATCGCGCAATCGAGCCGCGTCAGCGTCACCATTTCGAGGATGGTGGCGATGCCCCGTCCCTCGGTGCCGACGCGCCATGCGGAAGCGCCGTGGAATTCCACCTCGGCCGAGGCGTTGGAGCGGTTGCCGAGCTTGTCCTTCAGCCGCTCCAGCCGGATCGCGTTCGTCGTCCCGTCCGGCAGGATGCGCGGCATGAGAAAGCAGGTAAGGCCGCCCTCGGCCTGCGCCAGCACCAGGAACGCATCCGACATCGGCGCGGAGAAGAACCATTTGTGGCCCGTGATGCGATGCATCCCGTCGTCGCCGGGGTCCGCGCGCGTCAGGTTGGCGCGCACGTCGGTGCCACCCTGCTTTTCCGTCATCCCCATGCCGATGGTGACGCTCCGCTTCTCCGCGGCCGGGCGGAAATTGCGGTCGTAGGTGCGCGACAGGATGAGCGGCGCCCAGGTGCTTAGGAGCTCCGGCGCGTGCTTCAGCGGCGCCAGCGCCGCGTTGGTCATGGTCATCGGGCAGAGGTGCCCGCACTCGGTCTGCGCCGTCATGTAGAGGCGGATGGCGCGCGCCCGGTGCCGGAGCCCCGCCTCGTCCTCACCGCGGTCGAAGGAGGAGGAGTGCAGGCCGGCCAGCATCGAGCGCCGCATCAAGGCGTGGTAGGCGGGATGGAAAGTGACCAGGTCGGTTCGCTCGCCGCGCGCATTGAAGCGCTCCAGCTCCGGCGTGAAGCGGTTGGCGAGCCGGGCGAATTCCCGCGCCTCGTGCGTGCCCCAGAACGCGCCGAGTTCCGAAAGCTCCTGCCGCACCGGATCCGGGAATCCGGACGCCGCCGCGTTCACCAGCGGATCGGCCTCGAAGAGGTTCACGCCGCCGTAGGGAGGCGACTGGTTCACCACCTTGTGGGTTTCCCCGTCGGTCATCGATCGCCTTTCTGTGCGCAAGGCGGCAAATCGTGCGCCATGCGGTTGCCCCCGATGGATCGAAGTCCTATACGCCCGACTTTAATGTCTACCGCATTTCCGCACAGGCATCTTCTCGGGATTGAGGGGCTTTCCCCCCAGGATATAGCGTTTCTCCTGGATTCCTCGGAAGCCGCCATCGACGTCAGCCGGCAGATCGAGAAGAAGAAGGCCACGCTCCGCGGCCGAACGCAGATCAACCTCTTCTTCGAAGCCTCGACCCGCACTCAATCCTCCTTCGAGCTGGCCGGCAAGCGGCTCGGCGCCGATGTCATGAACATGGCGGTCGCCGCCTCCTCGCTGAAGAAGGGCGAGACGCTGATCGACACCGCGATGACGCTGAACGCCATGCGGCCGGATCTGCTTGTCGTCCGCCACCATGCCGCCGGCGCGGTTGCACTTCTCGCGCAGAAGGTTGAGTGCGCCGTCATCAACGCCGGCGACGGCGGGCATGAGCACCCGACCCAGGCGCTGCTCGACGCACTCACCATCCGCCGCCACAAGGGGCGCCTCACCGGGCTCGTCGTGGCGATCTGCGGCGACATCGCGCATTCGCGCGTTGCGCGCTCCAATATCCTCCTGCTCTCCGCGATGGGCGCGCGCGTGCGCGTCGTCGCGCCCTCTACGCTGCTTCCGGCCGGGATCGAGCGACTCGGCGTCGGCGTGTTCTCATCGATGAAGAAAGGGCTGCAGGACGCGGACGTCGTGATGATGCTGCGCCTGCAGCGCGAGCGCATGAACGCCGCCTATGTGCCGAGCGTGCGGGAATACTTCCGCTTCTGGGGTCTCGATTCGGAAAAGCTCGCCTGGGCTAAGCCCGACGCGATCGTCATGCATCCCGGCCCGATGAACCGCGGCGTGGAGATCGACCCGCTCATCGCCGACGGCGTGCAAAGCGTCATCCGCGAGCAGGTGGAGATGGGCGTCGCGGTGCGCATGGCGGTGCTTGAGGCGCTGGGCGGCCACCTTCCAAAGGTCGTCGAGCTCGTCGCATGAGCGTGCCCACGCTCTTCACAAACGCCCGCGTGGTCGATCCCTCGCGCGGCATGGACGCGCGCGGCGCGGTGCTTGTGGCCGACGGGAGGATCGTCGCCGCCGGCCCCGAAGTCATCAACCAGGGTGCGCCGGAGGGCTGGGAGACGGTCGACTGCGCCGGTTCGGCGATCCTCCCCGGCCTCGTCGACATGCGGGTCTTCGTCGGCGAGCCCGGCGGCGAGCATCGCGAGACGCTGGAGACCGCAAGCCGAGCCGCGGCCGCCGGCGGCGTCACCGCGATCGTCACCATGCCGGACACCAACCCGGTGATCGACGACCCGGCGCTGGTCGATTTCGTCTTCCGCCGCGCCCGCGACACCGCGATCGTCCGCGTCCATCCGATGGCCGCAATGACGCGCGGCCTGGCCGGCGAAGAGCTCTCCGAATTCGGCCTCCTGCAGGAGGCGGGCGCCGTGGCGTTTACCGAGGGACGGCATTCGGTGAAGAGCGCCAAGGTGATGCGCAACGCGCTCACCTATGCGCGCGACTTCGACGCGCTGATCGTGCACCACGTCGAGGACGCGGAGCTGGCGCGCGGCGGCGTCATGAACGAGGGCGAGACCGCGACGCGCCTTGGCCTTCCGGGAGTGCCGCGCGAGGCTGAGACCATCATGCTCGACCGGGACATCCGCATCGCCCGGATGACGGGCGGGCGCTATCACGCAGCGCAGATCTCCTGCGAGCCCGCCGTCTCGACGCTGCGCCGCGCCAAGCTCGCCGGCCACGGCGTCACCGCCGGCGCGGCGATCGCGCATCTGGCGCTGAACGAGATCGACATCGGCGCCTACCGCACCTTCTTCAAGATGTCCCCGCCGCTCCGCTCCGAGGATGACCGCCAGGCGCTGGTCGAGGCGCTGGCCGACGGCACGATCGACGTCGTCTGCTCAGCTCACGATCCGCAGGACGTGGAGGGAAAGCGGCAGCCCTTTGCCGAGGCCGCCGATGGCGCGGTGGGGCTGGAAACGATGCTCGCCGCCGGGCTCCGCCTCGTCCATTCCGGCGACGTATCGCTCGTCCGCCTGATCGAGGCGATGAGCACCAAGCCCGCGAAGCTCCTCGGCCTCGAAGCTGGAACGCTTGCCCCTGGCGCCCCGGCCGACCTGATCGTGGTGGACCTCGATTTTCCCTGGATCGTCAGGGAAAAGGAGCTGCGGTCGCGCTCCAAGAACACCGCCTTCGAAGGCGCGCGCATGAGCGGCAAGGTACTGCGCACGATGGTCGGCGGGCGTACGGTCTACGAGTACGACGCCTGAAATTCCCGCGAGCGCTTTACACGCGCTTTCGGTGCGTAAGCTTCCTCGCCATCAGCGCCGCACCGTCGTCGCGATCCGGTTCGCGCGACCGGATGGCGCCATCCTTCGCGAGCGTACTGGCGCCGTCCTCTGCTTCGCCTTTCGCGATCGACAGGAGCGAGGCGAGGAAACGGTGGCCGCGCTGCTCGCTCTCGCGGTAGAGGCGATCCAGCGCTTCCGCGGTGCTGGCGAGAAATTTCTCGTCCATCGCCGAGCCGAGATATGCAACCGGGGAAGCGATTTGACGGGCTGGCATCGTGCCTCTCCACAACAGCCCCCGCTTCCACAACGATAGTGCCCGCAAGTTTGTTCAGATGACGGCAGATCGTATTTCGAAGGACGGCGGCCAGGCGTGGCGCTTGGGCATCGGCCGCCGGCACGATAGGATCGCCGCATGATGTCGAGTCCCGCTGCGGCCAGCTTCCTTGCGCTCCTGATCGGCTACCTCCTCGGCTCGATTCCCTTCGGCCTTGTCTTCACCCGCCTCGCCGGGCTCGGCGACATCCGCGCCATCGGCTCCGGCAATATCGGCGCGACCAACGTGCTCCGCACGGGGCGGAAGGACATCGCGGCCGCGACGCTCCTGCTCGACGGGCTGAAGGGCACCGCCGCCGTTTTCGTGGGCTGGCGGCTCGGTCCTTACGCCGCGCTTGCCGCCGGGCTCGGCGCCTATGTGGGCCACTGCTTTCCCGTCTGGCTGAAATTCAAGGGCGGCAAGGGCGTGGCGACGTTTGTCGGCGTGCTGCTCGCGCTGCACTGGCCGACCATGGTAATTACAGCCCTCGTCTGGCTCGGCACGGCTTTCGTCTCGCGCTATTCCTCGCTCTCCGCCCTGGTCGCGAGTGTGGCGGCGCCGGTCGTGCTGGTGCTCTTCGGGCTCTATGACATTGCGGCTCTCTGCCTGCTCCTGAGCGTGCTCATATGGATAAAGCACCGGGCAAATATCGAGCGGCTGATGGCCGGGATGGAATCGCGCATCGGCGCGAAATAGGCTCTTCGAGCCCGACATCCGTTCGCAGCAAAGCTTGTCCAACCGGCCCGGGTCCTTCATGCTTTAAGCCGGCTCAAGGGGGGACGCCCGTTTGCCGATGGAAGCGGCCGGCGCCGTGCTGAGCGACAAGGAGAAACTCGCCTGGCTGCGGCTCATTCGCAGCGACAACGTGGGGCCTGCCACGTTTCGCGGCCTGCTGCTGCATTTCGGCTCGGCCGAAGCCGCGCTGGAGGCGCTCCCCGAGCTTTCGCGGCGCGGGGGCGCCGCGCGCTCCGCCGGCATCGCCAGCCTCGCGCAGGCCGAGGACGAGATGGCGGCGACGCTGCGGCTCGGCGCGACCTTCATCGCGCTCGGCGAGCCGGATTACCCGCCCTGGCTCCGGCATGCGGATGCGCCTCCCCCACTCCTCGCCGTCCGGGGCGATACGCGTCACCTGACGACTCCAGCCATCGCCATCGTCGGGGCGCGGAACGCCTCCGTCGCCGGGCGCAAGATGGCGGCGCTCCTGGCACGCGGCCTCGGAGATTCCGAGTTCGCCATCGTCTCAGGGCTCGCGCGCGGCATCGACTCGGCGGCGCACGAAGCCTCCCTCGTGAACGGCACCATCGCTGTCTTCGCCGGCGGGATCGACACCATCTATCCCAGCGAAAACGTCGGGCTGTTCCAGCGGATCGTCGATTCCGGCGGCTGCGGCATCAGCGAGATGCGCTTCGGCTGGGAGCCGCGGGCGCGGGACTTTCCCCGCCGCAATCGCATCATCGCCGGCGTTTCGATCGCCGCCGTCGTGGTGGAGGCGGCCGAGCGTTCCGGCTCGCTCATCACGGCGCGGCTGGCGCTGGAGCAGAATCGCGAGGTCTTCGTCGTGCCCGGGTCGCCGCTCGATCCGCGCGCCGCCGGCTCCAACAATCTCATCAAGCAGGGCGCGCGGATGGTGACCGTCGTCGCCGACGTCGTCGATGCCGTGCGGCCGATGCTCGGTCTCCCACCGGCGCGCAACGAGGGCATCTTCAGCGCGCCGGTCGCCGACGACCCGGTGGCTGAGCCGGAGGAGAGCGAACGCGGCCGCGTACTCGAAGCGCTCGGCCCAAGTCCGGTAGAAGTCGACGAAATCATCCGCTTCACCGGCCTGCCGGCGCGGGTCGTCCAGGTGATTCTGCTGGAGCTGGATCTCGCCGGGCGGGTGGAGCGCCAGCCCGGCCAGCGGATCTCGCTGCGTTGAACGGAACGGCGTCTTCGTTCAGGCGCCGTCCACGTTCGCCAGCGATCTTCCCGGTGATTCGTGCTCCGGTTCGCTCGCCTCGCGCCACGCTTCGAGCACGACCATGTCGATCAGATAGGCCACCATCGGCAGCCCGTTCCTGTTGGCTAGCCGGGCCAGACTGCTCGCCGCGATCGCAATATGTTCGGCGGCTTCAGCCTTGGTTTGAAGGGCTGAAGGAGGCTCGTCCGGTGGCGATTGCATGGGCTACCGCGTCGTTGTGCGTGCTCGTTCTATAGTTGAATCTATTTGAACAGACAACCGACGCGGGCGCTGCTTTTTTGTGCAGATTCACCTGGTTTCGCGTGCCCCGACGCGGGTCGGCCGAAAACGCGGGGGGTTGACCGCGAGGAGCATGCCATCCAATTGACGCGGACTAACGGCGGCCAGGGGCCGCATGCGATGCGGCGGAGTTCTTCATGGACGTCGTGATTGTCGAATCGCCTGCCAAGGCGAAGACGATCAACAAATATCTCGGTCCGGGCTACGAGGTTTATGCCTCCTACGGACATGTCCGCGATCTCCCCGCGAAGGACGGATCGGTGCGTCCGGACGACGATTTCGCCATGGACTGGGAAGTCGATCCGAAGTCGAGCAAGCGGCTCTCCGATATCGCCGCAGCGGTGAAGCGCGCCGACCGCGTCATCCTCGCGACCGATCCGGATCGCGAGGGCGAGGCGATCTCCTGGCACGTCCTGCAGGTGCTGCAGGCGAAGAACGTGCTGCGCGGCAAGCCGGTGGAGCGCGTCGTGTTCAACGCCGTCACCCGGCAGGCCGTGCTGGAGGCGATGAGCAATCCCCGCGCGATCGACGAGCCGCTCGTCGACGCCTACCTCGCGCGCCGGGCGCTCGACTATCTCGTCGGGTTTACCCTCTCGCCGGTCCTCTGGCGCAAGCTGCCGGGCGCGCGCTCCGCCGGCCGCGTGCAGTCGGTGGCGCTGCGGCTCGTCTGTGACCGCGAGGCGGAAATCGAGCGCTTCCGCGCGCAGGAATACTGGTCGATCATCGCCACGCTGCGCACGCTGCGCAGCGACGTCTTCACCGCCCGCCTCACCGCGCTCGACGGGAAGAAGCTCGACAAGCTGGCGATCGGCGCGGCCGGCGATGCGGCTTCCGCCAAGCGCCGGCTGGAAAGCTCGACGTTCACCGTTGCGTCGGTGGAATCGAAGCCGCAGCGCCGCAATCCGCCGCCCCCGTTCATCACCTCCACGCTGCAGCAGGAAGCGCAGCGCAAGCTCGGCTTCGATGCCAGCCACACGATGCGCATCGCGCAGCGCCTCTACGAGGGCGTCGACATCGGCGGCGACACGGTCGGCCTCATCACCTACATGCGGACCGACGGCTTCGACATCGCACCCGAAGCGCTGACCTCCGCGCGGCGCGTCATAGAGCGCGACTATGGCGCGCGCTATACGCCCGACGCGCCGCGCCGCTATACGTCGAAGGTGAAGAACGCGCAGGAGGCGCACGAGGCCATCCGGCCGACCGACCTCGCCCGGCTGCCGGGCGACGTGTCCCGCTTCCTCGACAACGATCAGGCCCGCCTCTACGAGCTCGTCTGGAAGCGCACCATCGCCAGCCAGATGGCCTCCGCCGAACTTGAGCGCACCACCATCGACATCGACGCGAAGAGCCCCGAGGGCGCTGCAACGCTCCGCGCCACTGGCACGGTCATCCGCTTCGACGGCTTCCTGACGCTCTACCAGGAAGGCCGCGACGACGAGGACGACGAGGAAGGCGGCCGCCTGCCCGCGATGACCGCCGGCGAACGCCTCGAGCGCGAGAAGATCGAGGCCAACCAGCATTTCACCGAGCCGCCGCCCCGCTACACCGAGGCCTCGCTCATCAAGCGCATGGAAGAGCTCGGCATCGGCCGCCCGTCCACCTACGCCTCGACGATGGAGACGCTGCGCAAGCGCGAATATGTGCGGCTCGACCGCAAGCGCCTGGTGCCGGAGGACAAGGGCCGCATCGTCACCGCCTATCTCGAAGATTTCTTCAAGCGCTACGTCGAGTTCGATTTCACCGCCGATCTCGAGGAGAAGCTCGACCGAATCTCCTCCGGCGAGCTTCTGTGGAAGGACGTGCTGCGCGATTTCTGGCGCGACTTCGCGGCCAACATCGCGACGGCGAGCGAGGTCAAGCGCTCGGAAGTCATCGACGCGCTGAACGAGCTTCTGTCCGATCACCTCTTTCCGGCGCGCGCCGACGGTGGCGACCCGCGCGAGTGCCCGAACTGCAAGAGCGGGAAGCTGTCACTGAAACTCGGCAAATTCGGCGCGTTCATCGGCTGCTCCAACTATCCCGAATGCCGCTTCACCCGGCAGCTCGGCATGAACGGCGAGGAAGCCGCCGCCGCGGCCGCGGTTTCGCCGGAAGGTTCCGTGCTCGGACAGGACCCGGTGTCCGGGTTGCAGGTTGCGCTCCGCAGCGGACGCTTCGGCCCCTACCTGCAACTCGGTCCGGACGGCGAGAAAGGCGGCGAGAAGCCGAAGCGCGCCAGCATCCCCAAGGGCTGGGTCATCGAGGACCTCGATCTGGAAGCGGCGCTGAAGCTCCTTGCCCTGCCGCGCGAGATCGGCATCCACCCGGAGACCGGGAAACCCATCGTCGCCGGCATCGGCCGCTACGGGCCGTTCGTCGAGAATGCAGGAAAATACGCGAACCTCGACAGCGTCGACGAGGTGTTCACGGTTGGCGCCAACCGCGCCATCTCGCTCCTCGCCGAAAAGAAAAGCGGACGCGGGCGCATGTCGGCGTCGGTGGTGGCGGAGCTTGGCGAGCATCCGTCGCTCGGCGGTCCGATCACGGTTCGCTCCGGCCGCTATGGGCCTTACGTGAACCACGCCAAGACGAACGCCACGCTGCCGCGCAACCTGAAGCCCGAGGACGTCAAGCTCGATCAGGCGGTCGAGCTTCTCGCGGAGCGCGAAAGCCGCGCGCCGAGCGGCAAGGTGGCGAAGCCCCGCAAGGCCGCCGCCAAGCCTCGCAAGGCAGCCGCGGCCAAGAAGCCCGCGAAGCCCAGGACGGCAAAGACGCCCAAGGCCCGCGCGGCAGCGGAATAGGCGAACTTGCCGCGCAGCCCCAAGCCGAAATCTCCTTCGGACCTTCCGAGCCGCGAGGCGATCCTCGCCTTCATCGCGGAGCACTCCGGCAAGGCCGGCAAGCGTGAGATCGCGCGCGCCTTCGGCATCACCGGGGCGCAGCGGATCGGGCTCAAGCGCCTCTTGAAGGAGATGGCCGAGGACGGCCAGATCGACGGACGCAAGAAGCGCATCCACGCGCCCGGCGACCTTCCTTCGGTCACCGTGCTCGCCGTCGAGGGGATCGACGACGAGGGCGAGGCGATCGGCGTGCCGGTCGAGTGGGACGAGGAATGGGGCGCGGCGCCGCGCATCATGATCGCGCCCGACGCCAAACAGCGCGGCGGCAAGTCGCGCGCCCCCGGCCTTGGCGACCGGGTGCTTGCGCGCCTCACGCCGGACGAGGAGACGGGCGGCTACACCGCGCGCGTCATCAAGCTGCTCGAGCGCAAACCGGCTGCGACGCTCGGGATATTCCGCCAGATCGACGGCGCGGCGCGCATCGTTCCGATCGACCGGCGCGGAGAAGAGCTCGCCATCGCCTCGGACGCCGCGCGGGGCGCGAAGGACGGCGATCTCGTGTCGGTGGAGGTCGTCACGCGGAGCCGCTTCGGCCTTCCCTCGGCGCGCGTGGTCGAGCGCCTCGGCGACGTCTCGAGCGAGAAGGCGATCAGCCTGATAGCGCTCGAGGAGCACGGCATCCCGCATGTCTTTCCGCATGCGGTGCTGGAGGCAGCCGAGGCGGCGGAGCCTGCCGACATGGCGCATCGGGAAGACTGGCAGAACCTTCCTCTCATCACCATCGATCCGGCCGACGCCCGCGACCATGACGACGCTGTCCACGCCGAGCCTGACCCGGAGACTCCCGGCGGTTTCGTCGTGACGGTCGCCATCGCCGACGTCGCCTGGTACGTGCGGCCGGGCTCCGACCTTGACCGCGAGGCGGAGAAGCGCGGCAACTCGGTCTATTTCCCCGGCCGCGTCGTTCCCATGCTGCCGGAGCGCATCTCCAACGACCTTTGTTCGCTGCGCGAGGGAGAGCCGCGGCCGGCGCTTGCGGTCCGCATGCGCTTCAGCGCCGACGGCCGCAAGCACGGCCAGAAATTCCACCGCGTGATGATGCGCTCGGCGGCGAAGCTCTCCTACGAGCAGGCGCAGGCGGCAATCGACGGCCAACCGGATGACAAGACCGGTCCGCTGCTCGATCCGGTCCTGCGTCCGCTCTGGGCCGCCTACGGCGCGCTCGTGAAGGAGCGCGACAGGCGCGAGCCGCTCGGGCTCGACCTGCCGGAGCGCAAGGTGATCCTGACCGGCGACGGCTCTGTCGACCGCATCGTGGTGCCGCCGCGCCTCGACGCGCACCGGCTGATCGAGGAATTCATGATCCAGGCGAACGTCGCCGCCGCCGAGGTGCTGGAGGCGCGGAAGAGCCCGGTCGTCTACCGCATCCACGACGAGCCGGCCTTCGAGAAGCTCGATGCGTTGCGCGAGTTCCTCGGCTCGCTCGATATGACCTTTCCGAAGGCCGGCAGCCTCAGGCCGAGCCAGTTCAACCATGTGCTGGCGCGCGTCGCCGACACACCGAACGCGCTCCTCGTCAACGAGGTGGTGCTCCGCTCGCAGAGCCAGGCGGAATACTCCACCCAGAACATCGGACATTTCGGCCTCAATCTCCGGCGCTACGTGCACTTCACCTCGCCGATCCGACGCTACGCCGATCTCCTCGTGCATCGCGCCCTGATCGCGGGGCTGGAGCTTGGCGCCGGAGGACTCCGGGCGGTCGACGAGAAGCGGCTCGAACGGGTCGCCGGCGAGATTTCCATGGCCGAACGTCGCGCCATGGGGGCGGAGCGCGACACGGTCGATCGCCTGATCGCCTCGTGGCTCACCGAGCGTATCGGCGCGGAATTCTCCGGCCGCATCCGTGGCGTGACGCGCGCCGGGCTGTTCGTGGAGCTGATGGAGAGCGGCGCCGACGGCTTCGTGCCGATCTCCACCATCGGCGAGGATTATTACGAATACCAGGAGGCGCATCACCGCCTTGTTGGCCGCTCGACCGGGGAGACCTTCCGGCTCGGCGACGCCGTGCAGGTGCGCCTCGTCGAAGCCCTCCCTTATGCCGGCAGCCTCAGGCTGGAACTCCTGCGTGAGGCTCCCCCGGCGCCCGGCAGGTTCCGGCGCGGCGGCCCCGGCCGCGATCGCGCGGGACGGCCGGGCAAGCGCAGCGCTGCCCCGCCGCGCCCCAGCCGTCGGGGCCGAAAAAAGTGACCGAGCGGGGGGCGCTCGCGGAGACAGCTCGAAGCCGCCTGCCGTTCGGACTGACGCGCGGCGCGGCCGCGGCGATCACGACGATCGTCACGGTCGGCGTCGCGGTCAGCCTGCTGCCGCCGCTCGTCTCGCTGACGCTCGCTGGCCGCGGCTTCTCCGAGCGCACCATCGGCTTCGTCGTTGCAACCGTCGCCATCGCCTCGCTCGTCACCAGCCCTTTCGCCGCGCGCATCGCTGCCCGCTTCGGCGCCGCCAACGTCATCATGACCGTGACGCCCATTGCAGGCGTGCTCGTCCTCCTCGTCTGGTTCACCTCCGACCTTCGCCTGCTCGTGCCGATCATCTTCGGCTACGGCGCCGCGATGGCGCTCTGCTTCTCGCTCTCCGAATACTGGATCAATGCCGCAACGCCAGAGCGGCGGCGCGGAGCGGTGATGGGCTTCTACGCCACGCTGCTCTCGATCGGCTTCGCCATCGGCCCCGGGATCATCGCGATCGCCGGCGCCAATTCCATCCGCCCCTACCTGATCGGCGCGGCGCTGATGGCGCTCGGCGCCCTGCCGGCCTATTTCGCGCGCGGCTCCTCTCCGGATTTCGGCGAGCGGCCGCGCCGGCCCTTTGCCGCCTACATCTTCGCCGTTCCGACGGCGACGCTCGGCGTGTTCGCGTTTGGCGTCGGCGAGAGCAGCGGCTTCGCGTTCCTGCCGCTCTGGGGCGAGCATCTGAAGTTCAGCCCGGCGGTCGCGCCCCTCCTCGCCTCCGCCATGACGCTCGGCAATGTGGCGTTCCAGATCCCGCTCGGGATGCTCGCCGACCGGATCGCGCGCCGCCCGGTGCTGCTGGCGTGCGGGCTGGTCGGCGCCATCGGCATGGCGCTTGCGTGGTTCGCGTCGGGCTCAGCCCTCCTCCTCGCCGCTGTCCTCTTCATCTGGGGCGGCGCCACCGCCGGCATCTACACCGTCGCGCTGGCGCATCTCGCATCGCGCTTTTCCGGAGCGGACCTCGCGAGCGCCACCTCCGCCGTCGTCTTCTGCTACGCGCTCGGCATGCTTACGGGCCCGATTGCCGTAGGCGACGCGATGGCCCGCGCACCGGTCGCCGGCCTGCCGCTTGTGCTGGGCGTTGTCTTTGCGATCTACGCGATCATCGTCGCCGCGCGGCTTGCGCTCTCGCGCCGGCCGCCGCCCTGACGAGAAACGGCCCGCCAGAGCGGGCCGTTTGGAAGTCCCGCGCGGGGGCTAGAAACCGAACTCGAAGTAGGCGCCATCACCGCGGCGGAAATGCCGACGATGCTCGTCTCGCCAGTAGCGATGCCGCGGTGCATTGTACCACGGATGATCGTAGTAGATGCCGACGGAGGGGGCCGGCGTGTAGACGGGCGCCGGCTGGTAGTAGGCGCGCGGCGCGGGCGCGGTATACCCGCCACCAACATAATTCGCCGACACATAACCGTGCGTCCCGGCATAACCGACCTGACACCAGCTCTGGCATTCGAATACCTCGACTGGCGCTCCGGCGGGGATCGTGGTGATCACCGAGTACTGGGTGCCGGGGCCGGTGCGCATGTTGACGTTGCCGAGCGCGTTGCCCGGCGACGCCAGAGCAGCGGCCGACCACAGCACGGCGCCTCCGAGGGCGCCCGCAGCAAGAAGCGAACGATTGACCATGGGAATCTCCTGACTGAACAGCCCCCACTGTGAGAGGTGAACGAATGAGGAAAGGTGTCGTTCCCGCTCCACGCCCCGCCGGCACGGCGTTTTGCTTGACTTCGGGCGCGCCAAGCGGCATCTCACGTCAAAATCCATACTGATAGGAATGCCCCGATGGCCAAGGCCGCCAGCGTCAAAATCCGCCTCGTCAGCGAGGAAGGCACCGGCTTCTTCTACGTGACGAAGAAGAACAGCCGCACGATGACCGAAAAGATGTCGATGCGGAAATACGATCCGAAGGCGCGCAAGCACGTGCTCTTCAAGGAAGCCAAGATCAAGTAGATCGGGATCGAAGTTCTGCCCGAAGGCGCCGCAGGGCGCCTTCTTTCGTTTCAGGGCTTGCGGTCAGCGCCGCTCCCTGTGGGCGTCTGTCGGGAAAGTGGCCGGTCGGAACGTGGCTGTACGAGGAGGCCACTCACCACGTCCGACCGGCCGACCCCACGGACCCAGGAGATGCGGCGGACCTGAGCATATCCATGGGGTATTCGGGTTCCGAAGTGGCGTGCGAACCTCGCGCCGCCACCTCGCCTCCACGCAATCAACCCCATGCCGGGCCCGAGCGCTACCGGATGGTTGATACTTGGTTAAAACTGTAACTAAAATTGCGGGTATCCGCGGGATTACTTCGCCGTCGGCGAGCCACCTGGCGCGACTACGCGGTTGCGGGCCGGCCTGCTTCGCGGCGTAGTGGGCCTGATCCGCACGCTTGGCGCGCGTCGGCGGATGATCGCGACGTCATTCATAGCCGCATACTGGCCGCCAGCGACCGGAGATCGCCGCTCACCCCTTCGGCTTCCCCGGTCCAATTGTCTATTTCCAGGCGGGTGGTGGAATCCAGCGCTGAGCCGTCCTTTCGGCAGAGCCTTCCGTCCTGCCACTTTGTCTTCGCGTCGATTTCCCGCCTTCTCGCGATGAGAAGGGCAACCGGACCGTCCATCTTCTGCAGCATCAGGCCGGCCGGGCCTTCGAATATTCCGGCAAAGCCGCCCTTGTCCTGTTGCGGGGCCTTATCGCCTCGAAACGCCTTTGCCGCCTCGGCAAGACGATCGGCAATGCTTGTGACTTCGGCAGCGAGATCGGCTCTGACCGCCGTCTTCGAAGGTCGGCCGTACTGCTGAAAGTACCAGCCGAGGAGCGCTCCCACCAGGGCCGATGCGATGAGGACGAAAAGCTCGTCGTGAAGCAGGACATCGACGAAGTGCATCAGGTCCGCTCGCTCGCCGCCATCGGGCAGCGAAGGTATCATCCCTACGCGGCGCTCGCCACCACCCGGTTGCGTCCCGCCCGCTTCGCTGCGTAGAGCGCCTGGTCGGCGCGCTTGATCAGATCCTCGGGCCGGTCCCGGGCGCCATGCCACTCGGCAATGCCGATGCTGACGGTGACCGGGATATGGTCGCCCCTGCCGGTCTCGAAGGCCACTCTCTCGACGTCGATCCTGAGCCGTTCGGCCACCGTCGCGGCGTAGTCGGAATCGGTGTCGGGCATCACCAGCAGGAATTCCTCGCCGCCGTAGCGCACGACAAGATCGATGCCGCGCACGCCGGCGCGCAGGCGGTCGGAGAACGCCTTGAGCACGTCGTCGCCGGCGTCGTGGCCATAGCGGTCGTTGATCATCTTGAAATGATCGATGTCGAAGACCAGCACGCAGAGTGGCTTCTCCCGGGCGTCGGCGCGCGACAGCGCCGAAGTCAGGTGGGCGTCGAGGTAGCGCCGGTTGTAGAGGCCGGTCAGCGGGTCGGTGACGGCGAACTCAACCGCCTGGCTCACCATGTTGCGCAGGCGGTCCTGATAGAGCTTGCGCCGCAGCTGCGTGCGCACCCGGGCGCGCAGCTCGTTGGAGTCGATCGGCCGGATGATGTAGTCGTTGACGCCGAGGTCGAGCGCGCGGACCACCATCTGCGTCTCGTTCGCGTCGGTGATGAGCAGGACCGGCGTCTGCCGCAGCGCGTCGATGGTCTTCAGCTGCGTGCAGAGGCGAAGACCGTCGCCGGCTTTCAGCGACAGGCTGATCATGATGAGGTCGAACTCTTGGCTCCGCGCCAGCTCGATCGCCGCGGCCGGGCTTTCCGTGATCTCGATCACGAACGGGCTGCGCAACGCCTGGCGGATGCGGCCGACCGAATTGTCCCTGTCGTCGACGACCAGCACGCGCCCGAAGATCAGCCGCTCGTCGATGGACGCGGCGGCCGAAAGGCCGACCGATTGCATCGCCGCGGCGCGAAGCTCCAGCTCGTCGGTGACCGTCTTGAGGCGGAGCAGGCTCTTCACCCGCGTCGCCAGCGCCACTTCGCTCAGCGGCTTGGTGAGGAAATCGTCGGCCCCGGATTCGAGTCCCTTCACGCGATGCTCGGCCTCGTCGAGCGACGTCACCATGATGACCGGGATATGCGCGGTGCGCGGATTGGACTTCATCGCGGCGCAGACCTCGAAGCCGCTCATGTCGGGCATCATCACGTCGAGCAGGACGAGATCGATGCGCTCGCGCTCCGCGACCGCCAGCGCCTCGCGGCCGCTCATCGCGGTTCGGACGTCGAGGTATTCCGCCTGCAGGCGTGATTCCAGCAGCCGCACATTGGCGGGCACATCATCGACAACGAGAACGCGCGAGGTCATCGGGCCGACCTCACGCCGCGCCCACGAAGGATTTCACGGTGGCGATGAAGCTCGCGACCGAGATCGGCTTGGAGAGGTAGCCTTCGCAGCCGCCCTGCCGGATGCGCTCCTCGTCGCCCTTCATGGCAAAGGCAGTGACCGCGATGACGGGAATCCGGCGCAGCGTCTCGTCCTCGTCCTGCTTGATCCGCTTGGTCACCTCCAGGCCGGAAATCTCCGGAAGCTGGATATCCATGATGATCAGGTCGGGGCGGTGCTCCTTCAGCGCGTCGAGCGCCTCGTAGCCGTTGCGCATCGGAAGCGTGTTGTAGCCGTTGGCGCGCAGGAGATCGTTGAAGAGCTTCATATTCAGCTCATTGTCTTCAACGATCATGACGGTTTTGGCCATGACCCCGATCCCTGACCCTGTCTGGAAGGGGCGATTGTTCGCCCGATTTCACTCTTGAAATTCATGATGCACGGCGGCGCTTAAGGAAACGCAAATTGCGCTATAACGCGGCCTGAACGGACGCGGAACATCGAATCCGTTCCAGCCGCCGGAAACAGCCTTTCCCACCGGACCGGCCGCACACGGGGGATTCGTGCAGGACGCCGCCTCGCTAACACTTTGCCGTGACTGCCTGGCCCATTCGGCAGGCAAGGCGGACCGCTGCCCGGCATGCGGCAGTCCGCGGGTCGTCGCCCATCCGGAGTTGTTCGCGCTTGGCATCGCACATGTCGATTGCGACGCCTTCTACGCAGCGGTTGAGAAGCGCGACGACCCTACCCTCGCCGACCGGCCGGTGATCGTCGGCGGCGGCCGTCGCGGCGTCGTGTCGACGGCCTGCTACATCGCCCGCACCTTCGGCGTCCGTTCCGCCATGCCGATGTTCCAGGCGATGAAGGCCTGCCCGCACGCCGTGGTCATCCCGCCCGACATGGCGAAGTATGCCCGCGTCGGCCACGAGGTACGCGAGATGATGCTGGCGCTGACGCCGGCGGTCGAGCCGCTGTCGATCGACGAGGCTTTCCTTGACCTGACCGGCACCGACCGCCTGCATCACGCGCCGCCGGCGCTCACCCTCGCCCGCTTCCAATCCCGCGTCGAGAGCACGATCGGCGTCACCGTTTCGATCGGCCTCAGCCACAACAAGTTCCTGGCGAAGATCGCGTCCGAGCGGGACAAGCCGCGTGGCTTCTCGACGATCGGGCGGGCGGAGACGCTGGAATTCCTCGCCGCCCAGCCCGTGTCGGTGATCTGGGGCGTCGGCAAGGCGACGCAGGAACGGCTGGCGCAGGACGGCCTCACGCGTATCGCCGACCTGCAGCGCCGCGACGAGCGCGACCTCGCGAGGCGCTACGGCAGCATCGGGATCAGGCTCGCCCGTCTTGCGCGCGGCGAGGACGATCGCACCGTCACGCCCGAGCGGAAGGCGAAGAGCATCTCGGCGGAGACCACCTTCGACCGCGACATTGCCGATGGCGGCGAGCTTTATCCGATCCTGCGGCGGCTCTCCGAGCGCGTCTCTGATCGGCTGAAGCGGCAGGGCCTTTCCGGCAGAACCGTCGTGCTGAAGCTGAAGACCGGCGAATTCCGCCTGCGCACACGCAACGTCCGCCTCGACGCCCCGACCGACCTCGCCGACCGGATCTTCGGTTCCGGCCGCGCCCTGCTTGCGAAGGAGATCGACGGAACGCGCTTCCGGCTGATCGGGATCGGCATTGCCGAGCTTGGCGAAGCGGCGCTCGCCGATGCCGGCGATCTGCTCGATGCCGGCGCGGAGAAGCGCGCAAGGGCGGAGCGCGCGATGGACACGATCCGCGACCGCTTCGGTCCCGACGGACTGGCGCTGGGGCTTACGTTTTCCGCGAGGGACGCGAAGGACAAGCGCTCACGGTGAAGCGCAGGCCGGCTTCTCCAGCGGCTCGATCGTCTTCAGCGAGCCGGCCAGGGCGTAGTCGCCATAGTCCATGACGAGATCGTTGGTCACGCCGTTTTCGTAGAGCGTGAAGCTCATCTGGTAGTTCGGCAGCTCCTCGCCGAGGCCATCCTTGGAGGCCGGCTTGGCCGGCTCGAAATAGCCGACGGAGACCGGCCAGCGCCGCACGTTGTTCCTGAGCGGACTGTCGCCGCCGACCGGCATCGCCCCGCCGATGGCCGCCGTCGCCGCGTCGCTGTCCTCGCCGGTGCCGGCGCCCTCGTAGATGTCGGCCGAGAGCACCCTGCGGTTGGCGAGCGCCGCGTCGATGATCGCCTGCATGTGCTGGCTCGGGAAGAGCACGCCGCTATCGAGCTCCACCGTCTTCCTGGTAGGCTGCGTCAGGCTGACCTCGATCTTCGAGCCCTCCCGCCGCGCCTTGCCCTCGACTGCCTCGACGACGTCGTTGTTCAGCGTGGTCCGGGAATCGAAGTCGTAGGTGTCGCCGTCGCCCGACTCGAACGTGGTGATGCGGAAATCGAGCAGGCCGATATTGCCGTCCTCGTCGCCGATGTTCACCATCATGCGCTGCCGCATGCGGTATCCGTCGCAGGCGCTGCCGGTCACCTCGAACACCATGCGCCCCTTGGCGCTCGATACGCCGGAGCCGTCCTGGGTGCGCGCGAGGCTGATGTCGTAGACAGCCCGGTGCGGAGCAATGCTGTTGCGCAGCGTCGGCGTTGCGCCGGCTCCGAGTGTGAACGAAACCGTTGCCAGCGGCACAAGTGCGAAGTGAATGAATCGGGATAAATGCATGCGCCCACTGAACTCCAGAGTGCGGCGAAAGCGCGACCTCGGGTTCCCCATCGCAATCGGATAATCCCAATAAGCCTTGATGGGAAGGCGCAGATCGCCTACGCGGCGGGAGGTGTCGACGCCAATCACGACGCGTCCGGGGGGTCGGAATGACGCGCAATCGGCTGCGGTGGCTCACGGCGCGCCCCATCGCGCATCGGGGCTACCACGACATTCAGCGTGGCCGGCCGGAGAATACCCTCGCCGCGTTCCATGCGGCGGTGCGCGCGCGCTACGCAATCGAATGCGACCTCCACATCTCGGCCGACGGGGTGCCGGTGGTGTTCCATGACGACGATCTGGAGCGGCTTGCCGGAGAAACGGGCCAAGTGCGCGACCTGACCGCCGCCGAGCTTGGCGATCTCAGGGTCGCCGGCAGCCGGGAATGGATTCCGACACTCGACGAGATGCTGGAGCTGGTCGCCGGCCGGGTTCCGCTCGTCATCGAACTGAAGCACGTCCCCGGTCGCGACTACGGGCTTGCGGTAGAGGCCGTCGATCGCCTGAAACGCTACGCCGGCCCGGCGGCGCTGATGTCGTTCGATCCCGGCCTGATCGCCGAGGTGAGGATTGCCGCCCCGAATTTCCCGCGCGGGCTGATCGCGGCGGGGAGCTGGCGCTACGCCGCCCACCATCTCCGCGCGGCTCTCAGCCTCGGCGTGGACTTCGTCTCCTATGCAGTGGACGACCTGCCGACGCCGATGCCGGTCATCGCGCGGCGGCTCTTCGGCATGCCACTCATCTGCTGGACGGTCAGGACCCCGGCGCAGGTGCGAAGGGCGGAGCGATGGGCGGACCAGATCACTTTCGAGGGTTTCGCGCCGTAGCGGCAGAAGGGCGCAATTGCGCCACGGGCTTTTGCTTTTAAGCTTGGTGCATGCCTCCAACCCCGAATCCCGCGATGGCGGTCCGGCTGGTATCCAGTCTCGCCGAGGTCGACCGGACGAGCTGGGATTCCTGCGCCAACCCAGGCTGGACCTGCGATGGCACGGCCAGCCCGGCGGGCGAAGCCGCGCTCACAAGAAAGCCCTATAACCCTTTCGTATCATGGGATTTTCTGGAAGCGCTTGAGCGCTCCGGCTCGGTCTCGGCGCGCACCGGCTGGACGCCGCGCCATGCACTGCTGGTAGGGAGCGGCGACGCTGCCGCATCCGCGCCGCCGAGTGCGGTGATGCCCTGCTACGCGAAATCCCACTCGCAGGGCGAATATGTCTTCGACTGGGGCTGGGCGGAGGCCTTCGAGCGGGCCGGCGGAAGCTATTATCCGAAGCTGCAGGTGAGCGTGCCGTTCTCGCCCGTGACCGGCCCGCGCCTGCTTACCGCCCCCGGGCCTGGCGAAGCGGAGCGGAAGCACATGATGGCCGCCGCGCTGATGGAGATGACGCGCCGCCTCGGCGCCTCGTCGGCGCACGTGACATTCGTGCCGGAAGAGGAGAGCGCGCTCCTCGCCGAGATGGGTTTCCTTCGCCGCACCGACCAGCAGTTTCACTGGACCGACGAAGGCTTCCAGACTTTCGACGGCTTCCTCGCCGCGCTTGCCTCGCGCAAGCGGAAGGCTATCCGCAAGGAGCGGATCGAGGCGCTCGGCGACGGCATCGAGATCGACTGGCTGACCGGCCGCGACGTGACCGAGGCGGCCTGGGACGCCTTCTTCGCCTTCTACATGGACACCGGATCGCGAAAATGGGGACAGCCGTATCTGAATCGCCGCTTCTTCTCGCTCATCGGCGAGCGCATGGCGGATCGGATCCTCCTCATCATGGCGCGGCGGAACGGGCGCTGGATCGCCGGTGCGCTGAACCTCATCGGCTCCGACACGCTCTACGGCCGCTATTGGGGCGCGGTGGAGGATCATCCGTGCCTGCATTTCGAGGTCTGCTATTATCAGGCGATCGACTTCGCGCTGGCGCATGGGCTGACGCGCGTCGAGGCCGGCGCGCAGGGCGCGCACAAGCTGGCGCGCGGCTACCTGCCGAAGACCACGCATTCCGCGCACTACATCGCCGACCCGAATTTTCGCCGTGCCGTCGCAAACTATCTGGAGACGGAGCGGCAGGAGATCGCGATGCAAGGCGAAATGCTGACGGAGCGCGCGCCGTTCAGACACGATGATGATGCGCGAACGGAAAGCGCTGAGTGACTGCGCCACCCCTCGCCTCCCAGCCCTGGAGCCCAAGCATGCCCACGTCCGCCTATGACCCCGCAAACGTCTTCGCAAAGATCCTGCGCGGCGAGCTTCCCGCCGCAAAGGTCTTCGAAGATGCCGACGTCCTCGCGATCATGGACGTGATGCCGCAGGCGGACGGGCACACGCTGGTGATCCCGAAGGCCGCCTCGCGCAATCTCCTCGACATCGGCGCCGACGATCTCAAGAGCGCGATATTGGCGGTGCAGAGGGTCGCCCGCGCCGTGAAGCAGGCATTCGGCGCGCCGGGCGTGCTCGTCACGCAATTCAACGAGCCGGCCGCCGGGCAGACGGTGTTTCACACGCACTTCCACGTGATCCCCCGCTTCGAGGGCGTGCCGCTCAAGCCGCATTCGGGCGGCATGGCGGATGCGAAGCTGCTCGCCGGACACGCGGAGAGGATCAGGGCGGCGCTGGCGTGAAGTCTGACGTCCCTGGAAATCACCAGGCTGCCATTTTCGCCAGGGAGACCTACCTGACCTTGCAGTGGAACTGCCGCAGGGTAAGATTCATCTCATGCCCGACATCGACCTAAAGCCGCGCACCAAGGCGAAGCCGAAGACCGAGCGCCCGAAGCTTCACAAGGTCATCCTCGTCAACGACGATTTCACCCCGCGCGAGTTCGTGGTGGGGGTGCTGAAGGGCGTGTTCCGCATGAGCGAGGACCAGGCGGCTCGCGTGATGATCACGGCGCACCGGCGCGGCGCCTGCGTCGTCGCCGTCTACACCAAGGACGTCGCCGAAACGAAGGCGACGGAGGGCACCGACGCCGGCCGCAAGCGCGGCTACCCGCTGCTCTTCACCACCGAGCCGGAGGAGTAGCGCGGGCTGCAGTTCGTCGAGGGGGCGGAAATCCGCCGGTTGACCGCGCCGTTCACCGCTCGTTCAGGCGGGGTTTGATCATTTCCCCGCCACATGTTTGCCCTGCTTTATGGTCAACCTCAGATTCGGTCGGCGCGAAAGACGCAGGCGTCGAGGGGTTGGGACATTGAACGACACACTTCCGGGGCGACGGAGGCAGGTTCTGATGCTTGACCGAAATGCACACGACGACGGCGCCGGGTCCGATCCGCTCGAAAGCGCGCCGCAGATCGACGTGACTGCGCTTTCCGTTCCGGAGCGCGATCCGGAGCGGATCGCGCTGAACCTCTGGAACGAGGGGCGGGTTGACGAGGCGATCCAGTTTCTCGAAAGCGCCGTCGCGGCCGAACGGGATCGCGGCCCCTATCCTGACGAGCGCGGGACATCCGCTGCCCTGATCCCCGCCGCGAGCGACGAGATCGAGCCCGTTTCCAGCTGGCGCGAGAGGCACCGCGCGGCTCTTTCGCCGGCTGAGTTCAACGCTTTCGGCGCGCCTGTCCACACGATCGACCTTGTGGCCGGCCCGGACGACGGGATCGTCCCGCATCCGCCGCGCCGTTCCGCGCGACCCGCCTGGATCGCGGGAGCGT
>JBBQVL010000021.1:0-53054 GCA_038211615.1 Hyphomicrobiales bacterium
TGGGCCGCGTGACGCTGGCGCGCGACGCGACTTCCGCAACCGTGAGCGGGCGCTCGGCAGCGGCGAATGCGTCGAGAATGGTGAGGGCTTTCTGCAGGGTCTTAACCGCAGAAAGCTCCGCATCTTCGGCCTTTCGATTAAGTGTCGGCGTGGTCGATTCGGTCATTGTTCCGGTCGCGATGTCCGTCATACGGACAGTATGGCGGGGTGAAGTAGAGCGTCAACCCTCGCTCCGGAACTTCTGGGAGATATCTTCTTTCGTATTGCTCGACCTGGTTGTGTTTGCCGCAATAATGAATTCCCGCTGGGAAGTTGTCTGTCTGGATCGTTGAGCGGACGGTTCATTTTATAGGGTATTTGTCCATTCCTCCGTCAGGCCGTGACCGATGTCCGTGCACCTGGCAATGAGGGCATCTCTGGGTAGGGCAAGACGCCACAGCGGCCTCAAAGTGTGCAGACCCAAAGGTTCGAGAGAAATCCGGCCCAATCTCGCGACGCGAGCCCCGCTCTTGCCGCCTAAAAGAGCAATCAACCGGGAAGCGCACACTCAACACCGCAGCGCGGGGCGGGAAGAGGCCACTTCGCCTGCCGACGGAGCCATGCCAGCGCTGGATCCGAATCGGGATTTTCGCGCGGAGCAACCTGTCGGCGGCCGGAGCATCCTGCTAAAACTTGTGGCCAATCCAGAAAAACCGGCATCAGCCGGCGCGTGAAACCCAGCGACGGAGGTCCGGTCGATGACGTCAAATCTTGCAACAGCGGCGCGAGCCGCAGGCAGCGCAGCAAGTCACGGCGGCGTGCAGCTCGCGTTCGATTCCGATCGTTTGAACGAGCTGCTCGACGAGGCCGGCATCGATGTCCTGATCGCCTCCTCCAAGCACAACATCCAGTATCTCCTCGGCGGCTACCGCTTCTTCTTCTTCGACGCACAGGACGCCGCCGGCCTCAGCCGCTACTTGCCGCTGTTCGTCTATTTCAAGGGCCATCCGGAGCGCAGCACCTATGTCGGGAGCCGGATGGAGACGTGGGAGCAGGATCTCGGGAGCATCCACGCGCCTGCGATCGACGCGACGAGCTCGGGAAGCGCGGACGCCATGCGGCGCGCGGTCGCGCATCTGCCCACGGCGAACGGCAAGAAGCTTCGCATCGGCGTGGAGCGGCCATTCCTGCCGGCCGACGCCGAAGGCATGCTGCGGGAGTCGGTTCCGCACGCCGAGATCGTCGATGCGACGATCCCGCTGGAGCGCCTGCGTGCAAGAAAGACCAGGGAGGAGCTGGAATGCCTCCGCCAGGCCTCGGAGCGCGTCGTCGATTCGATGCTGACCGTCATCGCGGCTGTCGGCGCGGGGTCGACCAAGCGGGAGATCGCCGAAGCGCTGCGCGTCGAAGAGGTGCGGCGCGGCCTCACCTTCGACTATTGCCTGATCGCGGCCGGCGCGAGCCACAACCGCGCCCCGTCGGACCAGGTATGGCGGGAGGGCGACGTGCTGTCGGTCGATTCCGGCGGAAACTATCGCGGCTATATCGGCGACGTGGCGCGCATGGGCGTTCTCGGCGAGCCGGACCAGGAGCTGATCGATCTCCTCGCCGAGGTGGACACGATCCAGATGGCGACTCGCGTTCCGATCCGCGCCGGCGCGATGGGCCACGAGGTCTACGCCGCCGCGGAAGCTGCCATCGCCAAGGCGCCGCACCAGAAGGAAATCCATTTTGCCGCGCACGGGATGGGCCTCATTCCGCACGAGGCGCCGCGCCTTTCGACCCGCGCGCCGGTCCCCTACGATGCGGAAGGCGCCACGAAGCCGCTCGAGACCGGCATGGTGATTTCGATCGAGACGGCGATCCACCACCCGAAGCGCGGCTTCATCAAGCTGGAGGACACGGTCGCCGTTACCGAGTCCGGTTGCGACGGCTACGGAGACCACGGACGCGGCTGGAACCGCGGCGGGGGATCCGCGAAATAACGGCCGGCTACCATCTTGCGTCGCAACCGGACTTGGAAGCACTCTGACGAAGCCTACGAAATCCTCGCAAAGAGGAACTGAGATCCGGCCCGTTCAAATCGGCGTCGGCAATGGGAGGAAGACATGAAGAAGATACTGCTCGCCTGCGCAGCGGTCGCTGCGCTGACCACGGGCGCGTCAGCGACGACGGTCGGCGTCTCGATGGCCCAGTTCGACGACAACTTCCTGACCGTGCTCCGGAATGGCATCGAAGCCTACGCGAAGACGCTGCCGGATGTGACGGTGCAGATCGAGGACGGCGGCAACGACGTCGCCAAGCAGCTCAGCCAGGTGCAGAACTTCATCGCTTCGAAGGTCGACGCGATCGTCGTCAACCCGGTCGACACCGACGCGACCGCGGCGCTCACCAAGGCGGCGCAGGACGCCAACATCCCGCTGGTGTTCGTCAACCGCGAGCCGGTCAACGTCGACACGCTGCCGGACAACCAGGCGTTCGTTGCGTCGAACGAAAAAGATTCCGGCACGCTCGAGACGCAGCAGATCTGCAAGCTCCTGAAGGATGCCGGCAAGGGCTCCGGCGCCAACGTCTTCGTCATGGAAGGCCAGCTCAACAACCAGGCGGCCCGCCAGCGCACCGCCGACGTGCATGACGTGATCGCCACTCCCGAGTGCTCGTTCATCAAGATCATCGACGAGCAGACCGCCAACTGGTCCCGCGACGAGGCGCAGAGCCTGATGGCCAACTGGCTGACGTCCGGCCAGCAGTGGGACGCGGTCATTTCGAACAATGATGAAATGGCGATCGGCGCGCTGCAGGCGATGAAGGCGGCGGGCATCGACACGAGCAAGGTGATCATCGGCGGCGTCGACGCGACCCAGGACGCGCTGGCCTCGATGAAGGCCGGCGACCTCAAGGCCACCGTCTTCCAGGACGCGGCCGGCCAGGGCAAAGGCTCGCTCGACGCGGCGCTGAAGCTCGCGAAGGGAGAGGCGGTCGATCAGAAGGTCTACATCCCCTTCCAGCTCGTGACGCCCGAGAACATGGCCAACTTCATGGCCAAGAACTGAGGCTGGGAACGCCTCTCTGACGCAGGGCGGCTGCGCCGCTCCGTCCCCGGTTCCGCCGCCGACCTTCGCGGCGGGACCATCCAACAGACAGGCCGAGCAGAGGGATATTGCATGGCCGAGGCAGCCGGCGCGGCGGCGGAGATCGCGGAAGCGTCAAGGCGGCGGAGCTATCCGGCCGAGCTCAACATCTTTGCCGGCCTCGTCATCACCGCGCTGGTCTTCGAGGGGCTCGGCTGGATCCTTCTCGGCCAAAGCTTCCTCTTCAACCCGGCGCGGCTGCAGATCATCATCCTGCAGGTGGCGATCGTCGGGATCATCGCGGTCGGCGTGACGCAGGTCATCATCGCCGGTGGCATCGATCTCAGCTCCGGCTCGATCCTGGGCGCGACGGCGATGATCGCCATGAGCTTCGCGCAAACCGGCACCTATCCGCGCGCCGTCTTCATCGAACAGGGCTGGGTCGACCTTCCGGTCATCGTTCCGATTCTGGTCGGCCTCGGCTGCGGACTGTTTGCCGGACTGATCAACGGGCTGATCATCGCCTACACCAAGATCCCGCCGTTCATCGCGACGCTGGGTATGATGGTGAGCGCGCGCGGTGTCGCCAACTGGTACTCGAAGGGCATGCCGGTCTCCTTCCCGACGGAGGGATTCAAGGTGATCGGGGCGGGCATGACGCCGGTGATCATCCTGGTAGTCGTGGCTATCGTCTTCCACGTCGCGCTTCGCTACACGCTCTACGGCCGGCGCACCTATGCCATCGGATCGAACGAGCATGCGGCCCGGGTCTCGGGCATCAATGTCGAGCGCCACCAGGTTCTGGTCTACACGATCGCCGGACTGCTGGCGGGGCTCGCGGCGCTGGTGCTCTGCTCGCGCAATCTCACGGCACAGGCCGGCATGGGATTCACCTACGAGCTCGACGCCATCGCGATGGCCGTCATCGGCGGCACCTCGCTTGCGGGCGGGCGCGGCTCGATCGTAGGCTCGATCCTCGGGATGCTGATCTTCGGGATCATCATCTCCGGCTTCACCTTCCTGCGGCTCAATGCCTACTACCAGGAGATGATCAAGGGCGCGATCATCGTCGCGGCGGTGGTGCAGGATGTCTATCGCCAGCGCATGCGGGGACGGGCGTGAGCGCCCCATGAGCGACGATATCGTGCTGCGCACCGAAGGGCTGACCAAGCATTACGGCGGCGTGCACGCGCTCGACGACGCCGACTTCCAGCTGCGCGAGGGCGAGCACGTCGCGGTGGTGGGCGACAACGGCGCCGGCAAGTCGACCTTCGTGCGACAGATCACCGGTGTCGAACGTCCGACGGCCGGCAAGATATTCTTCGAGGGGCGCGAAGTGGAGTTCCGCACGCCCATCGAGGCGCGCGACATGGGCATCGAGACGGTGTTCCAGAACCTCGCGCTCGCCGATGACCTCGACGTTCCGTCGAACCTTTTCCTCGGTCGCGAGGAGATCTATTTCAACCTCGGTCCCTTCAGTTTCCTGAACGAACGGAAAATGCTGGCGCACGCCCGCGAGGCGCTCAACGCCACCGGCATCAAGATCCCCGACCTCCGGAACAAGATCCGCAACATGTCGGGCGGCCAGCGGCAGTGCGTCGCCATCAGCCGCGCTGCGAGCTTCGCCTCCAAGCTCATCATCATGGACGAGCCGACCGCCGCGCTCGGCGTGCAGGAGACGGCGCAGGTCGAGAACATCATCCGCAACCTGAAGACCAGGGGCATTCCGCTGATCCTGGTCAGCCACAATCTCCGCCAGGTCTTCGACCTCGTCGACCGGATCTGGGTGTTCCGGCGCGGGCGTGTCGTCGGCACGGTCGAGGCGAAGAAATCGCACGCCAACGAGGTCGTCTCGCTCATCACCGGGGTGAAAAGCGGCACCGGCGAGGAACCGGCCTTCGCCTGAGGCGAGCGCGCCGCTTCCCCCAACTTCCTTCACCAGAAACATTGCGGCCGGGCAGGCGCAGCGCAGAAGGCATCTGACAATGAAGATCGGAATGAACACGGACAGCCTCGGGACGCTTTCGTTCGAGGCGGTGCTCGACGCGGCGGTCGAGCTTGGGCTCGACTGCGTCGAGTTCGCCACCGGCAACTGGTCGGGCGCGCCGCATATCGACATCGACGCGCTGCTCCGCAGCGCCAAGGCGCGCGACGCCTTCACCGGTGCTGTGCGCGAGCGCGGGCTCTCGATCAGCGCCCTCACCTGCAACGGCAATTCGCTGCATCCCGGAGCGAGCGGGCGGGCGCATGACAAGGTCATCCGCAAGTCGATCGAGCTTGCGCCGATGATCGGCGTCGACCGCATCATCCTGATGTCCGGCTGCCCCGGCGCCAAGGGCGACAAGCACCCGAACTGGATCACCGTCGCCTGGCCGCCGGAGACGACGGAGATTCTGGAATGGCAATGGAACGAAGTGATCGTCCCCTATTGGCGGGACCTGGTGAAGTTCGCCAACGGCAAGAAGATCCGCCACCTCTGCCTGGAGCTGCACGGCGGGCAGAACGTCTACAACGTCGAGACCCTGTTTCGGCTGCGGAAAGCGGCGGGCGACACCGTCGGCGTGAACTTCGATCCGAGCCATCTCCTGTGGATGGGCGCCGATCCGATCGCGGCGATCGAGGCGCTCGGGCCGGCCATCTACCACGTGCACGCCAAGGACACCCGCATCGACGCAAAGCTCGCGGGGCTGAACAGCCGCATCGAGACGAAGGTGGGTTCGCGCGTGACCGAGCGCTCGTGGAACTACGTCACGCTTGGCTATGGCGAGGGCGAGGGCTTCTGGCGGGAATTCTGCCTGGCGCTGCGGCGCGTCGGCTATGACGGCGTGCTCTCCATCGAGCACGAGGATGTCATGCTCTCGCCGATGGAGGGCATGCGGAAGTCGGTCGATCTCTTGCGGCGTGTGGCGATCTTCGAGCCGGCGAGCTACGTGCTGCCGAAGATCTGAGGTTCAGGAGTGACGCGGGCGTGGGCGTTCGCCCCGTGTGGGAGATGGGGGCTGCGGTGCTGCGGGTTGGGGGGGAGGCCTCCGATGTGGGGTGGGCCGCAAATCGCCGGCGTCCCCCTCTCCCGCGGTCCGGCCGAGGCCGGACCCCACCCACTCCCTCGAGGGGAGAGGGCGCGCCGCGCCTATTACGGGAACACCTCGTCCACCAGCAGCGGCGATTCGTGCAGATAGCGGGTGGCGTTCCGCTTCGCATGGATGTCGCGCCAGACGGTCTCGACCTGCTCCGGCGTCAGCCCGGCGCGCGCGCCCACTTCCTCCGCGGCGAGGTCGTGCTCCAGCCCGAAGAGGCAAAGGTCCATCGTCGGATAGGGCACGGCGAAATAGAACTCCTCCTGGCTCTGCGCCAGCGACCAGGTGTCCGTCGTCGGCGGGCGCGAGCACACCTCCTCCGGCAATCCGAGATGCGCGGCGAGCGCGTAGACCTGCGTCTTGTAGAGGTGGGCAATCGGCTTGACGTCGGCGGCGCCGTCGCCGTTCTTCACGAAGAAGCCCTGGTCGTATTCGAGCCGGTTCGGCGTGCCGAGGACCGCGTAGTTCAGCCGGTCGGCGTGGTAATATTCGAGCTGCTTGCGGGTGCGCTGCTTCATGTTGGTGGCGGCGACGACGCCGAGATAGACGTCGAGCGGCATGCGCACCGTCTGGCGTTCGCCGGCCGGCGACTGCACCACGAGCTGGGTGATGTTGTAGGCCCCGCGGTGGGTGAGCACGACCTTGCAGCCCCAGCCCGCGCCGAACTCCGGCACGAGCCGGCGGATGAATTCGTCGCGGCGCTGATAGCAGCCGGCGGCGGAGAGGATCGGCGCGATGTCCTCCGTGACCGTCTCGATGCCGAGCGTCTCTGCGACGAGGCGACCGAGGCGGAGGCTGTCAGGATCGGAGTCACGCTCCGGCATCAACACGCCGAGCACTTTTCCTGCGCCGAGCGCCGCCACGGCGAGCGCTGCGGAGACGCTGGAATCGATGCCGCCGGAAAGGCCGAGGACAAGTCCCCGCTTTCTCAACCGGCGCAGCACCTGGTCGCGGAGCGAGTCGGCGATGCGCGCCGCTTCCGCATGTTCATCGAGCCGCAGCCAGTCGGCGCGGTCGTATGTCTCGCCCCTCTCGGCGAAAGCCTGCATCGGCGGCACGCTGTTCATGCGAGCGCTCCCATTTCCATCTCGGCGATCTGCCGCCGGTTGATCTTGCCGTTTTCGGACTTCGGCAGCGCCGCGCGGAATTCCACCGCCTTCGGCACCATGAAGTCCTCCAAATGCCGCGCGCAGTGCCGCACCACCTCGTCCCGCGAGAGCACCGAGCCGCTGTCGAGCGACACGACGGCCTTGATCGCCATGCCGAGGATCGGATCGGGGACGCCGACCACCGCCGCCTCGCGAATGCCGGGCAGCGCGTAAAGGACGTTCTCGACCTCCTTCGGGCTGACCTTCTCGCCACGCGACTTGATGATGTCGTCCTTGCGGCCGACGAAATAGAGGAAGCCCTCCGCATCGGTGCGGAAGAGGTCGCCGGTGTGGAGCATCATCTCGCCCGCGACGGGACCGGGCTTCAGCGCCCGCGCAGTCGCCGCCGGATCCTGCCAGTAGCCGCGCATCACGTGCGCGCCGCGGATCACGAGCTCGCCCACCACATCCGGCGCGACGCGCCTCCCCCCTTCGTCGACGACGAACGCCTCGGTGTTCGGAATGGCTATCCCGACCGAGCCGGGGCGGCGATCGAGCTCGGCCGGCGGCAGCCAAGTGCAGCGCTTGCACTCGGTCATCCCGTACATCGAGTAGAGCCGAACGCCGGGGAAGAGCTCGCGCAGCCGCGCGATATGGGCCGGCGGCAGCGCCGCGGCGGTGTTGGTGATGTAGCGGAGATCGGGAAAGCTGCCGGGCTTAAGGTCGCGCATCTGCAGGATGAGCGCCGCCATGGTCGGCACGATCGGAAAGCCGGTGACGCGCTCGCTCCGCATCTTCTCGAAGACGACCTGCGGGAAGACGAAGGATTTCTCCAGCACCAGTGTGGCGCCGAGCTTCATCGCCATCAGCACCTGGTAGAGGCCGTAGTCGAAGGAGATCGGCAGGACGTTCAGGATCACGTCTTCGGCGCTATTCTCCAGGTAGGTGGTGATCGACTCCGCGGCGGCGGCGATGTTCGCATGCGTCATCATCACGCCCTTCGGGAAGCCCGTGGAGCCCGACGTGTAGATGATCATCGCAAGGTCGATGTCGATGCCGGCGAAAGCGGGCGGCGCGCCCTCGGCCGCCAGCGCCTCCTGCCAGTGCAGCGCGCCGGCAAGCGTCGGGGCGCTCGAACCGCCCGCGACGATCGTGAGCTTGAGCAACGGAGCATCGGCCAGAACATCCGCGACCGCCGGCAGCAGATTGTGCTGCGTGACAAGCGCGGCGGCGCCGGAATTGTCGAGGATGTAGGCGAGCTTCTCCGCCTTGGTCGAAGCGTTGACCGGCGAGAAGACCGCACCGGCCTTCAGCGCGGCGAAGATCGCCACGACCGCTTCGACGCAATTTTCCATGAAGA
Organism: Hyphomicrobiales bacterium; assembly: GCA_038211615.1. Lineage (GTDB taxonomy): Bacteria > Pseudomonadota > Alphaproteobacteria > Rhizobiales > Afifellaceae > DASWJZ01. The sequence goes on from JBBQVL010000021.1 coordinate 8,576, forward strand.
CGACGACGCGGTCGCCGCGCTGCACGCCGCGGGCAACCAGCGTCGCCGCCAGGCGGTCGGAGGCGCGGTCGATATCCGCAAAGGTCGGCCTGAGCCCGGCCGCGACGATCGCCGTCTTGTCCGGCGAGCGACGCGCACTCGACCGCAGGAATTCCTCAACGCGCATGGCCGCCTCGCCGTCCAGCGTCACGCCGCGAGCGCGGTGGAGACCTTGCGGCCGACGTAGGAGGCGATCGACGCGATCGAGTCGAGGTTGTCGGGAACGATCTCCGCGTCGCTCATCTGGATGGAGAACTCCGTTTCCAGGAACGCCACGAGCTCCAGGATGCCGGTCGAATCCATCACGCCGTTTTCCAGCAGCGAGTCACTGTCCGCGAGGCCGGACAGATCCTCGCGGAAAAGGAAGTTCTCTTCGATGAACCCGCGGATGCGGATCATGATTGCGCTGTTCATTGTACTCTCCAGGCTACGCCACTTTTTGACGCGAGATGATTGAGATTGGATCAATCTGGCGCGCGCCCGGCACGAAGGCCTCGCGCCAGAGCTGCGTTGAAAGGATTCCGGTCAGGGCCGCGTTGTCGCGGAACCCGCCGATGCTGCCGTTGCGGCCCTTGGCGACAAGCTTCTCCACGGCACGCGGCTCGAACAGTCCGGAAGCCGCAACCGCCGGTCCGGCGAGCAGACGCTCCACATAGGGCGGCGACGTGTCACCGAAGAACGAAGCGCTGTCCGGCGCGCGGTAAGGCTGCTTCGGCCGCGCGGCCATGCGCGGCGGCACGAGGCCTTCCGCGGCCTTGCGCAGGATATGCTTCTCGGTGAGACCACGGAGCTTCAGAGCCGGCGGGATCCTCGCCGCCATCTCCACGACCCGGTGATCGAGGAACGGGAAGCGCCCTTCCACCGCGTTCGCCATCGCCATGCGGTCGCCCTGCGAGGAGAGGATGTAGCCGGGCAGCAGGTAGGCGGTCTCCAGATATTGCGCCTGCGACAGCGGATGCCAGCGCGTGAAGTTTTCGGGGAGCGCGGAGCGAAGCTCGTCGAGCGCATCGTAATCGGCAAGCGAGCGCTTCAGCTCGCCCGAGAAGAAGAGCTTCGCGCCCGCGGTCGAGCGGAAGCGCGGCAGGTGCGAGAAGAGCGGATCGCCTGCCGCGTCGAGATCCGTGGCGAAGAAGGCCTTCAGGTAGGCGGCCGACTGCGCCTGCAGCTTCGGCAGGTACGGATAGAGCCTGCGGAAGAGCAGCGGGCGGCGCAGCGATTCCGGCTGGCGCGCACAGAAGCGGCGGAGTTTTGCCTCCTTGAAGATGTCGTAGCCGCCAAAGACCTCGTCGGCGCCTTCGCCGGTGAGCACCACCTTGAAGCCCTCGTCGCGCACGAGCCCGGAGAGGATCTCGAGCGGCGCCGGCGCGGTCCGAAGAATCGGCCGTTCGGCGTGGCGGATCACCGAAGGAAAGGCCGCGCCGATGTCGGCGGGGCGGCAGAGAACGGCGCTGTGGTCGGTTCCGAGCGCCTCCGCCATCTCCAGCTGGAACTCGGTCTCGTCGAATTCCGCGCTGTCGAAGCGGACGGAGAAGGTCCGCAGCCGCTCGGGCGCGAGGCGGCCGGCAATCGCCGCGACGATGGAGGAGTCGAGTCCGCCGGAGAGATACGCGCCGACCGGCACGTCGGAGCGGAGGCGGATGCGGGTCGCGTCGATCAGCAGCGCGCGCACCTCCTCCGCGATGCCGGCCTCATCGCGTTCGCCCCGCCGGGCGTCAGCGGCATCGGGAAAATCGAGAGCCCAGTAGCGGCGAACGGACACGTGTCCGGGGCTTGCGATAAGCACGTGCGCGGGGGGCAGCTCCGCCACGCCCTTGAAGACCGTGCGCGGCGCGAGCGGGAACCAGAACGTGAAAATCTGGTCGAGCGCGATGGGATCGAGCTCCGCCTCGATGCCGGGCACCTGCAGCAGCGCCTTAACCTCGGAGGCGAAATAGAGCGCGCCGTCGCGTTCGGCATAGAACAGCGGACGCACGCCCATCCTGTCGCGCGCCAGCATGAGCCGGCGGCGGCGGGAGTCCCAGATGGCGAAAGCGAAGTCGCCGTTCAGCCGCTCGACGCAGTCCGGTCCCATCTCTTCGTAGAGGCGGACGATGACCTCGGTATCGGAGGCGGTGCGGAACCTGTGGCCGCGGGCGATCAGCTCCTCACGGAGCTCGACATAGTTGAAGATCTCGCCGTTGAATGTGATCGAAACGGTCTCGTCGTCGTTCGACATCGGCTGCGCGCCGGCGGAAAGATCGATGATCGAGAGTCGTGTATGGGCAAGGCCCGCCCCATCGGCGACGTAGGCGCCCTCGCCGTCCGGTCCGCGGTGGCGCAACTCCCCGAGCATTCGCTGCAGCAGCGTCCGCGCGGGAAGCCGGGCATCAGGATTCCCGAAATAGCCGGCAATACCACACACGTCTCTGCTCCTCCGCCCGGAGAGCGAAATCGTCCCGGTTTTTCATAGGCCCGGACGGTGTGCGGACGAAGCGACTGGTAAGAAGATGGTTAGCGCAAAGGTAGCGATTTAGCTGAATTCGTCGCCGACGAGCCGCGTCCAGCTTTCGCCCGCGAGGCCTGTGACCAGCGCGTCGCCGGCTTGCACGACGGCGGCGAGCTCGCGGTTGGCGGTGTGGAACACCGTCGAGGCCCTATGCAGGAAGATGCAGTTTCGCGTCAGCAGCGGGTTCATGACGAGGGGGGCGCAGCGGCCCCGCAGTCCGGCGAGACCAGTTCCGTCCGCCTCGCTCAGCAGGCAATCGACGACCTCACCGGCGCGGTTCGGACGGGCGAATATCTGCAGCACGCGCCCGAGGCTCCCCGCGTCGCCGTGATAGATATAGCAGCCGACGGTCTCACCCTTGCGGTCGCGGACGATGGTGCGCCGGGGGGAGCCGTAGCGGGATTTCCGCGCCGCCTGCGACAGCAGCCACTCGATATCCTGCTGCCGCCAGGCAGGGCGCAGTTCGACCGGTTCGCTCAGCTCCAACACCGCGGCGGCGAAAACCGCATCGGAGGGCGCTCGATCGAGGGTCAGCCGGCCGGACGGCTCGGCGGGCCGGAGGGCGCGCCTTGTCCACCGCCCGCCGAGCCAATCCACTGCTCTGGCCCCAGGCGCCAGCAGGCCGGCGCGCGGAACTTTCTCCCTTAGCATTGCGAATGCAGCGGCGCCCGGACGAAAGACCCGGAACCAGTCGAGGCTGAGCGACGGAATGACCTTGCCGCCGAGCGGCTCCCACAGGCGCTGCGATATGAGGTTCGTCGTCTCGCTGATCGAGATGTCCTGTGGCCCCTTGACCACCGAGCGCAGCAGCTTCGCACCGGCGAGCGGCTCGAGGTCGGGACGCTCCACCATCAGGCTACCCGCGATTGCCGCGCGGACCGGCGCTCCTCGAAACGCGAAGCGGCCCGGAAAGACGCCGATGAAACCGGTCACCCTCCCCGCGGCGTCGACATGCACGCGCGAGGCGACCTCCGGATCGTACCAGGGATGGTCGAGGAAGGCCTCGGCCAGATACGCCGCGAGCGAAGGTGAAGCCGGCGCGTCCGGATCACGGAACGTCCTCTGGAAGAGGGCGGCGACGGCTGCCATGTCCGCACGCGCGCAGTTCCGTATCTCGCTCAAGCCTGCCACTCTGATTTATCGCAAATTGGGCATATAGCCCGCAGACACCCTTAATCCAGAGCCAACGGGCGGCAGGGTTAGCGGCCCTTCGGCTCATTTGCTCCTCTCACAGCTCAGGCAAGCAACTTGCCGCTCATCCGCTGGAAGGCGTCGTCGAAGTGCTCCTTCATCCGGAGTCGAGCGGTTTCGGCGTCGCCGGCGATCACCGCTTCGGCGATTTCGAGGTGCGTGGTCAGGACCCGCTCCCATTCGGCGCGGGCTTCGATCTCGCGCAGGCCCGAGCGGCTCGACTGCAGGGCGACATCGGCGATTCCGTCGATGATGATCTTGACGAGCGGATTGCCGCTCGCGCGCGCCAGCACCTTGTGGAAGGCGATATCGAGCTCGGAGAATTCCAGCAGATCTCCCACGGCGGCCCTGAGGTTCGGTCCGATGGCGCGCAACTCCTGCACATCCGTGGGGCTGCGGTTGCGCGCGGCGAGCATCACCGACTGCTCCTCGATGAACCTCCGGACCTGCAGCGTATGCAAGGTGTCGATCTGCGCGATTGCCAGCGCGTGGCCGAATATCTGCGGCAGGGCGGTTTCGCTGACCGCGCCCACCGTCGGCGTGCGGCCGCTGCTGACGTTGATGATCCCTATTCCGGCGAGCGCATTGGTGGCTTCGCGAATTGTCGGGCGGCTCACACCCAGCCGCCGCGAGAGCTCGCTTTCGCTCGGGAGCTCATCACCCGGCTTCAGCCGGTTGGTCGCGATCAGCACCCGGATGTATTCGCTCACCTGATCGGAGACGCGAATTCGCCGCAGCCGCTCGCCCGGACCGTGCGCCAAGGTGGTCATGGGCCCAAGAAAGCACAATGAATTCAGACCTGTCAAAATGCCAGACAGGTTGACAGTCAAAATTGTGGTTCGTATCGTCCGCGCGCATGACGAGGGGTCGAAGAGCCCTGTCGTGGCGCTGTCATAAACGGCGCTCAAACAACGGAATCGGGAGGAAGATTCAATGAGTTCAATGCACAATCTCATGAAGGGCGTCGTGGCATTCGCGCTCTTCTGCGGCGTGTCGCACGCAGCATTCGCGGCCGGCCCGGAAATCGTTGCCGGACCGAGCGCCGACCCGGAGTGCTTCGCGCCCTGGGCAGCCGACACGAAGTTCTTCAAGTTCGCGCCGAAGCCCGGCCCCTACCGGATCGCGCTCGCCAACGGCTTCATCGCCAACACCTGGCGCATTCAGATGATCCAGACGGCGAAGGCCTATGCCGCTCAGCCCGATGTCGCGTCGAAGATCAAGGAATTCAAGGTCGTGTCGACGGGCGAGGACGTGCCGGCGCAGATTTCGGCCATCAACAACTTCATCGACTCCGGCTATGACGCAATCATCGTCAACGCCCAGAACCCGACCGCTTTCGGCCCGGTGATCAAGCGCGCCAAGGAAGCCGGCGTGATCCTCGTCGCGTTCGACAACATTCTCGACACCCAGGACGCGATCAACGTCAACGTCGACCAGAAGGGCCTCGGCGTCCTCTGGGCCAACTGGCTGATCAAGAACGTACCGGACGGCGGCAAGATCCTCGAAGTGCGCGGCGTCGCCGGCACCTCGGTCGACACCGACCGCCATGACGGCATCCACGAGACGCTCGACGCATCCGGCAAGAAGTGGGATGTGACGGAAGTGGTCGGCAAGTGGGACGACGGCACCGCCCAGAAGGCGACCGCCGACGCCATCACCACCAACGGTCCGTTCGCGGGCATCACCGCGCAGGGCGGCGACACGGGCGTCGTGCAGGCCATGATCGATGCCGGCCACGCCTTCGTTCCGTTCGGCGGCGAGACGGAGAACGGCTTCCGCAAGTTCTGCTCGGCGCACGCCGCCGATGGCCTGAGGTGCTCGTCGGCCGGCACCGGCCCGGCCCAGGTCGCCGTGGCCATCAAGACCGCCATCGCGGCGCTTGAGGGCCAGGTGGTTCCGCAGTCGGTCAAGCTGCCGCTCGCGATCGTCGAGGATCCGAACTTCAAGGCCGGGACCGACTTCTTCCCCGACCAGTCGGATAACTTCTTCGTCGGCAACTCCTTCCCGACCTGCGGCATCAACTTCACGGCGCAGGAAATCATGGGCCAGAGCAAGGAAAACACCAACTAATCCGGCCTCCGATTACGGCGCCGCGGAGCGATCCTCCGCGGCGCCTTTTTCATGCTAGACTTCGTCGTTCGGGAGGGACGGATGGAGGGGGCTGCTCCACTTCTGCAGATGGAGGGCGTCTCCAAGCGCTACGGCGGGGTCCGTGCGCTGGAGAAGGCAGACCTGACGGTCGCGACAGGCCGCATCCACGCCATTCTCGGCGAGAATGGCGCGGGCAAATCCACGCTGATCAAGATCGTAGCCGGCGTCGTGGCGCCCGACGAAGGGCGTATGACGCTCGCCGGCCAGGAGGTTCGCTTCGCCTCCCCCGCCGCCGCCAACCAGGCCGGGATCGTCTGCATATTCCAGGAGCTGTCGCTGATCCCCGAGCTCAGCGTCGCCGACAACATCGTCATCAGCGGGCCGCCGAAACGTTTCGGGATGATCGACAGGCGGGCGCAAAGGCGGATCGCGGAAGAGGCGCTGGCCCGGGCAGGCGCGGAGGACGTCCATCCCCTCGCGCTGGTCAGGGACCTGCCGCTCTCGCGCCGGCAGATGGTGGAGATCGCCAAGGCGCTGGCGCGCAATCCGCGCATCCTCATTCTCGACGAAGCGACCTCGGCGCTGACCGCCGCGGACGTCACCAAGATCTTCGCGGTCCTGAAGCGGCTGCGCACGGAGGGACTTGCCCTCCTCTACATCTCGCATCGCATGCACGAGATCGCCGAGCTCGCGGACGAATGCACCGTTTTCCGCAACGGCCGCAACGTCGCCACCTACAAGGCCGGCACCAAGAGCGACACGGAAGTCGTGGAGATGATGATCGGCCGGGAATACAGCCACGTCTTCCCCCCGAAGCCGATGCAGATGCCGAGCGACAAGCCGCCGGTGCTCGAGGCCCGTGGCCTCTCCTGGACCGATCGACTGAAGGACATCTCGTTCAAGGTCCGCGCCGGCGAGGTCGTCGGGCTCGGCGGGCTGGACGGCCAGGGCCAGCGCGAGCTGCTGCTCGCCTTCTTCGGCGTATTGCGCGGCACGTCGGGGCAGATCCTCGTGGACGGCAAGCCGGTGTCGATCTCGAGCCCCGCCACGGCGCGGAGCGACAAGGTCGGCATGGCGCTCATTCCTGAGGACCGCAAGACCGAGGGGCTGATGCTCGCCATGTCGGTGCGCGACAATCTCTCGTTTGCGGCGCTCGACCGCGTATCGCGCGGCGGCATCGTGGACAGGGCTGCCGAGGAGAAGCTCATCGACGAGATGATCTCGCTGCTCGGCATCCGCACCGCCGGCACCGACATCCCGGTCGCCTCGCTGTCCGGCGGAAACCAGCAGAAGGTCGTGATCGCGAAGTGGATGATGCGCCAGCCGCGGATCATCCTGCTCAACGACCCGACGCGCGGCATCGACGTCGGCACGAAGCAGGAAATCTACCAGCTGCTCCGCAAGCTCGCCGACGGGGGCGCCGCCATCCTGTTCTACTCGACCGACTACGACGAGCTTATCGGCTGCTGCGATCGCGTGCTCGTCCTCTACGATGGCGCGATCAAGCGCGAGCTGGTCGACGCCGAGATCACCGAGCGCGCGCTCGTCGCGAGCGCCCTCAACATCCAGGCCGGGGAGGTCGGCATTCTGCCGGCGATGCGCGCGTGAAGGAATGGCGTTTCTGGGTCGCCGAGCAGCGCGGGACGCTCCTCGCGCTCGGCATCTTCGTGCTGATGTTCGCCATCTATCTGTTCAATCATCCGGCGATCGAGAGCCAGGGGTTCACCACCACCTCGGTGTCGAACGTCGTCAACACCGCGGCGAACAAGGGCGTGCTTCTTGCGTTCATAGCGATGGCGCAGACCTTCGTCGTCATCACCGCCGGCATCGATCTTTCGGTCGGCATGGTCTTCACGCTGACGAATTGCCTTGCCTCGTGGCTGGTGACCGGATCGCCGACGCAGGTGGCGTTCGGGATCGTCGCGGTGCTCGCGGTCGGCGCGCTCTGCGGCGCGGTCAACGGCGCGATCGTGATCTGGGGTCGGCTGCAGCCGATCGTCGCCACCATCGCGACCGGCGCCATCTACTACGGGATCGCGCTGGTGCTCCGCCCGAAGCCGGGCGGCTCGGTTGACGAGACCGTCGCCGACCTCCTCACCGGCCGCGTCTTCGGGGTGATCCCGGCGAGCCTCGTCACCCTGCTCGCCGTCGTCCTGGTGATCTGGGTGCCGTTCAGCCGCTCGGTGACCGGCCGCGCCGCCTACGCCACGGGCTCGTCGGAAATCGCCGCCTACATGTCGGGCGTGCCGACACGGCGCGCGAAGTTCGTTTCCTATACGCTGTCCGGCCTGCTCGCGAGCATCGGCGGGCTCTACCTCACCTTCTTCACCTACACCGGCGAAGCGGCCTACGCGAGCGGCAGCGCCTACACGCTCTTCTCGATCGCGGCCGTAGTGCTCGGCGGCGTCTCGCTGTTCGGCGGCACGGGCAGCGTCATCGGCGCGATCTTCGGCGCCCTCGCCTTCCGCACCATCGGCGACCTGCTCTTCGTGTTCGACTTCGACCCGCTCTGGCAGCCGCTGTTCCAGGGGGTGGTGCTGCTCCTCGCCGTGAGCCTGTCGGCCTTCAGCCTCTTCCGCGTCCGTAACCGTCTGGATTGGTTCGCATGAGCGAGACCAGCGCAGGCAACCGCATCAGCGGCTACCTTCCGGCATTCGTGCGGCGCGACCCGGCCGTCGCGACCTCCTTCGCGTGCATCCTGCTGCTGCTCCTCATCGGCAGCCTCTACTCGCGGAATTTCCTGTCGCTCGACTACCTGCTGCAGCAGCTCAAGGTGGCGTCGTTTCTCGGCATCATCGCGACCGGCATGATGCTGGTGATCCTGCTCGGCCAGATCGATCTTTCCGTGCCATGGGTGGTGACGACCGGCGCGATGATGGCATGCGCGGCGGCCTCGTACGGGCCGCTCGGCGTGGCGCTCTCGGTTCCGTTCGGCATCCTCTGCGGGGTCGCCCTCGGCCTCCTGAACGGCATCGGGGTGGCCTACCTCCGAATACCGTCGATGATCATCACGCTTGCCGTCAACGCGGTGGCGCAGGGGCTGATGGTGGTCTACTCGGGCGGCTTCTCGCCGCGCGACACCGCGTCGGTTCCGATGCGCTATCTCGCCACCGGCTTCCTCATTCCCGGCGTGCCGAACGCGGTGATCATGTGGGCGATCGTCGGCGGCGCGACGATCTTCCTCCTGACACGCACGACTTTCGGCCGGGCGATCTACGGCATCGGCAACCGCGAGCGGGCGACCTATCTCTCGGGCATCAATACGCGCCGCGTGGTGATGATCGCATTCGCGATTTCCGGAGGGCTTGCGGCCTTCGGCGGCGTGCTGCTCGGCGGCTACGCATCGAAGGCGGCGCAGGCGATGGGCGATGCCTACCTGCTGCCGTCGATTGCCGCCGTCGTGCTCGGCGGCACGTCGATCCTCGGCGGGCGCGGGACCTATCTCGGCACGGTCGCCGGGGTGATCCTCATCACGCTGCTGCAATCCATCCTGTCGGTGATGCAGATGCCCGAGGCCGGACGGCAGGTCATCTACGGCCTCGTCATCATCGGAATGCTGCTGCTCTACGGGCGGGAGCGCCTGTCGCGCTGATCGTCAGCCGCCGTTCCGCGGAGGGCGGCCCCAGACCATCGTCCAGACCGGCGGGAAGCGCGCGCCCCGCTCTCTCTCGCGGACCAGGGTGAAGAGGCCGGCGAAGGTCACAAGCGCAATGCCGCCGAAGGCGATGGCGTCGGGGACTTCGCCGAAGAAGATGGCGCCGAGGATCACCGCCCATACGATCTGGCTGTATTGCACCGGCGCTATGCGGTTCGCCGGCGCCGCCTGGATCGCGGCGATCAGCAGGATGTTCCCCGCGGCGCCGCACAGGCCGGAGGCCGCCAGCAGCAGGACGTCGCCGGGCGCGGGTGTGCGAAAATCGAAGAGCATGAGGGCGCCGTTGAAGAGGAGCGTGGCGGCGAACACCACGCCGAGCAGGGTTATCCGCTTCTCGGTCCCGCCGATGATGCGCAGGATCAGGACGCTGACTGCGCCGCAGAAGGCGTTCGCCAGCGCGACCAGATGCGCCGGCACAAGTTCGCGGAAACCCGGACGGACGACCAGCAGCACGCCCATGAATCCCACGACGATCGCCAGACCGCGGCGCCAGCCGACGGTTTCCCCGAGGATCGGGATGGACAGGATGGTGACGAGCAGCGGCAACAGGAAGATGAGCGAGTAGACCTCGGCGAGCGGCAGGCGCGTGAACGCGAACACGCTGCAGAACACGGACATCACTCCGGCCGCGCCGCGCAGCAGCACCAGCCGGGGCCGTTTCATGCGGAAAATGTCACGCCAGCGCTCGTGCGGCAGGCGCACGAAGGGCAGCGAGAGGCAGCTGAACGCGGTGCTGAAGAAGCCGATCTCGAACACCGGAAGCCGGCCGCCGAGCGCTTTTATCGTTGCATCGCCGCAGGAAAACATGGCGAAGGACAGCAAAGCGAGGAGGATGCCTTTGAGCATGATTCCGGACACATCCCACACACGCTTCCCGGCCGTACGGCTCCGCCGAGCCGTGCGGAAGCTCAGCGTCGATCCTCGCGCGGAGAGAGCCTGTGCGGGACAGCTCCAGTTCATAGCCGAGATGGCGGGAGCCGCAATGGCCGGGAGAATGAACTTGCGGGCGGGCCAAACGCCGCTGGAAGCGCGCGACGGGCTTGGCTCCGTTTCCGCGATTTGATCTAAGCTCAGCGCAACAGAACACGAGAGCGGGAAACGGCAGATGCCAGGGCGAATCAGCGTCGGAGTGATCGGGTGCGGCTTCTTTGCGCGCAATCACATGAATTCGTGGAAGGATCTCGCGCCTGAGGGCGCCGACCTCGTGGCGGTGTGCGACGTCGATCCCGCCAAGGCGAAGGCGGCGGCGGAGACTTTCGGCGTGCCGCACTGGTACACCGACGCCGAAAAGATGTTCGCGGAGCGCAATCTCGGGCTGGTCGATATCGTCACCCGCATGGACACGCATGTCGAGCTTGCCGAGATGGCGTTCCGCCACAAGGTTCCGGCGATCGTGCAGAAGCCGTTCGCGCCGGACTGGGAGGACTGCGTCCGGATCGTGAAGGGCGCGGAAAAGGCCGGCCTCTTCCTCGCGGTGCACGAGAACTTCCGCTTCCAGACGCCGCTCATGAAGGTCAAGGAGCTGATCGACAGCGGCATCATCGGAAAGCCGTCCTGGGCGCGGATCAGCTTCCGCACCGGCTACGACATCTACAAGGGCCAGCCCTATTTCTACGGCGAGGAGCGGTTCGTGATCCTCGACCTCGGTGTGCACGTGCTGGATCTGGCGCGCTACTTCCTGGGCGAGGTGGAGCGGGTCTCCTGCGAGACGCAGAAGCGCAATCCGAAGGTCAAGGCGGAGGATACCGCGACCATGCTCTGCCGCCACGAGTCGGGGGCGGTCTCCGTCGTCGAATGCACCTACGAGACGAAGAAGCTTCCCGACCCCTTCCCCGAGACGCTGCTGGAGATCGAGGGACCGCGCGGCGTGATCGTCACCAAGCCGGGCTACCGCATGGAGGTCACCGTCGACGGCAAGATGACGGCGAGCGAGATCGACATTCCGATGCTGCACTGGGCCCAGAAGCCGTGGCACATGATCGAGGAGAGCGTCTACAAGACCTGCGCGCATATCCTCGCGGCGCTGAAAGCGGGGCGCGCGGCCGATACTTCCGGGCGCGACAACCTGAAGACCTACGCGGTCTGCGAGGCGGCCTATGAATCCGCCGCGACCGGGCGCGCGGTGAAGCCGGTGGCTGCCTGAGCCGGAGGGGCGCGAATGGCTGAGGAGGTCGTCGTCGGGCTCGATGTCGGGACGCAGAGCGCCAAGGTGGTCGCCTGCCGCGCCGACGGGACGATCGTTGCGGAGGAGCGGGTCGCGCATGGCGTCTCGCGGCCGGCGCCCGGCCAGTTCGAGCAGGACGCGGAGACGGTGTGGTGGGCCGACGTCGCGACGCTGCTGAAGCGGCTTGCCACCCGCGACGACCTGACGATCCGCGCGCTCTGCGTCAGCGCCATCGGGCCTACGGCGCTGCCGACCGGTGCGGACGGGACGCCGCTCCGACCCGGTATCCTCTACGGCATCGACACGCGGGCGCAGGCGGAGATCGCGGCGCTCGATGACCGCTACGGGCGCGATGCGACGGTGAAGGTCTGCGGCTCCGCCATCTCCGTGCAATCGCCGGTGCCGAAGCTGCTCTGGCTGAAGCGCCACGAGCCGGAAGTCTTCGCCGCCATGCGCCGCTGGTTCACCGCGCATGCCTGGCTGGCGTTCAAGCTGACCGGAACTTACGCCGTGGACCACCATTCCGCGAGCCAGTTCGTGCCGCTCTATGACGGAGCGAACGCAAGGTGGCGCGAAGAAATCTGGTCGGACCTGTTGCCGGGCGTTGCGATCCCCGCGCTTGTGTGGCCCGGCTCGACGATCGGGATGCTGACGGCCGACGCGGCGGCCAGCACCGGCATGCCGGCCGGACTTCCGGTCGTCATGGGGACGGTCGACGCCTGGTCGGAGGCCTACAGCGCCTTCGGCGACGCGCCGGGCACCGGCATGATCATGTATGGATCGACCTACATGTTTCTCGCCAACTCCGACCGTTTCGTCGCCTCGAGCCGCTTCTGGGGAACGCGCGGCGTGCGGCCCGGCTCGTTCAGCCTCGCCGGCGGAATGGCGACGGGCGGGCTGGTCCTCGACTGGCTCGCAAAACTCTTTTCGACCGACGTGAAGAACGTTCTCGATCGCGCTCTCGCCGGCGCCGTCGGCCCGGAATCGCTGCTCGCCATGCCCTACCTGACGGGGGAGCGGACGCCGTTCGCCGATCCCGACGTGCGGGCGGCGCTCTTCGGGCTGGACCTCGACACCGATGCCGATGCCGTCTTCCGCGCCTTCGTTCTCGGGCTTGCGCTCGCGGTGCGCGACAATCTCCACGCCATGCACGAGGAGATCGGGAGCGCGCCCGACTATGTGGCGGTTGGCGGCGGCGCGGCCTCGCTGCCGCTGCTGCAGCTCATTTCCGATGTGACGGGCGTCACGCAGAAGGTGCCGCGGCGGACGATCGGCGCGGCACTCGGTGACGCGCGCCTGGCGGCGGAGACGCTCGGCTGGGAGGTCTCAGCGGAAGTGTGGAACCCGATCGAGCGGACGGTCCGGCCCTCTCCGGGTGCGGCGCAGCGTTACGAACCGATGTACGCGCGCTTCAAGGAACTCTACCGCTCCACGCGCCACCTCGAGATCAGGGGCGGCGGGAGCTGACCGGTAGCGGCGGGCGCGCGCCGAGCGTCGTCACCGAGGCGGAGCCGACCGCGACGCCGCGCTTCAAGGCCGCCTCTGTTCCCGCACCCCTCAGCCAGGTTCCGAGAAAGCCGCCGAGGAAGGCATCGCCTGCCCCTGACGTGTCGACGACTTCCACTTGCGGCGCGCGGGCCGACCAGCGATGCCCGCCCTCGGCCGCGACAGCGCCCTCCGCGCCGCGCTTGATCGCGACGACCGGAAAGGCGCGGGCGAGGAAAGTGAGTTGCGCGTCCGGGTCCGCCGTGCCGGAAAGCACCTCCGCCTCGTCGGCGTTCGGAAAGAAGAAGCGCGCCCCGCGTATCCAATCGAGAAACCGGTCCGCTCCAACCTCGCGAAGGAAGGAATAGGACGCGGGATCGACCGCGAAGGGAATCGCCCGCTTCCCTGCCTCAGCCAGCAGCGCCAGGACAGCAGCGCGCGGCCCTTCCTCGAAAAGCGCATAGCCCGAGACATGCACGTGATCGATGCCGTCGAGGAGCGCCGGAACAAGCTCGGTGGAACCAAGCTTCAGATTGGCCGCCCGGTCGGTCAGAAAACTCCGCTCGCCGTCCGGCGACAGCAGCGTGACGAGCGTCCCGGTGGGAAGAGACTCGTCCTCGCCGAGCCGCGCGTCGACGCCGTAGCTCGCGAAGAGGGCCTTCTGCCGCGCACGGTCGCCCGCCCCGACGCGCGCGACGAAGCGCACGTCGATCCCCTCGTTCGCCAGCCAGCAAGCCTGATTGGCGCCCGACCCGCCCGGCAGCACCCGGATCGACGCGCGCCGGTCGGCGCCGACCACGATCGGTCCCTCCGGCCGCACGACGATGTCGGTCATCACGTCGCCGATGACGAGGACGTTCGGCATTCCTCCGCGCGTCACTCCCCGGCCGGGAGGCGCGCCAGCGCCACGGCGATCTTCGCGGCCAGCGCGGCGTTGTTCCCGATCAGCGCGATGTTGGCCGTGAGACTCCGCCCGCCGGTCAGCGCGTTGATGCGCGCCAGCAGATAAGGCGTCACGGCCTTCTGGCCGATACCCTCGGCCTCTGCTTCCTTCACCGCCGCGGCAATGCGGGCCTCGATCTCGGCACCGTCGAGGGCATCCTTTTCCGGCACGGGATTGGCGATGAGGATGCCGCTCCGCGATCCGAGCTTTCGCTCGGTGCGAATGAGCGTCGCGATGTCGGTCGGCGTGTCGAAGCGATGGTCGACCTTGTGGCCGCTGGTACGCGCGAAGAACGCCGGGAATTCGTCGGTTCCGTAGCCGATCACCGGAACGCCGTGTGTCTCCAGGAATTCCAGCGTCTTCGCGATGTCGAGAATCGACTTGCAGCCGGCGCAGACGACGGCGACCGGGCTCGCGGCAAGCTCGGTCAGGTCGGCGGAGATGTCGAACGTCAGCTCAGCGCCACGGTGCACGCCGCCGATGCCGCCGGTCGCGAAAACCTCGATGCCAGCGCCGGCAGCGATCGCCATGGTCGCGGCGACGGTGGTGCCGGCGGTCGCGCGCTTGACGATGGCAGCGGAAAGATCGCGCCGCGTCGCCTTCAGCGTGCTTTTGGCATTGCCGAGGCTGTCGAGCTCGGCCGCGTCGAGCCCGACCCGGATGCGCCCGGCGATGACCGCGATCGTCGCGGGGACAGCGCCCCCGCCTCGCACGATCGCCTCCACGCCGCGGGCGGTCTCGACGTTCTGCGGATAGGGCATGCCGTGGGTGATTATGGTCGATTCCAGCGCCACGACCGGGCGCCCGGCGGCGAGCGAATCCTTCACCTCGGGCGCGAAGTCGAGGAACTCCTGCATCGCGCCGCCGGCCATCCTAGAGCAGCCCGCGGCCGGCAAGGTTGCGCATCAGCGCGCCGGTTCCAAACGTCCACGGCTCCGCCTCGGTCGTCGAGACCATGACATTGACGAGCTTGCCGAGGCGCGGCGATTCCACGCTGACGAGGTCGCCGAGCTTGTGGGTGAAGCCCTGCCCCGGCGCGCCGCGGTCCTTCGTCGGGGCGAACATCGTGCCGAGATAGAGCACGAAGCCATCCGGATACTGGTGGCTCCGGCCGATGGTCTGGCGGACGATCTCCTCCGGGTCGCGGCTGATCCTGCCCATGTCGCTCGCGCCTTCGAGGCGGAAGCCGTCGTCACCCTCGACCGTCAGCTTCAGTTCCGCGCGCCGCACGTCGTCGAGCGTGAAATCCGCATCGAAGAGGCGGATGAACGGCCCGATCGCGGCGCTTGCATTGTTGTCCTTCGCCTTGCCCAAAAGGAGCGCGGAGCGCCCCTCGACGTCGCGGAGGTTGACGTCGTTGCCGAGCGTCGCGCCGACGATCGCGCCACGGCTGGAGACGACGAGCACCACTTCCGGCTCGGGGTTGTTCCAGGCCGACATCGGATTGAGGCCGGCTTCCGCCAGATGCCCGACCGCCGCCATCGGCTGCGCCTTGGTGAAGACCTCGGCGTCCGGCCCGATGCCGACTTCGAGATATTGCGACCACATCTTCTTGCGGATCAGCAGATCCTTCAGCGCCTTCGCCTGTTCGGAGCCCGGCTTCAGCTTCTTCAGGTCGTCGCCGATGGTGGACTGGATTTCCGCCCGGATCTCGTTGGCGCGGGTCGCCTCGCCGCGCGCCTGCTCCTCGATCACCCGCTCCAGCATGGAGACGACGAAGGTCACGCCGGCCGCCTTGATCGCCTGCAGGTCGATCGGAGCGAGCAGCCAGGGCTTGCCGGGATCGCGGCCTTCGCGCGGCGTGTTCTTCAGGACCGCGGCAAGGGAGCCGAGCGGCTTGCCTTTCGCGGCGCGGGCGAAGCTCGCCGGGGCCTCCGCCTCGCAGAGATCGCGCATGGTTGGAGTGGCGGCGCTGATATCGAGCACTTCGCCGTCGCGCACCAGCACGATTGCCGGGCCTCCGGCCTGCGGGTCCCAGACGCGGCCAACGAGCGCGGCGCGCCCGAAATCCGCCGGCAACGGGTCAGTCGCCCAATCCGCGAGCCGCATGAATCGCCTCCCTTGAAATTCTTCGCATCTGGCGCCTCACCTACCAGAGAGCCGGGGCGGCGGTAAGCCGCGATCGAATGCCACCCCCGACCCGCCGAGACAGTGGCGCCGCTGGCGCAATTCTGGCATCAGCGGGAGATGGCGAGCGCACACCAACGGGCCGCGCAGATGCTGGCGGCGGCGGCCGATCTCCTCGATCAGGGGCAGATCGTCAACCGCCTGTCGCTCGCGGTCACCGCGATCGCGGTCGCGATCCTGATGCTGCCGATGATCCCGACCTCGGAGGCGACGCTGCCGACTGCCGCGGCCGTCGCGCTCTTCGGGTTCGCCGAAATCCTGATCGCCATGCGGGTCAGCCTCGACGCCACGCTCTTCCGCCGCCTCGCCAACGACGCGGCGAGCGAGCACCTCGACGTCGCCGCGTTCGATGCCGCCATGCTGGCGCTGAAGCTGATGCGCCCGGGCCGCGCCGGGCTGCCGATCGCCAAGCGGTTTGCCGGGGCGCGCCGGCTTCTGGTGGTGCAGGGCGCGGCGCTATTCCTGCAGGTCGCGGCGGCGATTGCCGGCGCCGCCACGATCTACTTCGACCTGCTCGGCGGCTAGCCGCGATTGTAGAGATCACGGTAGCGCTCGCGGAGCACGTTCTTCTGTACCTTCGCCATCGTGTTGCGCGGCAGGGCGTCGACGAAGAGCACCCGCTTCGGAAGCTTGTAGGAGGCGAGCCGCATCCGCAGCGCGGCGACAATCGCGGCCTCGCTCGGCGCCCCCTCCCGACCCGCAACGACCACTGCCGTCACCGCCTCGCCGAGATCGGGATGCGGCAGGCCGATGATGGCGCTCTCCACGACGCCCGGAAGCGCGTCGATCTCCAGTTCCACCTCCTTCGGATAGACATTGAAGCCGCCGCTGATGACGAGGTCCTTGCCGCGCCCGAGGATCCAGACGTAGCCGCGCTCGTCGATGCGGCCGAGATCGCCGCTGATGAAGAAGCCGTCGGGGCGGAATTCGGCCTGGGTCTTTTCCGGCATGCCCCAATAGCCGGCGAAGACGTTCGGCCCGCGGATCTCCAGCATGCCGGTCGCGCCGATCGGTAGCGCCTGGCCCGACTCCGGTTCGGTCACGCGCACCTCGACGCGCGGCAACGGAAAGCCGACCGAGCCCGCCACGCGGTCTCCCTCGTAGGGGTTCGAGGTGTTCATGCTCGTTTCCGTCATCCCGTAGCGCTCGAGGATGGCGTGGCCGGTCCGCTCGCGAAATTCCCGATGCGTGTCGGCGAGGAGCGGCGCCGAGCCGGAGATGAAGAGCCGCATGCTGTTCGTGGCATCGCGCGTCAGACCGGGCAGTGCGAGGAGGCGGGTGTAGAAGGTCGGAACGCCCATCAGCACGGTCGCGCGCGGCATGAGCGCCAGCACCTCCGCCGGGTCGAATTTCGGCAACAGGATCATCGTCGCTCCGGCCATCAGGCTGACGTTCGTCGCGACGAAGAGGCCGTGCGTGTGGAAGATCGGCAGGGCGTGGATCAGCACGTCCTCGGAGGTGAAGCGCCAGGTGGCGACGAGCGCCTCGGCGTTCGAGCGAAGATTCCCGTGCGTCAGCATCGCGCCCTTGGAACGCCCGGTGGTCCCCGAGGTGTAGAGGATCGCTGCGAGGTCATCCGGGCCGCGCTCGATGTCCCTCCAGCTGTCGTCGCTTTGCGCCGCGGCGAGAACGGCGAGCGAGCCCGAGCCGTCGGCCGCGAGCGTCTCCACATGCCGGACGCCATGCTTCTCGGCGACCGAAGCGAACCCCTCCGCCCGCGCCGGGTCCGCGATGACGAGCGCCGGACGCGCATCGGAAATGAAATACTCCATTTCGGCGAGCGTGTAGGCCGTGTTGAGCGGCAGGAAGACGCCGCCGGCCCGCACGCATCCGAGATAGAGGAACAGCGCTTCGGCCGACTTCTCCACCTGCGCCGCGACGCGGTCGCCGGGCCTTACCCCGAGCGCCGCCAGCGCCGCCGCGTAGCGGGCCGAAAGGCGGTGCACGTCGGCGAAGGAATGTCCGCTTCCCCCGGGAAGATCGATGCAGGACCTGTCCGCGGGATGCTCAGGCCGCAGCAAGCCGGTGATGAGGTGGTTCGCCATCCCGGCACAATGGCGCAGGGCGCGGCGGATTTCGAGATGCGCGCGCAGCCCTTCATCCGGCGTTTCCTGTTGACAGGCAGCGCCTTTCCTCGCGACCATCCTGCCGCGTGCCGGCGCATGCTTCCGATTTGCCGCCAGGCGCGTCTCAGGGAGAGGGGGTCTTCATGACCGCGCGCGCTTTCATCAACGCCGGTGCGATCGCAGTTTCGCTGCTTTTCAGCCTGCCAGCCACTGCGCAGGAATCGGCCGATCCGATCAAGATCACGATCAACGACTGGACCGGACAGTTCATCACCAGCCACATCATGGGCAGCGTGTTGCAGAAGGCTGGATACAGCGTCGAATTCGTAACGGCCGACTACCTTTCACAGTTCGCGGGCCTCGAAACCGGCGACCTGACGCTCGCCATGGAGATCTGGGCGACGACCGGCAAGGACGCCATGGACGCCGCGACCGCCACGGGCAATGTCGAGAACGTCGGCGAGACCGGCATGCTCGCCAAGGAGGAGTGGTGGTTCCCCGAATACATGAAGGAGCGCTGCCCCGGCCTCCCCGACTGGACCGCGTTGAAGGATCCGAAATGCGTCGAGGCGTTCTCGATCCCGGAGACCGCGCCGAAGGGCCGCTATCTCTCCGGCCCGGCGACCTGGGGCGGGTTTGACGAAGAGCGCGTCGCCGCGCTCGGTCTCGACTTCGAGGTGGTGCACGCCGGCACCGATGCCGCGCTCTTCGCCGAGCTGCAGAGCGCCTATGAGCGGCAGGCGCCGATCATGCTGTGGATCTACTCGCCGCACTGGGCGCCGGCGAAATTCAAGGGCGAGTGGGTGGAGTTCCCGAAATACGAGCCGGACTGCTACGGCGATCCGAAGTGGGGCACCAACCCCGACGCGGCCTACGATTGCGGCAAGCCGTTCGGCCCGATCTGGAAGGTCGCGTGGTCCGGCATGAAGGACAAGTGGCCGGGCGCCTACAAGGCGGCGAAGGCCATGACGCTCACCAATGACGAGATGAACGCCATGATCACCGAGGTCGATATCAACGGCAAGACCGTCGACGCGGTGGTGGCCGACTGGATGACCAAGAACGAAGCCCGCTGGCAGGACTGGATCAAGAAGTAGACGGAAACGCGAGTCCCTTCCGCTCCGTCAAATGATGTTGTCATCCCGGTTTGCCGCGCAAGCGGCAAGACCGGGACCCATACGCTCGGAGGGTGCCGAATATCCGATGCGCGACGAGGAGTATTCTTCCTGCGCCGGCGCTTATGGGTCCCGGACAGCGCCGCTTCACGGCGCTTCCGGGATGACAAGCGTCTAGCGTGAGTGTCAGGCTGGGCTGCGAAAGAGGTCAGCCGTGACCGGGTCCCCGACAAAACTCTCCTGCCGCGGGGTGTGGAAGCTCTACGGCCACGAGGCCGCGGAATATGTCCGGCGCCTTGGCCGGCCGCTCGTCGCCGAAGACGCCATCGCCGCGGGGCTCATCCCCGCGGTCGCGGATGTCAGCCTCGATATCCGCGCCGGCGAGATTTTTGTCATCATGGGGCTTTCCGGGTCGGGCAAGTCGACGCTGGTGCGCTGCCTTTCGCGGCTGGTTGAGCCGACCACCGGAGAAATCCTCTTCGACGGACGCGACCTGCTGCGCGTGTCGGAGCGCGAGCTGATCGAGCTTCGACGGCATCGCATGGGGATGGTGTTCCAGCATTTCGCGCTGCTGCCGCATCTCTCGGTGCTCCGCAACGTCGCGTTCCCGCTCGAGATCCAAGGCGTCGCCCGGCCTGAGCGCGAGAAGCGCGCACGGGAGATGATCGAGCTGGTGGGTCTCGGCGGACGCGAGGCGAATCTTCCGAGCCAGCTTTCCGGAGGCCAGCAGCAACGCGTCGGCATAGCACGGTCGCTCGCGGTCGGTCCGGAACTGTGGTTCCTCGACGAACCGTTCTCGGCGCTCGATCCGCTCATCCGCCGCGAGATGCAGAACGAGTTCCTGCGCCTGCAGCATCTCCTGAAGAAGACCATCGTCTTCATCACCCACGATTTCGACGAGGCGATCCGGCTTGCCGACCGCATCGCCATCATGCGCGACGGGCGGGTGATCCAGGTCGGGACGGCGGAAGAGCTGATCGTCAGCCCGGCCGATGCCTACGTGGAGGAGTTCACCCGCGAAGCGCCGCGCGCGAAAATCCTCACCGTCCGCTCCGTCATGCTGCCGCTGAACGGAGCGCAAACACTGGCCGGCAAGGTCGCGGCGGGGCGGCGCGTCGTCGATGCGGCGCGCGAAATCGAAGCGAGCGCCGGCGACTTCGGCGTTGTCGACGAGGCGGGGCAGACGATCGGGATCGTCAACCGCGCGGCGCTGATGGACGTATTCCTCGACCGCGGCTCCGGCGCCCCATCCGCAGCGAAGACCTGACCGAGATGTCGGCGGCGGGCGGCGCCATCGCGACAGGCCATCCGGCAAGCGTCCGGCCGGCGCTGCTTCTGTGGCTCGGCGCTTTCGCGCTGTCGCTTGTCTTTCTCACGCTGCCGAAGGGCACCCTCCCCGCCTGGGCGGTGGCGCTTCCGCCCGGCTGGCGCATTCCGCTGCAGGGCTGGGTGTCGAAGGCAATGGCGTGGCTCGTCAACGATGCGAGCTTCGGGCTCTTCACCTTCCGCGAGCTGACGCGCTTCATCGCTGCCATCCTGCAGGTGCCGTTCACCATCGCCACCAGCATCCTCGCGACCGGGCTTCTTTCCGGCGCCGGCTCCGCGGCGATCCAGCTCCTCCCTCCGCTGCCCTGGTTCGCGGTGCTTGTGGCCGCGGCTATCCTCGGCTGGCAGGCGGGCGGCACACGGCTCGCGCTGCTCGCGGCGTGCGCATTCCTCTACCTCGCGGCCTTCGGCCAATGGGCGAGCGCGATGCTGACGCTCTCCTCCATCGTGATCGCGGTGCCGTTCGGCGTGCTCGGCGGGATGGCGCTCGGGATCGCCGGGTTCCGCTCGCCGCGCTTTCGGAAAATCCTGCTGCCGCTCCTCGACGGCATGCAGACGATCCCGGTCTTCGCCTATCTCCTCCCGATCCTCTTCCTGTTCGGCTTCGGCCCGATATCGGCGCTCGTCGCCACCATCGTCTACGCGATGCCGCCGATGGTGCGCGTCACCATGCTTTCGCTCGACAATGTCTCGCCAGAGGTGGTCGAGTTCGGCCGCATGGCCGGCTGCACCCGGCGGCAGCTTGTCTTCCGGGTGATGATGCCGGTGGCGCGCGCGCCGCTAATGGTGGGCGTCAATCAGGTGATCATGCTGTCGCTCAACATGGTGATCATCGCCTCGATGATCGGCGCCGGCGGGCTCGGCTTCGACGTGCTGAGCTCGCTCCGCAGCCTCGCCATCGGCAAGGGGCTGGAGGCAGGACTCGCCATCGTGGTGCTGGCAGTGGCGCTCGACCGCATCAGCCAGGCCTACGCGCTCCGCGCAAGCCGCGTCGGGAACGTCAGCGGGCGCTCCGTCACGCAGCGCTACGCGCTGCCGCTTGTCGCACTGGCGGCGGCGCTGGCGCTCTGGCTGCTCGGCGTGGCGTTTCCGGCTTTGCGAACCTATCCGCTGTCGCTGCAGCTTTCGACCGCGGAGTTCTGGGACGCGCTGGTGAAGTGGCTGAACGTCAACTTCTTCGACACGTTCGAGGCGGTGAAGACGGCGGTGCTGCTGAATGTGCTGCTGCCGGTCAAGCGCTTCATGCTGGCGCAGCCCTGGCCGTGGGCGGTCTGCGTCATCACTGCCGCCTGCTGGGCGGTCGCCGGAGCGCGGCGGGCGGCGATCGCCTGCGCGTTTGCGCTCTTCATTGCCTTCACCGGCAACTGGGAGCCGGCGATGGTCACGCTCTACCTTGTCGGCATATCTGTGATCATCGCGGCGCTGATCGGCATCCCGATCGGCATTGCCGCCGGGCTCAACACCCGGCTGTGGCGGGTCGTGGAAGCGGTCATCGACACGCTGCAGACGCTGCCGAGCTTCGTCTACCTGATCCCGGTCGTCATGCTCTTTCGTGTCGGCGATTTCACCGCCATGATTGCCATCATCCTCTACGCGCTGGCCCCGGCGGTGCGCTATACCGCTCTCGGGATTCGCGAGGTCAATCCGGCTTTGATCGAGGCAGGGAAGGCGATGGGCTCGACGCGCCGGCAGCTCCTGACCAAGGTGCGGCTGCCGCTGGCGCTGCCGGAGATCATGCTCGGCATCAACCAGACCATCATGCTGGCGATCTCGATGCTGGTGATCACGGCGCTCGTCGGCACGCGCGACCTCGGCCAGGAGGTCTACATCGCGCTTGCCAAGGCCGACGTCGGGCGCGGGATCGTTGCGGGGCTTGGCGTCGCGATGATCGCGATGATCGCGGACCGGATGATGACCGCCTCCGCCGGCCGCATGAAGCAGAGGCTCGGCCTTGGCTGAGAGCATCCGGCAGAAGCTCGACCGACGGATCGGCGCGGCCTGGCGGCAGGCGGCGGCGCTGCCGCTGTGGGGCGATCCGGTCGAGCCGAGCGACCTCCGCGGCGGGCTCTCGAACGTCAACTTCATCGTCGAGGACGGCGGGCGGAAATACGTCGTGCGCATCGGCGGCGACAACGAGGCGCATGGCGTGGTGCGGAAGAACGAGCTCGCCGCAAGCCGCGCCGCCGCTGCCGCCGGCGTCGCTCCGAAGGTGGTGCATTCGGAGCCCGGCGTGCTCGTCATCGAATTCATCGAGGGGCGCACCTTCACGCCTGACGACGTCAAGAACCCCACGCACCTCGCCCGGATCGTGGAGCTCATCCAGCGCACCCACCGCGAAATTCCGAAATACCTGCGCGGGCCGGGGGTGCTGTTCTGGGCGTTCCACGTCGTGCGCGACTACGGCCACGCGCTGTCGGAGGCGTCGAGCCCCGACCTCAGGCTGATCCGGCGGCTCGTGGCGCACTCGGAGGAACTCGAGCGCGCCGTCGGCCCGATTGACCTGATCTTCGGCCACAACGATCTTCTCGCCGCGAACATCATCGACGACGGCAAGAAGCTTTGGCTGGTCGACTGGGAATATGCCGGGTTCAACTCGCCGCTCTTCGACCTCGGCGGCCTCGCCTCCAACAGCGAGATGCCGCGCGAGATGCGCGAGGGGCTGCTCGAGGCCTATTTCGGCACACCGGTCACCGATCAGCTCCGCTACCGCTTCGCCGCGATGACCGCGGCGTCGCTGCTGCGCGAGACCATGTGGAGCATGGTCTCCGAGATCCACTCGCAGATCGATTTCGACTTCGCGAAATACACCAGCGAGAACCTGGCCCGCTATGAGAAGGCCTTTGCCGTCTTCCGGACGATGAGGCGCGCGTGACCCTCCCCTCCTCGGCGAAGGTAGTGATCGTCGGCGGCGGCATCGTCGGCTGCTCGGTCGCCTATCATCTCGGCAAGATGGGTATCAGCGACGTGCTGCTGCTGGAGCGGGCGAAGCTATCGTCCGGCTCGACCTGGCACGCCGCCGGGCTGGTCGGGCAGCTCAGGACCAGCGCCAACATCACGCAGCTCCTCGGTTACTCGGTGGCCCTCTACGACCGGCTTGAGGCGGAGACGGGCCTCGCGACCGGCTGGAAGCGGAACGGCGGGCTGCGGCTCGCCTGCAACGCGGAGCGCTGGACCGAGGTCAAGCGGCAGGCGACAACCGCCCACAGTTTCGGGCTGGAGATGCATCTCCTCTCGCCGAAGGAGGCGCAGGCGCTCTTCCCGCTGATGACGGTCGACGACGTGGTAGGCGCGGCGTTCCTGCCGACGGACGGCCAAGCGAGCCCGAGCGACATCGTGCAGGCGCTGGCGCGCGGCGCGCGCACGGCCGGCGTGACGATCCGCGAAGATCTTCCCGTCAATTCCATCCGCGTCGAGGACGGGCGGGTGCGCGGCGTCGAGACGGCGGAGGGCTTCGTCCAGTGCGACAAGCTGGTCATCGCCTGCGGACAATGGTCGCGCGAAATGGGAAAGCTGGCGGGCGTCAACATCCCGCTCGTCTCGGTGCAGCACCATTACGCCATCACCGAGCCTATCGCGGGTGTCACCCCCGACCTCCCCACGATCCGCGATCCCGACCGTCTCACCTACTACAAGGAAGAAGTGGGCGGCCTGATCGTCGGCGGCTACGAGCCGAACCCGGTCCCGTGGGCCGAGAACGGGATTCCGGAGGGCTTCCACTACACGCTGCTCGACCCGGACTGGGATCATTTCGCGCCGGTGATGGAGCTGGCGCTGCCGCGCGTGCCGGCGCTCGAGCACATTGGCATCAGGAAGCTCATCAACGGCCCAGAGAGCTTCACGCCGGACGGCAATTTCATCCTCGGCGAGGCGCCGGAGGTGCGCGGCATCTTCGTCGCGGCCGGCTTCAACGCGTTCGGCATCGCTTCGGGCGGCGGAGCCGGCATGGCGCTCGCCGAGTGGGTGGCGAAGGGCGAGCCGCCCTACGATCTCTGGCCGGTCGACATCCGCCGCTTCGGGCGCAACCATTTCGACGTGGACTGGGTGAGGACACGGACGCTCGAGGCCTATTCCCGGCACTACACGATGGCCTGGCCGTTCGAGGAATTCTCCTCCGGCCGGCCGCTCCGCCGCTCGCCGCTCTACGAGCGGCTGAAGGCGGAAGGCGCGGTGTTCGGCGAGAAGCTCGGCTTCGAGCGGCCGAACTGGTTCGCCGACCGCGCGGCCGGCGAGACGCCGGAGGATGTCTACTCGTACGGGCGGCAGAACTGGTTCGCCGCGGTCGGTCGCGAGCACCGCGCCGCGCGCGAGCGGGTGGCGCTCTTCGACCAGACCTCGTTCGCGAAATTCCAGGTGCTCGGCCGTGACGCCGAGGCGGCGCTTTCGTGGATCTGTTCCAACGACGTGGCGAAGCCGCCCGGCGCCCTCACCTACACGCAGATGCTGAACGCGCGCGGCGGCATCGAGTGCGACCTGACCGTCGCCCGGCTCGACGAGGACCGCTTCTACATCGTCACGGGCACCGGCTTCGCGACACACGATTTCGACTGGATCCGCCGCAATATCCCGAAAAGTCTGGACGCGCGCGTGGTCGACGTCACATCGCAGAACGCGGTCTTCGCGCTGATGGGCCCGCGCGCCCGCGACGTGCTTTCCGCAGTGACTCGCGACGATGTCTCGAACCATGGCTTCCCGTTCGGGACCTGCCGGACAATCGCGATCGCCGGCGCGCCGGTTCTGGCGCTCCGCATTACCTATGTCGGAGAGCTCGGCTGGGAGCTTCACATTCCGGTGGAATTCGCCGCCACGGTTTACGAAAGGCTGATGCAGGCGGGGAAGCCGCACGGCATCGCCAACGCCGGCTACCGGGCGATCGAATCGCTGCGGCTGGAAAAGGCGTATCGCGCGTGGGGCGCCGACATCGGCCCGGACCACTCGCCCTTGATGGCCGGGCTCGGCTGGGCGGTGAAGCTCCGCAAGAACACCCCGTTCCTCGGCCGCGAGGCGATCGAGGCGCAGCGGGCGAAGCCGCTTCCCCGCCTCCTCGCCGGTTTCACCGTGGAAGACCCGGAAACCGTGCTCCTTGGCCGGGAGACGATCTTTCGCGACGGCAAGCGCGTCGGCTGGCTGGCCTCCGCCGGCTGGGGCTACACAATCGGCAAGAACATCGGCCTCGGCTACGTGCGCGATCCGGCGGGCGTCGACGCCGCCTACGTCATGGCCGGCGACTATGAACTGGAGGTCGCGACGGAGCGGGTGGCGGCAAAGCCGTTCCTGCAGCCGCTCTACGATCCGGCGATGGCACGCATCAAGGCCTGAGGCTGCACCTTACGGTCCTGTAAGCCGTAATCCCGCCACACGAGGGCGCGAGGGAAAACCCGCTCGCGCCGCGGAGTAACGAGCCGCAGGCGAAACCGTGCCGGCCATGACTTCCCAAAGCGAACGCTACGAGCGGCTTCAACCGCTGATCGCGCCCATCGTCAGCCTTGTGCTGATCGGCATCGCCGGGCTTGTCATCCACCGCATTACCGAGAACGTCCGGGTTGCCGATATCCACGCGGCCGCGAGCGCGATCCCGGCGCCGCGCATCGCGCTCGCGATTGCGTTCACCGCCATGAGCTTCGCGGCGCTCGCCATTCTGGACGTGCTGGCGGTGCGCTCGGTCGCGCCGGGGGCGGTTACCGACGGCAGGGCCGCGATCGCTGGCGCGCTCGGCTACGCGATATCCAACATGCTCGGTTTCGGGGTGATCACCGGCGGCGCGCTTCGCTACCGGATCTACTCCGCCGAGGGCCTCGACGCCGCCGACGTCCTGCGGGTCACGACGACCTCCTACCTGGCATTCTGGTTCGGCATCACGACGCTGCTCGGCCTGGCGCTGATCATCGATCCCGACGATCTTGGCATGGCGGCGCGGCTCGGCGTGCAGTCCGAGGTGGCGCTGGGCATCGTCCTGCTCGGGCTTGTCGCGGCGGCGCTGATCTGGACCGGCCGCGCTCCGCGCCATATCGGATTCCGCGGCTGGTCGATCCCGATCCCGTCGCCGGCCATCGCGGCAGCCCAGGTCGCCGCCGGCTCGTTCGACATCGCCGTCTCGGCTGCGGTGCTCTATGTCGTGCTTCCGCCGGAGGCGCAGCCCACCCTCTCCTACTTCCTCGTGGTCTATGTCGGAGCGCTGGCGCTCGGCACGCTCAGCCACGCGCCCGGCGGTCTCGGCGTGTTCGAGGCAACGTTCATCGCCGCCATCGGCCACGCCCACAGCGCGGAAGTCATCGCCGCGCTGGTCCTCTACCGCCTCGTCTACTACGCGCTGCCCTTCCTCATCGGCCTTGTCGGACTTGCTGCATTCGAGGTGGCGCAGCGGCGGCACTTCCTCACGGCGGCCGCCAACGATACCGAGCGCGTGCTACGGCCCATCGTGCCCTATGCCGCGGCAGCGATGGCGTTCGTCGCCGGGATGGTGCTGCTCTTCTCCGGCTCGCTGCCGGGCGAGCCGAGCCGCATGCACTACCTGCACCGGATCGTCGGCCTGCCGCTCATCGAGACCTCGCACCTGATCGGCAGCATCATCGGCGTGGCGCTGCTGATCCTCGCGCGCGGCCTTCTGAGACGCCTGGTGAATGCCTGGCTCGCGACGATGGCGCTGCTTGCCGCCGGCGTCGTGGCGTCGCTCGCCAAGGGCATCGCGGTGGAGGAGGCCTTGTTCCTCGCGCTGATGGCCGCGCTGCTCCTCGCCTTCCGGCCGGCCTTCGACCGGCGGGCCGATTTCTCCGAACTGCGCCCGTCGCCCCGCTGGCTCGCGATGGTGATCGCCGGATTTGTCGCCGCCATCTGGCTCGGCCTGTTCAGCTACCGGCACGTCTATTACGCCAACGAACTCTGGTGGCAGTTTGCGCTGCACGGCAACGCCTCGCGCTTCCTGCGCGCCAGCGTCGCGGTCGCCGCGCTCCTCGTCTGGATCGCGATCTCCTCGCTCATCCATCGCCCGCCGGCGGCCTTCAAGCCGGACCCGGTCGATGACGACGTGCGCCGCCTTGCCGGGGCTTCATCGCGCTCGCAGGCGAATGTCGCACTGCTCGGCGACAAGAAATTCATCCTTGCGCCCGACAAGAGCGCCTTCCTGATGTACGGGCGGCTCGGCAGCAGCTGGATTTCCATGGGCGATCCCGTCGGCGACCCGACGGCCGCGCCGGATCTCATCTGGCGCCTGCGCGAGCTCGCCGACCAGGCCGGCGGGCGCGCCGTCTACTACGCGGTCGGCTCCGCCAACCTGCCCACCTATCTCGACATGGGCTATTCGGTGCTGAAGGTCGCCGAGGTCGCGCGCGTCGACCTGCCGACATTCTCGCTGACCGGCAAGAAAGCGCATGATTTCCGCTACGCGAGCCGGCGGGCGGAGAAGGAAGGCCTGCGCTTCGAGATCATCCCGAAGGCGGAGGTCAGCCAGCACGTCGACCAGCTCCGCGCCGTTTCCGACGCCTGGCTGGAGCACAAGTCCGGCAGCGAGAAGGGCTTTTCGCTCGGCGCGTTCTCGCCGGCCTACATCGCCGAGTTCGACTGCGCCGTCATGCGCAACGATAGCGGCATCCAGGCCTTCGCCAATATCTGGCGCGGCGCGGACAAGGAGGAGATCTCCGTCGACATGATGCGCTACCGCCCGCAGGGGCCGGGCATCCTCATGGACGCCATGTTCGCGCAGCTGCTGCTCTACGCGAAGGAGGACGGCTATCGCTGGTTCAACCTCGGGGCGGCGCCGCTCTCCGGCCTGATGGACCATCCGCTCGCGTCCACCTGGAACAAGGTCGGCAACCTGCTCTACCGGCACGCCGAGAACTTCTATCACTTCGAGGGCCTGAAGTCCTTCAAGCAGAAGTTCAGCCCCGTCTGGACTCCGCAATATGTCTGCACGCGCGGCGGCTTCGCGCTGCCGGCCGTGCTCTTCGACATCACGGCGCTGATCTCCGGCGGCCGGATGGGAGTGCTGGTGCGATGATGCTTCGCAACATCCTCGGCGCGCTCGCGCTCGCCTGCTGCGTGGCCACTCCGCCCGCCGGCGCGGCGAGCTCCATCCCCGGCGTATTCGACCTCCCCTCAGCGCTTCCCGCCCGCTCCATCGCCATCATCTATTCCGGCGACGGCGGCTGGCAGGACCTCGACAAGACCATCGGCGAGTGGATGGCGACGCAGGACATCCACGCGGTCGGCGTCAGCACGATCAAGGCGTTCTGGAAGGCGCGCGAGCCGAAGCAGGTTGCCCGCGACATCGAGTCCCTGATCGCCGATGCCGACCCGACCGGCACCCTTCCCGTCATGCTGATCGGCTATTCCTTCGGCGCGGACATGCTGCCTTTCGCCTGGCCCGAGCTCGATGCGAAGACGCAGGCGCGCATCCGGCTCCTGGTGCTGCTGGCGCCCGAGAAGGCCACCGAATTCCACGTTTCCGTCGAGGGCTGGCTCGGCATCAAGGGCGGCACGCATTCCGTCGTGGACGCGATGAAGGCGCTGCCGCCGGGCCCCGTCCTCTGCGTCTTCGGAATTGAGGAGATCGACGATACGCCCTGCAAGCCCGAAACCCTCCCCGGAATGGAGATCGTCCACACGCCGGGCGAGCACCATTTCGACGAGGATTATCCAAAGCTTGGACAGACGATCCTCGACGCCTTCGAAGCGCGGCGGCCGGACCAGCCGGAAGATTTGCCCGCGGCGGAGTGACATCTTGCTCCGATTCCGGCAGCTTCCGCCTCCACGATTTCCCCTGGGGGCGGGATGCCTGAGAGCCATGCGAGAATAGTTGTCATCGGCGGCGGCGCGATCGGCACGTCGATCGCCTATCATCTCTCGCGCGCCGGCGAGCGCGACGTCCTGCTGCTGGAGAAGGCACAGCTCACGCACGGCTCGACCTGGCATGCGGCGGGCCTCGTCGGGCAGCTCCGCTCGAAGAAGAACCTGACGCGGCTGATGCAGAATTCCGTCGCCGTCTTCGACCGGCTGGAGGCGGAAACCGGCCAGGCCATCGACTGGCGGAAATCCGGCTCGCTCAGGATCGCGTCGAGCGCCGAACGGCTCGCCGAGATCCGCCGCTCGCTGACGCAGGCCAAGGGCTTCGGCTTCGAGGCGCACGAGGTGAGCGCCGAGGAGGCGAAGCAGCGCTTCCCCTGGATGACGAAGGACGGCGTCGTCGGCGCCGCGTGGATTCCCTCCGACGGCTACATCGACCCCTACTCGCTCACGATGGCATACGCGAAAGCGGCGCGCGCCGGCGGCGTCACGATCCGCGAAGGCGTGCTCGTCACCGGCTTTGAGATGGAGGGGCGGCGGATCAAGGCGGTCGTCACCGACCACGGCACGATCGGCTGCGATATCGTGGTCAACGCCGCCGGCATATGGGCGAAGCGGGTCGGCGAGATGGCGGGCGTCGCGATCGCCGCCGGCGCGGTCGAGCATCAATATGTGGTGACGGAGACGACGGTCGGCACGACGCCCGACACGCCGACCTTCCGCGATCCCGATCGCATCTTCTACCTGAAGCCGGATGTCGGGGCTTTTGCCATCGGCGGCTGGGAGAAGAACGCTCCCGCCTCGTGGCGCGAAGGCGTGCCTTTCAGTTTCGCCCGCGAGCTTTTTCCGGAGAACATGGACCGGTTCGAACCCATCCTCGTCGGTGCGGCGGAGCGCCTGCCGGTGCTGAACGAGACGGGCATCCGCACCCTCATCAACGGCCCGATCCCGGTCTCCGCCGACGGCGAGCCGGTGATGGGCCTCGCGCCGGAGCTCGACAATTTCTTCGTCGCCTGCGGCTTCACGGCGGGCATTGCCGCCTCCGGCGGGGCGGGCGAGGCGATGGCGCACTGGATCCTCGACGGAGACCCGGGGATGGACCTCTGGCCCTTCGACGTGCGCCGGTTCTCTTCCCCCCAGGCCAACCGGCACTATCTCGCGGAACGAAGTTCCGAGGCCTATGGAGACTACTACGCAATCCACTGGCCGGCAGCGGAGCTTGCGAGCGCGCGGGGCGCAAGGCGCAGCCCGCTCCACGATGCGCTTAAGGCGAAGGGCGCGGTATACGGCTCGAAGGCCGGCTGGGAGCGTCCCCTCTGGTTCGACACGGGCGCGGTGGCTGCCGCCGAGACGCCGAGCTTCGAAGGAAAGCCCGGCTGGTTCGAGGCGGTCGGGCGCGAGCACCGGGCAGCGCGCGAGAAGGCGGCGCTCTTCGACCAGAGCTCGTTCTCGAAATTCGAAGTGCGCGGACGCGGCGCACTGGCGGCGCTGCAGCGCATCGCCGCGGGCAATCTCGACCGGCCCGACGGAAGCTGCGTCTATACCCAGCTCTGCAACGCGAGCGGCGGCATCGAGGCCGACCTCACCATCATGCGCCTCGCCGCCGACCGCTTCTACGTGGTGACCGGCAGCCAGTTCGGGGCGCGCGATTCCGGCTGGATCCGCCAGCACCTCCCCGACGACGGAGCGGTCACGATCGATGAAGTGACGTCGGCCTGCGCCGTCATCAACATCGTCGGCCCGCGCGCCCGGGAAATCCTGCAGGCAACGACCGACGACGATCTTTCCAGCGAGGCGTTCCCCTATCTCACCGTCCGCGACATCGAGATCGGCCTCGGGCGGGCGCGGGCGGCGCGCGTCGGGTATGTCGGCGAGCTGGGCTGGGAGCTGCACGTGCCGACCGAATATGCCGCGCACGTCTACGAGCGGCTGACGCAGGCGGGCGCCCAGCACGGACTGATCGACGCCGGCTACCGCGCGATCGAATCGCTGCGGCTGGAGAAGGGCTACGTCTATTGGTCAGCGGATGTGACGCCGGACACCAACCCCTACGAGGCCGGTCTCGGGTTCGCCGTAGCGCCCGACAAGGCTGACTTCATCGGCCGGGAAGCGCTTCTCCGCATCCGCGCGGCGGGGCCGGCGCGGAAGCTCGCGACGTTGACGGTGGAAGGTTTCGCGGCGCTGATCGGCGGCGAGGCGATCCTTGCCGATGGAGCGGTGGCCGGCACGACTTCGAGTGCGGGCTACGGCTACACGGTGGAGAAGACGATCGCGCTCGGCTATCTCCCCTCCGAACTTGCAAGGGACGCAGAGCTGGAAATCGAGGCGTACGGCAAGCGCTACCCGGCGAAGCGCGGGCCGCGCAGCCTCTACGATCCGAAGGGCGAGCGGCTGAGAAGCTGAGGGGGACGATTTGGCCGACATCGATCTGGCGCGCACCAGGCTCGCCGCCGTTCCGGGCTTCGCCGACGAGGCGGCGAAGGCAGCGATCACGCGCCTCGCCGGGATGACGAACCTCGTCTTCAAGGTGGAGACGGGCCGCGGGCGTTTCCTCTTCCGCCTGCCTGGCACGGGGACGGAGGCCTATATCGACCGCAAGGTCGAAGCCGTGAATGCGCGGGCGGCGGCGGACGCCGGCGTGTCGCCGGAAGTCTTCTACTTCGGCGAGGACGGCATGATGCTGGCGCGCTACCTCGACGATGCCGTGACCATGTCGGCGGCGCGCTTCCGCGAGCGCTCGGGCGCAGTCGAGCGCGCGGCGCGCGCGCTCCGCCAGTTGCACGACAAGGCGCCGCCGTTCGCCTTCCGCTTCGAGCTTTTCAAGATGGTGGACGAGTATCTCGCGGTCGTGGACAAGCTGCGCGCGCAACTGCCGCAGGGCTATCATGCGCTCGTCATGGAGGCGACGGTCGTCCGCCACGCACTTGCGCAGCACCCGGTGGAGCTGAAGC
Source organism: Hyphomicrobiales bacterium (assembly GCA_038211615.1). GTDB lineage: Bacteria > Pseudomonadota > Alphaproteobacteria > Rhizobiales > Afifellaceae > DASWJZ01. The sequence continues at coordinate 40,989 of JBBQVL010000021.1, forward strand.
CCTGCCACTGCGATCCGCTCTGCGAGAATTTCCTCGATACCGGCGCGCGGATGTGGGTGGTCGACTGGGAATATTCGGGGATGAACGACCCGATGTGGGACCTTGGCGACCTCTCGGTCGAAGGCGGCTTCGACGCAAGCCAGGACCGGCTGCTGATCGACACCTATTTCGGGCGGCCGGCGAGCGCCTTCGATTTCGGCCGCATGGTGATCTACAAGGCGATGTGCGATCTGCTGTGGACGCTCTGGGGCCTGATCCAGCACGCCAACAAGAACCCGGCGGAGGATTTCTGGGCCTATTCGCTGAACCGCTTCGAGCGTTGCAAGACGCTCATGCGTACCGCGGAGTTCGCCCGGCACCTCGACGCGGTCAGGCGGAGGTGAGGGTCAGCCCGCGAGGCCGAGGAACACCGCGATAGCATTGTTCAGGCGGTCCATATCATGATCGGTGAGGACACCGATCCGCTTGCCAAACCGTTCCCTACGCATCGTCATGACCTTGTCGACCATCAGACGAGACGATTCCCTCAGCCCGTTGCTCACTGTCGGGCTAACGGGCAACCGAAACTGCGGTGCCTCGGAGGGGTCCGATGTGAAGGGGCAAACTGTCAGCGAATCCGTGTCGAACCGATCGCTTTGAATGATGACGACAGGCCTCGGCTTGCCGCCGTAGTCCCCCGCTCCGCCGGCCGCAATCCAGATTTCGCCGCGCTTCATTCAAGCAAGTCTGCCTGCATCGCATCGACAAAGTCCTGATCCTCCTTGGCATAAGGGCTTTCTGCGACGAGGCGCGACTGGCGGTGCGCCTCGGCAGCGAACTTTGGCGTCCGGGTATCCGGCAACCAGAGTTGAACCGGCCTGAGGCCCTTGGCGCGCATTCGCTCGCGATAGGCGCGCGCCTTGTCCCGCGCCTTCTGCTTTCCTTCTGCGCTCACGGCCGAGCTCCGACTGGTTACATGTAACCTAGTCGTTCCTGCTTTGAGCTTCAAGCGCGCGGAATTCAAGCGGGACGGAGCGGATAGCCGCTCCGCCCGCAGGAGCGCTATTTGCCCCAGATCTTCTTGTATTCGTCGCGGTAGCCGTTGTCGGGATCGAAGATGTTCTTTGGGCCGCCGTCGAAGGCGATGTTGTCGGGCGTGACGAGATGCACCCCCGGCACGTAGCCGGACCATTGCTCGCCCCCGAAGGCGCGGTTGATCTCGTCAACGAGCTGCCAGCCCTGCATGGTGAGCGGCTCCGGCACGGTCGCCGCCTGGTAGTCCTTGTCGCGGATGCGGGCATAGGCGGAGATGGACCCGTCGCCTGCCGAGACATTGTAGGGAGCGCCGTCGCCCTTGTTGCCCGCCGATGTCAGGGAGGGCGACATGAAGTCGTAGTAGAGGTCGTTGATGGCGAGCGAGTAGGTCCACTTGTCGCCGAACTGGCCGAGCAGCGTCGTGGTGAGCTGCGGCATGCGGGTGGACGTATCGGCAAGCGGCGTATCCTCGAACGCCAGCACCGAGCACCCGGAGCACTGCTTGATCACCGCTTCCATCGCACGCCCCTTGGCGATGGCGATGGCATAGGTGGAGTCGGCGAAAATGACGACGCCGGCCTTCCCGTCCGACTGCGCGATCGCATACATCGCGGCGACCTTCGCGACCTGCGAGGAATCGGTCGTGACATTGGCGAAGATCGGCGTGCCGTCGAGCGGGCCGGGCTTCGGACCGGAATGCCAGCCGACGATGACGATCCCCTGCGCCTTCGCCTTTTCCAGATCGTCCTTCTGCTGCACGGCGTCGCTGCCGCCGACAATGATGGCGTCTGGCTTCAAGGCGATCGCCTGGTTCATGGCGGTCGACTGGCCGGCGATCGAGCCCTGGCCGTCGATGACGCGGGCCTCCCAGCCGATGACCTTGGCTGCTTCCTGCACGCCGTCGGCCACGCCCTGGATGCCGCCGTTCCGCATGTCGCCGGCGACATAGATGATGGTCTTGCCGGTCGCGGCCTTGGGGCCGGTCGTCGGGCCATCCCATTTGTCCACGCGGCTCGTTGCGGCGGCAACCAGGGCTTTTGCCTGATCGACCATGTCGTCGGCCCAGGCGGCCCCGAGCGTCGCAGCGAGGGCCGCGATGCCCACGCTGGCTAGAAGCATGCTTCTCTTCATTGAAATTCCTCCACGTCGGCCGATGCCCGGTACGGTCGGGCGCTTTTGTTCTTCGGCAATCCGGATTGACCCGAAGGAGGCGACCTGTCCAGTCCTAACGGTGCGTCGAACGCGTCATGGTGTCTGGACCGGCGCCGGATGGCGACACGGAACGGCGAAATTCGTCGTTCGCCTCTCCCGTTCAGCTCTCGGCTTCGTCCGACATCGTCACCAGGCTGGCGTTGCCGCCGGCCGCGGTCGTGTCGGTGGAGACGACCTGCTCGTGCGCGAAGCGCGGCAGATAGTTCGGCCCGCCGGCCTTCGGCCCGGTGCCGGAGAGGCCCATGCCGCCGAACGGCTGCGCGCCGACGATCGCGCCGATCGTGTTGCGATTCACATAGACGTTTCCGACCTTCAGCGCGCGGGCAACGCGCTCGGCGCGGCCGCCGACGCGGGTATGGATGCCGAAGGTCAGGCCGTAGCCGGTGCGGCCGATCCAGTCGATCACGTCGTCGAGGCGGTCGGCGTTCCAGCGCACCACGTGCAGGATCGGGCCGAAGACCTCCCTCGTCAGCGCCTCTGCGCTGTCGAGCCCGACGATGTGCAGCGCGACGAAGAACCCGTGCTTCGGCGCCCGCCCGGCGAAAAGGATCTTCTGCTCGCGGCGCATCTTCGCAAGATGCTCTTCCAGCGCCTGCTTCGCTTCCGCGTCGATCACCGGCCCGATGTCGGTCGCCGGGTCGGTCGGGTCGCCAAGGCGAAGCTCCGCTGCCGCGCCGGCGATCATCGCGACCATCGTATCGGCGACATCCTCCTGCACGAAGAGGAGGCGGGCCGCCGAGCAGCGCTGGCCAGCGGAGCGGAAGGCGGATGTCACCACGTCGTCGGCCACCTGCTCGGGAAGTGCGGTGGCGTCGGCGATCATGGCGTTGATGCCGCCGGTCTCCGCGATCAGCGGCACGATCGGCCCATCCTTCGCGGCGAGCGCGCGGTTGATCAGCCGGCCAACTTCGGTTGAACCCGTGAAGGCCACGCCGGCGATGCGCGGATTCTCGACGAGCGCCGCGCCGACCGCGCCGTCACCCGGCACGAGGTTCAGCGCCGCCAGGGGTATTCCCGCATTGTGCATGAGCTGTACCGTCTCGAACGCGACAAGCGGCGTCTGTTCGGCCGGCTTGGCGACGACCGTATTGCCGGCGGCGAGTGCTGCCGCGATCTGGCCGGTGAAGATCGCCAGAGGGAAATTCCACGGGCTGATGCAGACGAAGACCCCCCGCCCGCAGAGCCGGTAGCGATTCTCCTCGCCGGTCGGACCCGGGAGGATCGTGTCATGCGCGAAAAGCCGCCGGCATTCGGCGGCGTAGTAGCGGCAGAAATCGGCGGCCTCGCGGATCTCGGCGATCCCGTCGTCAAGCGTCTTGCCGCCTTCGTGGGCGAGGAGCGCGACGAAGCGGTCGCGATTTCCTTCGATGAGGTCGGCCGTGCGCTCGAGCGCCGCCGCGCGCTCTTCCGCCGGCGTGGCATCCCACGCTGCGAAGCCATCGGTCGCCGCCGCAACGGCTGCTCCTGCCATCGCCGCGTCCGCATCCACCACCGTGCCGACGACGACGGATCGATCCGCCGGTGAGAGCACTGGCCGCCTTCCCGGAGCGACGGCGTCCTCCCGTCCTCCTTGCGCGCTTGCCGACGAAGTCTTCGTCGACTGGATGGCGGGACGCCGTCCCTCCGATGGCGCTGCGTCGACTATCGGCAGGCGCACCGCCGCGACGCCCCGCCGTAGCGCCTCCAGCTCCGATCGCGAACCGAATTCGATCCCGCGCGAATTGCCGCGTTCGCCGAACAGGCGAGCAGGCATCGCGATGCCGATGTGACGTGGCGAGGCACCGCGCGCGAAACTCGCGGCTGGCGGCGTGAGCAGCGATTCGACCGGCACGTCGGCATCGTTCACCGCATTCACGAACGAGGAATTTGCGCCGTTTTCGAGCAGCCGGCGGACCAGATAAGCGAGCAGCTCCTTGTGGCTGCCGACCGGCGCATAGATGCGGCAGTCATGGCCCTCGCGCCCGTGCACCTCGGCGTAGAGCGCCTCCCCCATCCCGTGCAGCCGCTGGAACTCGAAAGCCCTGTCGCCGCTGCCTCCGTCGCGGGCCATCTCGACGATCGACGCGACGGTCAGCGCGTTGTGGGTGGCGAACTGCGGATAGAGGCGCGGGCGGGCCGCGAGGAGGCGCTGTGCGCAGGCGAGGTAGCAGAGGTCGGTCGCGGGCTTGCGGGTGAACACCGGAAAATCCGGCAGCCCGCGCTCCTGCGCGCGCTTGATCTCCGTGTCCCAGTAGGCGCCCTTCACGAGCCGCACCATGAGCCGCCTGCCCGAGGCGGCGGCGGCTCCCGCGAGCCAGTCGATGACCGCGGGCGCGCGCTTCTGGTAGGCCTGCACCGCCAGCCCCAGCCCCTCCCATCCGGCAAGCGAGGGCTCGCTCAGGAGGCGCGCGAAGACTTCGAGCGAAAGCTCCAGCCGGTCTGCTTCTTCCGCGTCGACGGTGAGGTTCAGGTCATACGCCCTGGCGGTGGCGGCGAGTTCGATCAGGCGCGGCGTCAGCTCGGCCAGCACCCGTTCGCGCTGGCGCGCAACATAGCGTGGATGGAGCGCCGACAGCTTTATCGAGATTCCGGGCCGTCCCGGAAGCACGCCCTCAGCGTCGCGTCCAATCGATTCGATGGCATGGGCGTAGGAGGCGAAGTAGCGTTCGGCGTCGCGCGCCGTGCGGGCGCCCTCACCCAGCATGTCAAACGAATGGCGCAAGCCCTTGCGGCGCGATTCCCTTCCGCGCGCGAGCGCATCCTCGATCGTCTCCCCCAGCACGAATTGATGGCCGAGGAGGCGCATCGCCTGGCGCGCCGCGGTGCGAACGGTTGGCTGGCCGAGGCGCTGCGCGAGGCGGCGGATGATCCCCTCCGGCGTCGCCGGCGGATGCACGATGCGCGCCGTAAGGCCAAGCGCCCAGGTGGTGGCGGAGACAAGCCAGCTTTCGCTGTCGCGCGCCGCGGTGTGCTCCCAGTCGGCCGCGCCGAGCTTGTCCTCGATCAGCCGATCCTGCGTCGCTGCGTCGGGCACGCGGAGCAGCGCCTCGGCGAGCGACATCAGCGCCAGCCCCTCCGGGGTGGAGAGGCTGTATTCGTGCATGAAGTCTTCCAGCCCGCCGATCCCGCCGCGCGCCTCGCGAATGGCGGTAATGTAGCGCCGCGCACGCGCCGCGATGCGCGCTTCCACCGCGGGCCCGGCAGCGGTTTCGCCGAGAAGGCGCGGAACCAGAATTTCGTCCGCCGGCGCATAGTCCGATGCGAACGCCGCAAGCGGCGCATGCGCTTCGGCTTCGTGGTCACCGGAGGAAGATTGATCCTTCACACGCGCCATGCGGTTCGGCTCCGCCTCGTTCGCCGGAATGTGCGGCGGGACGGGGGGCCAGTCGAGTCCCCTGTCCTACTCCGCGCCGAGAAACCCCACGATCTCCTCCGCCACCAGTTCAGGGCCTTCGTGCTGCAGCCAGTGGGAGGCGCCTTCGACGCGGCGGAGGCGGCCGTTTTCACAGAAATGGAGGCTCGCCTCCGCCAGGCCGAATTCGAGGTAGATGTCGCGGTCGCCCCAGAGGATGAGGGTCGGCTGGCGGACGGTCAGGTCCACGCCGCCCGCGCGGAAGAGACGGAAGGCGCGGTACCAGTTGAGCATCGCCGTCAGCGCCCCGGGCACCGCCCAGGCTTCGCGGTAGCGGCGGAGATCCTCGTCGGTGAAGACGCCCTCGAACGCCGTCCCCCGCAACGCGGAGCGCAGCAAGGCGAAATCCCCGACCGACAGAAGCCATTCCGGCAGGCCACGCATCTGAAACAGGCCGATATACCAGCTTCTGAGCATCTGGCGCGGATGCCGCTTGGCGTAGCGCCGTGCGGCAACCGGATGCGGAGCGTTCAGGACAATGAGCCGGCGCAGGCGGCGGGGATATTTGAGCGCTGTCCACCAGGCGACGATGCCGCCCCAATCGTGCCCGACGACATCGAAGCTCTGCGCGCCGCAGGCCGTGGCGATGGCGAGGACATCGGCGGCGAGAATATCGAGCCCGTAGGCATCGACGCCCTCGGGCTTGCCGCTTTCGCCGTAGCCACGCTGGTCCGGCGCGACGACCCGGAACCCCGCTTCGGCGAGCGGCGCGATGTGCTCGCGCCAGCCGTAACAAAACTCCGGAAAGCCATGCAGCAGGATGACGAGCGGCCCGTCGCGCGGGCCGGCCGCGACCGCGTGGAGGTCGACGCCGCCGGCGTGGAATACGATATGCTGAAGATCCGAATGCCCGGTCCAGGTCACGCCCGATCCTCGCATGGACATGATAGAAAAGCCCAGCAGCGCCGTTGAGGCTGACGCGGAGGCGCGTGCGCGCCTGCGGCTCGCGACGTTGCCGGGGTTCACCCAGGAGCTGGCGGGGACGGCGCGGTTCACGCGCCTTATCGGCATGACCAACCGTGTCTACAGGGTGGAGACCGGCGAAGAACGCTTCTGCCTGCGCATTCCTGGCTCGGGCGTCGCCGCGGCAATCGACCGGCGCGCGGAGGAGGTGAATGCGCGCGCCGCGGCGAAGGCAGGGGTGGCGCCGGAAGTGCTCTACTTCGGTGAGGATGGCGTGATGCTGACGCCCTTCATCGACGACGCTGTGCCGCTTCGCCCGGAGCGGCTCGCGGAGAGTAAGGGCGCGCTGGAAAGATTAGCGCGGGCGCTCCGGAATTTGCACGATTCAAAGCTTCCCTTCGCCGGGATTTTTCGCGCTTTCGCGACCATCGCTTCCTATGCCGCGGCGCTTCCGGGCCTTGGCAGGGGACTGTCGGCGGACGAGCGGCACGCAATCGAGGCCGTGCAGGATATCGGCCGGGCGCTGGCGGTTCAGCCTGCCGCGCAAAGACCCTGCCATTGCGATCCGACCGGGAGGAACATCCTCGATACCGTCGACCGGGTCTGGCTGATCGACTGGGAATATTCGGGGATGAATGATCCGATGTGGGACCTCGCCTATTTCTCGATCGAATCGCTGCTCGATGGGCCGGGCGACCGGAGGCTGCTCACGGCCTATCTCGGGCGCGCACCCGAGGCGCGCGAGGCAGCGCGGATGGCGGTCTGGAAGCCGGTCTGCGAGGTGCAGGCGGCGCTCTGGGCGCTGATCCAGTTGGCGGAGGGGAATCCGGGGGGCGATTTCGCTGGGTATGCCAAGGCGACGTTCGAGAGAGCGGCTGAGAGGATGAGGGACGGCCGGCTCGCCTCCCATCTTGCGGCGCTGCGCGAGGGCTGAGACAAGCGAGGCGGCGGCGTGATAGGAAGCGCCGCGCTACCCCTCCCCTGGCCCTCCCCGCAAGCGGGAGGACGATGTTGCGATCATGGCTCGACCCTCACCTCAGGATCTGCTCAAGGCGGCGCTGGAGATCAGCGCGGCGGCTGCCGTTATCCCGATGCGCTATTTCCGCTCGCCGATCGCGGTCGAGGACAAGCCGGACGAAAGTCCGGTGACCATCGCCGACCGCGAGACGGAGCAGAACATCCGCGCCGCCATCGCGGAGCGGTTCCCGGGGCACGACATCTTCGGCGAGGAGTACGGCCGGAGCGGCAGCGGCTCCGAGCACACCTGGATCATCGACCCGATCGACGGCACACGCTCCTTCATCTGCGGCGTGCCGCTCTTCGGGATGCTGCTCGGGGTGCTGGATGGCGGCGAGGCGGTTGCCGGAGTGATCCGCATGCCGGCGCTCGGCGAGACTTTTGCCGGCTGCCGCGGCGGCGGGGCGACGATGGACGGCAAGCCGATCCGCTGCCGGCCCATCACCCGCATCGAAGACGCCCGCCTCATCATCAACGAGGCAAACCGCATGCTGACCAACCAGCCGGAGCTTCTGGCGCGGCTGATGACGGTCGGGCACACGCGCCGCTTCTTCAACGACTGCTACGCGTTCGCGCTGCTCGCGATGGGGCAGATCGACGTGGTGATCGACAGCGACCTGCAGCCCTACGACTACCTGCCGGTGGTGCCGGTCGTGGAGGCGGCGGGGGGCGTCATCACCACCTGGAGCGGGGAAAAGCTCGGCCTGAAGTCCAACGGCAACGTGGTCGCCGCGGCGACGCCGGAGCTGCACCGGGAAATCATGAATCGACTTCGTTGAGCCAGCCGGCCGTCGCCTGCTTTTCGTTCGCCGTCTTGTCGTTCGCGGGTTCGGCGTTGAAGGGCGACGGTATCACGCCCGTATCCGGCTTCGGATCCTCGCCGTATTCGTCGATGTGGGCGAAGGCATTGCGCAGCGCTTGCGACCAGCCGGCGGAGATTTTTCGGAAATAGGGATCGCGGTCCTCGATGCGGCGCTGCTCGCCGACCTTCAGCTCGTCCTTGCGGTAGATCAGGAGGTCGATGGGCATACCGACCGAAAGGTTGGAGCGGAGCGTCGAGTCGAACGAGATGAGGATGAGTTTCGCGGCGTTGCCCATGCGCATCTCGGGGTTGGCGACGCGGTCGAGGATGGGCTTGCCGTATTTGTGCTCGCCGATCTGGAAATAGGAGGTGTCCTTGGTCGCCTCGATGAAGTTTCCCTCCTGGTAGATCTGGAAGAGCCGCGGCGGCTCGCCGACAATCTGCCCGCCGAGGATGAAGGACGCGCTGAAAAGATGCGGGTTGTCCTCAATGAGCTCCTTCTCGTTCCGCCGCAGCTCGCGCACCGTCTCGCCGACGAGGCGCGCGGCCTGGAAGAGGGTCGTGCAGGTCGCCAGCGAGTGGTGCTCGGCGCCGAGATTCACCTTTTCGTTCAGGAGGCTCACGACCGATTGCGTGAAGGCGAGGTTGCCGGCCGTCATCATCACGATCACACGGTCGCCGACGCGCTCCCAGACGTGCATCTTCGAGAACGTGGCGACATTGTCGAAGCCGGCGTTGGTGCGCGTGTCCGACGCGAAAATGATGCCGCGGTCGAGGCGCAAACCTACGCAATAGGTCATCCCGCGAATCTCCCAAGGCGCCGCATCGCTATTGCTGCTGCTGGCGGACGATCACGTCAACTCTCAGCTCCTCGCCGCCACCGCCGCGCCGTGTCCCGCTGATCGGCGCGGCGGAAGGCGCGTCGAACCCGCAGGCGAGGCGGATGTAGCGCTCGGTCGGGCAGATGTGGTTGGCCGGGTCGAATCCAACCCAGCCGAGATCGTCGATCCAGGCCTCGGCCCAGGCATGGTTGGCGACGGCGCGGTCTTCGCCCGCGACCAGCAGATAGCCGGTCACGTAGCGGGCGGGAATCGCGAGCTTGCGCGTCGCGGCAATGAAGATGTGGGCGTGGTCCTGGCATACGCCCTCCCCCGCCGCGAAAGCCTCGGTCGCGCTCGTCCCCGCGTTCGTCGTGTCGGTCACGTAGGTCACGCGGTTGGCGATAGCCTCGAGAAGATAATGCAGCCTGTCGAGCATCCGCACGCTCGGCAGGCCTTCGCTCAGCGCGTCGATGGCTTCGGAGGAGCCCGTCAGCGGCGTCGGCCGGAGGAATACGAGCGGGTTCGCGGTTTCACCCAGATTGCCGAGCACGCCGCCCTGGTCGAACGTGTCCACTTCGCCGGAAGCGGTGATGGTCAGCTCCTCGTAGGGCTTGCTGTGCGTGACGAGGTGCACGCGGTTTCCGAAGCCGTCGACATATTGCGCTGCGTCGCCGATCCCTTCCGCCTCGATCCCCCAGGAGAGCACCTGCTGCGCCTGATTGTCGGCGGGCGTCAGGCGCAGGCGCTGGACGGCGAACGAGCCGGCGGTGTCGTAGCGGTAGTGGGTGGTGTGGCGAACCGAGATGCGCATCAGGGCCGTCCGAAATTATAGTCCGCCGAGATCGCGTCGTTCAGCCGGCTGTTGCGCGCGATGAACCCGGTCAGGAATTCGTGCAGGCCCGCCTGGAAGATCGTTTCCATGTTGAGCGTCTTCAGCATGTTGCGCGTCTCCGCGACGAGGTCGGCGGAGGGGGTCCGCTTGCCGTAGAGCGTGCAGAGGCCTTCGATCGCCGTGCTCAGCCAGTCGTAGGAGAAACGCAGCGAGCGCGGCATCTCGGCGCGAAGGATCAGGAAATCGGCGACGTTCCAGGGGCGATAGTTCTCGTGGAAGACGTGGCGGTAGGCGCGGTGCGCCGAGACGGAGCGGAGGATCGTCTCCCACTGGTAGGTGTCGATTTCGCCGCCGATCATCTGGTTGGAGGGCAGCAGGATGAAATATTTCACGTCGACGATGCGCGCCGTGTTGTCGGCGCGCTCCACGAAGGCGCCGAGCTGGCTGAAATAATAGCCGTCGTCGCGCAGGATCGTGCCGAGCAGCGCGCCGCGGAAAAGCGCGGTCCGCTGGCGGATCCAGTCGAGCAGCTCCGGAACGCGCGCGGCGGTGATCTCGTCGGGCTTGATGGCCTCGTAGGCGAGCCAGGTGGAGTTCAGCGCCTCCCACATGTCGCGCGTGATCTTGGTGCGGACGGCGCGTGCGTTGGTGCGGGCGCTGCGCAGGCAGGAGCGCACGGAGGACGCGTTCTCGTCGTCGAAGAGGATGAAGTCGATCGCTTCCTCGAACGCACCGTCGCCGTATTTCTCCACGAAGCGGCGGGCGACGCCGGCGCTCGCGAGCGTCGAATGCCACTCCTCGCGGTGACCGTCGCCGGTGTCGGGGGTAAGCGAGATGCGGAAGCCCGCCTCCGCGAGGCGCGCCATGTTCTCGGCCCGCTCGATCTGCCGCGACATCCAGAACAGGCTCTCGGCGGTGCGGCCCAGCATGGCTAATCCTGCAGCACCCAGGTGTCCTTGGTGCCGCCGCCCTGCGAGGAATTGACGACCAGCGAGCCCTTCTTCAGCGCGACCCGCGTCAGGCCGCCCGGCACGATCCGCACGCGGTCGCCGACCAGCACATAGGGGCGGAGGTCGACGTGGCGTGGGGCGATGCCGGCCTGCGTCACCGAGGGACAGGTCGAGAGCGCCAGCGTCGGCTGCGCGATGTAGTTCGCCGGCCGCGCCCTGAGCTTGTCGCGGAAGGCGTCGATTTCCTTGCGGCTGGCGGTCGGGCCGACCAGCATGCCGTAGCCGCCGGAGCCGTGCACCTCCTTCACCACCAGCTCGGAAAGGTGCTCCAGCACATACAACAGTTCCGTCGGATCGGAGCAGCGCCAGGTCGGCACGTTCTGCAGGATCGGGCGTTGCCCTGTATAGAACTGGATGATCTCCGGCACGTAGGCATAGACCGCCTTGTCATCGGCGATGCCGCCGCCCGGCGCATTGACGATGGTCACGCGGCCGGCCCGGTAGAGATCCATCAGGCCGGGCACGCCGAGCGTGGAATCCGGGTGGAACGTCAGCGGATCGAGGTAGGTGTCGTCGATGCGCCGGTAGACGACGTCGAGCCGCTCGCGGCCCTGCGTGGTGCGCATGTAGAGGTAGCCGTCCTCGACGAAGAGGTCCTGCCCCTCGACGAGCTCCAGCCCCATCTGGTCGGCCAGAAAGGAATGTTCGAAGAAAGCCGAATTGTAGATGCCCGGCGTCATGACGGCGATCTTCGGCTCGCCGTCGCAGCCGGAAGGAGCCACGGCCTGCAGCGTCTGACGCAGCATTTCGGGATAGTGCGAGACGGGCGCGACGCGATGGCGGGCGAACAGCTCCGGGAAGAGATGCATCATCGTCTCGCGGTTCTCCAGCATGTAGGAGACCCCCGACGGGGTGCGCAGATTGTCCTCCAGGACGTAGAACTCGCTTTCGCTGACGCGCACGATGTCGATGCCGATGATGTGGCTATAGACGTTGAGCGGCGGTGCGTGGCCGACCATCTCCGGCAGATAGGCTTCGTTGTTGAGGATCAGATCGGCCGGGATGCGGCCGGCGCGGATGATCTCCTGGCGATGGTAGATGTCGTAAAGGAAGGCGTTCAGCGC
>JBBQVL010000022.1:0-52942 GCA_038211615.1 Hyphomicrobiales bacterium
AATGGCGGCCGCAAGATCAACGCCACGCTGATCGACCGCATCCAGGACCGTTTCGGCCGCACCATCTACCAGCACGACCAGCGCAAGTGCGACGGCTGCGACGCCGTCGCCTGGACCGGCCAGGATGAGCCGACGCTCGTCGATACGCGCGAGCAGATTCTCGACCCGATGACCGCCTACCAGATCACCTCCATGATGGAGGGCGTGGTGCAGCGCGGCACGGCGACGGTCGTGAAGCAGGTCGGCAAGCCGATCGCCGGGAAGACCGGCACCACCAACGACGAGAAGGATGCCTGGTTCGTCGGCTTCTCGCCGGACCTCGTGGTCGGCGTGTTCATCGGCTATGACAAGCCCCGGCCGATGGGCAAGGGACAGACCGGCGGCGTGATCGCCGCGCCGATCTTCACCGAGTTCATGAAGGTCGCACTTGCCGACGCTCCGCCGAAGGAATTCCAGGTGCCGCCGGGCATCGAGCTGATCCCGATCGACCGCCGCACGGGCCTCCGCGCGCAGGCCGGCGGCGACGGCGTGATCCTCGAGGCCTTCAAGCCGGGCACGGCGCCGCCCACCAACTACTCGATCATCGGCTACCAGGATTCGATGGGAGTCCCGGAGACCATTTCTCCGGAGGCCGACCAGGCCGTGTCGAGCGGCACGGGCGGGCTTTACTAGAGGGTCGGACGGTTCGCGAGGGATGCGCTTGCGCAGGCGAGGGGCAGTTTGATCTGCTTCGAGCCGCGCGCCCTTGGGCGGCCATTCAAGCAAAATTCACGACGAACCCGGATTGGGCGAGGGGTCGGTTTCGCCGCCTCGGGCCTGTGATATCTCTGCTATAGTGATGGAGTAGAGGACGTTCAGATCAAGGCCAGGGGGATTTCATGAAGTACTCATTGCCCGCAAACTTTCATCGTCCGCGTCGCGCCTTTGCCGCTCTTCTGTTTGCCTCGGCATTTGTCTTCGGCTCCATCAGCGCCGGTCAGGCGGACGGATCCGGGGAAATTCGCGTCATGTCGCGGAATCTCTACCAGGGCGCTGACCTCGCTCCTCTGGTATCAGCCGGATCGCTTCCCGCGCTCGTCGCTGCTGCCGGCCAGGCGCTGCAGGACATCCGCACGAGCCGGCCCGCGGACAGGGCCGCCGCCGTCGCACGTGAAATCGTCCGGAACCGGGCCGACCTGGTCGGCCTGCAGGAAGCGACCATCGTCCGGGTTGGGCCGCTGAGCATTCCTCCCGATCCGACCGCCGCCCTGCCGGAGACCGATGTCGAGTCGGACGGGCTGCAATCATTGGTGAAGGAGCTGCAGCGGCTTCGCGAGCCTTTCGAGGTCGTGGCAATAGTGCCCGGCGTTGACGCGCAGCTTCCGACCTCGCTTGGTGTCGACGCCCGTCTGACCGGGCGCGTTGCGATCATCGCCAGGACTCGGGCGAATCTCAAACTCTCGAATGTGCGGGTGCAGGGATTCCTGCGAAACCTGACCCTCAACACGCTAGGCGGGCCGATCGTGAACGCTCGCGGCTGGGCTTCCGTCGATGTGGAGAAAGATGGTCGCAAGTTCCGTTTCGCCACGACGCACCTCGATGCGGATGATCCCGGCATCCGCAGCCTTCAGGCGATCGACATGATCGCCGGGGCGGGAGACACCAGCCTGCCGCTGGTCTTCGTCGGTGACTTCAATGTCACGGCCACCACGTTGGCGGACCCGACCTACGGACAATTTCCGGCTGCCGGGTTCGTGGACGCATGGACGCGGAAGCGCCCGTCGGACCCAGGGCTGACCTGCTGCCATCTGGCGGATCTCTCCAACCCCACATCGGCGCCTTTCGACCGCCGCATCGACCTTGTCCTTTTCCGCGGCGCGTTCCAGGTCGAAGATATCGGTCTCGTCGGCCAAAAGCCCGGCGACCGCATACCGCCCGGACTGTGGCCGTCGGACCATGCCGGGATCGTGGCGACCCTTCGCATCCCGCGGGGACATTGAGCCTCCCGCCGGACCTGTCTCAGCCCAGCCCTTGCGCCGCTCGGCAGCCGCGCTAAATGAAGGGGCAAGGCGTGGACCCGAGTCCGCGCCTTTCGCTTGATTGGAGGCGGACATGCGAGCCGAAATCTCTGCGCTGGTCGACGATATCCGCGGCGCCGTGTCGTTGATCCGGAGGCATCTTTGACTGGGATGTTGCTGAACGCCGCCTGCAGGAGCTGAACGCCCGCATCGAGAGTTCCGACCTCTGGAACCGTCCGGAGGAGGCGCAGGCGATCATGCGCGAGCGCCAGCACCTCGACGACGCGATCTCCGCGGTGAAGAAAACGGAGCGCGAGCTTGAGGATTCGATCGGCCTGATCGAGCTTGGCGAGGCTGAGGGCGACAAGGACGTCGTCGCAGAGGCGGAGAAGGCGATCGAGCGCCTCGCCAAGGAGATGGCACGCCGCCAGGTCGAGACGCTCCTCTCGGGCGAGGCCGACCACAGCGACTCCTACCTGGAGGTCCACGCAGGCGCGGGGGGCACCGAGAGCCAGGACTGGGCGCAGATGCTCCTGCGCATGTACACGCGCTGGGCGGAACAGCGCGGCTCCAAGGTCGAAATCCTCGAAATGCAGGACGGCGAGCAGGCCGGCATCAAATCCGCCACGCTGCTGATCAAGGGGCAGAACGCCTATGGCTGGCTGAAGACGGAATCCGGCGTACACCGGCTGGTGCGCATCTCGCCGTTCGACTCCAACGCGCGCCGCCATACGAGCTTCGCCAGCGTCTGGGTCTACCCGGTGGTCGACGATTCCATCAAGATCGAGATCAACGACAGCGACGTCCGCACCGACACCTACCGCGCCTCCGGCTCCGGCGGCCAGCACATCAACACGACCGACTCAGCCGTGCGCCTGACCCACATCCCCACCGGCATCGCCGTCGCCTGCCAGAGCGAGCGCTCGCAGCACAAGAACCGTGCGACCGCCTGGGAGATGCTGCGCTCCCGCCTCTACGAGGCGGAGCTGAAGAAGCGCGAGGAGGCGGCCATGGCGACGGAGGCGGCGAAGACCGAGATCGGCTGGGGACACCAGATCCGCTCCTACGTTCTGCAGCCCTACCAGCTCGTGAAGGATCTCCGCACCGGCCACGAGAGCACCTCACCCGGCAACGTGCTCGACGGCGACCTCGACCCCTTCATGGAAGCCTCGCTCGCACATCGGATTTCTGGCGGTGTCGGTGGGGCAGGCGAGGGAGCGGAGGCGGGGTAGCCCTTCCGTTTCAGCGTCCCTCGTTCTGAGGTGGGGGCCTCCGGCACTGAGCTCAGCTCGGTCCGCGCAGCGCCTTGCCGGCAGCGAGGTAGAGTGTCGGGTCCACGGCGTCGCCGCCGCGGCGTGTCTCGTAGTGGAGATGCGGGCCGGTGGAGCGGCCGGTCGAGCCGACAAGCCCGAGCGGCGTGCCGGTTGTGACTTTTGTCCCGACGCTGACCAGGATCGCCGAGAGATGGCCGTAGCGGGTGGAGACGCCATCGGCGTGCTTTACCTCGACCATCTGGCCGTAGCCGCCGCTCCATCCCGCGGAGATTACCGTTCCCGGCGCCGTCGCCGTGACGGAGCTGCCGGCCGCCGCCACGAGGTCGAGCCCGGCATGGAAGGCCGGGCGATTGAGGAACGGATCGCGGCGATAGCCGAAGCGGCTCGAAACCCGCGTCGCCCTGACGGGCATCCCGACGGGCAGCGCCGCGGCCGCATGGCGGAGCGCGTCGATGTCGTCGAGCGTATGGCCGAGGAGCGCCGTCTTCTCCACGAAATGCAGGCCGGTCGTCGGAACGAAGGGACCGCCTTCGGCATCGCCCGCGCCGTCGTCCGCTCCGGTCACGCCGATCGGCGCAAGTGCCGCTGAAAGCCGGTCCGCCTCGCTCTGCGCCGCCAGGCCGAGCACATCGAGCGTCTTCGACAGATTCGCCTCCGTGCCGTCGAGCGAGGCGCGCACCTTGGAAAGGAGCGGGCGGATGTTCTCCGGCTGGGTGGAGGGCTTTGCGTTCGCGTGCGGGTGAAGCAGCAGATTGGTGATCGCGTCGCCGGCGACTGGCGTCTCGGTCGGCATGTAGCCGAGCGGCCCGGGCGCGTCGGCATCGGAATCGGCAGGACCGTCCTCGGTCGGGGCATCGGCCAGAGGCTGCGCATCGGCGGGTTCAGCCGCGGGGCTGACCGCAATGCCGGCCGTCCGCGCCCGCCCGACGATCCCGTCGAGCGCCGACTGGCGCTGCTCGATTGTCGCCTGCTGGTCGAGCAGGTTGGCAAGCTGCTGCTCGACGCCCTCCGTCTGCACGAGATGGCGGCTGGTCAGGCGATCGAGCTCGGAGCGGAGCGCCGCGATGCGCTCCTCGTAGGCATATTGCATCGAGACCTGGTGCGTGACGGCAGCCCCGACCAGATCGTCGCGATAGATGAGATAGGCGGTCGAAATCACATAGCCGCCAAGCAGCAGCACGAAAAACCCGATCGCCGGACCCGCTATCATGGGGCGAATGGCGAAGTTCCGCACGCGTCCGCCACGCTTGTAGGTGACGGTCCACGACGGCCTTCGGGTAGAGTAGTTCAGCCGTTGCTGGCTGGGATGGACCATGGTCACGCAGGGAACGTTTCGACGCGGCGATAATGGTTCGTCAAGGTTAACGAACCATTGCCCGGCGCGTCGCTCCCGCGTGGAAATGCGCCGGCTATTTACCGAGCGCGTTCGCGGCGTCGAGCACCTCCTGCACGTGGCCCTCGACCTTCACCTTGCGCCAGATGCCGGCGAGCTTGCCCTCGCGGTCGATGAGGAATGTGGAACGGTCGACGCCCATGTATTTGCGCCCGTACATCGATTTCTCGATCCACACGCCATAGGCTCCGGCCGCCGCCTTCTCCTCGTCGGCGGCGAGCGCGATGGTCAGCTCGTGCTTCGCCTTGAACTTGTCGTGATCGCGGGCGCTGTCGGGCGAGAGGCCGACGACGGTCGCACCGGCCTTCTCGAACTCCGCCTTGCGGGCGCTGAAATCGATTGCCTCGCGGGTGCAGCCGGAGGTGTCGTCCTTCGGATAGAAATAGACGATTACCGCCTTGCCGCGCTGTTCGCTCAGCTTGAAACGGCCGCCGCCGTCTGTTGGCAGGTCGAAGTCCGGGGCCGCGTCGCCCTCCTTCAGCATCGTCACCATGGTCATCCTTTCGTCATGCTTGGGCCCAAGGCTCTGACGCCCGTTGCGCCGCAAAACACTGCGTTGGCGGCGTGAATCGTATAGGATACGCATCGCCGCCGCCGCAGCGTGGGCCGTCGCGCCCCAGACAAGGACATGTCGAAGGTCCCACAGTCAACGGATGAGTCCGAGCCGGGAGATGGGCCGGTAGAGGAGTTGCGGCCGACGCGGCCGCTTCGCCGCGCGCTTGTCGTTGTCCTCAGCCTGATCGTCGTTCTGGTTGCCGGCGGCGGTTGGCTCTATTGGCGCGCGACGACGGCCTCGATCAGCCTTGGATTCATCAGCGGGCGGGTGGAGGCGGCGCTCCGCGAGCGGCTGCCGCCGGATTCGCGGCTGGCGGTCGGATCGACGGCGGTCTCCTACCGCGAAGGGCAGGGCGTGATCCTCAGGATCGAGGACCTGCACCTCCTGCTGCCCGGCATTGCGGATGTCGCGGCGGAGGACGTCGCCACGCGGACCACGGCGTCGGCCCTGCTCCACGGGCGCATCGATCTCCAGTCGGTCACGGCGTCGGGCCTTTCGATCGGCGTCGCAACGCCGCCGCACGTGGCGCATGACGGCAGCACCGTCGATCTTCTCCGCCGCGCCTCCAAGACGATGATGGACCAGGCGGTCAAGGCCGACACACTGATCCGCGAGATCGGCCTGCAGGAAGTCGTGGTGCGCGACGCTGCGATCCGCCTCGACGATCAGGACGGAAAGCCGACGGGGGCGCCGCTGCACATCGCCGAGGCGAACTGGGCGCCGCTTGGCGCCGATCGCAGCAAGGTCTGGATGCAGATCCTGGAGGCGGATGGCCACGACTGGGATATGACGCTCGAGCGCAGAACGCTCGGCAACGGTGAGAGCTCGGTCTCGGCGGAGGTGGAGGATCTGCCGCTCGCCACCCTCGCGCCGAAGCTTGCCGGCGGCGGCGACGGCCCGTATTTCCGCTCCACCGTCACCGTTCAGGCGCGCATGGCCGAAGCCGCAGACGGCAGCTTCCTGGGCCTCCGCGGCATCGTCTCCACCGCCGACGGCCAGCTTTCGCTGACCGGCGTGGAGGCGGTGAACGTCGAGACGATCGCGCTGAATTTCGTGCTCGACCCGACCGGCGACAGGATCACCGTACCGAACGGGGAAATCCGCACCCGCGCCGGACGCGCGCGGTTCGAGGGCGTCGCGGATTTCACCGAGCCCGGGCACGTCACTCTCCTGGCGCGCGTGCGGGACGGAACGCTCCCGACGCCGATCGGCGACAAGAAGGCAGTGCAGCTTATCGGCGGGGGAGGGATGGCGCGCCTGAGCTTCGCCGACCTTGGAATCGAGGTGCAGCAGTTCAGCCTGATGACGCCGGACGGCACGGCGTCCATCATCGGCCAGGCAAGCCTCGCGGGCGCCAACCCCGGACTTTCCTTCGCGCTGTCGCTGACGCAGATGCCGGCGGCCGTCATGCGCGCGCTCTGGCCGCCTTTCGTGGTGACGAAGACGCGTGCGTGGTTCGACATCAACGTCAAGGGCGGGAGCCTCGGCCCGGCGACCCTGCAGGTGGCGCTGCCGCCGGATCACATCGGGGCGCGCGGTCGCGGCAAGGTGCTGCCCGACACCGCGCTGGTCGGGACGGTGCCGTTCAAGGACGCGGAGTTTTCGCCCATCGGGACTTTCCCGACCATCAGGAATTCCACCGGCGGCATCACCTTCGGCAATGCGACCGCGAGCGTCTGGGCGCAGACCGGCGTGGTGCAGGTCGCCGGCAAGGGCGACGTGCAGGCCGGCGGCACCACGCTCATCATTCCCGAGCTCGGCCGCGCCCAGCCGCGCGGCGACCTGCACCTGGAGCTCGCCGGCTCCGCCGCGGCGCTCGCCGCCGTGTCGAACACCCCGCCGCTTTCCGTCGCGGCGAAGCAGGGCGTCCTGCCGGACAGCCTTTCGGGAGACGCGTCCCTCTCGCTCGACGCGAGCATCCCGATGTACGAAAGCAATTTCGCCGACGTCGTCCCGACCTTCCGTCTCGGCCTCTCCGGCTTCTCCAGCGCCACGCCGATCAACGGCCGCATGATCGCGTCGGCCGACCTTGTGCTGGAAGGCAATCCGAAGAGCTACACCGTCAAGGGCAAGGGCAATCTCGACGGCCTCGATGCAACGGTCGATCTGATCCTCGGGGCCGGCGCTCCGGAGACCTCGGCGGTCAGCATCAGGCTCGACGACGACACGCGCGAGCGGCTCGGCTTCGGCCTTGGCAACCTCGTCACCGGTCCGATGCTCGCCGCCGTCACGCATCCCGACGATGCGCGCCAGCAGATCGCGATCGACCTGAAGCAGAGCCGCATCAGCCTGCCGTTCCTCGGCTGGGAGAAAGGCCCCGGCGTGCCGGCGACCGCGAGCTTCCTCATGGAGAAGACCTCGACCGGACGCGAGATCACGAACTTCCAGCTCTCCGGCAAGGGCTTCGAGGCGCGCGGCACGCTCTCCTTCGGGCTCGACGGCCGGCTTCGCGCGATGGATCTCGAAAAGCTCGCGCTCCGGCCCGGCGACCAGCTCTCGGTCAGCGCGGCCGCCAACGGCGGCGGATATGACGTGAAGGTGCGGGGCTCGGCGCTCGACGCGCGTGGCATCCTGCAGGGTGTGCGCTCAGGCGTCGGCGGAGGCGCCGCGGACATCTTCCCCATCGCGATGTCCCTCAACATCGACGTCGTCACGGGTCAGAACAGCGTCGCGCTTTCCAATATCGCCGGGACGCTGAAGATCACGAAGAAGGGCCTCGACGCCGCTTCGCTGAAGGGCAAGAGCAACAACGACCAGCCGTTCGAATGGACGCTCGGGCACGAGGGCGACACGCGGGTGCTCCGGCTTTTCGCCGACGGCGGCGGCGCACTGATCCGCTTCGCCGGCATCTACAGCCGCATCGCCGGCGGCAACCTCATCCTCGACTATAGCGGACCCGTCGGCGGTGCCGGCACCGGCATGGTGGTGATGCGCGACTTCCGTCTCCTGAACGAGACCGCGCTGAAGCCCGCCGTCGCCACCACGAACGCCGCCATGCCGCGTGGCGGCGTGGCGCAGGCCAACGCGGAGGCCACGAGCGACCTGCAGTTCAGCCAGCTGAAGATCCCCTTCCGCCAGGAGGACTGGGTGATCACCGTCAACGACGCGGCGCTGCGCGGCTCGGCGCTTGGCGCGACCGCCAGCGGAACGGTGAACCTGCCGGGCGGGAAGATCGCGATCAGCGGCGCCTTCATTCCGGCCTTCGGCATCAACAACATCGCCGGCGGCATTCCGATTCTCGGCGGTCTCTTCGGCGGCCGCAACGAAGGCCTGTTCGGCGTGACCTACCGGCTGTTCGGCCCGCTCGACAGCCCGCAGCTCACGATGAACCCGATCTCCGCGCTGGCGCCGGGGATTTTCAGGCGGATCTTCGAATACCGCTAGTGGTCATACCGCCGCGGCCGTCATGCCGTGGCTTGACCATGGCACCCATTCCGTAACGCCGGGAGTTAGTCGCCCACGCTACGGAATGGATTGCCGGGTCAAGCCCGGCAATGACGACAGCGGGAGAATGCAGCCCTCAACCCGGCACGACGAGGGCGTGCTTCTTGCGGCCGAGCGAAAGCTTCACCACGCCCTCGGCATTGATGTCGCCCGAGCCAATCGTGCGGTTCGCATCGGTGATGCGCACGTCGTTGATGCTGATCGAATTGTTGGCGACGGCGCGGCGCACCTCCCCGTTCGAGGCGGCGAGCCCGGCGCGGACGAAGAGCGCGGGCAGTCCCATTCCATTTTCCAGCTCGCTGCGCGGCACGCCGATCTTCGGCAGCGCGTCACCGCTCTTGCCCTCTTCGAAGGTCTTGCGCGCCGTCTCGGCGGCGGCGTCGGCTGCTGCCTGGCCGTGCAGCAGCGCCGTCGCCTCGTTCGCCAGCACCTTCTTCGCCTCGTTAATTTCGGCGCCCGCCAGATTCTCCAGCCGGGAAATCTCGCCGAGCGGCAATTCGGTGAAGAGACGCAGGAACCGGCCCACGTCGTCATCCTCGGTGTTGCGCCAGAATTGCCAGTACTCGTAGGGCGCGAGCTGCGCGGCGTTCAGCCAGATCGCGCCCTGCGCGGTCTTGCCCATCTTCGCGCCGGAGGAGGTGGTGATGAGCGGGCAGGTGAGGGCGTAGAGCTGCTCCGTTCCCATGCGGCGGCCGAGGTCGATACCGCTGACGATGTTCCCCCACTGGTCGGAGCCGCCCATCTGCAGCACGCAGCCATTGCGCCGGCTGAGCTCGACGAAATCGTAGGCCTGCAGGATCATGTAGTTGAATTCGAGGAACGAAAGCTCGTGCTCGCGCTCCAGCCGCGTCTTGACGGAGTCAAAGGCGAGCATCCGATTGACGGAGAAATACCGGCCGACGTCGCGCAGGAAATCGATGTAGTTGAGCGGCGCCAGCCATTCGGCGTTGTCGGCCATGACGGCCGCGCGCTCGCCCTCGTAGCGGACGAAGTGCGCGAAGACCTCCTTCAGGCTGTTCTTGTTAGCCTCGATGTCGTCGACGGTCAGGATGCGGCGCGTCTCGTCCTTGCCGGAAGGATCTCCGACCCTTGTCGTGCCGCCGCCCATCAGCGTGATCGGCTTGCCGCCGGTCTTCTGCAGCCAGCGCAGCATCATGATCGACACCAGACTCCCGACATGCAGCGACGGCCCGGTGCAGTCATAGCCGACGTAAGCCGTGAGCCCGCCCTTGGCGGCAAGCGCGTCGAGCCCTTCGGGGTCGGAGCACTGGTTGATGAAGCCGCGCTCCTGGAGGGTGCGCAGGAAGTCGGAGCGGTAGGTGGTGGTCATGCTTGCGGTTTCGGTTCTGGCGGGGCGCCGGGTCGGCGGCTCTTACCATGTGAATCGGCCCGTGTGAATCAAAGCCGCCGCGGCCTTGTTGGGGGTCCTGAGCCGGAAGTTTCCGCGATTGCTGGTGCGCCGCGATTCGCCTAGGTTCCGCGGCGAGTGAAAAGGGGGCAGTGATGTCGTACGTTTCGTTGCGGTCAGGTCTTGGAGCGCTTTGTCTTGCAGGAGCCGCAGCGCTCATCGGGGCGGTTCCGGCAGAGGCGGCCAAACCAAAGCGGACCTATAATTGCGGCGACGGAGCCGGCAGCCTGGTGGTGACTGTCCTGAGCCAGCAGTCGATCCGCGTACGGGTGGATCTCGGCGGAGAGGACGGCAAGTTCACGATGACGATGAAGCAATCCGGCTCCGGCTATCACTTCGTGGACGGCGAGTATGAAGTGACGATCACCAACGCGCAGGATACCCTGACCTACATGGCGCCTGACTACGGGTCGATCGCTTGCGTGTGGGGCGGGCACTGAGGTTCGCGGCGCGCGGCTCGATCTCGGCGAGGCGCTGCATCGCGGGTCTCGCGGCCCCTCCAACATAACCCCCGTTACGGCTTGCAATGGCGGAGCTGCTGAGCGCGGTCGGCCTGATGAGCGGCACCTCGCTCGATGGCGTGGACGTGGCATTCCTCAGGACGGATGGCGAGCGAATCGCGGCATTCGGCCCGGCGCGGACCATTCCCTACGGTGAGCCAGACCGGAAAATACTGCGGCAGGCCGCTCTCGACGCACGCGTGCTGGACGACCGCGTCGCCCGGCCGGGAATACTCGCCGAGGCCGAGGCGCTTGTCACGCTCCGACATGCCGAAGCGGTGGAGACGTTCCTCGCCGCAGAGCGGATCGCGGCGGGCGATGTGGATCTCGTCGGCTTTCATGGCCAGACGGTGTTCCACGATCCGGCGAAGGCGCTGACCGTGCAGATCGGCGACGGCCAGGCTCTCGCGGACAGGCTCGGCGTCGCGGTGGTCTGGGATTTCCGCGCCGCGGACATGGCGGCCGGCGGGCAGGGCGCGCCGCTCGCGCCCGTCTTCCATCGCGCGCTCGCCGAAACCGCCGGGCTTGCCGGCCCCGTCATGTTCCTCAATCTCGGCGGCGTGGCGAATATCACCTATGTCGGCGCGGACGGCGCGCTCATTGCCTTCGATACCGGACCGGGCAACGGGTTGCTTGATGACTGGACGCTTGCGCGCACCGGGAATCCCTTCGACGCCGATGGCCGGCTCGCTGCGAGCGGCACGGCTTCCGAGCCCATCCTGGCGGAGCTGCTTGCGCATCCCTATTTCGCGCTGCCGCCGCCGAAATCGCTCGACCGCAACACCTTTCCGGTCGCGCGGCTGGCAGGCCTCTCCGATGCGGATGGAGCCGCGACGCTGCTGCAATTTTCGGCGCGTTCGGTTGCCGCCGCGCTGCGGCATCTGCCGGCGCCGCCCAGCGTCGGCTACACGAGCGGCGGCGGTCGCCTGAACCCCGAGCTCGTGCGCGCGCTCGGGCAGAGCCTGAAGCCTGTTCCGCTCCAGCCGATCGAGGCGCTTGGGTTCGACGGCGACGCGACCGAGGCGCAGGCGTTTGCGTTTCTCGCCGTGCGATCCGCGAAGGGCCTGCCGCTCTCCTACCCGCTGACGACAGGCGTGCCGAGGCCGCTACCGGGCGGACGGAAAAGCCAGCCGAAAAGGACTGGTTAACGTCAATTCAAGCATTTCGCTGGAAAGCTGCCGGCTGGTTTTCGTGGACCCAGGACGGCAGGACATGGACGCGGCTTCCGCGCCGAAGAGCGCAGAGGATGAAAGCGGTCGCGAGACCTGGCTGAAACCCATCCTTCTCGCGGTGGCGCTTATTCTTGTCGCCAGCTACGCCCTGACGGTGACGGAGGTGGGCGGGCAGCTCTGGCAGGAGGCAAACGGCCTTCTGCACTCCGACTCGGCGATGCTCGTAATCGGGATAGGTGGCGCGGCCGTGGCGGTCGCCGGGCTGGCGTATCTCTTCCTGCGGAACGTTCCCGCAAGGCCCAGCAGGCGCGCAGCGGAGGCGCGTCTGTCGGCGGAAAATATCGCCGGGCGAAAAGCGGTGCTGGAGACGCTCGTCCGCGAGATCGAGGCGAATGCCAAAGCCACGCGCCAGCTCGCGATCCACGTCATCGACATCGACCGTTTCCGTATCGTCAATGAGGTGCGCGGCGAGGGAGAGGCGGATGATTTCCTCCGCCTCCTGAGCGAGCGGCTGCTCCTCCTCGTCAACCAGCCGGAGCGGCTGGCGCGGATCGGCGACGACGAATTCCTGATCATCCAGCCGGAGGTCGGCGGCGCGCGGCATGCGGAGATCTTCGCTCGGCGCATCCAGGAAACCATCCGGGATGTCTGCGCGCAGGTCCCGCGCCACGCCCGTCCGGGCGCCAGCATCGGGGTCGCGGTCGCTCCCGATCACGGGAACGATGCGGCAAAGCTCATGCACAGCGCCTCGCTCGCGCTCCGCGCCGCCAAGGGCGCCGGCGGCGACACGTTCCGCGTCTACACGCGCGACATGGAACTGGCGGTCGAGACACGCCTGCAGATGGAGACCGCGATCAGCGACGGCCTGCATCAGAGCTGGTTCGATCTGCATTTCCAGCCGCAATACGATCTTCGCACGCGACGGCTGCTTGGATTTGAGGCGCTGGTCCGCATGGCGCATCCTGATCTCGGCGAGGTGCTGCCGACCGTATTCGTTCCGGTCGCCGACGAAAGCGGGCTGATCCAGCCGCTCGGCGAATGGATCATCCGCGAAGCGTTCTCTACCGCCGCGGAGTGGCCCTCGCACCTGACGCTCGCGATCAACATCTCGCTCGCGCAATTCCGTCACGGTGACATCGCGGCGACCATCATTCACGCGCTGGCTAAGGCCGGACTGGCCGGCTCGCGGCTCCGCATCGAGGTTTCCGAGGCGGTTCTGCTGGCGCAATCGGATTCCATCAACGAGCAGCTCCGGCGGCTGAGAAGCCGCGGCGTCACCATCATTCTCGACGATTTCGGCCTGCACAACTCGCGCCTGAAGCTGCTGTCGCGCGCAGCACTCGACGCGGTCAAGCTGGACCGCTCGCTGATCGAGCGCGTCGGGCGGGAGCCGGAGGCGGAGGACCTTGTGCGCAGCCTCATCGGCACCGCGCAGTCCTTCGACCTGGAAATATTGGCCGAGGGCATCGAGAGCGCCGAGCAGGCGCTCTTCCTGATGTCGAACGACTGCCAGAAGGTGCAGGGCTTCCTGTTCGGCAGGCCGTCGCAGAAGCGCGATCTCGCCGCCATCATCTCGAAGGACATGCGCAACGCGCTCGGGGCCGAGCCGCCGAAGGCGCCCCGGTCAGCCTCGGCGGCCGCGTAGAAGGGACGATCTCGGCCGCTGCTACTGCGACTCGATCGCCTGCAGACGCATGTCGAGATAGTTGGCGCAGGTCTCGATCAGCGGATCGACCTGCCCCTCGAAGAAATGGTTGGCGCCCTTCATCTGCACGTGATCGATGACGATGCCCTTCTGCGTCTTCAGCTTGTCGACGAGCCCCTGGACGGCGTCGGTCGGCGCGACCTTGTCCTGATCGCCGTTGATGATGAGCCCGGAAGACGGGCAGGGCGCCAGGAACGAGAAGTCGTAGAGGTTCGGCTGCGGCGCGATCGAGATGAAGCCCTCGACCTCCGGCCGGCGCATCAGAAGCTGCATGCCGACCCAGGCGCCGAAGGAGAAGCCGGCGATCCACACGCCGCGTGAATCCGGGTGCAGGGTCTGGATCCAGTCGAGCGCGGCGGCGGCGTCGGCAAGCTCGCCCACGCCGTGGTCGAAATAGCCCTGGCTGCGTCCGACGCCCCGGAAATTGAAGCGCAGGCAGGTAAAGCCGCGCTCTTGGAACATGTAGAAGGCCTTGTAGACGATCTGGTTGTTCATCGTGCCGCCGAAGCGGGGATGCGGATGCAGCACGAGGGCGATCGGAGCGGTTTTCGTCGCCGAGGGCTGATAGCGGCCCTCCAGGCGTCCGTCGGGGCCTGTGAAAATTACCTCTGGCATTGAAGCATGTCTCGACTCTCGGGCCGCGCGCGTTCCTTGACACGCTCGGCTCCCGTTTCTAGAAACTAGTTTGGAACAATTCAAAACTAGCGCGGCTGCTGCCCTTTGGGCAGGGCGGGCTATGTAAACACCAAAGGCTTCTCCGAATTCAAGGATTACGTCGGGCCGGGCTCATTATGCTTTCGCGCATCTACATGGACGCAAACGCCGGCACGCCGCTTCTCCCCGCGGTGCGCGACGCGTTCGTGGCGGCGCTGGACGCTGCCGCCAACGCTTCCTCCGTGCATGCCGAAGGCCGCCGCGCGCGTTTGCTGGTGGAAGAGGCCCGTGCCGCAGTCGCGATGGCGGTCGGCGCGGAGCCAGACAACGTGATCTTCACGGGCGGGGCGACGGAAGCCGCGGCGCTGGCGCTGACCCCCCACATCCTCTTCGGGCGAGGCCTCGCGCCGGCCGGCCGGCTCTATGTCGGTGCGACGGAGCATCCTTGCGTGCTCGCGGGCGGGCGATTCCCTGCGGATTCTGTCAGCCGGCTTCCGGTCGGGCGTTCCGGCGCCATCGATCTCGCCGCGCTCGAACAGGCGCTGGCGGCCCACGACGCGGCGTCCGGCGCGCCCTATGTCGCGCTGATGCTGGCGAACAACGAGACCGGCGTGATCCACCCGGTTGCGGAGGCCGCGCGCATCGTCAAGCGGCATGGCGGCTATGTGTTCTGCGACGCGGTGCAGGCGCTCGGCCGCATCCCGGTGGACATCGCGGCGCTCGGCGTCGATTTCCTGGCACTTTCGGCGCACAAGCTCGGCGGTCCGCAGGGCGCTGGCGCGCTCGTTCTGGCCGACGCGAATACCCGTCCAGAGCCGCTTCTGACCGGCGGCGGACAGGAGCGCCGGCGCCGCGCCGGCACGGAAAACGTCGCGGCGATCGTGGGGTTCGGCGTTGCGGCAAGGCTCGCCGCTCACCATCTTTCGGACATGGACCGCGTGTCGGCCTTGCGGGCGGGGCTGGAGGCGGAGCTGGTGGCGATTTCGCCGCAGGCGAGGATTGCCGGAATCGCGGCGGAGCGGCTCCCGAACACCACCTTGTTCGGCGTGCCGGGAATGTCCGCGGAGACCGCCGTGATCGCCTTCGATCTTGAAGGGATCGCGGTTTCAGCCGGCTCGGCCTGTTCGTCCGGCAAGGTCGCCGCGAGCCACGTGCTGGAGGCGATGGGCGAAGCCGACATCGCCCGCTCCGGCGTCCGCGTGAGCCTTTCTGCCGCGGTCGAGACGGCGGATGTCGAAGCCTTCACGCTCGCCTGGCGCGCCATCCATGCGCGCATGCGCCAGAGCCGCGCAGCGTGAGAACCGATTTGAGGAGAGTCTGATGCCTGCTGTTCAGGAGACGGTCGCGCAAGTCCGGGCGCTCGACGTCGACAAGTACAAATACGGCTTCACGACCGACATCCAGTCGGACCTCGCGCCGAAGGGGCTGAACGAGGATATCGTCCGCTTCATCTCGGCTAGGAAGAACGAGCCGTCGTGGCTCACCGACTGGCGGCTGCAGGCCTACCGCCGCTGGCTCAGCATGAAGGAGCCGAGCTGGGCGCGCGTGCACTATCCGAAGATCGACTACCAGGATCTCCACTATTACGCGTCGCCGAAGCGCAATCCGCTGGCGAGCCTCGACGAGGTCGATCCAGAGATTCTGAAGACCTATGCGCGGCTCGGTATCCCGCTGAAGGAGCAGGAGATCCTCGCCGGCGTCCGCAACGATGGCGAGGCAAGCGGCTCGCGGGTGGCGGTCGACGCCGTGTTCGATTCCGTCTCAGTCGCTACGACCTTCAAGGAAGAGCTGAAGAAGGCCGGCGTGCTCTTCATGCCGATCTCCGAGGCGGTGCACGAGCATCCCGAGCTGGTGCGCAAGTACCTGGGCTCGGTCGTGCCGATCACCGACAATTTCTTCGCGACGCTGAACTCCGCGGTCTTCTCCGACGGCTCCTTCGTCTACATCCCGAAGGGCGTCCGCTGCCCGATGGAGCTCTCCACCTATTTCCGCATCAACGAGAAGAACACCGGGCAGTTCGAGCGCACGCTCATCATCGCCGACGAGGGCTCCTACGTGAGCTATCTCGAAGGCTGCACCGCGCCGATGCGCGACGAGAACCAGCTGCACGCGGCGGTGGTCGAGCTGGTCGCGCTTGACGACGCGGAGATCAAGTACTCAACGGTGCAGAACTGGTATCCGGGCGACAAGGAAGGCAAGGGCGGCATCTTCAACTTCGTCACCAAGCGCGGCGACTGCCGGGGAAAGCGGTCGAAGATATCCTGGACGCAGGTGGAGACTGGCTCGGCCATCACCTGGAAATATCCGAGCTGCATCCTGCGCGGCGACGGCTCGCGCGGCGAGTTTTATTCGATCGCGATTTCCAACGGCTACCAGCAGGTCGATTCCGGCACCAAGATGATTCACCTCGGCAAGAACACGTCGAGCCGCATCATCTCGAAGGGCATCGCCGCCGGGCATTCCGACAACACCTACCGCGGGCTGGTGTCGGCGCATCGCCGCGCCGAGGGCGCGCGCAACTTCACCAACTGCGAGTCGCTCCTGATCGGCGACAAGTGCGGCGCGCACACCGTGCCGTACATCGAGTCCAAGAATTCTTCGGCGGTCTTCGAGCACGAGGCGACGACCTCGAAAATCTCCGGCGACCAGCTCTTCTACTGCCGCCAGCGCGGCATGAACGCCGAGGAGGCTACCGCGCTCATCATCAACGGCTTCGTGCGCGACGTGCTACAGCAGCTTCCGATGGAGTTCATGGCGGAGACGCAGAAGCTGATCGGCATCAGCCTCGAGGGGAGCGTGGGGTGACACTGGCGCCTGAGGCGCTCCAGGCGGTCCTCGCCGACGGTCTTCAGAGTGACGCGGATTCGACGGAGACGGACAAGCCGCTGGCGCGAAGAGTTGGTGAATGGCTTGAGGCGAACCAGTCGGGGAGCGAGATCGTTGAACTCTACACGTGGGGCCTCAACGTCGAATTCGTTCTCAGGAACGGGGAATATTGGGCGATCGAGTGCCTGTCGCCGAGCGCCTTCCGGATGTATCCGGGGTTTGTGCGCGGCGATACCGTCACCTGGCCGAATATCTGGGTGCGGGACGACTTGAGCCTTGAGGAACTGGTGAAGAACATCAACGAAGTGGCGTTTCGCACGGCGAAGGAAGAGTTTCAGAATGCTTGAGATCAAGGACCTGCACGTCGAGGTCGGTGGCAAGAAAATCCTGAACGGCATCGACCTCGTCGTGAACGACGGCGAGGTGCATGCCATCATGGGGCCGAACGGCTCGGGGAAATCGACGCTCTCCTATGTGCTCTCCGGCAAGGAGGAGTACGAGGTGACCGGGGGCGAGGTGACGCTGAACGGCGTCGACCTCCTGGAGATGAACCCCGACCAGCGCGCGGTCGCCGGCGTGTTCCTCGCCTTCCAGTATCCGGTCGAGATCCCGGGCGTCGGCACGATGACGTTCCTGCGCACGGCGCTCAATGCGCAGCGCAAGGCGCGCGGCGAGGCGGAGCTGACCACGCCCGCCTTCATGAAGCTCGTGAAGGACACCTCGGCCCGGCTGCAGATCACGCAGGACATGATGAAGCGGCCGCTCAACGTCGGGTTCTCCGGCGGCGAGAAGAAGCGCAACGAGATTTTGCAGATGGCGCTGCTTGAGCCGGCGCTCTGCGTCATGGATGAAACCGATTCCGGCCTCGACATCGACGCGCTGCGCATCGTCTCCGACGGCGTCAACGCGCTCCGCTCGCCGAAGCGCTCCTTCATCGTCATCACCCACTACCAGCGGCTCCTGAACTACATCGTGCCGGACTATGTGCACGTCATGTCGAAGGGCCGCATCGTGCGTTCCGGCGGCAAGGAGCTTGCGCTGGAACTCGAAGAGCGCGGCTACGCCGACTACGCGAGCGAGGCGGCGTGAACGTTCCCATGACCGAGCAGCCGACCCGCATCCGCACCAAGGCCGAGGAGGCGCTGGCGAGCCATTTCGCCAGCCTCGGGGGCGACGATCCGATGCGCGACATCCGCGCCACGGCCTTCGACGCCTTCATGGAGAACGGCCTGCCGCACCGGCGGGTCGAGGCGTGGAAATACACCGACCTCCGCGCCCTGATGCAGGACGTGCCGGCGCCCTCCGCGCCCGCGAGCCACGCCGATGCCGGCGCGGCGCTGCAGGCAGGTGATGCCTTCGGCGCGCTCGACCGCGCGCGCATCGTCTTCGTCAACGGCCATTTCGTGCCGTCGCTGTCTGACATGGCGGGTCTCGCCGATGCCGTCGATTTCGCCTCGCTCGGCCGCTTCCTCGCCGACGGCGGCGCCATTCTCGACCGCTCGCTCGAGCCGGCCGAGGCCCCGATCTTCGCGCTGAACAGCGCCTTCGTCCGCGACGGCGCGGTCCTCAAGATCCGCGATCACGCAAAACTCTCCCGGCCGCTGGAAATCGTGAACCTCTTCGCCGGCAAGACACCCGGCCTGCAGACACTCCGCCATCAGGTTTCGATCGGCGCCGGCGTCAGGGGCACCATCTTGCAGAGTTTCGGCGGCCCGGATGGGGTCGCCTACCAGACGAACGTCGTCACCGAAGTGCAGATCGGCGCGGGCGCAGACATTCGCTGGGTGAGCGTGCAGGAGGAAGGCGACCAGGCGATCCATCTTTCGCTGATCCTGCCGCGGCTTGCCGAGAACGTGCGGTTCGAGCCGTTCCTGTTCGCAGCCGGAGCGCTTGTGGCGCGGAGCGAGATCCGCCTGGCGTTCGAGGGCGAGGGCTCGCATGTCGGGCTTGCCGGCGCCACGATCGGCCGCCGCAAGCAGCACCTCGACACGACGCTCGTCGTCAACCATTCCGCGCCGCGCTGCGGCGGGCAGGAATACTTCAAGTCGGCGATGGACGGCCAGTCGCAGGGAGTCTTCCAGGGCAAGATCATCGTCGAGCCCGGCGCGCAGAAGACCGATTCCAAGATGATGAGCCGCGCGCTGCTCCTTTCGACCGAAGCAGAATTCGCCAACAAGCCCGAGCTGGAGATCTTTGCTGACGACGTGGTCTGCGGCCACGGCGCGACCTGCGGGCGGATCGACGACCAGATGCTCTTCTTCCTGCGCTCGCGTGGCATCCCGAAGCCGGAGGCCGAGCGGATGCTGGTGATGGCGTTCCTCGCCGAGGCGATCGAGATGATCGGCGACGAGGCAATCGTGGCGGCGCTGGAAGAGCGCACGCGCCGCTGGCTCGGCATGGAGGCGGAGACGCTTTGATGGCCCAGAACAGCGCCTACGATGTCGAGAAGGTGCGCGCGGATTTCCCGGCGCTCTCACTGAAAGTCTACGGCAAGCCGCTGGTCTATCTCGACAATGCGGCGTCGGCACAGAAGCCGCGCGCCGTGCTCGACCGCATCCAGAAGGCCTACACCGAGGAATACGCCAACGTTCACCGCGGCCTGCATTATCTCGCGAATGCCGCGACCGAGGCCTACGAGGACGCGCGCGAAACGGTGCGCCGCTTCATCAATGCGCCGTCGACGGAAGAGATCATCTTCACACGCTCTTCGACCGAGGGCATCAACCTCGTGGCGCAGTCCTTTGGGGGCATGCGGATCGGGGAGGGCGACGAGATCGTGCTCTCCATCATGGAGCACCATTCCAACATCGTGCCCTGGCATTTCCATCGCGAGCGGCGCGGCGCGGTGATCAAGTACGCGCCGATCCACGAGGACGGCGCCTTCGACCTCGAAGCCTTCGAAAAGCTCCTGACGGAGCGGACGAAGATGGTCGCGGTGACCCACATGTCGAACGTCACCGGCACGGTCGTCCCGATCAAGGAGGTCTGCCGCATCGCGCACGAGCGCGGCATCCCGGTGCTGGTCGACGGAAGCCAGTCGGCGGTGCATCTCCCAATCGACGTGCAGGACCTCGGCTGCGACTTCTTCGTCTTCACCGGCCACAAGACCTATGGACCGACCGGCATCGGCGTCATGTGGGGCAAGCGCGAGCACCTAGACGCCATGCCGCCGTTTCTCGGCGGCGGCGAGATGATCGAGACCGTGACGGAGGATTGGGTCACCTACGGCGTGCCGCCGCACAGATTCGAGGCCGGGACGCCGCCCATCGTGCAGGCGATCGGGCTCGGTGCGGCCTTGAAATACATGGAGAGCCTCGGCCGCGATGCGATCCGGGCGCACGAGGCTGACCTCGCCAAATATGCGCAGGAGCAGCTTTCCGCGTTGAACTACCTCCGCATCTTCGGCTCGGCGCCGGGGAAGGGGGCGATTGTCGCCTTCGAGATGCAGGGCGCGCACGCGCACGACGTGTCGACCATCATCGACCGCGAGGGGATTGCGGTGCGCGCCGGCACACACTGCGCGCAGCCCCTCCTCGCCCGCTACGGCGTCACCTCCACCTGCCGCGCCTCCTTCGCCCTCTACAACACCCGCGCGGAGGTGGATGCCCTTGTGAAGGGGCTGGCGAAGGCCCATTCTTTCTTTGCGTGATTGGAGACGGCCATGACGGAAATTGAAGCCACTCCAGCGACCGAAGCGACCGCGGCTGCCCCTCCGGCGTCCGAAGGTTCGGACGCCGAAGCATCGCCCAACAAGCCGGATTTCGACGGCTCGACCATTCCGGCCGACGAGCTGGAGCGGTTGTCGACGGGCATCGTCGCTGCGCTGAAAACCGTGTTCGACCCGGAGATTCCGGCCGACATCTACGAGCTCGGGCTGATCTACAAGGTCGATATCGACGACAGCCGCCATGTCGCGGTGAACATGACGCTGACGGCGCCCGGCTGCCCGGTCGCGGGCGACAAGCCGGTCTGGGTGGAGGACGCGGTGGCAGCGGTTCCCGGCGTTTCCGGGGCGAAGGCGACGGTCGTGTTCGACCCGCCCTGGTCGCCGGAGCGCATGTCGGACGAGGCGAAGGTCGCGATCGGCTGGTGGTGACAGGTCCCTGCGGCACCAACCTTCTGGAATTCTCAACCGAACGGTCCTATGTAGGTCGCATGGCACGTCCCCGCTTCCAGGTCGTCTCCGTCACCGATCGCGCCGCTGACCGTGTGCGCGAGATTCTCGCCAACGCCGAAGCGCCCGCTGAGGGCATCCGCATCGGGGTGAAAAAGGGCGGCTGCGCCGGCATGGAATATACCGTCGACCTAGCCCGAAATGCCGAGCCGGCGGACGACGTTGTGGATGTCGGCGGCGCCAAGGTTTTCGTGAAGCCGGAGGCGACGCTCTTCCTGCTCGGCACCGAGATGGATTTCGAGGCGACGAAGCTTCGCACCGGCTTCGTGTTCCGCAACCCGAACCAGACCTCTGCTTGCGGCTGCGGCGAATCGGTGGAGATCAAGCCGGCTTCGCCCGAGCGTCTCGCCGAGGCGCACGGCTGACGGGCGAGCACGACTGGCTGCTCGACCTCTTCGAGCCTCTCGGCCCGATCTCGATCCGCCGCATGTTCGGCGGCTTCGGCCTTTACCGCGACGGGCTGATCTTCGGGCTCCTCCGCAGCGACGGCGATATCTACCTGAAGAGCGATGATGAGACGGTCGAGCGGTTCCGCTCCGCCGGCTGCCAGCCGTTCGCCTACAGCAAGGAGGGCCGGCGCTTCACCATGTCCTACTGGACGTTGCCCACCGAGGCTCTCGACGACGGCGACGCTCTGAAGGAATGGGCGGAGCTCGCCTTCGCAGCCGCGCTTCGGGCGCCGGCAAAAAAGCGCCGGCCGAAGAAAATCTCGAAGGAGAAGCGCTAGCCGGGCGGCGGGTTGGGTGTTGCGTTCTGCTGGCGCGCCGGAAAGCGCGCCGTCGCCAGAATCACCCCCGGGACGATAAGCGCCAGTCCGATGAGATGGTAGGCGCGCGGGATCTCCCCGAGGAAGAGGATCGCCAGCAGCAGCCCATAGGGCGTCCACAGATACGAGCTCATCGCCATCGTGGTCGGCCCGAACTGGCGGACTCCGTACTGGTATCCGGAATAGGCGCCGACGGAGGGAATGAGTGCCACCGCCGCGACCGCGAGCCAGGCGGTTGACGTGCGCGGCATGGCGCCGGCCGCAAAATTCTCCAGGAGCATCGCGGGAAGGAGCAGAGCGATGCCGGCCAGCATGATCGCCGTGAAAAGCGCGTTGCCCGGGATCGAAGCGAGGGCGGGCCGCTTCAACAGCACCGAATAGATCGACCACGAGAACGCGGCGATGGCGATCAGCACGTCGCCGGGATTGAGCCTGAGGTGGCCGCCCTCCGAGCCGAGCGCTACCACCGCGACGCCGGCGAAGGCGAGCGCCGAGCCGGTCAGTTCGCGCGCGCCGATCGGCCGGCCGCGAAAGCGCCACTCGAGCAGCAGGATCATCACGTTCGACGCGGTGTAGATCAGCGTCGAGTTGGAGGCGGTGGTGTAGTGCAGCGCCGTGTAGACCAGCCCGCCGCAGATGAACATGCCGAGGAAGCCGAGCAGCGCGATGAGCGGCGCCTCGGCGCGGAGCGCGGGAAGACTGGCGCGGAGGCCCGGGGCGGAGAACGGCAGCAGGATCAGGAACGCGCCGGACCAGCGCAGGAAAGCGAGCGTCCACGGTCCCACGTCGCCCGCCACGAAGCGGCCGATCACGACGTTGGTGGAGAAGAACAGCGGGACGAGCGCGATCGCAACGACAGCGCGCCAGCGCAAAGCGCCGAAATTCATGGATTAGTCCAGATTCGAGGATTGGGTTTTCGGAAAGCGGGCTTTGCGGTAACGCACCCGGCAAGGCCCGGCAAGGCGACGATTCGCGCCTCGCGGGCGATGACAGGGATATTCCGATGCGCACGAGCCTGGCGGTGGTGCTGGCGGCCGGAGAGGGCAAGCGGATGAAGTCCCGCCTGCCGAAGGTGCTGCACGAGATCGGCCGGCTTCCGATGATCGCGCATGTTCTGAAGGCGCTGCAGCAGGCCGGCGTCGACCGGATCGCGGTGGTGGTGGGGCCGGGCCACGAGGATATCGCCCGGATCGTGGAAAAGCACGCGTCGGGCGCGTCGGTGCATATCCAGAACGAGCGCCGCGGCACGGCCGACGCGGTGAAGACCGCGCGCTTCGCCATCGAGGCGGGCGCGGACGATCTCCTCGTCGTCTACGGCGACACGCCGTTCGTCTCGGCGCACGCCATCTCCGCGCTCCGGGCCGCGCTGGCGGAAGGCGCAGCGGTCGCCGTCGGCGGCATGCGCCCGAAAAACCCGACCGGCTACGGCCGGCTGCTCATGCAGGGGGACCGCCTCGTCGCGATCCGCGAAGAGCGGGACGCTACCGAGGCTGAGCGGAAGATCGGTTTCGTCAATGGCGGTCTGATGGGGCTCGCCGGCGCTTCGGCGCTCAAAATCCTCGACGCTATTGAGAGCAACAACGACCAGCGGGAGTTCTACCTGACCGACGCGGTGGAGATCGCGGCGAAGCTAGGGCTGCGGTCCGTGGCTTTCGAGATCGACGCGGCCGAGGTCTTTGGCATCAACGACCGCGCACAGCTTGCCGAGGCGGAGCTGCTCTTTCAGCAGGGCAGGCGCGCGGAGGCGATGCAGGGCGGCGCGACGCTGATTGCACCCGAGACGGTGTTCTTCGCGCACGACACGAAGCTCGGCGAGGATGTGCTGGTCGAGCCAAACGTCGTCTTCGGCCCGGGCGTCGAAGTCGCGGACAATGTCACGATCCGAGCCTTCAGCCATCTCGAGGGCGCGACCGTCGCCTCCGACGCGATCATCGGCCCCTACGCGCGGCTTCGCCCCGGCGCGCGGATCGGCGAGGGCGCGCATATCGGCAATTTCGTCGAGATCAAGCAGGCTGATGTGGAGGAGGGGGCGAAGATCAATCACCTGACCTACATCGGCGATGCGCGGGTCGGCGCGAAGACCAACATCGGGGCAGGCACGATCACCTGCAATTATGACGGCGTGCACAAGCACCTGACAGAGATCGGGAAGGGGGCCTTTATCGGATCTAACGCGTCGCTCGTCGCGCCGATCAGGATCGGCGACGGCGCCTACGTGGCGTCGGGGAGCGTCCTCACCGAGGACGTGCCGGCGGATGCGCTCGCCTTCGGCCGCGCGCGGCAGGTGAACAAGCCGGGCGGCGCCGTTGGTCGCGGGAAGAAGAAGTAGCTCGGGCCGGCGCGCTGCGTGCTTCGAGGCTACCCCGGATTCCGGGGCCGCACCCAGCCTTTCCATTGAACTTCTTACTCATATCGTTTCGTTGCGCGTTCAGTCACGTGATGCCTTTTGATCCAGGACGGTAGTGCCCCACGCGTCCGATCCTGCAGGGACCTCATCTCGACTTCCCTTGGTCGCTTTGACAGAAGGCACAGCGGCGGCAGAGCGCCTACGCCAACGATTGTATCTGATGACTTCCCGATGCGCGGGATCAGACTCGCGCAATATTTTCACGTAGGCCTTCGCATCTTTGAATCGGTCATGATCCATGAGGAGCCGCGCGAGCAGCACAGTTTGTGCAAGCGGTACACCGTGGCCCGATTGCAGGGACCGCATCGTCAGCAGCACCTCAATAACCTCCGCAGATCGATCAGTGGCCCGCAACGCGGTGACAAGGGGCTTGTAGGCCTGATGTCTGGTCGGCCATTTGGTGATGCAAAGGCGCGCCAATTCCTCGGCCCTCGCCAAGTTTCCCGCCTGGATTTGACGCCGAACCATTAGCTTGAAGTCGATGTAGTTGAGCTGGGGCGCCTCCAACATCGCCTCTGAAGCTTCGCATGCCTCCGAGACGCGCCCCAAGGCCGCCAATGTTTTAAGAATTCCGAGCCGCACTTCATGCGTGTCATACCCGGCGTCGTTCGCAAAAATGAGGTCTGCGTGCGCGCGGTCTGGCGCAGTTTCCACGGCGGCAATTCCACGAACGATTCGCGCCTCTATGTTAGTCGGATCGACTGCGCAGGCTCGGTCAGCGAGCCGATAGGCTCCTTCCATGTCGCTAGTAAGAAGTAGCCTAGCTTCCTGAACTAGCTGGGCAGATTCAGGCACATCCTCCACATATACGGATAGCAACTTTGCTGCGATCTTAGTGACGAAGCTCGGATGAACATGAATATTGTCGTCTGCCCACACCTTCGCCGCAGACGAAAACATCGCGCTTTCATAGGATGGGAAGTAGTCGACATTCGACCGCAGCATGGGTAGCGCACCGCACACGGCACGCAAGACCGATTTCGAGTAAGAGTTGGCTATCCTGATATCCTGGCCGGTGAAGGTCACCGCCAGCGGGACAGGTGATGTTGTGACGAGAACCTTCACGTCGGGATTTCTGTCGCGCACGATGTCTATTGATTTCAGTAGATCGTCGAGACAAGCTTGATAGCTGCGCACCTCAAACTTGAATCGCCCCAAATTTCTGAGGAAGCTCTTTAATTTGAGCACACCTGCAGCGTGGAGGCCTGTCCGCGTATCGACCCACGTCTCGATGTAACCCGGGGTCATCACAAAACACTGGGCACTGAATACAGATGAGAACACGTCGTACATCTGCTGTCGGCGCTCTATGGACCGCGCTTTACTGACAGGCGGTGTATAGAGGATGTCGAGGTCGAGGTATTTGTCTTCACCGACTTCGAACATGAACGGCAAGCAGTCATCCGCTATTACGGTTCCATCCCGATCATGGACACGCGCTGTCCATTCGAGGCTCTCACGAAATGCGGGAGGAGTGAATTTGTTGAGAACGCCAGCGGGGCGACCAGCCCACTCCTCAATGGGAATCCGGAAGTCCATCATGGGGATTCGACAGCCCAGACGCGCCAGATGTTCTTCGATGTTCCTGGCGAAGCAACTTCCCATAGTGAAGATTGTATCGGTGGCCGAAAGGCCGAAAGTTGGTTGCACGAGGGGCCAACTTTCACCCGCCGCGTCCAGGCTTGCCTGTGCCCATCGCGCGTAGGGAGCGTCGCGGTTCGCAAACGCGGTCGGACCATCCATCATCAAACTCGACAAATTCGCCCCCCGACGAATATTTGTTACCTCTAGGTAGCGGCTTGAGGATTTTCGCGCAATCGGCGGCCTCGTAACGTGTAGTCAACGTCGACCGGTGTCTGTTTGCGGAACGGCCGTTCCCAAGAAGGATCCACTGCCCGCAGCACCCAGCGAGTGTCGCAAGGCATCACTGCCGTTGCCGGGGAACTGGTGGCGACCCGGGGCTCCATTTCGTATCGTTGGCGGTCCTCGCCTGGATCCTAGCCTTTCAATTAACCTCTTAGTCATATTCTGACATTGCTTTTGATTTCCGCGCCGGGCGGGCGTTCCCTACATGCTTGGCGGGTGGTGCGAGGAGAAGTGCGGGATGTGCGGGATCGTCGGCATTCTCGGGTTGGGGCCGGTTGCCCCGCAGCTCGTGGACGCGCTGAAGCGGCTTGAATATCGCGGCTACGATTCCGCCGGCATCGCGACGCTGGAGGGCGGATTGCTCTCCCGCCGCCGTGCGGAAGGCAAGCTCATCAATCTGGAAGCGCGGCTGCGCGCCGAGCCGCTCGCCGGCAATGCCGGCATCGGCCATACCCGCTGGGCGACGCACGGCGCGCCGACTGAATCGAACGCGCATCCGCATGCGACCGATCGCGTTGCCATCGTTCACAACGGCATCATCGAGAATTTTCAGGCGCTGCGGCGCGAGATCAAGGCCGCCGGCCGCGTGCTCGCGAGCGAGACCGACACCGAGGTCGTGGCGCATCTCATCACCATGGCTCTCGACCGCGGGCTGAAGCCGGTCGAGGCGATGGCGGAAACCTTGAAGCGGCTGGAAGGCGCGTTCGCACTCGCCGTGCTCTTCGCCGGCGAGGATGATCTGCTGGTCGCAGCGCGCCGCGGGTCGCCACTCGCCGTGGGTCACGGCGACGGCGAGATGTTTTTGGGCTCCGACGCCATCGCGCTCGCGCCATTCACGCAGGCGATCACCTATCTCGAAGATGGCGACTGGGCGGTCATCACCCGGCATTCGGTGCAGATCTTCAACGACAAGGGGAAAGCGGTCGAGCGGCCGATCGTGCATGCGGTTGCCGCAAGCCTCACCGTCGACAAGGGCAATCACCGCCACTTCATGCTGAAGGAGATCTACGAGCAGCCGGAAGTGATCTCCCACACGCTCGCCCACTATCTCGATTTCACCACCGGCCGGGCGGCGCTCCCGAAAGACGCGCCGGTCGATTTCTCCCGCATCAGCCGGCTGATGATGTCGGCCTGCGGCACGGCCAGCTTCGCCGGCCACATCGGAAAATACTGGTTCGAAAAACTCGCCCGGCTGCCGGTCGAGATCGATATCGCCTCGGAATTCCGCTACCGCGAGATGCCGCTCGACCAGGACGGCTTGGCACTCTTCATCTCGCAGTCGGGCGAAACCGCCGACACGCTCGCCGCGCTCCGCTACTGCCAGAGCGCCGGGCAGAAGATCGGCGCGATCGTCAACGTGCCGACGTCCTCCATCGGGCGCGCGGCGGACTACCTGCTGCCGACGCTTGCCGGCCCGGAGATCGGCGTCGCCTCGACGAAGGCCTTCACCTGCCAGCTCACCGTGCTCTTCGCGCTCGCCGTCAACGCGGCGCGCCAGCGCGGAAAGATTTCCGCGGCGGAGGAGGAGCGCCTCGTCGGCGCGGCGATCGAGGTGCCCCGCCACGCTGCCCGGGCGCTGAAGCTCGAAGCGGAAATCGAAGCGCTCGCGAAGGAGCTTTCGAAGGCTTCCGGCGTCCTCTATCTCGGCCGCGGCACCTCCTA
The DNA here is from genome assembly GCA_038211615.1 of Hyphomicrobiales bacterium. Classification (GTDB taxonomy): domain Bacteria; phylum Pseudomonadota; class Alphaproteobacteria; order Rhizobiales; family Afifellaceae; genus DASWJZ01. The sequence continues at coordinate 27,805 of JBBQVL010000022.1, forward strand.
TCCGCTGGCGCTCGAAGGGGCGCTGAAGCTGAAGGAAATCTCTTACATCCATGCCGAGGGCTACGCCGCCGGCGAGCTGAAGCACGGGCCGATCGCGCTGATCGACGAGACGGTGCCGGTGATCGTCATCGCGCCGCACGATCATCTCTTCGAGAAGACCGTCTCCAACATGCAGGAAGTGGCGGCGCGCGGCGGCAAGATCATCCTGTTGACCGACCGCCGCGGCGCGGAGGAAGCGTCGCTGAAAACGATGGCGACGCTGGTGCTGCCGGACATGGCGCCGGAGGTCGCGCCGATCGTCTATTCCATTCCGGTGCAACTCCTAGCCTATCACACCGCGGTGGTGCGTGGCACGGACGTCGACCAGCCGCGCAACCTCGCGAAATCGGTCACGGTCGAGTAAGTTCGCCTCGCGTCTCTCTTCCCCCGACCTTGCGGGGCGCGGCCAACTGTCCGACACTGGATCGGGGGCCGTCGTGACGCGTTGAGGGGGTAGTCGGAGCGTTGCTCCGGCGGGCCCGGAGCCCGTGCATGGATCTTGAAGACCTCGTCCAGAAGGCCGCGCCGCCGCCGATCAGGCGGGCGCCGCTGCGCGTCCGGCTCCGGAACTATTTCCTCACCGGCATCGTCGTTGCCGCGCCGGTCGGGATCACGGTCTACCTGACCTGGACCTTCGTCCACTGGGTCGACAGCCGGGTTAAGCCGCTCATCCCGCGCATCTACAGCCCGGACAATTACCTGCCGTTCTCCGTGCCCGGCGTCGGCCTGATCTTCGCGATCCTGGTGCTGACGCTGCTCGGCTTCCTCACCGCGAACTTCGTCGGCCGCACCATCGTTTCCTACGGCGAGAGCCTGCTCGACCGGGTTCCGCTGGTGCGCAATCTCTACCGCGGCCTGCGCCAGCTCTTCCAGACCGCCCTGTCGCATACGAGCCGCTCCTTCCAGGAGGTGGCGCTGATCGAATATCCGCGGAAGGGTGTGTGGCGGGTCGGCTTCGTCGCCACCCGGTCGAAGGGCGAGATCAGCGAGCGCTTTCCGGAGAAGGAGATGATGGCGGTGTTCATCCCGAACACGCCGAACATCACCGCCGGCTTTCTCACCTTTGTGCCACGAAGCGATGTCACGATCCTCAGGATGAGCCTTGAGGAAGCTGCGAAGATGATCATATCGGCCGGGCTGGTGACGCCGGACCAGGCGCGGCTGGAGAATATTCCGCCGGGTCCGCAGGAGAAGCAGATTTCGGAGGCGGCGGAGTGAATTTCATGATGCGCAATCTTCTCGGCGCAGGCCTCGCGCTTGCCGTGTCCACCGCGACGGCGCTTGCCGTCCAGGCGCCGCCGCTGCCGGCCGCCGCGAAGAAGCTTTCGCCGCAAGCAATCGTGAAGCTCTACGACGGCAGGACCTTCAGCTTCACGACCTACACGTTCTTCGGCGTCGCGACGGGCACCGTCACCTACGATTTCAAGACGAAGACGAACCACGGCTCCTACGCGATGGGGTCGCATCACGGCGCGATCGACGGGGTAATCCGCCTGAGCGGCGACAAGTTCTGCTACAAGGTGAAGCTCGACAGCGAGCACTGCGACTTTGTCTACATGGCCGGCGGCACGATCTACGACGTCGATCCGGGCGGCACGGTGCGCAGCGTGAACGTGCCGCAATGACGTGGGCGGGAAACGGGGGGAGAACCGCCTCCATGACCACCGCTTCCATGCAGCCCCCCCGACCGTTACGCTTCGCCGCGCGGCTCTTGCCCTTCTCGTCGGCTCGCTTCTCGGTGCGATGCTGATTCAATTCTCCGGCATTCTGCCGTCGCTGATCTTCGAGCGCGACGAATTGCTGAGCCAGTGGAGGCCGAGCGATGCGCAGGTCATGGCGATCCTCTTCGCCGCGACCTGGATCGTCTTCGCGGCGGGGCTGGCGGTCTTCGGTATTCCGCTCTGGTGGATATGCCATCGCCTCGGCCGGCGGAGCGCGCGGACAGCCCTGGCGCTTGGTTTCCTCGCGACCTTCCTGGTATCGCTGATTCTCAACGGTCCGCCGCTCGTCTACGGCGGTAACAACGCCTCCTACGGCGATGGCGGTGGGATGGCCATTTCCGAAGCGATTCTCGCGCCCGACGGATCGTATCGCGCGCTCTGGGACTCGTTCGAGTTCGCCCTGCTCGGCGCGGCGGTCGCAGGCCTTGTCTGGCGGCTCGCCTATCGCGGGCCATCCGTGCGCTGGAACATCATCCCGGGGCGGGAATAGCCGCAGAAATGGATCGCAGCGCAGCCCCAATACTTACTGTTCGACGGTCGATGTTTGCGCTCTTTGTTGGGTCGCTGGTCGGAGCGGCTCTCGTTCCCGTCCTCCATCTCGGCACAGTTTTGGTCATGGCGCCGCGCGAGCTTGCGGCACAGTGGCAGGCGGGAGACGTCGTTTTCCTGGCCCTCGAATTTGGCGTCGCCTGGTGCGTTTTCGCGATCGGCCTCTTCGCCGTCGGTGCGCCGGCCTGGTGGGCTCTTCATCGCGCGCGAGTGCGCAGCAGAGTTGCAGCCGTCACGCTCGGCTTTGTCGCGACGTTTCTCGTATCCCTGATCTTGAGCAGCGCCCCTTTGAATTTTGGCGATTCCACTAGTTCATTCGGAGACAGCGGTGGAGAGACGATCTCGAACGGGCGGCTCACCACCTACGGCTGGATGAGTGCAATCTACGGATCTTCCCAAACCGCTGTGATCGGGGCAATCGTGGCGCTGGTGGTTTGGTGGATAGCCTATCGTCGAAGATAGCTATCCCGCCCGCATCAGCCGCACCGCTTCATCGCGGCCGAAGAGATAGAGCAGCAGGCGCAGCGCCTCGGCCCGCTCGGAAGTGAAATCCGGGTCGCGGGCGAGCGCCAGTTTCGCCTCGTCGCGGGCGACCTCCAGCAACTCGCTGTGCACCTCGGGAAGCGCAAGCCGGAAACCGGGCACTCCGGATTGCCGCGTGCCGAGCACGTCACCTTCGCCGCGCAGCCGGAGATCTTCTTCCGCGATGCGGAACCCGTCCTCGGTCTCGCGCATGATGGCGATCCGCGCCTTCGCCGTCTCGCCAAGCGGCGCGCGATAGAGGAGCAGGCAAACCGAGCGCTTTTCCCCGCGCCCGACCCGTCCGCGAAGCTGGTGCAGCTGCGCGAGCCCGAAGCGCTCGGCGTGCTCGATGACGATGATGGTCGCGTCGCTCACGTCGACGCCGACCTCGATCACGGTCGTGGCAACGAGGATCGCGATGTCCCCGGCGCGGAACCGTTCCATCATGCGGTCTTTCTCGGACGGCTTCATGCGGCCGTGGACCAGCCCGACGCGCGCGCCGAATTCGGTGCTGAGCTTGGCGAAGCGGCTCTCGGCCGCCTCCAGGTCGCTCTCCTCGGATTCCGCCACCAGCGGACAGACCCAGTAGGCCTTGTCGCCCGCCTCGATGGCGCTGCCGATCCGCGCCACCACCTCCTCCACGCGCGAGAGCGGCACGGCGCGGGTGTCGATCGGCTGGCGGCCGGCCGGCTTCTCGGTGAGCCGCGAGACATCCATATCGCCGAAATAGGAGAGGACGAGGGTGCGCGGGATCGGCGTCGCGGTCATCACCAGCGTGTCGGGTGATGCGCCCTTGGCGGATAGCGCCAGCCGCTGGTGCACGCCGAAGCGGAGCTGCTCGTCGACCACCGCCAGGCCAAGCTTCAGAAATTCCACGCCGGTCTGGAACAGCGCATGCGTGCCGATCGCGATCTGCACGGAGCCATCCACGATCTTCTGTAGGGATGTTGCCCGATCGGCGGCGCGGTCGCCGCCCGTCAGCAGCGCGACCTCGATTCCTGCCGCGGCGGCGAGCGGCGCGATGGTGGCGAAATGCTGCCGCGCCAGAAGCTCGGTCGGCGCCATCAGCGCGGCCTGCCCGCCGGCCTCGACGACATCCGCCATCGCGATCAGCGCGACGATGGTCTTTCCCGAGCCGACGTCGCCCTGCAGCAGCCTCAGCATCCGCGTCTCGCCCGCAAGGTCACCCTCGATCTCGGTGAGCGCCTGTCGCTGCGAAGCCGTGAGGCTGAAGGTGAGGGCGGCCTCGATCCGTGCTCGCAGCCGCCCGGAAGCGCGCCAGGCGGTGCCGCGTCCCCGCTTCAGGCTGGCGCGGACGAGAAGCAGCGCGAGCTGACTCGCCAGAAGCTCGTCGAACGCCAGCCGCTGCCAGGCCGGGCCGGTCGGGCCCGACGCCTCAATCCGCTCGGGGCGGTGCGCCAGCCTGAGCCCGCTCGCGAAGGACGGCCAGGCGCGGGCGGCAAGGATATCCGGCGAGAGCCATTCGGGGAGTTCGGGCACGCGATCGAGCGCCGCGCCGATGGCGCGTCGCAGGATTTTCGGCGAAAGGCCGGCCGTCAGCCGGTAGACCGGCTCGAGCGCCGGCATCTCGGCGGCGCGCTCCGGCGGCAGCACGTAGTCCGGATGGCGGATCTGCGGCCGCATGTCGAACCATTCGACCTCGCCGCTGACGATCAGCCGCGCGCCGATCGGGTAGAGATTCTTCAGCCAGTCGGCCTGCGCCTTGAAATAGACCACCTGGATCGTGGCGTTGCCGTCTGCGAGCACGATGCGCCACGGCCCGTCGAGGCTGCGTGGCTTCTCGATCCGCTCCACCACGCCTTCCACCGTGACCGGGCCGGACGGCGGCATCTCGTAGAGCGGCGGCCGGTTGCGGCGGTCTACGATGGCGGTCGGCAGGTGGAAGAGAACATCGCGGACGATGGCGTCATCCTCCGCGCCGACCACCCGGGCGATCAGCGCACCGGTCTTTGGTCCGACGCCCGGAAGCGACAGAGCCGAAGCGAAGAACGGATCGAGGCGGGAAGGGCGCATGGCCTGTCAGTTCGGCGCGGTGGAGAGCATGATGCGGTCAGATATGCCGCTTGATGTCCATTCGCTGATGAAGCACGCGCATGATTCGGATACCACTCGGAATCCTGATGAAGAAGATCACGTGGCTGGCGTGCTCGAACCGGAAATATCCCCTCCGTATCTGGTCGACACCGCGTGCCATCCCCGGCCGTTCGGCCAGAAGCAGAAAGCAGTCCCGGAGCGAGAGAAGGTACTCGTCAGCTTTTCGCGCACCGAAAGAATCTGAAGAGTGGGCATAGATATCGTCGAGGTCGCGGTCCGCATGGCGGGTAAGTTCATACCGCGCCATTCCGCATCTTTGCCTTGGCGTCAGCGATGATATCCTCGACCAGCCGTTGGCTCACCCCGCTGTTCTCCGCTTCTATCAGCGCCTCGACGAGAGCCTTGTGGCGCGCGCGGTCGTTGCGAATAAGGTCGTCGACATAGTCGTTCGCGTTCGCGAATTCGCCGCTCCTTACGCGGTCCTCGATCCAGCCCTGCAGCGGTTCTGAAACCGAGACGTTCAGCTTAGCCATGGCAATCCCTTGTGAAACGAGCATAGCCGAGCGTCCGATGAGTTTCCACCGGTGCAAGCGCGCCCGATGCGGGCTATTAGGACCGCCATGACCGGCACCACCCGCTCCAGCCACGGCCTCGATCCGCGCCGCCGGCGCGCGCTGTTCCGCGCCTGGCACCGCGGAACGCGCGAGATGGACCTGATTTTGGGACCGTTCGCGGATGCCCATATAGAGGGCCTCGACGATCACGATCTCGCCGATTTCGAGGCGCTGATGGAGACGCCCGACGACGAGCTCTACACCTGGATCGTCGGCCGCGTTCCGGCGGCCCAAGATCTCCGGTCCCGCGTCTTCGATTCGATTGTCGCCTATCATTCCTCCCGCCCGCCGAACCATGACCAAAGCTGAACGCTTCTCGCCGACCGATCCGCTCTCGGGCCTTTTCAACGGCCGCGCTTCGCTGACGCTCGGCGGCGTGCCGGACGGGCTGGAGGGCCGCGTGCTGGCGCGCGTCGCGGCGAGCGAGGGCACGGTTCTCTTCGTCGCCCGCGATGCCCGGGGCGTGGCGCTGGCGGAGGCGGCGCTCACCTTCTTCGCGCCGGACATCCCGACGCTGACCGTGCCGGCGTGGGACAGCCTTCCGTACGACCGCGTCTCGCCCAATCCGGAAATCTCCGCCGAGCGCATGAGCGCCCTCCACCGGCTCCTTGCGCCGCACAAGGGACCGCGCGTGGTGTTCACCACGGCGAACGCCATCGTCCAGCGTCTGCCGGACCGCGAGAGCGTGGCGGTGCGTGCGCTTCGGATGGCGCCTGGCAACGCGGTCGGGATGGACAGCCTCTCCCGCTGGCTGGAGGCGAACGGCTTCGACCGCACGGCGACCGTGCGGGATCTCGGCGAATACGCGGTGCGCGGCGGCATCCTCGACCTCTGGGCGCCGGGCACGCCGAACCCGATCCGCCTCGACTTCTTCGGCGATACGCTGGAGACGATCCGCCCCTTCGCGCCCGACACCCAGCGCACCAGCGGCTCGCTGCCGAACCTGAGCCTCGTGCCGGCGAACGAGGCGGTGCTGACCGAGGAGACAATCAGCCGCTTCCGGCAGAATTATCGCGCAGCCTTCGGCGCCGTGTTCGGCAACGATCCGCTCTACGAGGCGGTGAGCGAGGGTCGGCGCTTCGCCGGCATGGAGCATTGGCTGCCGTTCTTCTACGAGAAGCTCGAAACGCTGTTCGCCTATCTTCCCGATGCGCCGGTCATCGTCGGGCATCTGGCGGAGGAGGCGCTCGCCGACCGGCAGGCGCAGATCCGCGATCACTACCAGGCGCGGCAGGAGGCGATGGGGAAGGGCGCATCGGCCGGCTCGGTGCCCTACAAGCCGATCCCGCCCGACGCGCTCTACCTCTCGGCGGACGAGTGGCAGGGGCATCTCGCCGCCCGCAAGCATGCCCGCCTCAGCCCCTTCGTCGAGGCGCAGGGCTCAGGCCCGGCGATCGACATCGGCGGGCGCACCGGCCGCTCGTTCGCGGCGGAACGCGCCGCCGGCGACGTGAACGTCTTCGACGCGCTCGTCGGCCATGTCGGCAACCTGGAGAAGGCCGGACGGAAGGTGATGCTCGCCTCGTGGAGCGAGGGCGCGCGCGACCGGCTCGGCCAGGTGCTGATCGACCACGGCCTGATCGCGCTGAAGCCGGTGGCGAGCTGGAGCGAGCTGCAAGCGCTGCCGAAAAACACGGTGGGCCTGGCCGTGCTGGCGCTGGAGACTGGCTTCGAGGCGCCCGACATCGCTGTCATCGGCGACCAGGATGTGCTCGGCGACCGCTACGTTCGCGCCGGCCGCAAAAGGAAGCGCGCGGCCGATGCGCTGACGGAGGTGGCGAGCCTCGCGCAGGGCGATCTCGTCGTCCATGTCGACCACGGCATCGGTCGCTTCGCGGGCCTTCGCACCATCGAGGCGGCCGGCGCGCCGCATGATTGCCTTGAAATCCTCTACGCCGGCAACGACCGGCTGTTCCTGCCCGTGGAGAATATCGAGCTCCTGACCCGCTACGGCGCGGAGGGGTCCGCTGCCGATCTCGACCGGCTCGGCGGCGTCGGCTGGCAGACGCGCAAGGCGCGGCTGAAGAAGCGCATCCGCGACATGGCGGAGCAGCTCATCAAGACCGCCGCTGCACGCCTGACGCGCGCCGCCCCAGCGCTGCCGCCGCCCGCAGGGCTCTACGACGAGTTCGCCGCGCGCTTCCCCTACGAGGAGACCGAAGACCAGAGCGCGGCGATCGAGGCGACGCTCGACGACCTCTCCGCCGGCCGCCCGATGGACCGGCTGGTCTGCGGCGACGTCGGGTTCGGCAAGACCGAGGTGGCGCTCCGCGCCGCCTTCGTCGCCGCCATGAACGGCAAGCAGGTCGCGCTGGTCGCCCCGACCACGCTGCTCGCCCGCCAGCACACGCGCACCTTCCTGGAGCGCTTCCGCGGGCTGCCGGTGAATATCGGCCAGGCCTCGCGCCTCGTTGGCGCGAAGGAGCTGGCGCAGGTGAAGGCAGGCATCGCCGACGGCACGATCGACATCGCCATAGGCACGCACGCGCTGCTCGGCAAGGCGATCGACTTCAAGGACCTCGGCCTCCTGATCGTCGACGAGGAGCAGCACTTCGGCGTCAAGCACAAGGAGCGGCTGAAGGAACTGCGCGCCCACATCCACGTGCTGACGCTCTCCGCGACGCCGATCCCGCGCACGCTGCAACTGGCGCTGACCGGCGTGCGCGACCTCTCGATGATCGCCACGCCGCCGATCGACCGGCTCGCGGTCAGGACCTTCATCTCCCCGTTCGACACGCTGACGATCCGCGAGGCGCTGCTGCGGGAAAGACTGCGCGGCGGCCAGTCCTTCTACGTCGTGCCGCGCATCTCCGACCTCGCCGAGATCAAGGAATTTCTGGACGACAATCTGCCGGAGGCGAAGGTCGGCGTGGCGCACGGGCAGATGCCCTCCACCCAGCTCGAGCAGGTGATGAACGCCTTCTACGACGGGCAGTACGACATCCTGCTCTCCACCACGATCGTGGAGTCGGGCCTCGACATCCCGCGCGCCAACACCCTCGTCGTGCACCGCGCCGACATTTTTGGGCTGGCGCAGCTCTACCAGCTCCGCGGCCGCATCGGCCGCTCAAAGCTCCGCGCCTATTCGCTGTTCACCCACTCCGCCAAGAAGAAGCTCACCGACACCGCGCAGCGGCGGCTGAAAGTGCTGCAATCGCTCGACACGCTCGGCGCCGGTTTTCAGCTCGCCTCGCACGATCTGGATATCCGCGGCTCCGGAAATCTCCTCGGCGAGGAGCAGTCCGGCCACATCAAGGAGGTCGGCTTCGAGCTTTATCAACAGATGCTCGAAGAGGCGGTGGCGAGCCTCAAGGCCGGCGGCGAGGATCTCTCCGACGAGCGCTGGTCGCCGCAGATCACCGTCGGCATGTCCGTGATGATCCCGGAGGTCTACGTGCCCGACCTGCAGCTCCGCATGAACCTCTACCGCCGCCTCGCCGACCTCGACGATTCGGAGGAGATCGACGCCTTCGGCGCGGAAATGATCGACCGCTTCGGCCCGCTGCCCGAGGAGGTCGAGCATCTCCTGAAAATCGTCTACGTGAAGGCGCTCTGCCGCCGCGCCAACGTGGAGAAGGTGGACGCCGGCCCGAAGGGCGCGGTCATCGCCTTCCGCGGCAACGCGTTCGCCGAGCCCGCGGCGCTGATCAAGATGATCGCCGGAGAGGGGTCACTCGCCAAGGTGCGGCCGGACCAGCGGGTGGTGTTCATCCGGGACTGGGAGAGCCCGGCGGATCGGCTCAAGGGGGTGGCGGGGATATTGCAGCGGCTGGTGGGGCTGGCGGAGAAGGGGAAGAAGGCGGCTTAGTCTAATTTGGACTTTCGAGCGGTGGTCCCACACTGAGGACTGCGGCGGCGGCTCAGCGGTTCATTAGGAAATATCGGGCTGTGTGCCTTCTCTTGTTGCTTCCCGGCCGGTCCAACGGCCATTGGTGCCATAGTTTCTTTGGGCAGACTCAATCACCCATCGGACGTTCGACTCGAAACGGTCCTCGTTGACGGTCAAGGGGTTCGTGACCCACTCATTTGCTAACCATCGCCTCACGGCCTCATCCGCCAAATGTTGCGCGCTCGCTTTCATGTGCTGATAGAATAAACGCACGCGGGCCATCCTAAGTTTGACGCGGCTCACGACATCACGTTCGGCATGGATTGCATCCGTCGTTTCTCTCAGCGTCTCCCAAATGCCTTCATCAGCAATGAAGGTGTCATACATCGTATTTTCGATATACATCACGTCGGAACAAAGCTCGCGAATAATATACCCACCAAGCCTCGATGGAACATACGTCGCTTGAAAACTTGGGTCGGTATGCGATTCGGTAAAGAGGAATCTAAGCTCGGATAAATCAGTCAGGACCCGCATAACGATTTCTTCGCCGAATCCAATTGACCTTCCTATCTCTTGAATAGCCGTCCCCTGGACTCCCCTAAAGGAGCCAGCGCTTGCTGCTGTTACAATGCCATTCATCAGAAACATCCGCAGCATCTGCGCCGATGTAAGAGACACGCGCGAATCAAAGATGTTTCCGACCGAGGAATACTCCTCGTGATAAACGCGCCGGCTGCCTAGCATAATTGCACGAAGAGCCTCATGCCGCGGCATCACATATTTTCTGCCCCGAGCGTGCACCTGTAGTGCGCGAGCCGGGGCTGTGTAGCCGTGGCGGAGGAACTCGCGTGTCATTCTCAGTGCGTTGCGTATGTCCCCAGTCGCAAACACCTCGATCAGATTGCCAATCTCGGTACCAAGAACAGAATTCCGCAAGATCCCGATGACGTCAGCGAGGTTCTCAACATGCATCTTCGCGCCATTTTCAGCGACAAAGTCGCCTGAAACGCCATTTAGTAATCCCTCCGCCACAAAGAACCTTCGCGACAGTACCGCCTTCACGGGCGGCGGATCGATCGCTATTGCGTCAAAATCAAAAGCATCAAAGACAGGTAGATTGCGATGCCGAACGTAAGTCGCCTCGCGTAGCGCAAGCACAAGGCCGACGCCGATTCTGCGTGCAAGCGCCATAGCTTCGCCAAATAATTTCTCCTGAAAATCTACTGAATCAAATTGATCAACATTATCAATGACTATGAAGACACTTGTATTCCGCGCAGCATATCTTAAGACAACGTCCACATAGGGCACCACCTTATTATAATCACTCATGAGTAGCTCAGATATTCTTCGCCTCCTCTCTCCCTCGTCGCCAGCAAGTAAATGTAAGGGTCCACGAAAAAGAGCCGCAATTTGCTCTCCGTAAGCATGTTGGATGCACCGATCATAGTCCGAGAGATAGCGCTCGGCGTCGATATAGTCCCGCAATCTCGCGTAGATGAAGTCTACTGGAGAGGAATCTGGTCCGAGACTTCTCAGATCGATGTATATCCAGTGCGGATAAGGGCGCTCGCCGGTCGGGGCGAAGAGAGATGCGGCAGCGACATCCCTGGTGTAGTCGATAAATGTTGTCTTGCCCGCACCGACCGGACCCAGAACAAGGAGCGCTAGAGGACGAGACTCCGAGGCAGCACTGCGGATTATTCCCGAAAGATAGCCACTTCGTTCATTTCGCAACGGCCGGACTGCTCCGGTGACCGGCGCTGTGCGTTGGGTAATTCTCATGCGAATCCGTCGATCGAAGCGCATTCGGTCAGCTGACGGAACATAGCATTTTTGGAGAAGCTCAGCGTTGTGCCGTACGGCTTCTTCGGTGAACGCAGCTACCACTGCTGGCTCGATGAGTGCATAGAGTTCGCTGCCAGATCCCTTCGTTGGACTGCTTTCGTAGTATCGGTTCAGTCGTCTTTCGATAAGCTGATCCTCGAGCCTTCCCAGTAGTTCGTTTTCCAGCGAACCACTAACGACCGCAGCGCGGGACAGCAGGTCAGAAAACTCCTGATAATCATCCTCCAAGCAGGATCGGAGACTGGGAAAGATAATCGCTGATGACTGTTCGAATGGAATTTCATCGACTCGGGTGGCGGGGAAGATAACCCACTGGGCACCGTTAGTGACGGACGCGAAAGGGATCGAGAGTCTGCGAGCGTAATCTCGGGCCTGGATTAGATACTCACCGATGTTCGTCCGAAGCAGCCTCCTGATGAGTACTCTCCTTTGGTTCGGAAGGTCATCAAACGTCGCGCCAATTCTCTTAGCTTCGACAACTAGGGAGGTCATCGCGGTAGACAGGACGTAATCTGCAAATGTAGTCGTTCCGTCTTCTGACGAACGGACTTCGACAGATACGTCATCGTGGGTCCATTCGAGGACTCCAAAGACAATTTGGTCGATGAGCTTCAATCGCGTGTCCGCTTCATTCGCGGAATGAAGGGAGAGCGCGCCGTAAATGTCCAAGAGCTCGCGTGGTGTTGCCATCTTGTCAGGTTAGAGGCGAATCCGAACACTAGCAACTGGGGTTACTACTGATGCCGCAACAGATAGGTGCGTCAAATGATGAAATCCGCTTCTTCCTCGGGAGAGTGTGGAAGGCCGCCCATCCGCTGGGCGCAGATGAGCGCGATCGCTAGCCACAACGGACACCTCCATGCCCAAGGTCGTCCTCTCCGGCGGTCCGCGCCACATCGGCACCGGCTACCCGCCACCCTTCGCCGCGCCCTCCGCCGACCGCATCCGTCAGCGGCTCGGCGATGCCGGCGGGCTGACCGGCATCAACCTCATGCATCTCCCGCCGGGCAACTGGTCCTGCCAGCGGCACTGGCATTCCCACGAGGACGAGTTCGTCTTTGTCCTCGAAGGCGAGCTCGTGCTGATCGAGGATCAAGGCGAGACGCTGCTCCGCGCCGGCGATTTCGCCGCCTTTCCGAAAAACACCGGCAACGGCCATCACCTGATCAACCGGTCCGCCGAGGTCGCCGTCTATCTCGAAGGCGGCTCGCGCGAGCCGGCCGACGTCACCACCTACTCCGACATCGACATGATGATCGCCAATTCCGACGGCCGCTTCACCCACAAGGACGGCACGCCATATATCGCATCATAGCGAATACGCTGCCCATGAGGGAGCACCCTAGTACATCGTCTGCTTGTACTCCTCCTCCAGATCCGCATCCCTCTTGCGCATTTCATCTTCGTCGTCTGGGGCGCCGGTCGTCTGGTCCAGGATGATCTTGATGAGCGAGGGCATCGTGCCGCGATCCTGAAAATGCTCGGGGTTCCACAATTGCGAGCGCCGGAAGGCCTTCGCGCAATGCAGGAAGACCTCATCCACCTTGACGACGATCGCGAGCTTGGGCGTGCGGTCGTTGACGCGCATGCTCTCCAGCAGCTCGGGGTCCGTCACGAGGCTGGCACGGCCATTTACTCGCAGCGTGTCGTCGAACCCCGGAATGATGAACAGGAGCCCGACGCGAGGGTTGGCCAGGATGTTGACCTGGCTGTCGAGGCGGTTGTTGCCGGGCCGGTCGGGAATGGCCAGGGTGTGGCGATCGAGGATCTTCACGAAGCCGACGGGGTCGCCGCGGGGGCTGACATCGGCCTTGCCGTCGAGGCCCTGCGTGCCGATGCAGAGGAATGGCGAACGCGCGATGAAAGCCTGAGCATGCTTGTCGAGCGAACCCTGCATCTTCTGGATGGCCAGGGCATGCGTCGGCTGAAACAGGCTTCGCAACGGGGCTTCGTCTGTTATCGCGAACTCCGGATTGACCTCATATTCCTTCATTGTGCTGTCTCTCGAAGTTCTCTTTGCCAGGCTGGACCAGCCCCATCTGAGCCGGCGCTTGCTGGCCATGGAGAAGGATCGTTTCGCTTCACCGCCGGATGACCCTTCGTCTTCCGAAGCATGGCGGCCGACCACTTCAGTAAGGGAGGCCGCATTTTGTCAACAGAGCAAGGTCTGTCCGGCGCGATTGCCGCTTGTCTCAAAGGCGGCTCGCACCAGACCGCTGGCGCCACCACTGCTGAGATCGACAACGATGAGCACGAGCGCAAGGGCCGGTTCACGGCGCGCGCCGCTCACCCCGCATTAACCACACCGCACTTTGCGCTCGGGCTTTAGCGGTTTCTCAGTGCGGCTGATGTTTGCTCGCCTGCCGCAATTGGCGCATGGGGGCGTGAAGGTCTTGAACCTGGGCAGTTTCTACAAGCCGCTTCTGGACCGGACCGATTTTCGCGTGCAGCTCGCGCTGGCGATGAGCCTGCTCTGTTTTCTGATCGTCGCGACGCTGGCGATCGGCGCCTCTGTGGTCGGCGAACGGGAAGCCCGCGGCGCCACTTCGGAAGGGCTGGTGGGCCTCGCTGCGACGCTGGCGGACAGGCTGGCCCGCGGCGCCGACCAGCGCGCCGGCATGGTGGAGGTGCTCGCCCGCATCGAGGCGATCAAGCCGGTGCTTGCCGGAGATCCACCGGCGGCCCGGAAGCTTCTTGAACAGACGCTCGCTTCGATTCAGGGGGGCCGCTGGTTCCGCTTCGCTTCCGCCGACGGCACGGTGACGGTGGCGGCGGAAGGCTCGCGCGAAGGGTTCTCCGCGGGCGGCCGCAGCTGGTTCGAACACGGGCTGCAGGGTACGATTGTCGAGCAGGCAGACGAGCTGTCCTATTCACTGAGCGGGCTTGCGCCGGACGGCGAGCCGTACCCGATCATCGATCTTGCTTCGCCCGTCCGCGACGCCAACGGCAAGCCGGTCGGCGTGCTGGCATTCTCGCTGAACTGGCTGTGGGCTGCCAATCTTCGGCAACAGACGTTGAACCGCAGCAGCCAGTGGCAGACGAAGGAACTCTGGATCCTGTCGCGAGACGGCCGGATGATCGTCGGGCCGTCCATTGGCTCGAAGCCATATTCCGACGCGGTCCTCGCGCAGATGCTCGATCAGAATCGTGGCTCGTTCAGCGACGGTTCGAAAAAAGACAGGATGCTCACGGGTTTCGCCGTGATGCAAGACCGTCCCTCGCTCGGCTGGATCGTGATCGCCCGGCAGCCGGAGGCGATTGCGTTCGCTACCGCCCACCACGTCGTTTCCGTCATCCTGATCCTGGGACTTCTGACGGCGATGCTCGGAATCGTCGCTTCTCTTTACCTGGCGAACCGCGTGTCGCAGCCCATCATGAAGCTTGCGCATGAGGCGGACCTGATCGAGCGGCACTCCGTCGAGATGCTGCCTCGCGTGCGCGGCTCGCGCGAGGTGGTGCGGCTGTCGAGCGCGCTCCGTGCGCTCATCCTGCGCATCGGCTTCGCCGAGGAGCGGACTGCGGCCGCCGAGTTGCGCGCCGCCGACGCCGCGACGCGCCTCAGCGATGACATCGCTCGGCTGCGCAATCTCGCCGACACCGACACGCTGACGAAGCTCCTCAACCGTCGCCGGTTCCTCGATCTCGCGTACGAGGCGATGGATGGATTCCGCGAGACTGGGCGCGGTTTCGGCATCCTGATGATCGACGTCGACCGATTCAAGTCGGTGAACGACCGGTTCGGACATCCGGCAGGAGACCGCGCGATACAGTGGGTCGCGGCGAAGATCATCGGGAGCGTGCGCCCCAATGACCTCGCCGCGCGCTTCGGCGGCGAGGAATTTATCGTGCTGGTCGCCGAAATCTCAATGGAGGGCGCGGAGGAACTCGCCGAGCGCATCAGGCTCTCGATCGCCTCCGAGCCGCTGACCGGCGTCGGGGACGACCTGCAGATCACAGTGAGCATCGGCGTCGCGCTCACCGAGAAGAGCGATGTGGATGTCGAGGAGCTGATCGGGCGCGCGGACCTCGGCCTCTACCGCGCCAAGGCCACGGGCCGCAACGCTGTCGTAGCCGTCGCGGGAGGCACTCCCGCCCGGCGCGTGGCGTAAAGGGACGTCGTAGGTTTCGAGGGCTTCGAGGCGCTCAGTGCGGCTTCGGCGAGGTTCTTCCTGCCGACGCTCTCCCCAAGGTCACATCGACATCCGCGAGCGCCGCTTCGGCGAACAGGCGGTTGCGCAAATCCTGCGCTGAGAATGCGGAAGGATAATCCGCGCCGATTCGCGCCGCGCTATGGGAAATGGCCAGAGCCTTGCCTTGCTCGCGCGCGTCCGAAACCGATTCCTGCACCGCCTGCGCCACCAGGTTCCGAATGTAGAAGCCCACGCCGATGCCCATGTGCCTAGCCTCCCGCCGATCTTCGTCGGCACTTGAGGGCAACGGGTGAGCCGGCACGTTGTTCCGCTCATCGCCGGCGCTGAAAGCGTTTTGCCGCACGGCGCGTTCGCATTTTCCTCGTATAGAGACGGTCCTTGAGCCGGGCAAAAAGGAGCCAGCATGCGTCCCCTTATCCACTCTCTCGTCGCCGCCGCGGCGATCGCCCTCGGCGTCATGATCGCCCCCGCCTGGGCCGATGAACCGGTCAAGGTCGAAAGCGCCTACGCCGATCTCGGCAATGGCGTTGAGCTGCACTATCTCGTGGCGGGGAAGGGCGATCCGGTGATCCTGCTGCACGGCTTCGCCGAGACCAGCCACATGTGGCTGCCGCTTATCCCCGAGCTCGCCAAGACGCATCTCGTCATCGCGCCCGATCTTCGCGGCTTCGGGTTCTCCTCCAAGCCGGAGGGCGGCTACGACAAGAAGACGATGGCGGAGGACATCCACGCTCTGGCCGCCGGGCTGGGGTTCAGCCACGTCAAGATCGCCGGTCATGATATCGGGCTGATGGTCGCCTATGCCTACGCGGCGCAGCATCCGGCCGAGGTCGACAAGATCGCGCTGATGGATGCCTTCCTTCCGGGCGTCGGCGACTGGAACAGCGTCTTCCTGCTTCGCGATCTCTGGCATTTCCACTTCTACGGACCGACGCCGCTGGCGCTCGTCACCCGGCGCGAGCGGATCTACCTCGAGCACTTCTGGAACGATTTCGCGGCGGACCCGAAGCATTCGGTCTCCGAGGGCGACCGGCAATTCTACACCTCCGCCTATTCGCAGGATGGCGCGATGAAGGCTGGCATGGAGGTGTTCCGCAACTTCGAGCAGGACGCCAAAGACTTCGCCGAGTTCTCCAGGACGAAGCTCACCATGCCGATGCTGGTGCTGACCGGCGAGAAGGCCTCCGGCGAATTCCTCATCACGCAGGGGAAGCTCGTCGACGACAACGTCGAGGGCGTCGTCATCATGGGCTCGGGGCACTGGCTGATGGACGAGGCGCCGGATCAGGTGATCCCGAAGCTCGTCGCTTTCTTCGCGAACTGAGGAGCGCAGCGCCATGGCGAACGCGAGCGGAGGCACGAAGCCGAAGGTCTGCGTCATCGGGCTCGGATCGATGGGGATGGGAATGGCCTCATCGCTCCTCCGCACTGGCTTTCCCGTCGCCGGATGCGATGTCGACGCCGCGCGGGTCGAGGCGCTGAAGGGACAGGGGGCGACCGGCGATATCTCCCCGGGGGCTGCCGCAAGGGGCGCCGAAATCCTCATCACGGTCGTCGTCAACGCCGCGCAGACGGAGGACGTGCTTTTCGGAGCGGCCGGGTGCCTGAACGAGCTTGCGGCCGATGCATGCGTGATCTCCTGCGCCACGATGTCTCCGGAAGCCGCCCGCGCCATGTCCGAGCGTGTCGAGGCCACCGGCAGGCGCTATCTCGATGCGCCGATCAGCGGCGGCTCGAAGCGCGCCGCCTCGGGCGAGCTGACCGTGCTTGCCTCGGGCAGCGCGGCGGCCTTCGAGGCGTCGCGGCTGGTGCTGTCCGCGATCGCCGCGAAGGTCTACGAGCTGGGCGATGCCGCCGGGCTCGCGGCATCCTTCAAGATGGTGAACCAGCTTCTCGCCGGCGTGCACATCGCGGCGGCCTGCGAGGCGATGGCGTTTGCCGCCAAGCAGGGGCTCGACCTCGCCAAGGTCTACGAAGTGATCACCGCCGCCGCCGGCAATTCCTGGATGTTCGAGAACCGCGTGCCTCACATTCTTGCAGGTGACTATTCCCCGCAGAGCGCCGTCTCGATTTTCGTCAAGGATCTCAGCATTTTGATGGATATGGGACGGAGCGGAAGCTTTCCGCTGCCGATTGCCGGCGCCGCCCTGCAGATGTTTCTGATGGCGGCGGGCGCCGGCATGGCGCGCGACGACGACGCATCGGTTGCGCGCGTCTACGAGCGGCTGACCGGGATAGCGCTCCCGAAGCCGACGTAATTCCGCGTCCAGTTACTACCGGACGAGCGCAATCAGGCTGTTCATGCCGGCGATGCCGCCGAGCACCAAAATGATGATCAGCGCCAGGACGAAGATCGGCTTCTCCCAGTTGCGCATGGGGACCGGGTCGCGCACCTCGCTTGCGGTCTTGCCCGCGCTTTCGCGCGGCGCAGTGTCGAGGCGGCCTTCTCTGCGGAGCATGGGGGGCCCTCTATCTCTGAGCGTTGGAGTTGCGCATGCGACTCCCTTACCGCATTCGGCGTTACCACATTCGGCGCTGTCTTTCCCTTTCCCTCGCGGCTTGTGGTTGCGATTGCGGAAACCAGGAGAACGCCTGAAGGCTCCTCTTCTTTCGTTGCGCCGCCCGGTCTATGACTTTCAGCGATCACCGGAGGCGGAAAATGGCCGAAGCGGAGCGCGCTGAACGTCTCGGAGACTCGCCGAAGGCGGCGTTCGCGTGGGACGATCCGTTCCTGCTCGACGCGCAGCTCAACGAGGAGGAGCGGCTTATCCGCGATACGGCGCGCGACTTTGCGCAGGAGAAGCTGCTGCCGCGCGTCATCGCGGCCTATCGCGAAGAGAAGACCGACCCGGACATCTTCCGCGAGATGGGGGCGCTCGGCCTGCTCGGGCTGACGCTGCCGCCCGACTACGGCTGCGCCGGCGCTTCCTACGTCTCCTACGGCCTGGTGGCGCGCGAGGTCGAGCGCGTCGATTCCGGCTACCGCTCGATGATGAGCGTGCAGTCGTCGCTCGTGATGCATCCGATCTTCGCCTACGGCGACGAGACGCAGCGGCGGAAATATCTTCCGAAGCTCGTGACCGGCGAATGGATCGGCTGCTTCGGCCTGACGGAGCCCGACGCCGGCTCCGACCCCGGTGGCATGACGACGCGTGCGGAGAAGATCGACGGCGGCTATCGCCTCACCGGCGCAAAGACCTGGATCTCCAATGCGCCGCTCGCCGATGTCTTCGTGGTCTGGGCGAAGCTCGCCGACAAGGGCGGCGCCCAGGACGGCGCGATCCGCGGCTTCGTGCTGGAGAAGGGGACGAAGGGCCTGTCTGCGCCGAAGATCGGCGGGAAGCTGTCGCTCCGCGCATCGATCACCGGCGAGATCGTGATGCAGGGGGTCGAGGTGCCCGAGGACGCGCTGCTCCCGAACGTGTCAGGCCTGAAGGGGCCGTTCGGCTGCCTGAACCGCGCGCGCTACGGCATCGCCTGGGGTGTCATGGGAGCGGCGGAGGATTGCTGGTTCCGCGCTCGCCAGTACGTGCTCGACCGGAAGCAGTTCGGCCGGCCGCTCGCGGCGAACCAGCTCATCCAGAAGAAGCTTGCCGACATGCAGACGGAGATCGCGCTCGGCACCCAGGCCGCGCTCCGCGTCGGCCGGCTCATGGACGAAGGCTCGGTCGCGCCCGAGGCGATCTCGCTCATCAAGCGCAACAATTGCGGCAAAGCGCTCGATGTCGCGCGCGCCGCGCGCGACATGCACGGCGGCAACGGCATCCAGGAAGAATTCCACGTCATGCGCCACGCGCAGAACCTCGAGACCGTGAACACCTACGAGGGCACCCACGACGTGCACGCCCTCATCCTCGGCCGCGCGCAGACGGGAATTCAGGCGTTCTTCTGAATGTCGTCGCGGACCTGCCGGTCGAACGCGTCGAGCGACGGACTGATCGCCACGGAGTAGGAGCGGGCGGACTTGCCGATCCGACGGATGTCTTCGGGCATCCGCGCAAGCTCGGTGCGGCAGCGGTCGCGGATCGTCTTGAGCGATTCCGCCGGCTCGACGCGTTTGCCTTTCAGCATGACCGGGCGGAGGAGCGGCGTCCCCGGCAGGGTTTCGACCCCGCGTGCAATGGTGTCGCCAACAGCGATGCCGTGTTCGAAGGTCCGGAAGATCTGCTTGCGGCCGGGCAGGCTCCGCTTGCCGACCGAGAGCTTCACCCGGCCGGCGCCACCGAATTCCGTCAGCTTGTAGACGATGTCGAGCGCCGGCGCGTCGCCGGAGACGGCGAGATCGGTGCCGACGCCGAAAGTGTCGATCGGCGCTCCGGCCGCGACGAGGTCGAGGATCACGAACTCGTCCAGCCCGCCGCTCGCGACGATCTTCACATTCGGCAGCCCTGCCTCGTCGAGGAGTTGCCGGGCAGCCTTGGAGAGCGCCAGAAGGTCGCCGGAATCCAGCCGCACGCCGCGCACCTTGAAGGCAGCTCCGAGTTCCTTCGCGAGCGCCACCACCTTCTTCACGCCGGCGATGGGATCGTATGTGTCCACCAGAAGCACCGTCTCCGGATAGACGCGCGCGAAGGAGCGGAACGCCTCCATCTCGTCGTCGAAGGACTGGATGAAGCTGTGCGCCATCGTCCCGGTGATTGGAATGCCGTAGCGGCGGCCGGCATAGACGTTGGCGGTGGCCTCCGCGCCGCCGATGTAGGAGGCGCGGGCGCCGGTGACGGCGGCGTCGATGCCGTGCGCGCGGCGTCCGCCAAAATCGATGACGGGCCGCCCTTGCGCCGCCGCGACGATGCGCGCCGCCTTCGACGCGATCAGGCTCGGAAAGCCGATCTGGTTGATCGCCAGCGTCTCCACGAGCTGCGCCTCTTCCATCGGCGCAACGACCTCGATCACCGCCTCGTTCTCGAAGAACGGCGTCCCTTCGGGCATGGCGTAGATGTCGCCGGAAAAACGGAAGTCCTTCAGATGGCCGAGGATCGCTTCGGGAAAGCCCTGCGCCCTGAGGTAGGCGAGATCGGATTCGTTGAAGCGCAACGTTTCGATGGCCTGCAGGAAATCCTCCAGCCCGGCGGCGACGAGAAAATTCCGCTCCGCCGGAAGACGCCGCGCGAAAAGGCTGAACACCGCCGTCTGCCTGATGCCGAGCTCGCGATAGGCCCGGAGCATCGTGAGCTCGTAGAGGTCCGTGAAAAGCGCGAGCGAGCGCGGCGACGCGCCGCCACTTGCCCCACCGCCGTCTTCTGCCGTCATGCTGATTGGCTCCGCTGCGCGGCGGCAAAGGCGCGCGCATAGTTCTTGTAGTGCTCGACCGTCATGGCGATCAGTTCGCGTTTGGCCGCGTCGAGCGGCGCCATCTTGACGGCCGGCCGCTTGCCCCAGAGAAATCCGGCCTCCAGCACCTGGCCGGGCGTCGTCTCGGCGCCGGCCGCGAGGAAGACGTCGTCCTCGATAACGGTTCCGTCCGCAACCACGCTGCCGATGCCTATCAGCGCGCGCGCGCCGATCGTGCAGTCGCCGAGGGTGACGTTGTGGCCGATGGTGGAGTCTTCGCCGATGGCGAAGCGGTGGCCGGGCCGGCAGAGGATGCGGGTGTTGTCCTGGATGTTGGTGTTCCGGCCGATGACGATCTCGCCGCCATTCGCATCGAGGTCGCAGCCGAACCAGATCGAGGTGTCGTTTGCCGCGACGATCCGCCCGCGCAGTCGCGCGGTGGCGGCGACGAGCAGGCTCGCGCCGAGGTCGCCCTCGGCAAGCGCCGGCGCAGCAAGGCCAGCGGCGAGGGGCCGGTTGCGGAGGGACGCGGACTGCTCCTCGATTTCCCCCGGTGCGAGATCGCGGACCGGACGCGCCGGCATGCCGGCGTAGAGCTTGCCGCCGGCAAGCGTGGAGCGTGGGAAAACGATCGCGTGCGGCGCTATCACCACGCTGTCGCCGACGACGGAGCCGTCGAGGATCACCGCGCCATCGCCGATCACCACGTCGTTGCCGATTGTGCAGGCATGCACGACCGCGTTCTCGCCAATGCTCACGCGGTCGCCGATAATCGCCGGGTAGATGTCATGCGCGATGTGAACGGTCGAGCGGGCTCCGAGCGCAAAATCGTCGCCAGCCCGCACGAAATGTCCGTCCGCGCGGATCACGGAAGAGGCGCCGAGCCGCGCATCGGCGCCGAGCGTTGCGCGCCCCAGCACGGCCGCGCCAGGTCCGGCGGCAGCCAGGGATCCGAATACCGGCGATACGGAAGCGTAGGGCAGCACGAAGGGCGCACCGCCATCCCCGGAGCGCAGCAGCGCGGCCGTAGGCGCGCCGGGCGGCTTCAGCCCGCTCTCCGCCATATCACGCCCTCCCAAACGCGGCACGGTGCCGCAACACGAAGTCCCAGCCTGGTGCGCCCGGGCCTCTGCGAACAGGTCACCTCTACGCCATCCCGACATGGTGTGGCGACCCCCGAGCCTGCAGGGAGCGCCTGACGAAACCGCCGCTTGCGAACAAACCGCGAAACATGATTCTGGAGCAACCCGGCTGAGAGTTTGATTCGCACGCGATGGATGCCGCCTGGCTTGAGAAGCTCAACCCCGACCAGCGGCTCGCCGCGACCTATGCGGCGGGTGCGGGAGAGGAGCGCGGCCCGCTGCTCATCATCGCCGGCGCGGGCTCCGGCAAGACGAATACGCTGGCGCATCGCGTCGCCTACCTGATCGTCAGCGGCGCCGATCCACACCGCATCCTGCTGATGACCTTCTCGCGGCGCGCCGCTTCCGAGATGGCGCGGCGCGTGGAGCGGATCGTCGGCTCGGTGCCGGGGTTCAGCGCGGCCGTCGCGGGCGCTGCGCTGACCTGGGCCGGCACGTTCCACGGCATCGGGGCGCGGCTGCTGCGGGACTATGCCGAGCGGATCGGGATCAATCCCTCGTTCACGATCCACGACCGCGAGGATTCCGCCGACCTGATGAATCTCGTCCGCCATGAGCTTGGCCTGTCGCGGACGGAGAAGCGGTTTCCGACCAAGGGAACCTGCCTGCAGATCTATTCGCGCGCGGTGAACGCCGAGCTGCCGCTCGAGGAGGTGCTGGGCGCCGCGTTTCCGTGGTGCGCCGGGTGGGAGGAGGAGCTGCGCGAGCTTTTCGCGCGCTACGTCGAGGCGAAGCAGAAGAACGGCGTCCTCGATTACGACGATCTGCTGCTCTACTGGTCGCACGCCGCCGCGGAGCCGTCGATCGGCGTGGAGATGGGCGAGCGCTTCGATCATGTGCTGATCGACGAATACCAGGACACCAACCGGCTGCAGGCGGCGATCCTCTCCGCGATGAAGCCGAACGGGGAGGGCGTCACCGTGGTCGGCGACGACGCGCAGTCGATCTACGCCTTCCGCGCGGCGACGGTCAGGAACATCCTCGATTTTCCCGCCACCTTCGGCACGCCGGCGCGCGTGGTGACGCTTGAGCGGAACTACCGCTCCACCCAGCCGATCCTCGCGGCGGCGAACGCGGTGATCGAGCTGGCCGAGGAGCGCTTCACCAAGAACCTCTGGTCCGACCGGACCGCGGAAGAAAAGCCGCAGATCATCCTGGTCGCCGACGATCGCAACCAGGCGGACTGCGTTGTGGGCAGGATTCTGGAGAACCGCGAAATCGGCATCCGGCTGAAGGCGCAGGCGGTGCTCTTCCGCGCCTCGCATCACAGCGCCGCGCTGGAGCTGGAACTGACCCGCCGCAACATCCCGTTCGTAAAATTCGGCGGGCTGAAGTTTCTCGACGCGGCGCATGTGAAGGATGTGCTCGCCTGTCTCCGCTGGGCGGAGAACCCGCGCGACCGTGTCGCCGGCTTCCGGCTGCTGCAGCTCATGCCCGGCTTCGGCCCGGCGACGGCCGGCCGCGTTCTCGACCGCATGGCGGAGACACCCGACCCCGTCCGCGCGCTCGCTGATTTCGAGCCGCCGCGCAGCGCCGACGCGTGGCGGGATTTCGCCACCATGATGGGCCGGCTGCACCTGCGCGCCTCCGGCTGGCCGGGTGAGCTCGGGCTGGTGCGCTCCTGGTACGAGCCGCATCTCGCGAGGAGCTACGACGACGCGCACATCCGCGCTGCCGACATCCTGCAGCTTGAGCAGATCGCCTCGGGCTACCCGTCGCGCGAGCGCTTCCTGACGGAGCTGACGCTCGATCCGCCCGATGCCGTCAGCGACGAGGCGGGCGTGCCGCATCTCGACGAGGATTATCTCATCCTCTCCACCATCCACTCCGCCAAGGGGCAGGAGTGGACGTCGGTGTTCGTGCTGAACGCCGTCGACGGCTGCATCCCCTCCGACCTCGGCACCGGCACGAGCGAGGAGATCGAGGAGGAGCGGCGGCTCCTTTACGTCGCCATGACGCGCGCCAGGGACCAGCTTTCGATCATGATCCCGCAGCGCTTCTACAAGAGCCATCAGGCGTCAGGCGGCGACCGTCACCTCTACGCGGTGCGCACGCGCTTCATCCCGGACGACATGCTCGAAAAATTCGAGATGCGCACATGGCCGCTCGCGGCGGCCGATTCTCCGCGCAGGGCGAGCAGCGCAGGCGCGCAGGTTGATATCGGCGCACGCATGCGGGGCATGTGGCGCTGAGGTTGTCTGCGGCGCGGCGTTGAACCGAAGCGCGCGATTTCCGGTGATGCGCGAGAGTCGGCTTGCTCGTGTCGACCCAAGGAATCAATTCGACTGGCCACCATTGCACGCCATACGTGAACCTCGACAACCCCTGATCTTTGAAGCAGGGTAGTGTCGCTGTTTGGGGGAGTCTACGGCCAAATGGGGGCATCAGGCCCGCAGTCCGCCACATTTGAACAGGTGGCCGAGCGGATGGAACGGAAGGCGAGATCGGCGCGCTTTTTGGCGTTTTGGTTCGTGGGAGCTTCCGTGCTCGCGGGAACGCTGATCATGTTTCTTTTTGTAGGCCCGGGCGTGGTCATCTCCCAAGGAACCCCTTCCGCGACTGCGAGCAGCGGTCCTGAAATCCCGCCCTCAGATTTCTCGGCATCGTCTTCTGCAAGCTCAGCATTTGACGCAATATTAGGGCTTGGTGTGTTGCGTATTGGCGTAGTCTTAGTCGCTATCTTTGTAATCCAGATTCTTGTCAGTTTTGCACGGTATTATTTCCGTCTCGCAGAGCATCTATCAATAGCTTCAGAGGTTCTACGCCTTAGCAATGGCGACCCCAGTCTCATTAAGGAACTTTCGACTGTTCTCGTGCCAACGATGGATTTCGGAAAGCTCCCGGCGTCGCCGGTGCAGAAGGCTTTGGAAAAATCCTTCGATATGATGAAAGAACTCGCGTCGAAAATTCCTACGAAATAAGCGCCAGAGGAAGCGCTGGACCTATCGACCTAATACTTCCGCCACATTGGTCACGCTCGACGTCTATAGCCGCGCGACCGATGGCATGCAGCGTGAGGCAGCAGAACGGATCGATGACGTTCTTCACGCCTCTGCGGGATTTAGGGTGGCGATCGGGAGGCAAGCCAGGATTGCCACCTTCCGTGCTTCGCCTTATGTGCCTGTAATTCCCAGCTGGATGGGTGGCCGAGCGGTTGAAGGCACCGGTCTTGAAAACCGGCAGACGGGCAACCGTCTCGTGGGTTCGAATCCCACCCCATCCGCCACTTCGGAACAAAGCTGGGCACTGCGCCCGGCAGCGTTCCGGAACCGCCTGTGGCGGCAAGCGTCCGCAACAGGTCGGACTTTGATCCAATGATCCGAACCACGCTGTCGTTGACCTCAACGCGCTGGGCGAGCGCGCGGACATGGTCGCGGCGGTAGCCACCACCGGG